>NZ_BAIZ01000004.1 GCF_000613445.1 Hoylesella shahii DSM 15611 = JCM 12083
GAAAAATCAAGTGCATTTGCTCTTGTACTACTACTGTCTATGTAAATCTTTCAATGAACTCTTTCATTTGCTTCAGGACAACTTCGTTCCTGAAAGCGGATGCAAAGGTATAAAGAAAATCAACAACACACAAGCCTTTTTAAGAAAAATATCAACGAAAATTGCAACTTTTTTCCTTTTCTTACAAAAAGAACACAAAATAAGCAAATACACCTTATTTATATATGTGGGAGTCGACTGCCCTTTTAAATAGCGAATACAATTTTGCCGTTCACTACCAAATTACAAAAAACGTAGGCATCAAGTGAGGCACATGCTTTATCAAGCAGCTACCTAACGTTAAACGTTAAAGTATGCAAGGGCGCAACAAATACAATCTCAGTTTATTCTTCTATTTTCGTTCGGCCACTATTTGGGAACATGGTCGTGTCTGTGCTTACTACTTTTCTATTGTTTATGGTCTGCTTGGTTTAGCTTGTGTTTAAAGTTGTATTTGGCTGGATGAATGTAAAGTTTTCGGCGTAAATTTACGCACAAAAACAGCCCTCAAAACCCACCAACTGTTCACTCGCACGCAAATATTCCATTCTCGCGAGGGGTTTTGTAGCATCAAATTGGGGGAATTGTAAATGCAAGAATACAGCATTTACATTGCATAGAAATGCGAAAGAGGCCGGACAATGGGCGTTTTGTAGCTAAAACTTGGGTGTTTTGCTGCATTTAGCCTTGCGTTTTGCAGCAAAACGCAAGGCTAACTGTTGCTAAACGCAAGGTAAAATGGTGCAAAACGCGGGGTAAAATGGTGCTAAATGCGAGATGAAATGCTGGAAACTGCAAGTGGGGTTGCATAATTTTGCACACCGCATGGTAGCTTTATGCATCTAATAACAGTGGAAAACAAGAATTATTTGTGCAAAAATGTGTCTACAAAGTAGGTTTTTAGGTTCTAAAAGCTGGTTTTGGAGCGATAAAAATTTGTGAGTTGTCCTCAATCTAGAAAGGCTAAATGGTGCAAAACACAGATGAAGTGCTCAAAAATGACGTAAAAACAAAATGCTGTTGGGTTAAATTATGGACTAAATGCCTGGTTTTGGGCTTTGATTTTCGCTAGAATGAGGGGTGAGCAATTCGCTACTTGTAAAATATTTTCAACACTTCCGACAAGTAAAACAAGAATGGGGCGTTGAAAAAAAGTTTTCGTTAAGCCCAATGAACAATGTCGAGCTTGCTCGTACATTGTCATGGTGAGAATTAGAAATCGCCAACACGGAGCTTTGAGCGAAGTGGAAAGGCAAAACGCACTTTTCGAGGAACGAAAAAGAAGGAGCAAAGCAACGCCAAAAACTACTTTTGTTAGCTAATTGCGGCCCAATCAATATTAGTTTTGCGCAACTCTTTGAGTCTATTCCACAGCATAGCATGTTCGGGCAGGTTGCAATTGGGGTCACGTTCGATGATTTTTTGAGCCTCATCACGGGCCAATTGCACCAAAGCGCCATCGCGAGCAATATTCGCGATCTTAAGGTCGAAGGCCATACCACTTTGTTGCGTACCCTCAAGGTCGCCCGGGCCACGCAACTTTAAGTCGGCTTCAGCAATACGGAAGCCGTCGTTGGTTTCGCACATAATGTCGATGCGCTTACGAGTTTCGGCCGAAAGCGCTCGGTTTGTAACAAGGATACAATAGCTTTGGTCGGCACCGCGCCCCACCCTTCCACGTAATTGGTGCAATTGCGAGAGGCCAAAACGTTGAGCATCAAGTATCACCATCACCGAAGCATTAGGCACATTCACCCCCACTTCGATAACCGTTGTTGCCACAAGTATCTGCGTTTCGCCATTAGCAAAGCGCGCCATCTCTGCTTCTTTCTCCTTCGATTTCATCCTTCCATGTATCTTGCTCAACTTATATTCGGGAAAAATCTCGGTCAAAGCAGCATATCCCTCCTCCAAATTCTTCAAATCGGTTTTCTCGCTCTCCTCTATTAAAGGATAAACGATGTACACCTGTCGTCCCAAATTCACCTGTTGGCGAATGCAGCATATAGACTGGTGGTTTGGTTGTCGTATTTGTGCAGCGTTTGGATAGGTTTACGTCCAGGAGGAAGTTCGTCTATCACACTAACATCAAGGTCGCCGTAGATGGTCATGGCCAAAGTCCGCGGTATGGGCGTTGCAGTCATCACCAGCACATGTGGTGGATTATCGTTTTTTGCCCACAGTTTGGCACGCTGCTTCACGCCAAATCGGTGTTGTTCGTCAACCACAGCCAGTCCTAAGTTAGCAAATTGCACATTATCTTCAAGCAAGGCATGCGTGCCCACCAAAATATGTAGTTCGCCTGAGGCAAGCCTTTGCAACACGTCGGTGCGTCGTTTACCCTTCACAATACCCGTTAACAATTCAGCCGTTACGCCCGTTCCCTTCAACATTTGCAGCACGGTGGCCAGGTGTTGTTCGGCCAATATTTCAGTTGGGGCCATGAGGCAAGCTTGAAAACCATTATCCACAGCGATGAGCATCGCCATCAACGCCACGAGCGTTTTACCCGAGCCCACATCACCTTGCACCAAACGATTCATCTGCCTACCGCAATCCATATCGTTACGTATCTCGTGCATCACGCGTTTTTGGGCATCCGTTAGTTCGAAAGGCAGGTTGTTGTGATAGAAGTCGTTGAAATATTGACCAATCTTTGAGAAATTATAGCCACGATATTTACGTCGATGATAATTGGCATAGCGCAGAATATTGAGTTGCACATAAAACAATTCTTCAAACTTCAATCGCATTTGAGCACGTTGCAACTCATCGTTGTTATGTGGATAATGCACCCCTCGCATAGCTTCATCGCGCGAAGCGAGATGCAAGGCATTGGTAATAAAGGGCGGAAGCGTCTCGGTGAGCGGAGCTTGCATTTGTTCGAGCAATCCCTTTGTGAGTTTTTCCATAGTTCGCGAAGTGATGCCCGCCTTCTTCATTCGTTCGGAAGTGCCGTAGTGAGGCTGCATGCCCATTTCGGTAAGTTTCAGTTCAGTGACCTCGTCTATATCAGGATGTGCAATCTGAAACCTACCACCATACATGCTAGGTTTGCCAAACACGATATAATCCACCCCCACTTTATAGGTATTAAGAATATATTTAGTCCCTTGAAACCAAACCAAGTCGGCCACGTTCCACCCATCCGAGAAGTGTGCTATGAGGCGTTTTCGGCGCGGTCCCATATCGAATTCCTCAAAACTTAAAATGCGCCCTTTCAGCTGCACATAAGGCATATCGCCCTGTAATTGGGCAATACGATAGATTTGAGTGCGGTCGACATACTTATATGGATAGTATTCTAGCAGGTCGCCGAAGGTATTGATATTGAGTTCTTTGCTCAAAATCTCTTTCTTTCTCGGACCAACGCCCGGCAGATACATGATGTCTTGATCTAGTATGGAGTGCATTGTAGGGTTTGAGTTTGTGAAATAAGCGTTAAGTCAAAAGCATATTTGCCTTACGCCTAGTCATTATTGCGCAGCCGAATGAGTCGAAATCCAAAGACGTTCGCACACATCTAAGTCGAAAGGAGTGGTTATTTTGATATTCTCTTTATTGCCTTCAACCATTGTTATTTGCATGCCCAGAGCCTCAACCACCGAGCATCGTCGGTAAAAGCAGTGCTATAAGGCTGTTGATAGGCCTGTTTGAGCAATTGCAAGTCGAAGGTTTGCGGTGTTTGTACCAATCTGTAGGCATCGCGATTAACCGTTTGGCTAGCGCCATCGGGCATTATCTGTCGCAGCGTTTCGACCACTGGTGTAACGGGAATAACCGCTTGAGTCTTGCAAGCCATAGCAAAACAGCGTTCAATGACCTTCACCGACACCATAGGGCGCACGCCATCGTGTACCGCCACCATGCCTTGAGCATCGTTAGGGATGAGAGCCAGTCCATTTCTTACCGACTCAAAGCGCGTTGCACCGCCATCGGCCAGCAAGTAAGGCAGCTTAAAATGGTGTGCGAGGCATAGTTCATGCCAATAATCTTGCTGGTCGGGTGGTAGCACCAAAATAATTTGTAGCTGAGCATCAAAAGTATGAAAGCGCTCGATGGTGTGCATCAGCACAGGTTTTCCGCCAAACAAAAGAAACTGTTTGGGCACGTCGCCCCCCATGCGCAAGCCCTTTCCGCCAGCAACAATCACAACATAATTCATGGCTAAAGCTAGTTAAGAGCGTTCGGCCATAAGGTGTTTGTAGCGCATGGCTATCTGAATTTCTTCGGCTTTGTCGTGTCCAACGAGCATCGCGAGCAGCGTGTAAGCATAGGGGAAAGCAGCAGCAGGCCCCTCGCCAGTGATGATATTGCCGTCGACCGTTACCAGTTGGCCAGTGTATTCAGCCCCGTGCAACGTGTGTTCCACACCAGGATAGCAAGTGGCTCGCCTACCTTGAAGCAGTCCCATAGTGCCCAACACCATCGGAGCAGCACATATAGCCCCTATCATTCGCCCAGCTTCGGCCTGTTGTCTAAGCACATCGGCCAGCTTCTTATGTTCTTTAAGGTTGGTAGCCCCAGGCAGTCCGCCGGGCAATAGCAGCAGGTCGGCATCATCAAAGCAAGCATTTTCGAACAGCACATCGGCCTTAACGCACACGCCATTGGTAGACGTCACCAACTCGTGTCCCATAATACTCACAGTAACCACCTCTAATCCACCTCTTCTCAAGATGTCAACAGGAGCCAACGCCTCGATATCTTCAAATCCGTCGGCCATGAATTGATACACTTTTGCCATAACTTTATATTGGGTTTAACGTTAAAATCTTACCTGCAAAAATAGCCATTTTCGGCGTAAGCATAGGCAAACAGCGCGTTTTTTTAAATCGTTCTACCACATTTTGTGTTTTTGGCAAATAGATTGTGATAATAAAGGCGAAAATGAGGGTGTAATACAGAGCCATTTTGGCAAAAGTGAGGGGTGAAGCCACGTTAAGCAGAAGCTCTTATCCAAATAGGGCACATCCGCCAAGATAGCCATTGGCAAGATTACAACCGGCATACACGCAGCCATCCATTGCCAACAAATCCCCAACAATCGTCCAAAAGACTTGCAACTTTAGAAAATATGTCTTATTTTTGCAATATCAATAGGAGCGTAAAGCATGGCGAGTTAACAAGCAACACGTTATAAACACTGAAGGCCAAGCGCCACGCGCCCACCAAGTGCAACAATGACAGCCGCTTTAAGAACATACGCATGCATAGCAATGATTGCCCTATGTGCTTCAAAAAGCATGAGGGCGCAGACCTATAGCATAGAATCGGTGAACGATAGTCTTAATTATCTCACGTTAAAAACCGACTCGACAACCAACCGCTGGGCGCTTCGCTATCCAGTTTATCGTTTAGAAACAGGCGATGTTGATGCGATGGCCGAACAGAAGCGTTGGTGGGCGTGATTAAAAGCACCCGATACTACAAGCAAAAAGGGCGTCGACTCTTTGTATTTAAGAACTACAAGAATCGCGTTAGAGCCATGTGGATGGGGTCGAAGCTGGGCGGAATACTGCAAGATTTTCGCTTTGTGAATGGCGTGGTGCGCAGTTTGGAAACCACCAGCAGCGGACAATACGTGGTGGCCGAATATCGTTGGCAGGGCTTCGGCTTCGAATTTGTGCGATTTATGACCATGAAAGTGGAGCGCCAAAAGGCCTTGAAGGTATTTAACCAATAGCTTAGAACCCCCTCATTGCTCGCCCCTCATTGGCAAACAACACCTATTATATATACGTGTAGCACAAAATGTGCCCTGCAAGAGTTAGTAAATTGATTCCTAAACCCGATGTTTGCCCAGCAACAACAAGCATAACACATCTTTAACTAATTAATTATTAATGAAAAGAATTTTTCTACTAATCGCCCTTATGGCATTTGGGATTACGCTGTATGCCGACGACAAACCAAAACGGGTGATTTTACCCGGTAAAGGAAAACTTGATATTGAGCGTTTTAACAAAGAGATAAACCTTAAAACCGACCTATCTAAATTGTCGCTCGCCGAATTGCGCGTGCTTAAAAATGCATTTAAGGCCCGCGAAGGTTATATTTTTAAAGAAGGCGACCTGCGCGCCATCTACCAACAAACAACATGGTACGACTCGTTGATGTGGAACAGGAGCGACAACGAGAACGAAACACTTGACATAGACAACACCAACGAATGGGGACAAAGGCAACCAAAGCTAACGAAAGAAGAACAAGCGTTTCTTAAAAAGATTAAAGAGCAGGAAAATAAGATATTAGCCAACAAAAACAAGTTGGCTAAAGGACAAGTGGTTAACCTGGATTTGCTGATTAACCCCTTTCAATTAGAGAACTTCGACCCAAGATTGCATGCTGCCATCAGCAGGCAGGGCTTTGCCATCGTGCCCGACCAATTGCAGCAATTGTTTCATGTTTACGAGAAAAACGACTACTCCAACTTCCCCAGTTTCGTAACCACCGACCTTTATTTACAGCTTTTCCACTTCTATTTCGACAATATTTTGCGCGACACCGAAGAGAAAAAGCTCGACTCGCTGGTGACAATCTTCACGCGGGGAATGTTCAACCGCATGACACAATTGGCCACAACGCCCTCAACAGGGAAGCAAACTAAGGAGGCAGCAGCCTTTTGTCAGGCCTATTTCGCCGTGGCCATAGCCCTTTCTACTGGCAAAACACCTGCCGGTGTGAGCGCAGCTTACAAGCAACAAGTGGCAACCGAGATTAAACAAGTGAATGCATCGGAAGATACTTACTCTTCGTTCTTGGGCTATAACAATGTGAAATACCCCTATTCGCTCTATCGCCCACGAGGGCATTACACCCGTTCGGCGCGCATCAAGCGCTATTTCCGCACCATGATGTGGCTGCAAAGCGTGCCCTTTGGTACCGACAAGCCCGAACAACTCAAGCGGGCCTTGCTCGTTGCACACATTGTTGGAACCGACCCACAGATGAAACGTGCCTACAATGCGCTGTTCGAACCCATCACCTTCTTGTTTGGCGAACCCGATAACATCACCATCATGCAAGTGTTTGAACAGATGCAGGGCGCTTCTCCCGAAAAAATATTCAACAATCAGCAACTGTTGAACACTATTGCCAAACGCATCAACGAGGTGGGAGATAAGCAAACACGCATTCGACCGAAGTTTGAAAACACCTCGCACAACAAAATCAATTTGATGCCGCAACGCTATATGCCCGACGCGGAGGTGCTAAACGAAATGATTGATGCAAAAAACAACGTAACCAAACGCGACGCACCAAGCGGACTAGATGTGTTTGCTGCCATGGGTTGCCCTGCAGCCGAACGTATATTGCTGCAAGAACAGCAAGAAGACAAACGCTGGGAAGGATTTGTACCCACGCTGCAAGCCATGAAACAGCGCATGAAAGAGATTAATTGGAACACCACTGTGGCCAACAAATGGGTGCAGGCGCTCAACGAAATGAACAAGCCTGTGCCTAATGCTCCCTATTTTATGCTCACCCCACAATGGGAAAAGAAAAACCTTAACGCGGCTTTGGCTTCGTGGGCAGAACTGAAACACGACGCCATCCTTTATGCCAAACAACCCATGGGGGCTGAATGTGGAGACGGCGGACCACCCGAACCCATCGTAAAAGGCTATGTTGAGCCCAATATTCAATTCTGGAAAAAAGCCATTGAGCTGGTATCGCAACTCGAAAGTGTGTACAAACGCTATAAGCTTAATACACCAATGATGAATGCCACCACAGCAAGAGTGAAAGAAATGGCCGAATTTTTGTTGCAGATTAGCGAGAAAGAACTATCTTCCAACCCCATTCTTAGCGACGAGGATTATAACTATATCGAAATTATTGGGTCGGAAGTAGAAAACATTTCGCTAGACCTGGCCAAAGGCGACAAGCCATTTCTCGATGGATGGGATAACATTCAAGGACCCGATAAGAGTGTGGCACTGATTGCAGATGTATACACAGCCAATGCTTTGAACAATCCCAACCACTCCATTCTCTATGCAGGCACAGGACCAGCCTTTGTTATCTACGTGGCAGTACCCGTGGGCAACGAACTATATTTGATGCGTGGCGCAGTGCTGTCTTACCGCGAACTGAAACAGTCGATTAATCAACAACGACTCACCGACGAGGAATGGCAAGAGAAACTAAAGGCCAAACCCTACCTTGGCGTGCCAAAATGGATGGACGAAATCACTGTCCCGCTAGACAACATGCCACTAGACAACGAAGAAATTTTCTACAGTTCGGGGTGCTAACATTGGCCGTTAGCGCACTCGTGCAAACCCATTCTCACCCCAACAACAACTAAATGTATGCCTCAAAAAGCATCTCAATACTCCAACGTCGCACCCCTAACGCCCTCAAAGGCTATGGGGTGCACGTTATTTTTGCATATTGGGCATCTTTGGCGCGGTGTGTTAGTGTTGTTATGCCTTGCTTTTTTCAGTCACAGTGGCGTGAAAGCGCAGAGCGCCGACTCGCTCACTGTGGTTTTTACAGGCGACATACTGCTCGACCGCGGTGTGCGTAAGCGTATCGAATATTTAGGGCTGAACAACCTTGTTGGGCCAAAGTTGCAACAGCTTTTCAACCAATCGCACTACATCGTGGGCAACCTTGAATGCCCCACAACAAAGATTAAGCAACCCGTTTTTAAACGTTTCGTCTTCAGAGGCGAACCCGAATGGCTACAAATGCTAGCCAAACATGGATTTACCCACCTTAATTTGGCCAACAACCACAGCATAGACCAAGGCCGAGACGCCTTGATAGACACTCACCGGAACATCAAATTGGCGGGGATGATACCCTTTGGAGCAGGACAAAACCAGCAACAGGCCTCGCAACCCCTTGTGCTAGCCACCCATCCGCGCCCCGTTTACATCCTGCTTCGCTGCGCTTGCCCCTCGAAAACTTTGCGTATCTGCCCCATAAACCCTGCGTTAGTCATGAGTCGCTCGACACATTGGTGACTCGCATCAAGCGTTTGCGCCTTGCCGAACCCAACGCCTACATCGTGGTGAGTTTGCATTGGGGCACCGAACACCAACTAACACCCTCGGCGCAACAACGCCAACAAGCGCGTTTACTGGTTGGTGCAGGCGCCAACCTCCTTGTTTGCCACCACACCCACACCCTTCAAACCATCGAACAATATAAAACAAGCACCATATATTATAGCATCGGCAACTTTATTTTCGACCAAACCAAACCCCTCAACACGCGGGCTTGCGTGGTTAAATTGGTGGTTACGCCGAACGATGCGCGCGTTGAAACCATCCCCATAGAGATAAACAACTGTGTGCCCGAGATGGTTGCGACATATCCATAAACATGCTTTTAGCATCAGTCCCCTGCCTTCACACCTTGAAATGCCATCTCGGCGCATGGTTTTATCATTATTCTCTCAACTGTTTATCACCATTTTCCCCTCTCTTTATCGCCATTAAAACATAAGGCATCCAGCATCTTCTCGCTGTTGGGGCACACAATTATTTGGTCTAAGTGTTTTGTTTTCCTTATTATATTGCTAATTTTGCAGCTCAACACAAACATATCGCCTTTTCAAACAATGAACAAAAACCTCTCACTGTCTCTAACAGGAGCAGCTCTGCTTGCACCAGTGGCTCAAACAATGGCCCAAACAAAGCAGGTTCAGCAAAAAAAGCCCATGAATATCGTGTATATCATGAGCGACGACCACTCGTATCAAACCATTAGCGCTTACGACAAGCGGTTTATTGAAACACCAAACATCGACTGGATTGCTAACAATGGCGTGCGATTTACCAACAGTTATGTGGCCAACTCGCTTAGCGGTCCGTCGCGTGCTTGTATGCTCACGGGCAAACACAGTCATGCTAACGGCTTTACCGATAACACCAAGACCTTTGATGGCAGCCAACAAACCTACCCCAAACTGCTGCAAAAGGCAGGCTACCAAACGGCAATGATTGGTAAATGGCACCTTACATCCGAACCAACAGGATTTAATTACTGGGATATTCTTATCGGACAGGGCGACTATTACAACCCCGACTTCAAGTGTAATGGCAAAAACTTGAGACGACCAGGTTATGTAACCAACATCATTACCGACGTTGCGCTCGACTGGCTTGAAAACAAACGCGACAAAGAAAAACCTTTCTGTCTGCTGCTTCATCATAAAGCACCACACCGTGTATGGAATCCCGACACCTGCGACCTCGACCTTTACGCCGACAGAACTTATCCACTGCCCGCCACTTTCTACGACAACTACGAAGGACGACAGGCTGCAGCCAAACAAAAAATGAGCATCATTAAAGATATGGACCTGGTGTACGACCTGAAAATGGCCGACCGCGAAAACGAAATACATTCTAATAAGTGGCTCGAAAAATGGGGAAGAGAGGCACGTAACCGTATGTCGCCCTCGCAAAGAGAACAATGGGACAAACATTACGACCCCATAATCAAGAAGTTTAAGGAAGACAAACTCACGGGTAATGCATTGGCCGAATGGAAATATCAAAACTATATGCACGACTATTTGCGCGTTATCCACAGTGTTGACCGCAATGTGGGGCGCGTAATCGACTACCTGCGCGAGCATAATCTGCTAGACAACACACTCATTGTGTACACCTCCGACCAAGGTTTTTACATGGGAGAACATGGATGGTTTGATAAACGTTTCATGTACGAAGAGTCGTTCCGCACACCGTTACTAATGTATTTGCCTGGCGGAAAGCATGGCGACGTAAACGAAATGGTGCAAAACATTGACTATGCACCCACCTTCTTACAACTTGCTGGCGCGAAAGTGCCCAGCGACATTCAAGGTGTTTCGATGCTGCCACTACTCAAAGGCAAACGCGTGCCATGGCGCAAGTCGCTCTACTACCATTATTACGAGTTCCCCGATGAGCACAACGTGTGCCGCCACTATGGGGTTAAGACCAACCGTTACGTGCTTATTCACTTTTACGATGATATCGACTCGTGGGAACTTTACGACTTGAAGAAAGACCCATCGCAGCTTAACAACATGTATGGTAAACCAGGAACGGAAGCCATCACGCGCAATCTCAAGAAAGAATTACTACGATTGCAAATGCAATACAACGACCCAATAAGAGCAAAAAACTAAGGTTAGCCCTATACTCACCCGCTGTGCATCCCCTTCGCCCTACGCTTATGCCTGGCAAGGGGATGCACTGGTGTTTACACTTTTGCCCCAAAGAGGGAATAACTTCCCCCCTTTCGAACCACATTCACAACAACAATATTCGCACATTCTGCCCAGATATGTGCAAAACAGCCCCAAAATGTAAAAAAGTTTCAATAAAATTCACATTCACATGCAAGCATTCACCACCTTATATATACACAACCCAAAACAAGTAATCTAAAACACACACCATAACAGTAAGCCCAACTTAAATAAGCACTAATAAAAAGGACGCAAACGCGATATAATTTCGCATATTTTTGCAATCATATACAACAATAAAACATTACAGTGTAGGCACACAATGCATTAATAAAGGGGAAAAATTATGTCCAAATCAAAGAATTAAACGTTAATAAATTATAACGTAAAATATTACATACCATCCTCTTTTAGGCCATAAATAAAGGCTTTCAGCTAAAATAAGCCCTGCTCTCGAACATGTTAACTATTGAAGAAAAGCACATAAAACGTGCGATTTTAGGTAAATATTCGCTATATTTGCAAAGTCTTTTGACACATAACTATCAACAACCATGCAAAAATGGTTTAGCAAGCGAATTTTAATACCATCATTAATTTCGCCCATGTTGCACCTAAATAAAGTACAATGAGACTGAAAAGAACAATTAAATCGATTGCTTTTACAGCACTGCTCGCCATGTGCGCCACACCCATGGCCGCGCAAGACCTGCTGGCAAGACAAGCACCCGTTGACCGAAAGATGAAATCGGTGGACACACTTGCACTGCAAAACATCCTAAGAAAAGAAGCTGCGATGTCGCCTGCAGCGAGCCTATACGACTCGTGGGACAACACTCGCACCCACAACATCACGGCACTGCCCGACTCTTTTCTCATCAACCTCCGTCATTTCTGTATGCCCACACCTAGCCGAGTTGTTACAAGTAACTTCGGAAGTCGCTGGGGCCGCCAACATAAAGGCTTAGATATTAAGGTTTATATTGGCGACACCATTCGCGCAGCATTCTCTGGCAAGGTGCGTATCGTGAAATACGAGGCTGCAGGATACGGCAAATACATCGTGATTAGGCATCCTAACGGTCTGGAAACAATTTACGGACACCTCTCTAAACAATTGGTTGCAGAGAACGAAGATGTAAGAGCGGGAGACCCAATAGGCCTGGGTGGCAACACCGGACGAAGCACTGGCTCACACCTTCACTTCGAAACGCGCCTCTGTGGCGTGGCACTTAACCCCGCATTATTTTTCGACTTCAGGGCTCAAGACGTGGTAGCCGACAACTACATGTTCCGTCGTTCTACCTACGAAATGGCTTCGGCCGAGGCTACTCAGCTACGTGGCGTTGTTGGTCATGGTGGTTATAATAAAGAAGATGTGTACGGTAAAGTGGGCCGAGATAGAGAAGATGCACCACAAGCACCTTTATATAACACGGCCGAAAAGCTCTATCATAAAGTGGCTTCGGGCGAAACGCTGGCTTCTATTGCCGAAAAACGTGGCGTAAGCGTCGATACCATCTGCCGACTTAACCACATGCGTCGCAACGATAAGGTACGACCTGGACAGATTTTAAGGTATTCATAATACCCCAAATGGCCTTCTTAGGCTTATACAAACAACACAATAGCGGACACACCAGCAATGGTTTGTCCGCTATTGCTATTTAATAGACACTCACAGACTCCGCTTTTTTGCTTTCTTACTTGCCTAATCACTAAGTTTACACTACCTTTGCATACAAAGAAACACAAACGCATCAATATGGCAAAACGTAACATCGCCGTCGTTTTGGCGGGCGGAGTGGGAAAAAGATTAGGCATCACCACACCCAAACAATTTTTCAAGGTGGCAGGAAAAATGGTTATCGAACACACGGTTGATGTGTTTGAACGTAACAATCATATCCACGAGATTGCCATTGTGAGCAATGCCATGCTCATTGCAGACATCGAAAACATCGTATTGAAAAACGAATGGACCAAAGTGAAACGCATTCTTAAAGGCGGAAGCGAAAGATATGAATCGAGCCTCTCGGCCATTAAAGCTTACGAAAACGAAGATGTAAATCTCATCTTCCACGATGCCGTGCGACCTTTGGTTAGCCATCGCATCCTTAACGATGTGGTGGAGGCTTTAAAAAACTACTCGGCAATAGATGTGGCCATGCCTTCGGCCGATACGATTATCGAGGTGGAGGGCGAGTTTATTAGCAATATCCCCGACCGCTCGCGTCTTCGTCGCGGACAAACGCCACAGGCCTTCGACCTTAATGTGATTAAAGAGGCTTACGAAAAAGCACTACTCGACCCCAATTTCAAAACCACTGACGATTGCGGTGTGGTGAAAAAATACCTGCCACAAACACCTATCTACGTGGTGGAGGGCGAAGAAAGCAACATGAAACTCACCTACAAAGAAGACACATACATGTTGGATAAGCTGTTCCAACTGCGCAACACCGAAGCCGAACGCATCGACCTTGCCCAAGTTTCGCTTGCAGGAAAGGTGGCCATTGTGTTTGGCGGCAGTTACGGAATTGGTGCCGACACGGCCAAAATGCTGACCGAACGAGGTGCAAAGGTGCATTGTTTCTCGCGTAGCAGCAACGGAATAGACGTAGGAAACAAAGACGATGTAGTGCGCGCCTTTGCAGAAGTGGCAAAAGAAGAAGGGCGAATTGATTACGTTGTCAACACTGCTGGACTGCTACAAAAGGAACCTTTGGCCACAATGAACTATGAAGACATTGTCTATAGCGTACAAACCAACTACATGGGAACCGTGAATGTAGCCCTTGTCGCCTACCCTTTCCTCAAACAAAGCAATGGTCGACTGGTGTTTTTCACCTCCTCTTCGTACACACGTGGGCGCGCTTTCTACAGCATTTACTCGTCTACCAAGGCTGCCATCGTTAACTTTGTGCAGGCTGTTGCACAAGAATGGGAGGCCGATGGCATTCGCATCAATTGCATCAATCCCGAAAGAACGAAGACGCCCATGCGCGTAAAGAACTTCGGAATTGAACCTGACAACACGCTACTTACATCAGAAAAAGTGGCTGAAGCAACTGTGCGCACCTTGCTTTCTGACGATACAGGACTGGTGATAGACGTTAGGAGGGCGCACAATGACCGCTAACACACACCTCGAACGTTTCAAACAACGCCACCTTCGAGCCTGTCAACTAAAGCAACTCACCATTCTCGAAGCCATTCACGCCATCTGTCAACGTCATAACATTCCTTATTGGCTTGACGGCGGAACACTATTGGGCGCGGTAAGGCATGGCGGTTTCATTCCCTGGGACGACGATATAGACATCGCCATGCACAAAGCCGACATGCAACGCTTTGTTGAAGTGGCGCAAAAAGAGTTACCTAAAGGCCTTATCGTGCAGTCACCGCTGATAGACAAGCACCTCAAAGAACCCATAACCAAGGTGCGCGACCTCAATTCGTTCTTCGTTGAACCAGGCGATGACTTCTCGCACAACTACGAAAAGGGGCTTTTTGTAGACATCTTCCCCTTTATCGCCTACCCCACTTTTTCGCGTAAGCTGGTTAAAAAGCTAACGCTGGGCATCTCGCGCAGCTATTCCATCCTGCACAAAGCCCACCATTACAGCCTTCGTTCGTTTGCCGAATTCTTTTGGTTCGGTGCAAAATACGCCGTCTGCCACACCGCTTGGGCTCTGCTATGCACCCTAAACCGTAACCGCAACACCTATATATCCAATATCCTACACAACAACGGCTACGGCATCATGCACCGTCAAGACAGCATTTTTCCCCTCACCGAAATCACTTTCGAGGGCAAACAATTCATGGCCCCCTGCAATCCAGACGCCTACCTCAAAGACCTCTACCGCAATTACATGGACATTCCACCCGTAGAGAAACGCAAAATCCATGCCATCTTTGTGTTAGAGACACTGGAAGAAGAGGGAGAAGAAAGGATTGGAGAAGAGGGGTGAAACTGTCTTAACAAACCATTAGGTGCATATACATAATGTGTGTTTGCTAAATTGAAGGCTTAAACATCTTTAGATATGGATGCAAACAAGCACAACGAAACAACATCAGCTTTAGAACAGATACGCGAATTGAAGGCCGAAAACGAAAGACTTAAATCGCTTTTAGCAAAACATGGCATCACGCTTGAAGAAAACAAGTGCTCAGCAATCGCCTTACAGCCATACAATAAACCTCTTTCCAACTGCAAACTTTCATTAAGAGACAAGGTGTTATTGTTCCAAAGCCTGTTTAAAGGCCGCAACGACGTGTTCGCCAAACGATGGCATAGCCTCACGGGAAAGGCAGGCTATCAGCCCGTTTGCCAACGGGAATGGGACAGACAATATTGCGACAAACGCAAATATCGCTGTGCAGATTGTCCCAACCGTCTTTTTGCACCTTTAACTTATGAACACCTATACAACCACCTTGCAGGGAAAGACGAACAAGGACGCGATGTTATCGGCCTTTATCCCATCTTGGAAGATAACACTTGCCATTTTCTTTGTGCCGACTTTGACGATAAAAACTGCGAGCATGGGTATAAAAACGACGTGCTAGCATACGTGGGCGTGTGCAAAGAATGGGGCATACCATGTTATATAGAACGGTCGCGGTCGGGCAACGGAGCACATGTATGGATTTTCTTCACTGCAGCCATCACCGCCGTTAAAGCCAGACAATTGGGCAATGCATTACTTGCAGAGGCGATGAACAAGGAAATGCGGTTCTCGTTTAAGTCATACGATCGCCTTTTCCCAAACCAAGACACACTGCCCAAAGGCGGATTTGGCAACTTAGTGGCATTGCCATTGCAAGGGCTAGCACGGAGAAACGGTAATAGTGTTTTTGTAGACGAAGCATTTAATGCCTATTCCGACCAATGGAAAATACTGTTGGAAGTAGTCAAGATTACTGAAAGTGCTGTTGACGAAATACTGCAAACACATAATTCCTTTGAATTTAGCGAACTAACAAAGAGTAACGAGGGCACACCGTGGAACTCTCCAAAGCCTGTTATGATAGACTCATCAGACTTCCCAACGTCTGTCACACTGACCAAAGCCAACATGCTTTACATCCCACTTGAGCTTATCACCAAAGGCCATCAACCTTTTTAAGCGCATTGCAGCCTTTCGCAACCCCGAGTTTTATGCCAAACAAGCCATGCGTTTGCCTACTTACGCCATTCCACGTGTCATTTCTTGTTCCGAACTAACCGCTAATTACCTTGCCCTACCTCGCGGTTGTGAAGACGACGTACAGCAGATACTACTAGATAACAACGTAAACATCACAATAAACGACCACACTTGCCACGGTAGCAACATCGACGTAAGGTTCACAGGCATCCTTCGCGAAGAGCAACAAGAAGCCTTAAACCACATGCTAGTCCATGAAGCAGGTACATTCTCGGCCACAACAGCCTTTGGAAAAACCGTTTTAGCCATAGCCATGATTGCCCAACGCAAGGTAAACACCTTGGTTTTGGTGCATCGTAGGTCACTGCTCGACCAGTGGAGACGGCAGTTAGAAACGTTCCTTGCACCAATAAAGCAAGCACAGGACGACACGGGAACTGGCCCCAAGAACGAAAAAAGGTTGTCTATCGGCCAATTTCACTCAGGAAAAGACTGTTTGAGTGGTGTTGTCGACATTGCATGATACAGTCGTGTCTACACAATGGTGAAGCGAAAGCCTTCGTACAAAACTACGGTATGATTATTGTAGACGAATGTCATCATGTTCCTGCCGTGAGTTTCGAACAGGTCTTGCGGCACGTCAAGGCACGATATGTTTACGGCTTGACCGCTACACCATTCCGCAAAGAGGGACATCAACCCATCATCTTCATGCAATGCGGTAAGATAAGGTACACGGTAGACGCCCAAAGCCAGATAGACAAACAAGAGTTTACACGCAGATTGATACCCCGCTTCACGTCTTACCGCACCTTTTCAGCCAATCTCTCCACCTATGCGCAAATGATAGAGGCCATGTCGACTGACGAACAGAGAAACCGACTCATTGTGGAAGACGTGAAAACAGCATTATCTGAAGGTCGAACACCACTCGTACTGAGTAGCCTTACGGCGCATGTGCGACAGCTTGCACACTTACTTTCGCCATTTGCCACCCATGTGATAACCCTTATTGGTGCCGATTCTGCCAAGAACAAACGACTAGAGATGGAGCAATTAAAAACTATCAACCCTACCGATAGTCTAGTAATCGTGGCCACAGGTAAATATGTGGGCGAAGGTTTCGATTACCCCAGGCTCGACACCTTGTTTCTAACGCTCCCCATTTCGTGGAAAGGTAGTGTGGCGCAATATGCAGGTCGGTTACATCGCGACAGTGATGGCAAACACGAAGTATGTATATACGACTACATAGACATTCGTATTCCGTTGTGCGAAAAAATGTATCGCAAACGGTTAAGAGGTTATGCTGCCGTTGGTTACAGTCGCCCGAGTGGCAAAATCATGGAAGAACAAACGACAAACGAACTGCTGTTCAATGCCACGACCTATCTCGCCCCATTCAAGCGCGACTTGATTGCAGCGCAAAACAGTATTTTGCTGGCCTGTCCAAAACTAAAATATAAACGTACGAACTGGCTAACGCCCACCTTAAACGACCTACAACGAAATGGGATAGAGGTTGCCCTACATACCAACAACATGCACACCGATGGTGGGAAAGAGAATTGTCTCGGTATGGATACTTACAAACACGAACATTTATCAGTGCAATGCGCGATAATAGATCGCCGTATTGTTTGGTATGGTGATATCAATTTGTTTGGGCAAAGTGCTGTAGACTCAAGCATTATGCGTATATGCGACACACAAATAGCCAATCAGCTGTTAGATGCTGTGCTAGATACGGAGTGATTTGCATATATGCTCAATTCTATAATGAGAAAGTGTAAGGTGCGTGAAGCTAACGCTTATTATCATTTTCGTGACTTCACGAAAATGATAATAGAGCTAAAAAAGAAAGGTATAGATAGCAATTCTTCGTGATTTTTCCTTGCTATTGGCATCTTTTATCATCCCTTTATCCCAAAAAAATAACTAACTTTGCAATGGCGTTTTGCCCCAACAACAACTTGATATGCCTGCGCAAGACTTCAATCGCAAAATCATTCACATCGACATGGACGCCTTCTATGCCTCGGTGGAACAACGCGACGACCCCTCGCTGCGTGGAAAACCCGTGGGCATTGGTAGCGAAGAACGTCGTGGCGTGCTCTGTACGGCTAGCTACGAGGCACGAAAGTATGGGGTGCACTCGGCCATGTCGGGCGTGCAAGCTAAGCGATTGTGTCCCGAACTAATATTGGTGCCACCCAATTTTGCAAAATACAAACAGGTGTCGCAGCAGGTTCACGAGATTTTTCACCGCTATACCGATCTTGTTGAGCCGCTTTCGCTAGACGAGGCCTACCTAGACGTTACGCAAAACAAACTGAACATAGAGTTGGCTGTTGACATTGCGCAACGCATCAGGCAGGAAATTCGCACCGAACTGCAACTCACGGCTTCGGCAGGGGTGTCGTTCAATAAGTTTTTGGCTAAGGTGGCATCCGACTTTCGCAAACCCGACGGCATCACGGTGATACATCCCAGTCGCGCAATGCACTTTGTAGACAATCTGCCATCACCGACTTTTGGGGCGTGGGGCATAAAACAGCCGAGACAATGCACGCTATGGGCATCTTCAACGGGGCCGACTTACGACAGCTCTCGCGTCTGAGATTGCAACAAGTGTTTGGCAAGGCTGGTGAAACATACTATAACTTTGCCCGCGCCATCGACAACCGAGCTGTTGAACCGCACTGGATAAGAAAGTCGGTGGGATGCGAACGCACGTTCGAAGAAGACAGTTCTAACCCCACCGTGCTACTCACCGAACTCTATCGCTTGGTGCTAGAACTGGTGGAACGACTCAAAAAGAAAGAATTTAAGGGCAGAACACTCACGCTAAAAGTGAAGTTCTACAACTTTACACAGATTACACGCAGCCGAACTGTGCCCCACATGCTTCTGAAAAAGGATGATATCTTGCCCGTAGCAAAGGCTCTTTTAAGAGAAGTGGACTACACAGAACGCCCTGTAAGACTGCTTGGCGTACAGGTATCCAACATCGACGACACCCCTCATCGCCCACAATGGATACAACTTGAATTGCCCTTTAAGAAGGAGAGCCCTTTTGAGGAGTTAAGAAGTTATTTTTGAGGAGTTAAAGGAGTTAAGGAGTTAAGCCAATAGTCTTGTTGCAGAGTAACTACAACTTAACCTCTCAACTCCCATGCATACGGCTTAACTCCTAACGAGCAAAGCAAGTGATAACTCCTTAACTCCATAACTCCTCAAGAATAGGCTTAACCCTAACGAGAAAAGCAAGTGATAACTCCTTAACTCCTTAACTCCTAAAAAACTCCTCATTAAAAATGGACCCAATAAAAACCAATCCCGCCCTAATGTTGGGCAAAAAAATAATGTACGTTCACGGCTTCGGCTCGTCGGGTCAGTCGGGAACGGTTACGCTGCTGCGCACACTTATGCCAGCGGCCACCGTGATTGCGCCCGACCTTCCTTTACATCCCGCTGAGGCTTTAGACCTATTAAAGCAAACGTGCGATGCCGAAAAACCCCACCTCATCATCGGAATATCAATGGGCGGCATGTACACCGAGATGCTAAGAGGCTTTGAACGCATACTCATTAACCCTGCTTTCGAGATGGGCGACACGATGGTGAAGCACAACATGGTGGGCAAACAAACTTTTCAGAACCCTAGAGCCGACGGCATTCAAGATTTTATTGTAACCAAAGCCTTGGTAAACGAATATAAAGAAATTACAACACTGTTGTTCGATGGCATTGACGAAGCCGAACAACAACGCGTAACAGGACTGTTTGGCGACGAAGATACAAGTGTAGACACCTTCGACCTCTTTGCCCAACACTACCCCACGGCCATTCGTTTTCATGGTGGTCACCGACTAACAGACAAGGTGGCCATGCACTATCTTCTGCCATTGATACGCCAAATAGACGATAAGCAAACGGGCCTACAACGCCCCATCGTGTTTATCCACGCCAATACAATGGCCGATAGCTACCAAAAGCCACTGCCCAGCATGCACAAAGCCTACGAAATGCTTATCGAGCGTTATGATGTTTACATACTGGCACCTTCGCCAACCAATGCCCCCAATAGCCTTACAGAGCAGATGGCGTGGGTGCAACAGCACCTCAATGCGCCAGCTTTTAATAGGGTGGTGTTTGCCAACAATGCCAACTTGCTGTATGGCGACTATCTTATCTCGCGCCAAGAGCAACCAAACTTCCTTGGTTCGTCCATCCTTTTTGGCGGTAACGACCTCAAAACATGGGATGATGTGATTGTGTTTTTCGAACGCCTTGGCGGACAATAACCCGCCTTCCACTCGTCTTGGCCTAGCACAAAGAAAGCGTTTACACGTTGTGTTGTGCGTTTAAGTTCTCGTACAAGCAGTTTGTTGAGTGGCTACAAGCTATCTTGCACGGTAGAAATAGCAACTGCTTACCCTTCTTTTAGCTTTTCCTAGGCAGAGCAAGCATGCACTTTGCTTTGCCACCGACAAGCCACATCAGCCAAAAACCATAGGTAGCGAGTATTGGCACAAGTACAAGCGCAAATAAACAATGGCGTTGGAGCAGCCCACTAGAGGCATACTCCAACGCCATTATCAATATTTGCAGGGCAAACGTGCCACAAGCACCAAACCCAAACGCAGTGATTAAGGTCTATCGCTAACCTTTGTACCGAAAGAAGAAGGTTGGTCGCCCATCACAAATTCGAGTGTTCCACCCTTCATAATATCCTTATAATCGATGTACGAACGAGTATAACGTTTGCCGTTGAGCTTAGCACTTTGGATATAGATGTTCTTGGCGCTATTGTTTTTGGCCTCGATGGTAAACGTTTTGCCACCGCCCACATTCACAACAGTCTTATTAAAGAGAGGCGAACCAAAGATATACTTGCCACCAGCAGGTTCAACCTGATACAAACCCATAGAAGAGAGGATGTACCAAGCCGACATTTGGCCCACGTCTTCGTTACCACTCAGTCCGTCGATGCCGTCGTTGTAGAGCGTATTCATCACCTGGCGCAACTTAGGAGCAGCCTTCCAGGGCATGCCTACATAGTTGTACATATAGATAATGTGGTGACTGGGTTCGTTGCCATGAGCATATTGGCCGATAAGTCCCGATATGTCGGGCGATGCATCGGCCCCCATCTTACCTTCAAGAATAAAGAGCGAATCGAGTTTAGCCACGAAAGGCTTCTCGCCACCAAAACATTTCACCAGTCCGTGCACATCGTGAGGCACCAGCCAAGCATATTGCCAAGCGTTGCCCTCGGTATAATCGTCTTGACGATGCACCGAATTGAAGGGGTCGAATGGTTCGCGGAACTTGCCTTCGGATGTTTTACCGCGCATAAAGCCCGTGTTTTTGTCGAAGTAATGGTCTTTATACGATTGGCTACGCTTATAGAAATAGTTGTAATCATCTGTTCGTCCCAGCTGTTTAGCCAGTTTTGCGATGCCTGCATCAGCCAAAGCATATTCCAAACCTTTAGCAACTGTTTCGTATTCGGGGTCGAGATCGCAAGGCAGATAGCCATATTTCTTGAGCAAACCCATTCCACGCTCATCGCGCATAGCCGATGCTTTAGCAGCCTCGAGCACCTTATTCTTATCCACATCAAAGCCTTTCAGAGCCAAGTCGATAAGCACAGGGATGCCAGGGTTGCCCACCATGCAATCTGTTTCGTTGCCCACGAGATGCCAAACAGGCAATTTGCCTTGCTGTTCGTAAATATGCAGCATGGTTTGAGCGATGTCGCGTTGCTTTTCGGGATGGATAATGGTCATCAAGGGATGGGCAGCGCGATAGGTATCCCACAGCGAGAAGGTGGTGTAGTTTTTGAAATCGCCGTGATACACCTTACCGTCGGCTCCGCGATAGTCGCCATTAACATCGCTAAACACCGAGGGAGCGAACATCGAATGATACATGGCCGTGTAGAAAGTGCGGCGAGCAGCATCGTCGTCGGTGGTGATAACAATCTTGCCCAACTCATTATTCCATGCCTCGTTGGCCTTAGCACCGTGCCACGGAAGTCCCACGAGGGCAGTTCGGCAGCGATATTAGCGCGTGCATTGTCTTCGCTCACAGGCGAGATACCCACTTTCACCAGCAGCGGTTCATCGTTATTGGGTGTAGAAAATACAGCCAAGCTGTCGCCTTGAGCCTTAGCAACGTTTACAGGTCGTGAGAACTGCGCCACGAAATACACACGCTGGTCTTTAGCCCAACCCGTGGAATAGCGATAGCCCGACACTTCTGTGGGCGAATTTTGTTTGAAAGCGCTCTTTGTCATCTTGTCCCAACCAATACCCTGCGAAAGGTCTAAGGCCACGAAAGCCGTTTGCGCATCGGCCGGATAGCTGTAACGGTGAAACGCCACGCGAGCGGTGGCAGTGAGATCTACCTTTACACCCGACTTCAACATCACCGAATAATAGCCCGGACGTGCGTGTTCGCCTTTGTGCGAGAACATCACATCGCGTTGCGAAGCATCGGTTAAGGGTAGCAAAGCAATGTCGCCCAAGTCGCCAATGCCCGTTCCGCTAAGGTGCATTTGCCCAAAACCAATGATAACCGAGTCGCTATAATGATAGCCCGAGCACCAATCCCAACCGCGTTTATATTGCGTCGGCCCAACCTGCACCAATCCGTAAGGCACGTTAGCGCCCAAGAACACGTGTCCATGTCCGCCAGTACCAATGTAGGGGTCAACATATTGGGTAAAGTTTTGCGCCCAAGCGCCCATCCCAACAGTTAGGAAAGCCACCAGAGCAAAGAATTTTTTGAATGTCATATTTGTTATTTTATATTTGTTATCTTGCTATTGTTGGTTGGATTTGTTTAGTATTGTTTGCAAAAACACCACTGTGTGTAGCATGATGTTAGCGATGTTTCTCCATGCCCAGCCACATTCTCAGTCGTTTAGTCATCGACTTACCAATCTGTTTAAAATTGCCGTGGCGCAGGTTTAGTCCCAGTTCGATAAAGGCATACCGCGTTTTAATCCAGGGATGTCCCCATGCGTGTCGGCGATAAACGCGCTCTTTAAAGGCCACATGCTCGATGATATGAACTGGATGTTGAAGCGGAAACTGCTGTTCGATGCGCTTCATGGTGAAAATTCGGCGCAAGGGGGCAGGCATAGTGTTAAGCGTAGAGAAATGTGTAGAATCTTCTATCACCCCGATATTATTAATTTGGTTGCGCGTTGGCATGATGGCCACGGCCGAATTGAGCAGCATCGAGGCCCAGAAAATCGTTTCATAATAAGCTTTTCCGCTAGCCTTATGGTCGGCGCACATCTTAAGAAAATCAGGGCGCAGCTTTCTTTGCGCTATGAGTTGTTGCAGCTGTGCCAGCGTTTGTGGGTCGTCCATAAACCGATAGTCGGCATCCCATGTATCGATAACCCTTCTCCACGAGGCCCATCCCCATATAGAAAACACCGAAGTAAAGAAATAATCATCCTGCACATCAGGAGTTTGTTCGTCGCTATTAAATCCAGCCACCATCCACACCCGTTCATCGTGTTCGTATCGGTCGAGCATTTCTTTGCAAAAGGGGAAGAAGCTCTGCGTAGGCACATCATCATCTTCCAGCACAATGCACTTATCGGCCATAGAGAAAGCCCATTTTTGCGAGATATATTCCGAGGGGTCGCAGCCATAGTTGCGTTCTTGATATAGCTGTTTCACGTCGCATTCCCAGTCGATGTCGGTGGCAATGCGTCGGCAGGCCTCAATGCCGGGCATATCCTTAGCCCCTCGTGGTCCGTCTTGGTACAAGAAAAGTCGCGATGGTCGAGCCTCTTTCACCGCCTTAAACACCTTTTCGAAAGGTTCGGGCCGATTGAAAAAGAGCATCAACACAGCAACATCAATCTTTGCGGCATGCTTCATAAGCGTACAATCCAGTTTGTTATTATGGCCTTTTGTTCAGCTTTGCTTCGCCCTTTGGGATAAAGGGAGTTGGTAGTTGCTGTGGCTCACGTCAAATGTTGCGGTTAGTGGGGGTGCGCACTGTGGCTTAACCCCTTTAGTGCAAAGATAAATATTTTTATTGGCATGAACAAATTTTGAGCCTTTCACTTACATTTTGGCATATGCAAAACAAGTTTAAAAAACGCGACTAATTTACTATCGCATCAAAAAAATGCATACCTTTGCAACGTATAGGATTAGAGTACCTTGAAAACATCTGCACACGCGATTACGGTGCGTCACATTTGTTATTTAAATTTTACTTTATATTTAGACTATAACACAAGGATTTATGAAAAAGATTTTAATGATTGCCCTGCTTTTAGCAGTTACGATTAACGCATTTTCACAGCGCCGACGCACGGTTCGTCGCAGTTATGCTCGTTCTTCTCAATGGTATATCATGCCAAAGGGTGGTTTTAACATTGCCGACATAACCGATTGGGGTGGTGATGTGCGCTTTGGTTTGGCATTAGGTGGCGAATTAGGTTGTCGTGTTAATCAGCTTATCACACTTTCGGGTTCGTTTATCTATTCTCAACAAGGCACAACCACATGGTATAACAATGAGAAAAACAATCTTAGCGTGCATCTCGACTACATCAATTTGCCCTTTATGGTGCACTTTAGTGTGGCACCAGGCCTGCAACTCAAGGTGGGATTACAACCGGGTATATTGGTAAACGACAACTCGATTTTAAAGATTGGTGGCCGAAGATACGAGGGTTCGTTGGGAAAAGTGCTCGAAAATACCTCGTGGGACGATGCCGGAACGCAGTCGGTAGACTGGTCTATGCCTTTTGCAGTGTCGTATCAATACCGCAAATGGGTGTTCGATGCTCGCTACAACCTTGGACTTAATAATGTAACCTATGGCACATGGACCAACTCTGGGCACAACAGCGTGTTTCAATTCACCGTGGGTTATAAATTCTCGCTGTAACTAATACACCACCCAAAACAGCCCAAACACAACCTTCTAACTTACGAAGGGCAATGTTTGTACATGTCCCTTATTTTGTGTATTTTTGCAGAACAAAGGCAAAAGGCGGAGAAACGAGCCAACAGGCACAAATCTTCGCCAAGCGCTTGAGCACCATTGCGCGTGCCTGCGCTTGCCTTTGCCATCCCAAAAACCATCACAACAACAAAGCGACATGCTCATAAACCATCCTTTTAAACCATCGCATACGCTGCTAGGCATAAGCCGTGGCAGTGTGTTTGCTGCGCTTGTTTGTATCGCTTTTGTGCTACCCAGCATAGCAAAAGCGCAAAAACAACCCGTAGACTATGTTAATGCCTTCATCGGAACCACTAACTTCGGCACCACAAACCCAGGTGCCGTGTGTCCAAATGGATTGATGTCGGTGGTGCCTTTCAACGTGATGGGCTCTGCAGACAACAAATTTGACAAGGACGCCCGTTGGTGGTCAACCCCCTACGAATATAACAACGTGTACTTCACGGGGTATTCTCACGTTAATCTTAGTGGCGTTGGATGCCCCGATTTGGGCTCGTTGTTGCTCATGCCCACTACAGGAAAGCTCTCGGTAGACTATAAGGAATATGGTAGCACGATGACCGAGCAAAAAGCTTCGCCAGGTTTTTACTCCAATTTTCTGCCACGTTATGGCATTCGCACCGAGGTAACAGCCACACCACGCACTTCCATCGCACGCTTTTGGTTTCCTAAAGGCAAGAGCAACATCTTGCTTAACCTAGGAGAAGGACTAACAAACGAAACGGGAGCTATGGTTAGACGCGTAAGCGATAACGAATACGAGGGTATGAAACTGCTGGGAACATTCTGCTATAACCCGCAAGCTGTGTTCCCCATCTACTTTGTTATGCGCGTAGAAGCTAAAACAACGGCTACTGGATATTGGAAAAAACAACGACCCATGACAGGCGTAGAAGCCGAATGGGATAAAGACAACGGCCAATACAAACTATACACCAACTATAAAAAAGAGATAGCTGGCGACGACATTGGCGTGTATCTCAACTTCGATACCGAAGAAAACCAAGCGTGGTGGTGCGCATGGGCGTGTCGTTTGTGAGCATGGAGAATGCTCGCGAAAACCTCAACACCGAACAAAAGGGCAAAGACTTTGAACAAATTAGAGACGAAGCGCGCAACAAATGGAATAAAGACCTCTCTAAAATTGAAGTAGAAGGAGGAACAGACGACCAAAAAACAGTGTTCTACACCGCTCTTTACCACACCTTGTTGCACCCCAACATCTTGCAAGATGTTAACGGACAATATCCCACACTTGAAACAGGAGAGGTAAAAACCATGCGCGAAGGAAATCGTTACACGGTGTTCTCACTGTGGGATACCTATCGCAACGTGCACCAACTGCTTACATTGGTTTACCCCAACCGCCAAAAAGACATGGTAAAGACCATGATTGACATGTATCGCGAACATGGATGGCTGCCCAAATGGGAACTCTATGGCCGCGAAACCTACACCATGGAGGGCGACCCCTCTATCCCAGTTATCGTAGACACGTGGCTTAAAGGCTTGCGTGGCTATGACATTAACACGGCTTACGAGGCTATGCGCAAAGGAGCAACAACACCTGGACCGCAAAACTTGCTTCGTCCAGACAACGACGACTATCTCTCGCTGGGCTATGTGCCACTACGCGAACAATACGATAACTCTGTTTCGCACGCATTAGAATATTATATCGCCGATAATGCTTTGTCGCGACTGGCTACGGCATTGGGAAAGAAAGCCGATGCACAACAATTCTACAAACGCTCGCTGGGCTATCGCCATTATTATAGCAAAGAATATGGCACGTTTAGGCCCATTCTGCCCAACGGTAAGTTCTATTCGCCCTTTAATCCCAAACAAGGCGAGAACTTCGAACCTAGTCCGGGTTTCCACGAAGGTAATGCTTGGAACTACACTTTCTATGTTCCGCACGATGTAATGGGTCTTGCTAAGCTGATGGGTGGACAAAAAAACTTTGTTGAAAAGCTGCAAACAGTGTTTGATAAAGAACTATACGACCCAGCCAACGAGCCTGATATTGCCTATCCGCACCTCTTTTCGTACTTCAAAGGCGATGAATGGCGTACGCAAAAAGAACTTCATCGACTGATGGCCAAGTACTTTAAGAATGCGCCCGATGGCATACCAGGCAACGACGACACAGGAACAATGTCGGCATGGCTTGTGTTTAACATGATGGGATTTTACCCCGACTGCCCCGGAGAGCCTGCTTACACGCTGTCGTCACCAGTGTTTAACCGCGTAACCATCCACTTAGACAAAGAGCAATGGGGACGAAACGAATTGATTATCGAAACCAAATGCCAACAACCCTCAGATATTTACATCAATCGTATCACCCTTGGCAACAAGTTGTTTAAAGGCTATCGCGTGTCGCACGAAGACCTTTTGAAGGGCGGAAAACTAATGTTCGAACTGAAAGGGTCGCACTAACACCTGTTTATTTATACTGATTTGCCCCACATTACACCTAGTTAATGTGGGGCAAATCGGTATAATACTGTAGCTGTTTAGCCATACTTTGGCTCATCATCTTGAAGTGCTGAAGCCACAAAGTCAATGTTTTTTCGGCAATTCGCCGTGTTTATTCGGAGACTGTTGTAATAACCATTTGCAACCCTTCCTTCTCATGCACGTAATTTCATAGGTATTTATTTATTGTTGTAGTCGCTCAGGTTAGGCCATCATCCAAGCTATCTGCACAACAATGCTACATAATAAGTATGGGTTCTAACGAGTAACATTAAAGAAGTTGCAAATATTTTACAAACACCAATTTCTTTAGCACTCATTCTAGCGAAAATCAATGCCTAAAAGCATCGTTTTTAGCCATAAAATCAGTCGTTCACAAATTATTTTTCAGCATTTTGAGACCCAATAGCTGCATTTTGCATCATTTAGCTTCTCTAATTACTCACCAGTTCGCCAAAATCCATCGTGCAAAAAACAGCTTTTAGTACTTAAAACATCGGCTTTTTATACTCTTTTTACCCCTAAAAGTCGATTTTTTATATCAAAAGCAAAAGATAACACCTCCGCACAACGTGAAAAATTATGCATTTAGTGGTGCATTTTGCATCATTTCACCTTGCGTTTTGCACCATTTAGCATCGCGTTTTGCACCATTTAGCGTTGCGTTTTGCACCATTTAGCGTTGCGTTTTGCTGCAAATAGCATTGCGTTTTGCTGCATTTAGCTCTGCGTTTTGCTGCAAAACGCTCACTAAACACTATCAACTGCGTATTTATTCATTATAAAATCAATTTCTATGCAATTACATCACATTCCCTTTCTCGCGTAAATAAACCTTCGCGAGAATTGAATATTTGCGTGCTAGCAAGCTATTGCTGAATTTAAAGACAGTATTTACGTTAAACTTCCGTCAAAAATATTTACATTTCACGTGTAAAAAAGGGGCAGTCGTAAAACCCAGTTTAGGGGAGTTACCAGTTTTCTGTTCTTCCTATATTGGCTTATGAAATGATATGCATAAGAAGCGGGTTGCAACAGGGTTTTACGACCGACCGGATAAATTGCAGAGATACGTCACACTATATAGCAAAGCGCATTACACCATAATGGAGGTTATTGCTTTTCAGCTGCTTCTTCCTGCGTCTCTTTCTCTTGAGGCAAGCAAAGATTGAGCACAATACCGACGATAGCCGCCAAACCGATGCCACTAATAGCAAAATTCTTATAAGAAAGCACAGCACCACCAATGCCCATCGTAAGCGTTACGGCAATGATAATGATGTTACGCGTTTGATTAAGATCGACCTTATTGCGCATCAAGTTGAGCAATCCCACACTGGCAATGGTGCCAAAGAGCAACAACATAATGCTCCAAGAACCGCTTCGGGGATGCTTTGCAAAAGAGCATTTAGCTTTCCTACAACAGAAAACACAATAGCCGTGGCCGCAGAGATGCGAATAACAGCCGGAGAGGTTACTTTTGTGATGCTCATTGCACCCGTTACTTCCGAATAAGTGGTTACTGGGGGGCCTGCTAAAAAGGCACTAGCAAGACAAGCTACACCATCACCAAGAAGCGTGCGATGCAATCCAGGGTCTTTTGTGAAATCTTTATCGGCCACAGCACCCACCACATACACGTCGCCAATATGCTCAATAACGGGAGCTATGGCCACAGGTATCATGAAAAGCAAGGGCTCGATGCTGAACTGGGGCAACGAGAAATGTGCCAAACTGGCTGGAAGGGCAAACCATGGAGCATCTAAAACAGGCTGAAAATTAACCTTGCCCCAAAACAAAGCCAACACATAACCCATGGTAATACCACAAACCACTGGCACAAGCTTAAGAAGTCCACGACCTAGGGTTAATACCAAAATGGCCGTAATAAGCGAAACGAGTGCCAAAAGCCAGTTGGTTTTAGCCATATTCACAGCTGCAGGCGAGAGCGAAAGACCAATAAGGATGATAACTGGCCCGATAACCACGGGCGGAAAGAGCTTATGCAACACCCGTTTACCTTGCCAACGCACCAAAGCACTCATCACAAAATATACCAAAGACACACCCACAAGTCCCGCCAAAGCGCCAGTCATGCCCCATTGCTTGCTAGCCGAGATGATGGGAGCAATGAAAGCAAAACTCGAACCAAGAAAAATGGGAACCTTACCTTTCGTTATGAAATGAAAGATAAATGTTCCCAAACCTGCTGTGAGAAGCGCTGTTGAGGGGTCTAGGCCAACTAGTATTGGCACTAACACTGTTGCGCCGAAGGCCACGAAAAGAAATTGAACGCCTACGATGATGCGTTTGCTTGTTGATAGTTGTACTTGTTCCATTGTGTTAATGATGTTGTTCGAAAAAGGGAAGCGAAGTGTTGGCACTGAATACACACACATCTGTCCGCATTTGCACCCACTTGCAGTCAAATGCACACATTTACAACGCATTTAACACCGCATGTAGACTCAGGAAGGCCACTTTCTTCACCCTGATTGCACGTTATCTATGCAAAGTTAATACATTTCCAGCATTTTTGTGTACATTTGCACTAACGGCAAACTTAATTTTTTGAATAAGCGAATGACAAGAATAAAACTTGGAGATTATAACCAATTGGAAGTGGTTAAAGAAGTGGATTTTGGCATGTACCTTGACGCTGGAGACGAAGGAGAGGTGCTTTTGCCCAAACGTTATGTGCCTAAAGGCTGCAAACCAGGCGATAATCTCAACGTGTTTCTTTACCTCGACCAAGACGAACGACTGGTGGCTACCACGCAAACACCGCTGGCAAAAGTTGGCGAGTTTGCTTGTTTAGACGTGTCGTGGGTGAATGAGCATGGCGCTTTTCTTAACTGGGGCCTGATGAAAGACCTCTTCTGCCCCTTCCGCGAACAAAAACAACGCATGGAAATGGGCGAAAGCTACGTGGTGGCTGTGTTTATCGACGAAGAAAGCTACCGCATTGCGGCTTCGGCTAAGGTGGAACATTTCTTTGCCAACGACTTTCCACCTTATCAACAAGGCGACGAAGTTGACCTTTTGGTGTGGCAAACCACCGACCTTGGTTTCAAAATGATTGTTGATAACGCCTATCCCGGACTGGCTTATCGCTCACAAGTATTCCGTCCGCTGCATGTTGGCGACCGTCTTCGCGGATATATCATGGGCGTAAGACCCGATGGTAAGATAGACATTAGCCTTCAACCACTGGGCAGAAAACAAACAACCGACTTTGCCGAACAGCTGTTGCAATACCTTAAAGACAACAATGGCTATTGCAATCTTGGCGACAAAAGTGACGCCGAAGATATTAAACGCCGCTTTGCAGTGAGCAAAAAAGTGTTTAAAAAAGCTGTGGGCGACTTGTATAAACGCCGACTGATAACCATTGAAGAAAACGGTTTAAGGCTTGTGAACTAATAAATCACAAGCCCCAAACCTAGCGCTTAACCTCGGTTGGGCGCTTTTTTTATGCCACGATTAGACTTACGCAAGCACATATATCCTACAATTCCACCCAAGATGGATGCTGCAAAGATGCCTATCTTAGACTGTATGGCATGTTCGGGCGAGTTAAAGGCCAGCATCGTAACAAACATAGACATGGTGAAACCTATCCCGGCAAGAAAACCCAACCCAATAATGGTGCGCCAAGTTATGCCACGCGAACGCTTACCAAGTCCCAAACGCTCGCAAACCCACACGGCAAAAACAATACCCACCGGCTTCCCAACAAGCAAACCGACCATCACACCAATGGCAACGCCATTAGAAAGCACTGTGCCGAAATCTAAATCAACAAACGACACGCCCGCATTGGCAAGCGCAAAGATGGGCATCACCACAAATGCCACAAAGGGATGAAGCCCATGTTCGAGCCGTTGAAGTGGCGGAGTGGCCTTTGCCGAATCGGCTTGTACGCGTGCCAATATCTCCACTTGCTCGGGTTCGAGGGTCCGCACATCATTGGGGGCAGCGTTTTCAAACTGTCGCGTAAGCTTCTTAATGCGTGCTAGGAATGTTGCTTCGGGTATACGCGCATCGGCAGGTATAACCATGGCCGCCAAAACTGCTGATATTGTGGCATGAATGCCCGATGTAAGGAAGGCCACCCACACTCCGCCAATACCCAAAACGCCATAAAACCACACGCTTTTTACACCCAAACGGTTGCCCACTAGCATCACAGCAAGCACCACAAAACCAATGGCCAAGCTGGCAAATGAAATTTCGGTGGTATAGAAAAGTGCGATAATAACCACCGAACCTAGGTCATCGACGATGGCTAGTGTGGTAAGAAACACCTTTGCCGACACCGGTACACGATTGCCCAAGAGCTGAAGCACAGCCAAAGCAAAGGCTATATCCGTGGCCATGGGTATCCCCCAACCAAGAGCTGTGGGCGTGCCAGCGTTGAAAAGCAGATAAATTGCCGCAGGAAAAACCATTCCGCAGAGAGCCGATGCCACAGGAAGTGTAACCTTACGCAAATCGCGTAGCTCGCCGCCAATGAACTCGCGCTTCAACTCTAAACCCACAACAAAGAAGAACATCGACATCAATCCGTCGTTAATCCAGTGTTCTAAACTAAAATCCAAATAGTTCTTACCATTTATCGAAAACCCAAAATGATGCTCTAAGAAATGGGTGTAGGTATCGCGCAAGGGCGAATTGGCTAGCACTAAGGCCAGTATCACAAAGATGCCAAGCACAATACCGCTTGAACGCTCGCGGTGCAAGAACTGTAAAGTGGGTATAACAAGTCGGTTTTCTAATTCTTTTTGATACTGTTGTCTCATCTATTGCTTATAATATTTATGTAAAAAGATGGAGTGCCCACAAGCAAATGCCACGCTCAAAACAATCTAAAGGCAGCCATCGAAAATAAAATTAATGGGGTAAACACACCCATGCCGTACTGCAAAAATACGAAAAACAATGCGTTTATCAAAGTATTGCCTTACATTTTTAAGACCTTAAGGCTTTGAAAATTCAGTTTAAACACGTAACTTTGCCACAAAACAACTACAAATGTCACAACAAGAAAAATCGCTTTGGCAGGTGATAAAGGGATATTTTAACACCTTGCCCGACAAAGAGAACGAGAAAGATACCATCCAACAAATAAGCAGTGGAGTTGCTTTTCACGGCGCTAATCTCTGGGTACTGATATTTGCAATCCTGATTGCATCGCTAGGACTAAACGTTAACTCAACAGCTGTTATCATCGGTGCGATGCTTATCTCGCCCTTGATGGTCCTATCATCGGAATGGGACTGGCAGTGGGCATCACCGACCTGGAATTGCTTAAGCGTTCGGCCACACATTACCTTGTGGCAACGGTTATAAGCGTAATCACAGCCATGCTCTACTTCATCATTACGCCGCTCACCGAAGCCCAATCTGAATTGCTGGCTCGCACATCGCCCACGCTTTACGATGTGCTTATCGCCCTAGCTGGTGGTGCTGCGGGCATCTTGGCACTGAGCACCAAGGGTAAAGGCAATGTGCTTCCTGGTGTTGCCATCGCCACGGCGCTAATGCCTCCCTTGTGTACTGCTGGTTATGGACTGGCTGTGGGCAATCTTTCGTTCTTCTTTGGGGCGTTCTACCTTTACTTTATCAACACTGTTTTCATTGCGCTTACCACCTTCTTGGGCGTAAGAATGCTGCGATTTAAGCGCAAAGCTGCCATCGACGAGGCTCGCCTCGCTGTTGTTAACCGCTATATTATCGGTGCTGTGGTGCTCACAATGCTACCTGCAACCTACATGACAGTGAACATTGTAAGAGAGAGTGTGAAAGAAAACGCTATTTTGAGATTTGTAAAAAACGAGTTTGAAGCTAAGGGCGCGCAAATCATTTCACACAAGGTAGACGATGAAAACAATTCGCTGAATATTATTACCGTGGGTAAACGACTCACCGACAGCGATATCGAGCTAGCCCAAAAGGCCATGGACACTTACCAACTAGCCGACCTCAAACTAAATGTGATACAGGGAACACAGACTGATAGCTTGATGCTGAGCCAAATGTTGAACGGAAATGGAAGCACAACACTAGCCAAAGACACGAAATTACTAGAACAAGCCGACCAAATTCAGGCGTTGAAAGAGAAGAACGACAAATACGAACGCTTGCCAAAACTAGCCAACGACATACGCAAAGAACTGAAAGCCATTTGCCCACAAGCTACAACCGTAAGCCTAGCATACGTTACAGAAGCTCAAATAGACACCACTTCCACAACCAACTACGTGATGGCCGTGGTAGGTTGCAAAGGGAAATTGCTCCCAACCGACAAAAACAGACTGCACCAATGGCTAAATGCACGTCTTAAAGCAGACAGTCTTCGCTTGGTAGTGGAATAATAAAAGGCGTTGCCCAAGCCACATTTCTAGTGGTGAGAGCAACGCCTTTAATATGTAAAAACGCGAAGAGCAGATTACTAACTCGCTAGAAACTAAGGGTTATACCTGCCGAGAAAACAAACTTATAGGGATAAAGTCCAGAAATTTCGCTCCGAGCAAGCGTTGGAAAGAAGTTGTATTGTGCCGAAGCATAAACGCCAAACAGCTCTCCAAAATTGTAACGCGCGCCAGTTTGAAACGACATTGTTTTCAAACTAATCACAGGACCCATGTAGATATCAAAGTTATCGGGCAGCTTTAATGGCTCCATTAAATGGAAGTTAAGGTAAAATCCTAAGTCGGAATTGTCGTAAAACGTTGGCCCATCATCGTTACTATCCACGCTTTTATCAACAATCAAAGCGTATTTCGCACCATAAGAAAGATAGTCGTTGATACCATTTTCGTATCCCAATTCCACGCCATTCTTACCTCCTACATTGGTGTAACCTAAGAAAAATTTTCTATCTGAGTCGCCATCAAAGGCTGAGCATGCACTTGAACTGCTGCACTAAGGGCGAAAAAGGACACAAGCAACAAGCGCGTTGCATAATGTTTGAAAAGAAAATGCTGTTTCATGATGTATTATTTAATTGTGTATTTAGTGATAGAGAACACTCTTCGGCGCTCTTTAGTCTGATTATTCTTAACTACCTGTTCACCATAAACGATGAAGTTTTTGTCATACCAATGAAGCGTTCCCGAATACTTCATCTTCTTTACATCCTCGTCTTCGTTATCGGTTTCAATCAAGTCCGACTTACGTTCTTGCACCACCTCACCACTTTTATTATTAAACAGCTTCGACACCAGCTGCTTACTGTCGGCATAAATCAAGTCTACATCATTCTGTTTAATACCTGCCGAGATAAAGCGCTTTACGTACATAGGCTGCTGTTTGGGGTTCATTTCAAAACAATTATCCCAAAGCAGGTTGCAATCGGCATCAAACTTGGCCAGCACAGCATGCGTGTAAGCATAGCCGTTAAACTGTGTCATCATCGTTGAACCGACCCAATAGGTGATATAGGTGGGATAAAAAGCCTCGCCCAGATAAAAATAATCCTTGCCATCGGTCATAATTCCATGCGATGCCATGTTGTAATTAAGACTATATTCTTTACCTGCCTTTTCGGCCTTTTCTTTCTTACGTTCTATCCTTGCCTTGCGCTTATCGCTCATATAATCGGTGAAATTCTTTAGGTCGAGGAAGTTAACGAAGCGCTGTTTCTTAAATTGCCAGTTCTCTAGCTGTGCAAAATAGATGCCTTGCGAGCCCCCTTTTTTGCTCTTGGTGTACGTACCAGTTATAAAATACTTGTCGTTTGCCTTAGACAATGAAGCCGAAAGCAACGTTTGGTCGATTTCGGTGGTAAGACTTGTGATGCCCAATTGCTTACCATTAAAGTCTACTCGGGCCAAATAGAGTTCGCGATCACCCTTCACAACAGCATAGATAATATTGTCTAGGATGGTGTTTTGCAGGATGAGCACCTTACGGTCGCGTACACCTGGTATGTGTAAATCGGCAAAACGACAATCTCCAGAAGCGAGATCTAAAATACCGATGCGTTCTAAACGTTTCTCTGAAGAACTAAACACCATTTTACCATTGTGAATAATAAGGTCGCGCATACTGGCTTTTCGGGTGTATTCGCTGTCGGTTACCTTTGTTTTATGGGTTTTGGTGTTGAAAGCTATCACCGAGAAAGCACCGTTGCGTGCTCGCAGCACGGCATAATTTACATCGTTGTCGAAGGTTGAACTGTAGAAATGCAAGTCGTCGTCTATCAGCATCGAATCTGTATAAATCGGCTTTAACTCGGTAGACAAATACTCTGTTTTGAAAAAACGCTTGCCGTGGTCCGTCTTTTTAGCGAACGAATAGACGATAAGTCCACGTTCGCCGATGGGCGAAACCACCAGGTCTTCGTAGTCGCCACGATGAGGATATTCAATTCTCGCCGCTACTTGTGCCACAGATTGTAACACGTTTAGGCACAAAGCCAAAAGGATTAAGTTAAATGTTTTCATCTTCATATTGTTTTGTTGGTTTGTTGTTTGCATAACCTTGTGTGTTGCACAAGGTCTTAATTTCAACCTCACTGCAAGGTTTGTGCAGTGGATTTTTGGTTTATGAGCAAGAAAAAGATAGAAGTTGTTTGCCTCCAGATAGAGTTGGGGTTAAATCATAAATGGCAAGAAAGCGTCAAAAGCCATGCTATTAAAACATTACTTCCAACATCTTTCTTGCCATCCTGAATTTTAGTATTGATTATCCCCTTTTCTCTAACATGTTTTTTAGAACTCGGCCGACTTCGGTGTGCGTGGGAAAGGTATTACATCGCGAATGTTTTGCATACCTGTTACGAAGAGAATGAGTCTTTCGAAACCCAAACCAAAACCTCCGTGCGGACACGTTCCAAAGCGACGCGTATCTAGATACCACCACATATCTTTCATTGGGATGTGGCGTTCTTCGATTTGAGCCACCAGTTTGTCGTAGCTCTCTTCGCGAACACTACCGCCAATGATTTCGCCAATTTGTGGAAACAGCACATCGGTGCCTTGAACCGTGCGGCCATCTTCGTCTAACTTCATATAGAAAGCCTTGATACCCTTTGGATAGTGGGTCATGATAACAGGCTTTTTGAAGTGCTCTTCAACCAAGAAGCGTTCGTGTTCGCTGGCCAAGTCCATACCCCAGCTAACGGGGAATTCAAATTTCTTACCTGCTTTTACGGCCTCTTCGAGAATGTTGATGCCCTCAGTATAGTCTAGGCGAACGAAGTCTTCGCTCACCACACCCTGCAAACGTTCAATCAGCGTGTTGTCTATCATCTTGTTGAGGAACGCGAGGTCGTCCTTACAATTATCCAATGCCCAGCGCACACAGTACTTAATAAAGTCTTCTTCGGTGTCCATCAGGTCGTCAAGGTCGATGAAAGCCATTTCGGGTTCAATCATCCAGAACTCTGCAAGGTGACGAGGCGTGTTGCTATTTTCGGCACGGAAAGTAGGACCAAAGGTGTAAATCTGCCCCAAGGCCGTTGCTCCAAGCTCGCCTTCAAGCTGTCCGCTCACGGTAAGGCTAGTCATCTTGCCAAAGAAGTCATCGCTATAGTTCACCTTTCCGTTCTCATCCTTCTTCAGGTCGTCGAGTTTTTTGGTAGTAACCTGGAACATTTCGCCTGCCCCTTCTGCATCACTAGCAGTGATGATGGGCGAATGGAAATAGAAGAAACCATGGTCGTGAAAATACTTATGAATGGCAATGGCCATATTATGGCGTATACGCATCACAGCTCCGAAAGTGTTGGTGCGCAGACGAAGGTGCGCATGTTGGCGCATATACTCGAAGGTTTGCCCCTTCTTTTGCATGGGATAGTCGCTACCACATGCGCCCAAAAGCTGCAAATCGGTGCATTGTATTTCCGAGTTTTGCCCTTGTCCCTGACTCTCTACCAGTTTACCCGTTGCGCTTATGCATGCTCCAGTGGTTACTTGCTTCAGCAATTCGGCATCAACTGTTGCTGGGTCGACAACCACTTGCACATTATTGATGGTAGAACCGTCGTTCAAAGCGATGAAATCCACCACCTTACTGCTGCGGTGTGTTCTCACCCAGCCCTTTACATTCACTTCTGCCCCATAGTCGGTGCGTTGAAGTACGTCTACAATCTTTGTTCTACGAATTTTATCCATTGATGTTCTTTATTAAGAGCGTTGAGGATTTTAGCAGCTTAGCCCTATACCATATATAATGGTGTAAACAATGGTGCTTAGGCTGTTAATTTACTACCTTATCCAACTTTTATCGTCTATTAATGGCGGTAAAGAAGGGTTTAATACATTCGTGTGCCAACGTGTTCTGTCAGCAATGCATCTGTACAAAGCCGTTTGTAGTGTCTGTACAAGGCCCTTATAGTGACCGTACAAGGCCCTTGTATTGCCACATACGGCCATTTACAATCCGCCTAAATGGTAATAAGAAGCAAGTTATTAAGGAGTTTAGCCAACACCACAAAGGCATTTGGCCTAACTCCTTAACGTCTTTACTTCTTAACTTCTCGGTATATTATTCAAAAGCCCCCATTCTTAGCATCTCCACTTCCTTCTCGGTGAGGAAGCGCCAGTCGCCACGTTTGAGGTTTTTCTTAGTGAGTCCAGCAAATTGCACGCGGTCAAGACGAACCACGCGATAGCCTAAGCTTTCGAAGATGCGGCGCACGATGCGGTTTTTACCGCTGTGGATTTCGATGCCCACTTGCGTTTTATCCTTATCGTTGGCATATTCGATAGCATCAGCATGCACGTCGCCGTCGTCGAGCGTGATGCCCGTAGCAATCTGCTGCAAGTCGTGTTCGGTAACTTCTTTATCGAGGAACACGTGGTACACTTTCTTCTTCAAGAACTTGGGATGAGCCAGTTTACTAGCCAAATCGCCGTCGTTGGTAAGTAGAAGTACACCCGTGGTGTTGCGGTCCAATCGTCCAACGGGATAGATACGTTCAGGACAAACCCCTTTTACAAGGTCCATCACGGTTTTGCGTTGTTGTGGGTCGTCGCTTGTTGTAACGTAATCTTTGGGTTTATTGATAAGCACATACACCTTCTTTTCGAGGGTTACGGGCTGTTCGTGGAAGATTACTTCATCGGTACGCAGCACCTTTGTACCCAGTTCGGTAACCACATTACCGTTAACCTTCACCATACCCGACTGTATAAATTGGTCGGCTTCGCGTCTGCTGCATACGCCAGCATTGGCCAAGTACTTGTTCAAGCGAATGGGTTCGTTGGGGTCGATGTTCTCTTCCTTATACTCGATACGCTTTTTCAGGCTATATTTAGCATTTGGATCGTAGTCGGGTGTACGTTGGCGATAGTTGCCTTGTTGGTAACCGCCACGTTGTTGATAGCCACCGCGTTGTTGATATCCACCTTGTTGGTATCCACCGCGATTGTTGTTATAGCCACCGCGTTGTTGGTATCCGCCACGATTATTATTGTACGAGCGTTGTTGGTATCCGCCTCGCTGTTGATAACCGCCTTCTTCGTTGTTATAACGTGGACGATATCCTCCTTCTTGGCGTTGTTGGTAACCGCCTTCTTGGCGAGGCTGATAGTTAGATCGCTGTTGGTAACCGCCTTCTTGATTGGCTTGATATCCCCCTTCTTGACGAGGACGGTATCCACCTTCCTGTCTGGGTTGGTAGTTAGCACGTTGTTGGTAGCCTCCTTCGCCTTCACCAGCGTTGTTATAACGTGGACGATATCCACCTTCTTGGCGTTGTTGGTAACCTCCACGGTTGTTATTGTTGTTATAACCGCGTTGCTGATAGCCACCGTTGTCGTTGTTATAATTATTATAACGTGGGCGATATTGCCTTTGTTGAGATGTGTTGCCACTTTGCAAGTTGACTCCAAATCCCTCAGGACGGAACGCCCCGTCGTCTTCTCCGCCGTTAGTTCTGCGGTCAGAGCTGTAAGCGCGTTGCGTGTGAATACGTGGTCTCTGTGTTCTTGCACCACCAGTTCCATAGGTTCGGGAATAGTTTCCGCCTGCGTTGTAGCCTTCACGGCCTTCCTCTTGCTGTCCTGTCGACGTGTCTTGAGGGATCTTTTCCATTTCTGATTCCATAATTTTACTTCTTTTTTAACCTCACGGTTGCGTTAATATTTTTCTTTTAAACGTTAATTATAGTTTAGTTAGTTTATATTCATATTGATATGGTGAGACTAGTTATTCTAGAGAGAGGAAGGAAACAAGGGAATTCTTGTTATTCGTTGTTTCTTGTTATCTTAGTTATCCTAGCTCAACTAGTTTCTAGCAACTCTGTTTACACTCCTGTGTAGTTCCAGGGGTTGATGGCGAGCAATTCTTTTTTCACGTTATCACTCACCTCAAGCGTGTTTACAAAGTCGTGAATAGTGCGTTCGGTCATCTTCTCGTTGGTGCGTGTCAGCGCCTTCAGAGCCTCGTAAGGATTGGGATAGCCCTCTCTTCGCAAAATGGTTTGGATGGCCTCGGCCACCACCGCCCACGTATTTTCTAAGTCGTTGGCCAGGGTTTCTTCGTGAAGAATGAGTTTGCGCAAACCTTTTAGTGTGCTTTGGAAAGCAATGAGGGCATGCCCCATTGGCACACCAATGTTGCGCAGCACGGTAGAGTCGGTAAGATCTCGTTGCAAACGACTTACTGGCAACTTTTGCGCCAAGAACTGTAGCACAGCATTAGCCAATCCCAGATTGCCTTCGCTGTTCTCAAAGTCGATGGGGTTAACCTTATGTGGCATGGCACTCGACCCCACTTCTCCGGCCTTAATCTTCTGTTTAAAGTAGTCCATGGAGATATACATCCAGAAATCGCGGTCCAAATCCAACACGATGGTATTGATTCGGCGCATGGCATCGAATGCAGCCCCCATGTTATCGTAGTTGCTTATCTGCGTAGTAAGCTGTTCGCGCACCAGTCCTAACTTTTCGCTAACAAAGCGATTACCAAACTCGCGCCAGTCTATCTCGGGGTAAGCCACATGGTGTGCATTATAGTTACCAGTGGCACCGCCAAACTTTGCCGACATTTTGCAGACTTTAAGCTGTGCCAATTGTTCTTCCAAGCGATACACATACACGCCAACTTCTTTGCCCAAGCGTGTTGGTGAGGCCGGTTGTCCATGTGTTTTGGCCAGCATGGGCACGTCTTTCCATTCGTCGGCATATTGCTTTAGTTGACCAATAAGTTCTTCCAACACTGGATAATAGCACTCTTCCAATGCCTCTTTCAGCGAAAGGGGCACACTGGTATTATTGATATCTTGCGAAGTTAGCCCAAAATGCACAAACTCTTTATATGCATCAAGCCCACCGATGGCGTCGAATTCTTCTTTAATGAAGTACTCCACAGCCTTTACATCATGATTTGTTACTTTCTCTATGTCTTTCACACGCTGCGCCTTGTTCTCATCGAACAAGCGATAGATGTCACGCAACTGTTCAAAGCGCTCGCTGCCCACGCCCTTGAGTTGTGGCAATGGCAGTTCGCATAGTGCGATAAAGTATTCAATCTCGACCCTTACGCGATAACGGATAAGGGCATATTCCGAGAAATAATTGGCTAACGGTTCGGTTTTACCGCGATAACGGCCATCTATCGGCGAAATGGCTGTAAGCATATCAAGACTCATAATCTCTATTAGTACTAATTGAAGTGCAAATTTAGCACAATTAATTGACACTCCATTATTTTATATAATAAAATGTGTCTTTGTGCGTTTATTTTCGCAAACGCCCACTGCTGAAGGTGGGTTAAACGTCTTTTTGCCATTCGCTTTCAAGAAAACATTCACGAAGAGCAGTTGCATAAATCGCTTTTTTTCATTAACTTTGCAACTTAACAGCTGATAAAGTCGTCATTTTTTCTACAACAACCATTATGCTAATTTTGAAACACAGTACTATATATCACCCGAACAAGATCTGCCAACCATATACGAACATCGCTGCAAAGGCCTTGTATTGTTCGCATGGGGGCATCCGTCGGCTCGTTTTAGCCGCTTTGTTGTTCTTTTTCGCTATTGGTATCGCCGCTAAAGGTGAGCATGCCCAGTATATAAACGTGCAGACCGACTCGGTTTTCATCACCAATGAGGCTAACGACTCAACCACATTTGCACCTATGCAGAGCGATTCGCTTGGTGATATGTCTGCAAATACCCGCGCGCCATATCGTCTTGACAAGATAAAAGTTGGGCGAGGCATCACATTTGTGGGCATTCCACTTGTTATTGCGGGCATCTTTGGCAAGAGCGAACGCCATCGGGTGTACTATCTGCACAACGATTTTTCGCCTAAATTCAAAACATCGGTAGACGATTATCTGCAATTTGCGCCTGCTGCTTTGGCCACAGGTCTAAAGTTTTTTGGCTTACCTGGCAAGAGTGCTAATGTGCGCTATCTGACGAGCAGTGGTTTTTCGTTCTTTATTATGGCAGCGTTTGTAAACAGCATTAAGTACACGGCCAACCAAATGCGCCCTGATAACAGCACACGCAACTCGTTTCCCTCGGGCCATACAGCCACCGCTTTCGTTGCAGCAACCATTCTTCACAAGGAATATGGCACCACCATTAGTCCGCTATACAGCATTGCGGGCTATGGAGCAGCCACAGCCACTGGCATTATGCGCATGCTAAACAACCGACACTGGATGAGCGATGTGTTTTGCGGAGCTGGGATTGGCATCATGTCTACCGAGCTGGGCTATCTTGTTAGCGACATGTTGTTTAAGGATAAAGGACTGATAAGGCCCGATAAGGAAGAGATGGTAGACCTTCGCACGCGCCCTTCGTTCTTTTCTATTCGTGTGGGAGGCGTATTAGGCCAACAAAAACTCACCATGCCCGAGAGTTTTAAGCAAATACTTGGCCAGCATCAACTGCTCATGCAGTTTGGAACGGCTTCGACTGTGGGTGTTGAAGCAGCCTATTTCTTCACACCACACATTGGGTTTGGCACCAGTTGGCAACTGGTGGGCCATCATGTTAAGCGCTTAGACAAAGTGTTTAAAGAGCCTTCGCCCACAGCCAACTTCCCATCTAACACCGTTTTCAGCTTTCCACGCACGGGCATCAACGAACTATGTGCCTCGGCTGGTCTTTATCTTTCATTGCCTTTCTCGCAACGTTGGGCAATGGGTGGCAAGCTAACTGTTGGTCGCAACAGCATCAAAGACATCACCGTAACTGCTAATAAAGCGGGAATAATGGCCGCTGTTGGACCAAAAGACACCTATTACAGCTTTCGTCCCTACTCGGCTAGCTGGGATTTTCTTACCATCCATGGCAACAAAGCCTTGCTCTTAGGCACTGGTCTGTGGTGTACCATGGCTTATAAACAAAACTATTGCTGGCGAGCATATGTTGATTTCAACTATTCGCGCAATAAATTTACTGCAACGCTCGACCCACATGGATGGATAAAGCAAGCATATACTTCTACAAAACAAGGCGACGAAAGCATTAGCGAAACCATTAAGAAGAACATGGTGCAAATAGGTGCGGGCACAGTGTTCTCCATTTCGTTCTAAGTTATCGGGTCTAAAGTCTTTACAAGCACCTCACGTGCGCGCATGCGCGCGCGTATTAATAAGGTGTAAGATTGCACCAGTAGGGCTTATCTTCTGCACCTGCTGCGTCTAGCAGATATTTTTACACAAGCAAACCCCAAAACAGCATTATCCAAATAAGCAGTTTTGGGGTTTGTTCTTTGTACTTTGCCTAGACTTTAAACCTCAAATCATTTCAGCTTCAATGCCTCTAAAAGTGATAACCAATGGTTACGAAACCACCGTGTTGCACCTTACGTTTGGAGTAAAAGTCGTTAAACAGTTTATTGTTGTAAACCAATTCGCGACGCATACCCAGCACATCAAGCGTTGAATATTGATAACCGGCCGATATACTCACATTGTCGATAAACAAACTAAGGCCCGCTTTACAATCAAAGGCATACCAATTACCCTTGCTGGTGCTCACGTTTTGCACATCCCTTTCAAGTCCGTGCGCATCGAGGAGGCTCACACCAACGTTGCAATAGGGAATATGCATGATAAAACCGGGTTCGGCAAACAATCTTAACTGTGCATCGGCAATCTTCATCAACGTGTGCGTAACAAGATGAAGCGATGGGCGAAGATAAAAATTTTGAACCTTTTTATAGTCATCACCAATGCGCCAACCGTCTCCTTGTGGTACACCATAGATAGCAAACTGAGCCCAAATAAATTTGTTTTCGACTTTCTCTTGCCCACTTTAACGATGAGGCCCCTAAAAACATATGGGGAAAGAGCAGTGACCCTAACTCACTTCTCTTTCCCCAGTTGGATGTATAATTGGCATCTACTAAGTTATAACCTTAAAATCGATGCGTTATACTTCACTTTTATTTAGGCACAAAGATTGGACGAATGCTGTGCATTTGACGCTTAGCTGGCAAGAAGCCCGACGTTAAAATACCCGATTGCACTTCAGCCGAAGTGTGAACATTCATCATATAAGCCATTGCTTGCTTATCTGCAAAAGCTTTATTTGGATTAGAATTGGCCAACCAGTATGCGCCTTGCGTTCCAGGCTTGTCTAGCCTTTTACTAGCATCATAAGTATACATACCCGCCATGGGTAAGAAGAGGGCCTTTTCAAAGTCTTTTTTCTCAAACTTCCTCAAGTTAGCCTTACCATTGTGAACGAGACCTGTGGCTTCAGACTTTCTCAACTTTCTATTGTTGTTACCGATAATCCAGCCCTTAAGGTCTGCTGAAGCATGCGGATCAAACAGTGCACCGTAAATATAATTGCCAGCATCATCAATAAAATAGCCCATATACATTGCAGTATTGTTGTACAACTTTTTAAAGTCTTCGAGCGAAGGCATCATCCATGTACCATTTGAGGCATAGTAAGCCAAGTCTCCATAATTACCATCAGCAGACGAACGCATTTGCAAATTATCTTTATCTGTCCAATAAAAGTTCATCATGTCACCTGAGTAGTTATGAGCATTTTTAATATCGCCCCAACGGAAGTGGTCGAACGCAATGCCTGTGTAATCTTCACCTAATGGGCGACCACTAAAATCACCTATTTGAGGCATAGGACCAGTCTTCTCGGTATAGAAATAATCCCATGGATTTGCTGCGAGGTGATAGCCTCCAACCCATCCTGATGTTTGTTTGTTGGGTGTATATTGCAAGTTATATTTACTCCACAACACGCCACCAATCTCAATATAAGGAGGACTGGGGATAAATTCTTTCACTCTAACAGTGATGGGATAATATTTAGCGCGTTCAATTTTCTTTCCACCAGGAGCAGTGAAAATATATTGCTTATTGTCGCTTGTTTCAATCTTGAACACAGGTTTGAAGTTTGCATCAGGGAACACAGCCACTTCGAACGTATCGGTTGCTACTGATGGCGTAACAACGATGTCGCCCATAAAGGGTTCCTTCAATGTAGAATCCTTCAGATCGAACTTAGCCTCTTTAATAACATTCGAAATGGTAAGTTTCTTAATATTCTTCAACTCGCCAGTTGTAGCAACAAAGCTCAATTGCAAAATGGCGTATTGCTTATTCAGCGTTGCAGTACCCGTTGCATGGCCCTGTGCATCAACCTTTACTTTATCAATTGTGCCATAGCTATAATCGAAGTAGCGCAGTTGGTCAATCTTACCATTCTGACGCTTTTCTACTACATTGCCTCCTTCTGTCACAACTGCCAGGTCCATGCTAATTTCCACCTTGCTTTGGTCGTGGCCTGCACTCAATTTATAGGGATACAAAATAGCAATCTTGTCGCCAGGGGCGCAATTAACATCGCCCTGTAGTCTCGACGAAGCGCCTGAACCAATAGCCGTTAACTGGTCGAAGGTTTGATTACTGGTTAGATTATAGGCACTAAATCTGTCGCCTGCAACCCACTTGTTACCTGTTTTTACACTAACAATCGAGCGGGTAGCACCATCAACCGATACAGACAAAGGGCGCTTAGCCCTTCCGTTAACACTAACAGCGTTGTTATCGTCGCCATTAAGTTCGCTTGAGCATGAAGCCAGCATAACAGTCACAACGCCAAGAATGATTTTAGAAATCTTATTAAACTTGAAATTCATGTTTTCTTGTTTTTATCCTTTTATTCTTCAAAATCAAACATATCCGATTTGGCAGAACCCGTGCTTGGGTCACCCCATACTTCAGGGTTTTGTTTTTCGTGTTGTCCTGCGGTTACGCCAACACCTCCACTTGCTGCCATCAAAGATTGCTCAACATTTACGTCCATGCACGCACTGCAAGGTTTTACATAATCTTTTTTCATCTTGTTTAATTGTTTATGTTATCCTAGAAATATGTTCATTAGGCGCTGATTAACACCAGCGTCTTTATTTGCGAGTTATACCGGAAAAAACAAAATATTTAGTCTCCTATTGTCATCTCCTAAAATTGACTCTCTGTATAAACGAATGCAAAATTACAATATTTATTTTCAAAACAACCATATTTTTCCATTAAATAGTTTCATTTTTCTGTTTATTAGACAATGAAAATTTATATTTATTAAGGCATTTAAATATCTAAGCCAATCAAAGCAAGGCGCCATATTGCACAGTTTAAATGCAACTATCAACAAAAAAAATCCCACCAAACCAATACGCTAGTATCGTTTCGGTGGGATTTAAATAAGGCATCAGCTTTTTAGTAAAGGCTCTTTTAGGGCAAGTTGTCGAGTTAACTGTAAATCAAGAACCCACTTAGCACTTTACTATTTGATATTTGTAAATGGAGCAAACGCTGGGTCAGCTTGTTCGTCATCGTGATCTAAAACAGGGCGAATAGATGCAGCCTGACCTTTGGTTCTTCCTTGCAAATTAAAGTCTTTCGGACCGAACCTAAACATGTAGACCAGCTGTTGTCCAAATGAAGTAGACGACTGATACTCGCCAAAAGCACCACTACCCCAAGTCATATCTCTATATCCCATGTGTTTGTTAGCTAAGGCGCGATTTCCTGCAATAGGCAAGAACAATCCCATATTGGCTTTAACCAAGGCAGTAACATTGCTATACTTATAATATGCCTTCACACCTGTTGGGAATGCCTTTTTTCTATCGCCCGACCCAGGTTGATTAGTGGTGAAATATGCACCATAAACAATGGTTCCCTTATCTGTGTAACAGAAAGCAGGTATCACATTGGCCTTCTCTGCCAGTGTCTCCAACTCTGCCTTAGTAGGCATACGGTATTTCTTATGGTTATTCATGGTGTGATACCAAACAAGATCGCCATAATGAGCCTCCTCCCTATTTACCTTTCTCGTTATATAAGGCAAATCATTATTCCAAAACGTCTTACCCAAGTCCTGGTTCTTGGGTGTTCTCTTGTAATCATTCGCAGTTAGTTCCAAAGCTCTTGTGATTGCGCCAAAACGCCACAAGTCTACATCATTTACCTCTTGTACTGGAAGGTCAGCGAATTGTGAAGACACAAGCATGCTGCCAGCTTGGGTTTCTTTCCGGTCGCTACCTATATATATTGCGCGCTTCGAAATCCACCATTGTGTAGGCGCAATACCCCAATATTCTTGTCCATTTTCCTCGTAATGTATAAAGTTTCCTGTAGCCCAGTTAACACCTTGCACATTAACACTAGTAGCCTGTTTGGCTTCTTCCATTTTCAGCACGTCGGTGCGATACACATTGTCGGCAGTAAATGTAAGCGGCTTTTTGCTATACACCTTCTTATAACATTTGTTACCAACATAGGCCATAATCAAAACATTGCTATATTTTCCAGGAAGCAGCGCCGCATAGGTATATTTACCACCTTCCGAACTAAACGTTTTGCCAGCACCTGCCGTCAAAACCAGGTTTGTGCTTTCGTCTTTAGGATTATTAGCAACAAACTCTCCCGTTGAAAGGTCGAGCACGTCGATTGTCTTTATATTTGAAATATAAATAGAATCGATGTTTTTAAGGGGCGCATTGTTCTCGTCGGTAAAGCGCAATGCCCATATAGACACAAGGCGTTTTAAGGCACCGATATTAACATTTACATCTGTTTGGCTTACACTCTTTGGACTCTGTTTCATCCATTGATAATCAAAGCGTTTACCAATGGTTTCTAACGTACCATCTTGAGCGGTAAGATTTAGCTCTACCAACTTTTGTATTTTATCGCTTTCAACGTGATACACCTCATTACCATCTTCTGTAGCGGTAACAGGGATAATTGTTTTGGGCGCACTCACAGCTGCCTCGCCAGGATAAAGAAATGCAATTTGGCTACTTGTAGTAATAGCACTTTTAGAGTTAATCGTACCTTTAAAGCGAGCACCTGCCCCACTGCTTAAGCTTGATATATACGAATAGCTACCTTGGCTTAGCTCATCGTTAAGTACATAAGCAATAATTTTATCGCCTTGTTCCCAAGTAGACTTCACTTTATTTTGCGCATCAATACCCAGCGAGCGAGTTGCTCCCGAATGTTCTTCGGCCACATTTGCATCGGCCACAATATTATAGGTATAGTGCTGGGCGCTTTCGCTCACAGTATTATCCAAATCGTCTTGACAGCTCCACAATAAAGGGGCTGCCATCAGGGCACAAGCCACTGAAAAGAAAACTTCCTTCTTATTCATTGTTACATTTTAAAGTCAAAACTTGATTATTCTTCTTCATCAAACCATTGCTCTTTTGCAGATGATGTTCCAAAGGGGTTTGGTGTAGTTGGGTCGCCACCTGTTGGGTCGCCACCTTCTTTGGGGTTAGTGGTTTCTGCACTAATAACAAGCAATGCACTTTCGTGTTGCGCCAAATAAACGGCAACACTGGGTTTTACATACTCTTTCATCTTCTCGTAGCTCTTTATTTTGTTGTTTACCTGAATTTAAAATACGACTCTAATTTTTCTATTGTTAAAAAGAAACTGATTTCGGGATGCAAAGTTACTTAATTTTAACGAAACAACGTCAATTTAATTAAAGATTATTATCAAAGATGACCATATTTTCATTTTTCTATACATTCTAGAGACATTATTTTACAATTCAACGTCATACGGATTCATAATACACGCAGACAAGGCCAAACACATTAAATCCCCATTAACAATAAAACGCGTGTTCGTAATATCAATATACCCACGATATGGCCAACCAGACACCTATTATTTAAACACCAATAGGCAAGCCTGTAACCCATCTATCACCCATATCAACGGTTTGAGTAGTTTAGTTTGTGCTTAATGGTTGGGCATATGGTCTGTTTGTCTTTGATGATGTGGCAAATCCCGTCAAGAGAATAAGACAAGCAAGATGCTGACAAGAAAATAAAAGAGGATAGGAAACAACACAAAAACATAAGTTATGGAAACATTGTGGCCTAATCGGCGATTTGGGTTTAGATCTAAATATATGGAACGTTGATGTTAAAACCAATGCTATTATCTTTACAAACAACATCAAACAAGACTTCCATTCTAGAGAAAACCGCCTGCTAAAAAGCATAAAAACAAGGCTATTTCTATACCTTTTAAACTTCATCCTGCACCTAATCGAGGCGCTAAGTTCGCATTTTGCACGATTTAGTAGCGCTATTTGCTCGTTATTCCATAAAATTTCGACTGCAGCATTTCAGCTTTTTAAGCCTAAAAACACTCTTTTTGAGTACTTTTTCACCCCTCAACCACACCATTTACACACCATTCGAGAGCAAATTCAGCCCTATTAGCACGCAAAATTATTCACTTTGTTTTGCATTTTATATCAGTTACGCTTGCATTTAGCACCATTCAGCGTTGTATTTACTACGAGTTAACACTGCGTTTAGCACGAGTTAGCATGGCATTTACTACGAGTTAGCAATGCGTTTACTATGAGTTAGCAATGCATTTTGCTGCAAATAGCACAATTTTGCTGTTATTTGCCTGCCACTTTGCATAAATACACCTTTTTTAGACCAGCTATTGACCTATCAACTTCAACAAACAAGCACCCCACTTTTTGAGAAACAAACTTCTGCGAGAATTGAATATTTGCGACTAAACCAAATGCTCGGCGAAAAAAACGGCGTATTTTAAGTTAAAATTATTCTTTTGTTTTTACATCATTTCTTCTATATAAGGCAAGCAAGCCACAACTACGAACAAGTAAAAACAAGGGGTAGAACTATTGCGAAGTGGGTGCTACAAGCAGAAAGCATAACACAAAAAATGCCCTTAACGCAAAAAACACTAACAACAAACAAGTTGTAACATAGTTACACCCATCAGCAACTTTGTTACAACAAACCACAGCTTAGCGATATAGCACCATCAATGCCCTAGAAAAGATGCAAGAAGACTCCAGTTCATAATCCAGACCAAAGCCACACACCACCTTATAACCAATAAAAACACAACGCGCCCCACCCCAACGAGGCTAGACAACAATACCTAACGACGTTTTTGCAGCAGAACATACCACGTTTTCCATTGCGGCGAACTGCATTTTTGCGCCATCACGCCCAACTTTTTACGCAACACAGACAGTCGTTGCTGTGCCCACAACTGTTCAGCGCTTCGCTTCGGCGCACCTTTAACCAGCTTGTTCAACGCCTCAATACACCTTAATTGTAAGTTGGCCTGATAGTTTGAAGGGCATTTTTCAGCATCGAAGTGAAAAAACAGGGCGTTAACAATGCTATCAAAATGCTCGTTGGCAGTGTATGCACCAGCACGTTTGCCTTGCTTCAACAAACGGGTAAAGGCAACATCGTTCAGTAATATATCGCACACTCGATTGATAGAACTATTCATTTCCTCGCTCATGGTAGTGAGTCTATGTTGAGTTATCACCTTGCTATACAAGCCTTCATCGGCCATCAGCAGGTATTTTATCAACAAACCTGAGCTTTCGCGCTGCAATTGCGACGAGCGTTCTGCACTAAACGTTTCTGCCAAAGCCTCCAATTGCCTTCCATACATCCCCACGGCAAAACGATAAATACTCTTCAAAGAAGTGCCGTTGTTGCGCTGTTTATTCCCAACAACAGCTGGGTTACGGTCTATTCGCCTTATCAACTCTAGCACATTTTCCATCACATGCACACGCTTCATAAAAGGCGAAACAGCGCTAATACTAGCTTTAGGCAATGCCGAAAGACACGCCAGCAAATTGGTTTGTTCTTCTTTAGGCGTGTCACCTTCGGCCAAAGCATAGGCGTATGCAAGCGCACGCACGTCGGCAGCAGTGGGCTGTAAGGCACCTGGCCCGTAATCGGCAGCATTTTTCACGCCTAACACATTAGCCAAAAGCGACATCACCACGCCTTGAATGCCCTCTTGCACCAGTTCTTCGTCGTAAGCATGATTGTACAATCGCTTATCAAGCTGCGATTGAAGTAGAAAATAATCCAAACCTTTACCAGAAACAACAGAAGAACCCAAACAAATCCAGCATCGCAACAGTTCGCCAGAAACCGGATGACACAAAACCATAGACTCGCTTTTGCCACCATTCATACTGAAAGAGATGTACGCACGTTGCTGCGCCAAACCTATATCGGGGCTAACACGTTGCACCTGCAGCGCATTGGCTATACCAACATTGGCCAAAACCTTGTTCCAAACCTCTACGCCAGCCTTTACAGCACCGAAATATTGGGGCGGAAACAAACTATCTACATAAAAAACAATTGGCTCTTTAAGCACCCAACGACATACCACAGGTACTGTATTGCCCTGCGATGAAAGATTGCCTAGGTCTTTATGAACCAATCTTATGGGAGCTAACTCTTTAGGCAGAAGTTGCACACGACAACTAATATCCAAGGGCAAACTAGCGTCGGGCAGCACAATCATCGAACTAGACAACATTTTATCTTCTGCTTGACCACCATAATAACGCCTCACAGAAAACTGGGTTGTACCTCCATGGACCTTGACATCCAACAGCGAAGAAAGTTCGGGATATAGTTCGCGAATCTCATTTTGTGCTTTAACATCAAACCAATTATCACCTGCCAGCAACGTTTCGGTAAGATCTATAAGCGCCGAACCTGTATTTGTGCGCCCCACAATGGCAAAAACCATCTCTTGTTTGCCAGCATCATTGATGGGCTTAGTTTTGCTTTTATCGTACTTATCCAAAGCAACGAACGAAATGGTTTGCGCATCTTGCAATTGGATACGCGCCACACCTATCGAATGAATGAAGTGCGAAACATAACCAAAACCCCTATCAACCTGTGCACTTATCAGCACATGCCTACCTATATAAGCCTGAGGTATCTCCATATAGACATGTCCACTATCTACATGCACAGGCAAATCGCCTCCATAGGTTTTAGCCATCGCACTCCAAACAACTTCTTTTGGTGCTGACGAAGCTAGGGTTTGTGTCTTACTTTGTGTTTGCGCGCTAGTCTGTGCATAACAAGCCACCACCAACAAGAGCAGCAAAAGCACTATAAATGTTTTTCGTAAATACATATTCAAGTCGTAGTTCACATTCAATATTAGTTAATGACTGAGGCGAAATCACATTTCGTGGTATTAGTTACATCGGCAGGATGTATTCAGCGCATCACTTCCCGGTCTATATTGCTGTAGCAAGCGCCTATCAACCAGTTTTTCTCTGCATTACAACAAGCAACCACAGAGAGAACGTTGCAAGCAATCCACCACAACGTGCACCCTCTGCACCGCCTAAAAGCATTGTAAGCCAGCGATTGGTACACCCTTACATAAAGAGGAGTGACACCAATCGTCCAGCCATAGACAAGCAGAAGCTCACGATTATTTAATGGCTGCAAAAGCCTTCCACAGTTTCTTCTTCGTCTTCGTCTCCCACCACATCACTTTTATCGGCATCCATCACGCCCGCAATATAATATTGGTATTCGTGTCCAGGTTTAAGCTGCATCTTAAGTCGCCTATAAACCTCCGTTCCATCGGTTTTTGTGTAGCTCACCACACACGTTTTCGTTTGCATATCCATGCTGTAAACAGCTAGTGAACGCAGCCAACGATAATCGAATTGTGGCGAAGCAAGCAACAAATTGTTTTTCAGTTTCTGACTTTGCAGCTGTTTAGCAAAGGCCTTAGTGCAATATCGGTTAAGCACCTGCTTAATAGCATCGGCGTTGGGCGAGGCTTGGCTCAATTCGTTTACATAGAGCGAGAAGAACCAATACACATCATCAACATACCCATCCATATCTCCATCCGCCGAACATAACGAAGCTTCGTACTTACGCACCGAGCCATCGCCACCCAATGCCAAGATATACTCAGCGCAATTGTCGGTTTCGGGTTCGCAATAACCAAAGCCCACGTACACGGTTGTGGGCGTAATCTCGAAATATTCGGCCAAACTAAGACTAAAGCCATCCATGTATCCCGAGCCTGCAAGTGCCTTAGAGTCTACCTTATAGTTTTTAAACACAGGCTTTCGGGCCTTGAAGATATTGAATTTAACGGCGTAATCCGCATAAACATCGTTACCAACAGTGAACTTCCTGCCATTGTAGAACTGGCGCGCATGTATCTCCCAATCGCCAACAGTGGTGTCAACACGCACAGGTTTGTCAACAAACTTAGAATAATCTGTTTTGTCTTCTTCCTCCACATACAGCTGCACACTGTCTTTTGCGGTCGCAAGCGAGTCGCCCCCAGCGCCATTGGCATCAGATTTTTTATTCCCAGAGCAAGCCATTATCAGCATCAAAGCCAGCAAAGCAAACATAAAGTACTTAACGTTCATAAGCTAATCATTATTTAGGTGAATGCGCAAATGTAATAAAAATAACGCTATCGCCATACATTCATGCCACATTATTTTACATAGTACCTAAAAACAAGGCGATAAAATCACAAAAATGCGGGTAGAAAATATTTTTTTCGCAATTTGTTTGGAGATATGACGAAATCTCCTTACCTTTGCATCGCTTTTAAAAAATAAAGGCATTGGGGCGCTTAGCTCAGCTGGTTTAGAGCATCTGCCTTACAAGCAGAGGGTCGGCGGTTCGAATCCGTCAGCGCCCACTCAAAGATAAGTCTCGTTTTCAACATGAAAACGAGATTTTTTGCATTTTAGAGGGATAAAAGAAAGCCATGTTGCGATATCAAAAAGTCGACATTGCAACATGGCTTTTATTATTTTTGTTGTTTTCCACTAACCGTTAGCGGGCTCTCTCCTATCGTTTCCATATTTTTCCATCACCATTTGTTCCACCGTAGCAGGCACAAGTGCTCCAATAGGCAGTCCTTGCGCGATGCGTTGTCTGATGTCGGTGCTGGAGATGTCGTAAAAAGGTGTATTTAGAAGCGTCACATTGGGAGGTAAGGTGCTCGCATCTATATCATATCCACGACGCGGAAAAATCGCAATATCATAGTTGGCTAAGATGTCGGCGTGATGATCCCACTTGGAAAATGCCACCCAATTATCAGCCCGATAAGGAGAACGAACGAGCGTTGCGGTTCGTCTACTGCTAAAGATTGCAGCGTGCGCCAGGTGTAAGAAGGCGTTGGCAGATGCAATTCGTAGTCGGTGGCATAGAAACGAGGTTCGTAGGCAATTGCGGCTCGCACTATTTCGAGCCGTTCTTTGTCGGCCATCAGGTCGTTGGCGTTGCGTTTAAAGGGATTTTGTGGCGACACCACAAACCACACTTCGTCAAGGTTCATATCGTCTAAGAATTGTTGCGCCAAAGCGATATGCCCGTTGTGAATGGGGTTAAACGAACCGCCATAGAAGCCTGTGCGTATCATGAGCGCGAAAGAAAAGCGGTGATTGCCTCAAGTGTTTCGCTCTTAGCCGTCTCCAAGTCGTCGTTTACGATTACTCGGTCGAACTGCGAAGCAAACGACAACTCGTATTCAGCACGCGCAATACGGTCGTTTATCACTTCGGGAGCATCCGTCGCCCTACCCTCAAGACGTTTACGAAGCGCCTCAACAGAAGGCGGTTGAATGAAGATACTCAAGGCTTTATCGCCATAAAAGCGTTTGATATTACAGCCACCTTTAACGTCTACATCGAAAACAACGTTCTGCCCAGCCTCTAATTGTCGCTGAACCTGGTCTTTAAGTGTGCCATAAAAGCGGTCGCTATACACCTCTTCGTACTCCAGAAATTCGTCGTTGGCAATGCGCTGCCTAAACTCTTCAGACGAAAGAAAGAAGTATTCCACGCCATGCTGCTCAGTTCCACGGGGTGATCTGCTGGTACACGATATGGAAAAAGCCAATCGCAATTCAGGATGCGACTGCATCAGCCAGTTGATGATGGTGCTTTTACCCGAACCCGAAGGGGCTGAGAATATCACCAAAGCACCTTTGTGCTGCGCCGAAGACTGCCCGTTAGGGTTGTTATGCTGGTTATTATCCATAGTCATTGAGTTGATTTGAGTTGATTTGAGTTGGTGAATTGATGAACAGATGTGTTGGCGAGTTGATGCGTTCGGTCTTATTTTGTTGTTCAGTTTATCGTTCGTAAATCTTAGCACTCAAATACTTAGAGAATAAAAAATCACGAACTAAAATACTCACAACCTAAGAAACAGAAAACATCACAAGCTCACAAGCTCGCGAACTCACGAGCTTACGAACTTACAAAACGTTTAACACTTGCTCTTTAATCTGTTCCAGCTCGTCTTTCATCATCACCACGATGTTTTGCATCTCGGCTTGATTACTTTTAGAGCCAGTAGTATTAATCTCACGACCCATCTCTTGAGCGATAAATCCCAGTTTTTTACCCTGTTCGCTCTCGTCCACCATCGTCTTAGCGAAATACTTCAAGTGGTTGACCAATCGCTGTTTTTCCTCGCTTATATCCAGTTTCTCAATATAATAAATCAGCTCTTGTTCCAGTCGATTCTTGTCATAGTCCACCTCGGGAATATCTTTGAGAGCATCAACGATGCGACTTTTAATTTTCTCCACCCTTGCTTTCTCGTACGGTTCGATGTCGGTCATCAGTTTACCAATGTTCTGCAGTTTCTCTTCAAACTTCTTTTGCAGAGCCAATCCCTCCTGTTTACGAAAGTCAACGATGTGTTTCAAAGCCAGTTCGATGGCGCTAAGTGCCGCCTTCCACTCCGCTTCGTCGAGAGTTTCCACCTCGGTTCGCGTAGTAACATCGGGCATTTTGAGCAAAGTGGCATACCAATCTTGAGGTTCGGGTATGCCCGTTTTAGCCGAAATGTCTTTAATTTGGCGGTAATAGTTTTCTACTAGAGCTGCATTGATGGGCGCAGCGTCGGTCACCGCATCTTTTTCCACCCAGATAGAGAAATCAACCTTACCTCTAATGAGTGCTTTTGCCACCATTTGTCGCATCTCTATTTCCTTCTCTCTATACAAAGGTGCAATGCGTGTAGAAAGGTCTAGCGTCTTACTATTGAGCGACCTCACCTCCACGTTTATTTTTTTGTCGTTAAAGGTCACAACAGCCTTGCCGTAACCTGTCATAGATTGTATCATACCATGCGTGTTAATTTCTGTGCAAATGTACACATTTTAAACGGAAAAAGCGTAATTTTGCAGTTTAATATATGAATACTGAATAGGATTATGTCGTGCATATTAAATATAGAAACAAGCACTGAGGTATGCTCGGTGGCTTTAAGTAACGACGGTGAGTGTATCTTTAACGTTGAAGATCACGAAGGACCGAACCACGCGGTGAAGCTTGGAACATTTGTAGACGAGGCTCTTTCGTTTGCCGATAGCCATGCTCTGCCATTAGATGCCGTAGCAGTGAGCTGCGGTCCGGGTTCTTATACGGGCTTGCGCATAGGTGTTTCGATGGCCAAAGGCGTGTGTTATGCCCGCAATACTAAACTCTTGGCGGTGCCAACGCTGCAATTGCTTTGCGTGCCTCTGCTGCTTGGCGAGAAAATTACAACCGACGATGCTCTACTATGCCCCATGCTCGACGCCCGACGCATGGAAGTGTATGCTGCGCTCTACAACAGAGCGTTGAAAGAGGCTCGACCTGTGGAGGCCGACATCGTGGAAGCCGACACCTACAAAGCTTTTCTCGACCAGCATCCAGTATATTTCTTTGGCAATGGAGCCAACAAATGCAAAGCCGAAATCGTACACCCCAACGCTCATTTCATTGACAATGTTGAGCCTTTAGCCAAAAATATGACACCATTGGCAGAAAAAGCCATGGCCGAACAACGTTTTGAAGATGTGGCATACTTTGTGCCGTTCTATCTGAAAGACTTCGTAGCTAAGGCTGCTAAGCCTCTGCTCTAAACCCTCGCGCCCACAAATGGTCGAATAAATAAAGATAATGAACAACCGAATATCCACCACTTAAGATAATGAACATAGAAGGATTGGACTATAACACACAACGCGAACAACTGGTTTTACCCGAATATGGACGCGAAATACAGAAGATGGTAGACCACGCCTTGACGCTGCCTACTAAAGAAGAAAGGCAGGCTTGCGCCGAATCTATCATCGCCACAATGAGCATTCTCTTCCCACAGGGCTATGATGCCATTGACTTGGAACATAAGTTGTGGGACCATTTGGCCATCATGAGCAACTTTCAGCTAGACATCGATTATCCTTTCGATGTGTCGGAGGCCATCAAAGCTGCAACCAAACCCCAACGCGTGGGCTACACTTCGTCGCACATCCCCGTGAGACACTACGGCAAACTGCTCTTCGAGACCTTCGAAAGACTGAAAAATATGCCCGAAGGGGAAGAACGCGATGCTCTGGTTAGACTCACGGCCAACCAAATGAAACGCGCGTTAGTTGAATGGGGACACGGCGCTGCTGATAACGAACGCGTGGCATCAGACCTCGCTGCGTTCACCAATGGCAAAATACAACTAGACTTAGACACATTTAAGTTTGAGAAATTGCCTGCTAGAGAACCCGAGAAAAAACGCAAGAAGAAGTAGCCATGCAGTCGTTTCTCATTGAGGGGGGGCGCCCTCTGCAAGGCACTATCACACCACAAGGGGCTAAAAACGAGGCTCTGGAGGTGATTTGCGCAGCCATTCTCACCACCGAAGAGGTACGCATCAGCAATGTTCCCGACATCTTAGACGTGAACAATCTTATCTTGCTGCTGGAAGATATCGGCGTGAAAGTGACGCGTCATGCACGCAACGACTACTCGTTTAAAGCCGATGAACTGAACCTCGACTTCCTCTCAAGCGACGAGTTTGTGCACAAATGTGCTACCCTGCGTGGCAGCGTGTTGCTCATCGGACCGCTTTTGGGACGCTTTGGCAAAGCGATGGTGGCGCAACCGGGTGGCGATAAGATTGGTCGAAGACGACTAGACACCCACTTCTTGGGCTTTAAAATGCTGGGCGCTAGCTTTAATAAAGTGCCCAACCGCAATGTCTACGAGCTGCAGGCCAAGCAATTGCAAGGCAGATACATGCTGCTAGACGAGGCTTCGATTACCGGAACAGCCAACATTATCATGGCGGCCGTGCTGGCTAAAGGCCAAACCACCATCTATAACGCGGCTTGCGAACCTTATATTCAACAGCTTTGCCGACTGCTTAACGCCATGGGCGCACGCATCAATGGCATTGGTAGCAACCTGCTTACCATCGAAGGGGTTGAAACATTGCACGGTGCCACACATCGTGTGTTGCCCGACATGATTGAAGTTGGCTCGTTTATCGGTATGGCTGCCATGGTTGGCAAGGGCATTCGTATTAAAGACGTATCGGTTGAAAACCTAGGACTCATTCCCGAAGCTTTTAAACGCCTGGGAATTAACATCATTATCGAGGGTGATGACCTCATTGTGCCACACCACGAACACTATCAAGTTGACGAGTTTATCGATGGTTCGATTATGACTTTGGCCGATGCGCCATGGCCAGGACTCACTCCCGACCTCCTTTCGGTGCTCATTGTGGTGGCCACTCAAGCGCGGGGCAGTGTGCTTTTTCATCAAAAAATGTTCGAAAGCCGATTGTTCTTCGTGGATAAGGTTATCGACATGGGCGCGCAAATCATCTTATGCGACCCGCATAGAGCGGTGGTTATCGGTCACGACCATAAGTTGCAGCTGCGCGCTGGGCGCATGACTAGCCCCGACATCCGTGCTGGTATCGCCCTGCTCATTGCGGCGTTAAGTGCCAATGGCACTAGTCAGATAGACAATATCGCACAGATAGACCGCGGATACGAGGACATTGAAGCACGTCTGAATGCCTTGGGCGCAAACATCAAGCGCGTTTAGCCACTCGCAACCCTAGAAAAAGCCACATACTACACAATATATACAAACTTTAAAAACCACATTCAACCCCTCAACACATGTGCCAACAACCATCCACACGCCCACAATGGCAAGCCGAAAACTTCTATAAAATAGGCAAGTTGGGTAAACCTCACGGGGTGAAAGGCGAAATATCCTTTCTCTTCGATGACGACATCTTCGACCGAACTGACGCTGATTTCTTGGCGCTTGAGGTGGATGGATTGCTCGTTCCCTTCTTCTTTGAAGAATATCGATTTAAAGGTAGCGAAACGGCACTCGTGAAATTTGTGAACATCGACACGCAAGAAAGGGCGAAAGAACTAACAGGATGTAATGTGTTTTTCCCCCGACAGGCAGCCGACAACGCTGAAGGCGAACTTTCGTGGGCTGCTATCGTGGGCTTCACCGTTAAAGATGTGGCCACCAAAAAAACACTGGGCACCATTCTTGGTGTAGACGACACCACCGTGAACACCCTGTTCGAAGTAGACACCAACGCCGCCCAACCACTACTCTTGCCTGCATCTTACGACCTCATTGCCGGCGTCGACGCACAGAAACGCGAAATAACGATGCACATACCAGATGGAATTTTAGAGCTAGACTGAACAAATGAAGAAACAAATATGTATCCTTGGCAGCACGGGTTCGATTGGAACGCAAGCCCTCGACGTGATTGCACAGCATGCCGATAAGTACGAAGTGTATTGCTTAACAGCCAACACACGCGTGGAAATGCTGGCCCGACAGGCCCGACAATTCAATCCCGCGGCCGTGGTTGTGGCCGACGAAAGTCGCTACCAACAACTCAAAGCCTTGCTAGCCGACTGTCCCGACATTAAGGTTTACGCTGGTAAGCAGGCGCTTTGCGACATCGTAGAGGCCGAACCCATCGACATGGTGCTCACGGCAATGGTTGGTTTCTCTGGTCTTGAGCCAACTATCCACGCTATTAAGGCGCATAAAAAAATATGCTTGGCCAATAAAGAAACCCTCGTTGTGGCTGGTGAGCTGATTAATCAATTGGCAATGGCTCATCGCGCACCCATTCTTCCTGTTGACAGTGAACACTCGGCCATCTTCCAAAGCATTGTGGGCGAGGGCGACAATGCCATTGAAAAGATTTTGCTTACTGCTAGCGGCGGACCCTTCAGACTGCTTCCCGAAGAGCAATTGGCTAAAGTTACAAAGGCCGATGCACTGCGACATCCCACCTGGGACATGGGTGCAAAAATCACAATAGACTCTGCCACCATGATGAACAAGGGCTTCGAAGTGATTGAAGCTAAATGGTTGTTCGGCGTTGAAGCAGATAAAATACAGGTGCTTGTGCATCCGCAAAGCATCGTGCATAGCGCGGTGCAGTTTGAAGATGGCTCGGTAAAGGCGCAATTGGGCATACCCGACATGCGTTTGCCTATACAATACGCCTTCTCTTACCCCGACCGCCTGCCTCTTAATGGCCAAAGGCTCGACCTTTTTGCACAACCGCTGGAGTTTTTCGAACCCAACCTGCGTAAGTTCCGTTGCTTGCAACTGGCTTTCGATGCTATTAACCGTGGCGGAAACATGCCTTGCATTCTCAATGCAGCCAACGAAGTGGTGAACGAAGCATTCAGAGCCGACCGCATTGGCTTCTTAGACATGCCCCGCATTATCGAAGAAACCATGCAATGCGTGCCCTTTGATGCCGCACCTTCGCTCGACACTTATCTGCAAACCGATGCCGAAGCACGCATAAAAGCAGCCCAATTGGTGGCCAACACAAAATAACACACAACGCAAATGGCATGAGCCACTTTGCTTAACATATAAAAGCTGTGGCGCAAGAGCCTTAACAAAAGACTCGTGCGCCACCATTAATAAAACACAGAAAACAATAAAACAAACATGGAAATATTTCTTATCAAGCTGTTGCAGTTCATGCTGGCCATATCTATTTTGGTTCTTTTGCACGAAGGTGGACACTTCTTCTTCGCACGACTTTTTGGCGTAAGGGTTGAAAAGTTTTATCTTTTCTTCGACCCTTGGTTCCATCTCTTCGAATTTAAGTCTAAGAAAAGTGGCACTGCCTATGGCATGGGATGGCTTCCTTTTGGCGGATATTGCAAAATTTCGGGCATGATTGACGAGTCGTTCGATACCGAACAGATGGCACAACCTGTGCAGCCATGGGAGTTTAGAGCCAAACCGGCCTGGCAAAGACTGCTCATCATGCTGGGCGGTGTGCTTGTTAACTTCTTCCTGGCCTTGTTTATCTATTCGATGGTGCTTTTCCATTGGGGAGACACTTACGTGAAAGTGAAAGACATGACGGGCGGAATGAAGTTTAACACCGAGGCTAAAGCGCTGGGCTTTGAAGATGGCGACATACTATTGGGTACCGAAAAAGGCGAATTTAAAACCTTTGATGCCGACATGTTCCGCGACCTTGCCACGGCTCAACGTGTTGACTTGATGCGCCAAGGCAAAAAAATGAGTCTAGCATTGCCTGGAAATCTCGACCTCTTGAGCATGTTTAAGTCGTCGCCTCCCTTTGCTATGATATTGATTCCCAATGTTATCGACAGTGTTATGCCCAACACTCCTGCGGCTAAAGCGGGTCTGCAAGCTGGCGATAAGATTGTGGCCTTTGCAGGAAAACCCATCGCTTCGCAAAACGATTTCAACTACGAGAAGGCTAGAATGGGCGACATCCTCGCTGCTGCTACCACTAAGGCCGACAGCGCTAAGGTGCTTAACACCTCAATTAGCTTTGTTCATCAAGGCGACTCTGTAGTCAACACTGCGCAAGTGCAGCTAGCTGCCGACCTTACTATGGGCATGGCTTTCAACAATCCTCTGCCTAACTATAAGCAAACGCATGTGGAATATGGTTTCTTCGAAAGCTTCCCCGCTGGCGCTGCCTATGGCATGAAGGTGCTCAAGGGCTATGTTGGTGATATGAAATACTTGTTCTCGGCCGATGGCGCTAAGTCGTTAGGAGGCTTTGGTGCTATTGGTAGCCTCTTCCCCGCCACATGGGATTGGCATATGTTCTGGCTAATGACGGCTTTCCTAAGCATCGTGCTCGCCTTTATGAACATCCTCCCCATCCCTGTTCTCGATGGTGGACATGTGCTTTTCTTGCTCTACGAGATGATTACAAGGCGCACACCCAGCGAAAAGTTCATGGTACGTGCCGAATATATCGGTCTTGCCTTGCTCATTGGTCTGATGGTTTTGGCCAACCTTAACGACGTGTTAAGGGCCATTGGCTACCTATAAGGCTCTTTAATGGCAGACTGGTTTTGAGTCCTCTTGCGCAAAACCTTCTCTGCTTTTCCCTAGTTATACAATCAACTAAGGCGCTTCGCTTAGTCAACTAGCCCTTGCGGCTCTTTTGTTGACTAATCGTTGCGCTTTTTTTTGTTCCCCTACATCAACGTTCCGCTATGTTTTATTTTGCAATTAGCCCAATGCCTCAGAGCTAGATTTTGCTTGGCGGTATGCCATCTCGTGGTACTCATGTGGTTGTAAATTAGGTGTTACATCTCCTAGTGATAGAAAATGTAAAGTTTTATGCTCGAAATTTAACACAAAAAGAGCCTTCGAAATTCACCAACTGCCCATGCTGTTCCAAATTTTCAATTCTTGGGAGGGTTTGTTTGGCTGCATAAGGGGGTTGGCTTGTGAACGCTGCAAAATGAATTTTTATTTCAAAAAACCGTCATTTGCACTATTTTAGAGGCGTTTTGTTATAAAATAGCGTGCGTTTAGCACCAAAACGCGTGCCATTTTGGTGCTAAACGCAAGGTAAAGTGGTGCTAAACGCAAGGTAAAATGGTGCTAAACGCTGTGCGAAAGGCTGCTAAATGCATGGCGAAAGGCATAAACATCCACAGCAATTGTATAAACAAAACCTTTTAGAACCATGAGACACAGTACTAGAAGGGGCAAAAATAGCTTTAAAAAGTAGGTTTTTGACTAGAAAAAGCAGATAATGAGGGGATGAGAAACTGCAGGTGGTGCACTAAATAGAAAGGCTAAATGGTGCAAAATGCAGATATGGGCCTCAAAAAGCGTGTAAGAACTAAAGCCGATAACCCTAAAATAGTGGCTAAAAACATGTTTATAGGCCTTAGTTTTTTCTAGAAAGAGCGAAAAACAAAACGTCTTTTGTAAAATTTTCGAACCGCATTTAACAAAAAAGTGAGGCAAGACACATCACGTCTTTGCCCCACTCTATTTTAGGATGTTATAAAACAATGGCCATCTAGACGCTTATACAAAGCCCCAGCTCTAGCACGGCCCCACATTTATTCGGCCACATCTTGGCTAGGTAGTACGGTTTGCGTTAGATTATCGGCAGCCGAATCGTGTTCCACCAAACCATCGCGCAGGTGAATGGTGCGATCGGTGAGCTTAGCCAGTTCCTCATCGTGGGTAACAATCACAAAAGTTTGTCCAAACTTATCGCGCAGATCGAAGAACAACTGGTGAAGTTCGGCTTTGTTTTTAGAGTCAAGACTGCCCGAAGGTTCGTCGGCCAGCACCACAGCCGGCTCGTTCATCAAAGCACGAGCCACGGCCACTCGTTGTTTTTCGCCCCCCGAAAGTTCAGCAGGCTTATGGTTAGCGCGATCGGCTAAGCCCAGAAAATCGAGCAATTCGTTAGCTCTTTGCATGGCTTCGCTTTTCTTTTTGCCAGCGATGTAGGCTGGTATCATTACATTTTCGAGAGCAGTAAACTCAGGCAGCAGCTGGTGAAACTGGAAGATAAAGCCCAAGTGTTGGTTACGAAAATCGCTCAATTTCTTGCTAGAGAGCGAGCCAACCTCAATGCCATCCACCACCACTTCGCCGCCGTCGGGACGGTCTAGCGTACCAATAATTTGCAGCAACGTGGTTTTTCCGGCGCCACTTGGGCCAACAATGCTCACCACTTCGCCTTTGTTGATTTGCAAGTCGATGCCTTTAAGCACCTGCAACGAGCCGAAGCTCTTGGTTATAGATTTTATTGTTATCATAATGAATTATATTTTTTAGTCGTGAAGTCGTAAGGTAGTAAAGTAGTAAGTGCAAATGCTTATGAGGCAGAGTGGCAAATACTCTTGTTAATTCGTTAACTTGTAACCGCGCCAACTAATCCCATAAAGATATTGGCTAAATTCCTCAAATAACTCCATATTGCTTTACCACTTCCTCCTCATTGCTTAGTACTTACTTCTTTCTCCTCCTCACTTACTTCTTACTCCTTGTTCCCTTACTACTTACTCCTTTCTCCTCCTCACTTACTACTTACTCCTTTCTCCTTACTACTTCTACTTTACAACTCAGACTACTTCTTCAACTTCTTCATCCACTTACCAACATCCTCGTAAGCACTCGTTCCTTCGGTATGTTGCGGTTCGGCAAAAGTAAGTTCTTCGCTACCATCGCCATATTGGTCGGGGAACACAATCATCAGATTGGTTCCAGAGAAGAATTTAGTAATCTCGTCAGGCAGTTGGTCGAGCGCAGTTTTATAGCTCACCGTACCCTTACGGGCAGTAATCACCACAAAAAGATGGTCGGGGGCGATGGTAGAAGCCAGCGATGGCAATTCGTTCCAGTGTCCCATCAGCGCATATTCGGCCCTCATGCCCGCGTGTCGGTTACGCACAAACTCATTAACGAGTGCCAAGGTGTCTTGTCTGCCATGGAACACGATGCGACATTCCAAGTTAAGCGCCACGCGAGCCAAACGTTCTAGCCAGCGATAGAAACCCGGTTCGTATTGCGCTCTCGAGGGTATAGCCACTTGAATGCGGCGAATGGTGTTGAGCGGTTGATTTAATCGGGCCATGATAATCTGCCTATTCAATCCGTTGAACAAGCTTTGGTGAAACTGTCCCCAAAACTTCGGCGACACATCTTTATGCGTATGCAATCCGATAAGAATTTCCGAAGCATGAAATTCGTTAAAGGCGTGCTTAATGCCATTAGCGATATTGGCTGCAATTCGCACCTGCGTTTGCGTAAGCACATCGGTAGCAGCCGCATATTTAGACACCTGGTCGAGCAGTCGTTGTCCCTTTTCTTGGTTTGCGCGCATGTTTTCGTCGTCGTACACCAAGTTAAGCGCAATGATACCGCGGTTAAGTTTTGGGTTACGCATCATGATAGCCAGTGCCACGAGGCTATTGGCATACTCGGGATATTTCACAGGCACCAGGATACTTTCATCGTCTTTATCCAACATTTCGCTCCCAGGGATATTCTTTTCGCTAAGAATAAAGGTTTTAGCAGCCCCTTCTGTAATCACCGACGAGATGATACAAGTTATCAAAATCATGATAACCACAGCATTAAGAATATCGTCGGTGATGAGATATCGCCCTGGCGCCACCTGCAACTGCATACCAACCATCACGATAGCGATGGCCCCGGCAGCGTGAGCAGAGGTAAGCCCAAACATCATTTGCCCTGATGGGGTGGGCATTTTAAAGCGCCAGCTTGCCAGATAGGCCGCAATGGCCTTACCCAAAGTGCCCACAAGCGTTATGCCCAGCACCACCCAAACAATACCTTTCCCTTGAAACAGTAAACGAAGATTGATGAGCATGCCCACACCAATCAGGAAATAAGGGATGAAGATGGCGTTGCCGATAAACTCGATGCGATTCATCAGGGGCGAGAGACGGGGCACATAGCGGTTGAGAATAAGACCAGCAAGGAAGGCGCCAAAGATGCCTTCGAGTCCGATGCTTGACGAAACCGACGCGCTAAGAAACAATATCGCCATCACAAAGATGAACTGCATCACGGCATCGCTATATCGGCGTAAGAACCAGCGTGTGAGTCGTGGCACAAAAAAAGCCATCCCCCCGCAAAAACCAACCACCTTAAGCACAAACCAAAGCCAGAACAACGAGCCTCCGTCTTCGTTATGAGCAGCCACAATCATGGCCAACACCACCAAAGAGAGAAACAAGGCAATCATTGTAGACCCCACGCTGAGCGACACAGCGGGGTTGCGTTGCAAGCCGTAGCGACCAACAATGGGGTAAGCGATGAGCGTGTTAGAGGCCATGAGCGTGGCTAAGAGAAGCGAAGCGGCCGTGGTATAGTTGAGAAACGTTGTACCCAGCAGATAAATCAGCACAAAAGGCACGGCAAAGGTGGTGAGACCAAATATCATAAAACGATATTTGTTGCGTTTAAGAGCACCGCTGTCCATCTCTAGAGCAGCGAGGAACATGATGTAATAAAGTCCAACACGCCCGAAGAGTTCGAACGAGTCGTCGCGTTTGAGGATGTTAAAACCGTATTCGCCCACGGCCACGCCCGCCAACACCATACCAATGATGTGGGGGATACGCAGTTTGCCCATCACAATAGGGGCAAAGAGGATGATGAGCATCACGATGAAGAAAATCAACGTGGGGTCGGTAATGGGGAATGCAGAGAACATTGTTGGTTTGCTTATGACGGTTTAGAGGTGATTAATTGGCATTTTTAGTTCGAAATACTAGTTTTAGCATATCATCTAGGCCGATTTTAGACAGCCTGCGCAATGCGTTGGCAGAGGCATTAATTGTCTTTATCACTGCAAAGTTGCAAAAAATATATCAAAAAGACGTGTATAAACGTGGAAAGTTGTACATTTGCAATGCAATATATCATTATTATTAAAGAAGAAGTAAATGAAAGTAGCAATTGTAGGCGTTAGTGGCGCGGTGGGCCAAGAGTTCTTACGCATCTTATCGGAGCGTGCATTTCCCATTGATGAACTAGTGCTTTTTGGGTCGGAACGTAGTGCTGGCCAAACCTACATGTTTAATGGAAAGGAACATGTTGTGAAGCTTTTGCAGCATAACGACGACTTCCAGGATGTGGATATCGCCTTCGTTTCGGCCGGTGGAGGTACATCGAAGGAGTTTGCAGATACCATAACCAAGCATGGCGCGGTGATGATTGACAATTCAAGTGCATTCCGTATGGATGCCGAAGTGCCATTGGTGGTACCCGAATGCAATGCAGCCGATGCGCTTAATCGCCCTCGTGGTATCGTGGCTAACCCCAACTGCACCACGATTATGATGGTGGTGGTGTTGCAACCACTAGAACAGCTGTCGCACATAAAGCGCATTCGCGTGTCGAGTTATCAAAGCGCAAGTGGCGCCGGAGCGGCTGCCATGGCCGAACTGCAAACACAATACGGCCAATTGCTCAACGGCGAAGAACCCACGGTGAGCAGATTCCCGCACCAATTGGCGTATAACGTTATTCCTCAAGTGGATGTTTTCACCGATAACGGCTACACTAAGGAAGAGATGAAGATGTTTCATGAGACGCAGAAGATTATGCACACCGATGCCAAATGCTCGGCCACATGCGTGCGAGTTAGCTCACTAAGGTCGCACTCGGAAAGTGTTTGGATTGAAACAGAACACCCAATAACGGTGGAAGAGGCTAGAAAGGCCATTGCTGCTGCCCCTGGCTGCACATTGAAAGACGACCCCTCGCAGTGCATTTACCCCATGCCGCTAGATACTGGTGGTAAAGACGACATTTTTGTTGGCCGTATTAGAAAAGATTTGGCCGATGAAAACGGACTGACCTTGTGGCTTAGTGGCGACCAAATTCGCAAGGGTGCTGCACTCAATGCGGTGCAAATTGCCGAATATCTGCTGAAACACGACGAACGTCTGAGTAAAAAATAAACGCCCTTACAGCCGCCCTCTGGGCTTTGCTGAAGTGAAAAAGCATACAAAGAAAAACAAACCGCTTGGCCATTTCCCATTATGGGGTGTGTGGCCAAGCGGTTTTTAATTGGCTTATGCAATAATTGTTTGAGGGATTTCCCACCCACATCAATCACCACTATATATAATAAGGAGTGGATCAAAGTGTGTAAGAACTCCCTCAAAATGATGTTAGGCCGAAGCCTTCTAGTGTTGATGCCTAGCTTTGCGTTGCTAGGTTGATGGCGTTTTATTCGTTAGCGCTAGCATTTTGAGCGTTGGCGTTGGCAGCACTAACAGCCTTTGCCAGTTCTTCGGCACGTTTTTTATTACGTTTCACCTTGAACTTGTCAAATCCGTTGCCATAAACACCACTCACAGCCGTTTGTGTTACAAAGGCGTTGGGGTCTATTTCGTCAATTAAGCTGTACACTTGCGAAGCCTCACGTTGTTTGGCTACCAATATCACCAACTTGAGATTGTTACCCGAATAATAGCCTTTAGCGTCTATCATTGTGCATCCGCGGAAGGGTGGCGTACTGGTGATGCGTTGACAAATCTCGTCGTAATGTTCGGAAATGATGAGGAACTGCACCGAGCGTTTGCCCATATTAACCACCTGGTCGAGCACAAACGACACCACGATGAGTCCAACATAGCCATAGATAACCTGCTCCCAACTCTTCAAAACCAAGTAGCTAAGGCTTACGATAATCATGTCTACCAACAAGATAACGCGGCCTAGAGAGATGTCACGATACTTATTGATGATGGCAGCCACGATATCAGAGCCTCCCGAACTACCATGATAAGAGAGTCCAAAGCCCAAACCAATTCCACAGAAGCACGAACCAATGATGCAAGCCATAAAAGGTTCGTCTCTTAAGATGGTGGGATTGGGGAACAATTGTCGGAACAACGAGACGCACATGGTCATCATCAGCACGCCATAGATGGTTTTCAAGCAGAACTTGAAGCCCAAGACCTTCAGCGCAATAGCAAGAAGTATCAGGTTGAGGCTGAAGTAAGTAATTTGTACGGGCGTGTGTGTTCCCCAGAAAATAATGGATGACAAACCTGCTACACCACCAGTGGTGATGTGGTTGGGCAAATAAAAGGCCACCCAACCCAAGCTATAGAAAGCCATTCCGATACCAATCATTACATAATCGGTGAGTTCCCGATACAGGGCTTTTTTGTTTACAGCTATCATTTTGCGGTAAATTGTGAAAGATTTAGTTTGCGTGCTTACACCACATGCCTTTATTTGGCAGCGATGCACTCCACTTCTACCAGCGCTCCTTTAGGCAAAGCCTTCACGGCAACAGCCGAACGTGCGGGGAACGGCTGCGAGAAAAACTCGGCATACACTTCGTTCATCTCTGCGAAGTTGGCCATATCCGAAAGGAAAACAGTGGTTTTAACCACATTACTCAGGTCTGCACCGGCCGCTTGCAGCACGTTACGCGCATTGGTGAGCGATTGACGTGTTTGCTCTTTCACGCCTCCCGGAACAAATTCGCCCGTCGTTACGTCTACTGGAAGTTGTCCCGAGGCGAATACAAAACCGTTTGCCTCAATGGCTTGACTGTAAGGACCGATGGCTTTCGGTGCTTTTTCTGTGTTAATTGCTTTCATTTGTATTGGTTGTTTCATTTATTTGCTTGCAAATATAATAATAAAACTTGACGTGCGCAAGTTTGAATTACTTTGTATTTTTTTATTCTTAATTCCCTTGTTTTAATGCTGTTTTTTCACTCATTTCGCACGAAGTACATACGATTGTTATTGGGTGGGAGAAGCAACTGTTGAATATCGGCAAAGAAACACCGCAAAGACACAAGGTTAGCTTATACAAGGGCTTCGAATTCTACACTACCTGGCACGATAAAACACTGCATATACAACGGGCTTTGCCATTTGCAAACCGTCTATTCACCGTAGAAACACACTTTGGCACGGTGTTTGCAAATCTCTATTTACATACTCCCCAAAAGGGGAAAGCATACGCCATCATGGCGAAAGACAAGAATTTAACGAAAAATACAGGAGGAATATTATATATGACAAGCCAATTTTCACCTAGGGTTTTTGAGGTTCTGGAGCTTAGCCGACAAGAGGCTTTGAGACTGGAGAGCAACATTGTGGGGCCCGAACATCTGCTGCTAGGCATCCTAAGAGGGAGCGGCGGACCTGTAAACGACGTATTTGCGCGTTATGAAACCAACATAGACGAGCTGCGTAACCAACTGGAGGAAGTGGCTAAGGCTCATCCTATGCACGCAATGCCAAATGGTGAAGAGATAGAACTCAACGAAATGGCCAGTAACATCATGAGACTGGCTGTGCTAGAGGCACGCATACAAAACACACAAACTGTGGATGTGCAACATCTTTTGTTGGCTATGCTGCACGACCGCGTGGACAATGCGGCAAAAAAAGTACTCGAAAATAACAACATCAATTACGAAGATACTTTGGCTTTCTTTCAAAAAAGAGCCATGCCAACGCAAGATAGTCTCGGCCTCTCGGAAGACGAGGACGAAGAAACTTTGCACGCTAACAACGCACAACAAAGAAACGAACGCGCTCAAGCCACCCAAACGGCTAAAGGAAACGGCAAAACACCCATCCTCGATAGCTTTTCAACCGACCTTACACTGGCGGCCATGGAGGACAGACTCGACCCCGTGGTGGGTAGAGAACGGGAGATTTTGCGCGTAACAGAAATTCTTAGTCGAAGAAAAAAGAACAATCCCATCATCATTGGCGAACCTGGCGTGGGCAAAAGTGCTATCGTTGAAGGACTGGCTCAACTCATTGCCAAACGCAAAACCTCGCCCGTGCTCTTCAATAAACGCATTGTTAGTTTGGATATGACGGGCATGGTGGCTGGCACTAAATACCGTGGACAGTTTGAAGAACGTATTCGCGGACTGCTTAAAGAGATTGAAAACAATCCCGACATCATCGTCTTTATCGACGAGATACACACCATCATTGGCGCTGGTAGCACACCGGGTAGCATGGATGCGGCCAATATTATGAAGCCTGCATTGGCTAGGGGCACGATACAATGCGTTGGTGCCACCACGCTCGACGAATATCGCAACAGCATTGAGAAAGATGGCGCACTGGAAAGACGATTCCAAAAGGTGATACTTGAGCCTACAACGCCCGACGAGACGCTGCAAATTCTGGAGAATATCAAAGACCGATACGAACGACATCACCATGTTTCTTACTCTGAAGATGCCTTGCGGGCTTGTGTCAGACTGACAGAACGCTATGTCACCGATAGGGCTTTCCCTGATAAAGCAATTGATGCACTCGACGAAGTGGGCGCAAAAGTACACCTACAACATGTGGAAGTGCCTCCAGCCATCATCGAAAAAGAGAAAGAACTGGATGAGGCAAAACGCAAAAAGCAAAACGCCGTGGTGAACCAAAACTATGAATTGGCCGCCAACTACCGTGACATGCAAGTGCGATTGGAACAAGAATTGGAAACGCTAAACCATAATTGGGCCTATGGCGACAACGACAACAGACAGCCTGTTACTGAAAAAGAGGTGGCCGAAGTGGTGTCTATCATGACTGGTGTGCCGGTGCAACGCATGGCCGAGACCGAAGGTGTAAGACTTAAAGGAATGGCCAACGAGCTGAAACAGGCCGTTGTGGCGCAAGATACAGCAATCGAAAAGATGACGAAAGCTATTCTGCGCAACCGCGTTGGACTGAAAGAGCCTAACCACCCTATCGGGGTTTTCATGTTCCTTGGTCCAACTGGCGTGGGTAAAACCTATCTGGCTAAGAAGCTAGCACAATTTATGTTTGGTAGCGATGACGCCCTAATCCGTGTAGACATGAGCGAATACACCGAGAGCTTTAATGTTTCGCGACTCGTGGGAGCGCCTCCAGGATACGTGGGTTACGAAGAGGGCGGACAGCTAACAGAACGAGTTAGGCGCAAACCTTACTCCATCGTGCTGCTCGACGAAATAGAGAAAGCACATGGCAACGTGTTTAACTTACTGCTGCAAGTGCTCGATGAGGGTAGACTTACCGATGGCAATGGCCGACTGGTTGACTTCCGTAACACGGTTATCATCATGACTTCGAACGCTGGAACGCGACAACTAAAAGAGTTCGGACGTGGCGTGGGCTTTAACACAGGTGGCGCTTTGGGGGCTAACATGAACGAGAAGGATAAGGAATATGCACGCAGCATCATCCAAAAGAGTCTCAGCAAACAGTTCGCACCCGAGTTTTTGAACCGTCTCGACGAGATTATCACCTTCGACCAACTAGATCTTGAGGCCATCAACCGCATTATCGACATCGAATTGCGTGGCCTTTTCAAGCGTGTTGACGACCTGGGTTATCACCTCGAAATAACACCTGAGGCCAAAAACTTTGTAGCTTCCAAGGGCTACGACGTACAGTTTGGCGCACGCCCATTAAAGCGAGCCATCCAAACATACATCGAAGACTTGATTGCCGAGCGCATTCTGTCTGACGAATTGTCGCTGGGCGACACCATCGTTATAGACAAGTGCCCCGATAAAGAGGAACTTTGTGTAAAAGATGTTGCTGTATCTTAATACTCCAAATGCAGGTGTTGCCCCTCTATAGCGGCATTTGCAGCCCTTACTTTAAATACTAACGGGGACATCATGCTTTGCGCGTGATGTCTCCGTTTTGCATTTTAGGGGCGATGGTGTGGCACATTATTTCGCGTAGGTTATTCTTATCGTAACCAAATGTGCATCGGCAAATTGTTAATTCGGTAAATAGATTTTACATATAACGCTTTTTAGCCGAGCCATTCTAGAAAAAATCACCCCCTAAAAACGCAATAAAAAGCACTAAAACGATGAAAATACGGCAAAGGTTGAGTGCTTTTTTTACTCCTCTTTCGGCTTTTTACTATGGTTTTGCATTTCTATTTGAAGAAGAATTTTCAAAAATCTACTTCCAAAACCCATAAAGATCTAACCCGACGCTTCGTTATCCAATCTCATTTTGCTGCAAAACACTTTGCTTTTTGCTGCAAAACGCACTGCGATCTGCTGCAAAACGCAACGCTAACTGCTGCAAAACGCAAGGTTAAGTGGTGCAAAACGCATGCAAACCCCATAAAAACGGAGTTTTTGACCCTATTTATAGGTATTTTCCACCATTTTAAAGTAAACTCAGCTTGATGGTTTCTGGTGGTGGTTTTTTGGTATTTTACGCCCTAAAACATGCTAAAAAGCATATATTTTCAATCAGAACCTCATAACTAACAATCAATCAGATAGTTAGAAACTATTAAAATACTCCAGAAAATCAAGCCAATGCTTCATTTTTTTGCAGCGATGGCACTCACAATGTTAAAAAACGGTACAAATATTTTACATCACCACAATTATTATTCGGCGTAATAGCTTATAACAAATGTTTAAGCCCAAACGAGAATCTGAGTTTGTGCAGTGTGGATTTGAGTATTGAGCTTATTGCCTCACTGATTTTTGAAGGCGTAGCGAGCTGCATCAAAATCATAAGACAGGCAAACCAACTAGAAGTAAACAAAAGCCATACTAAACGAGATACCTCCAGGGGTTAAAAAACACATCACCCCCTGTCTACATCTACATGCAAACAGGGGGTGACGTTATTTTTTATGTTCGCTTAGAACATGTCGCGGTGGCGACGTCCCAACGGAATGGTGATGCCAAGAAGAGCACTAGCCGTGCGCGTATCTTTGCCAAAGTACATATAATCGGTGGCAACAGTGAGCGGGCCAAGCTTCAAACCAAGTCCTAAACCCTTACCTTGACTTTGTATTACCGAATAGCTAACAGCCAAAGCCACTTGCTTAGTAAAGCTAAAGCTACCAGCAAAGGTAAGTTCCTGCTGAGTGTTTATCTCGCCCAAGCGTGTGGTTGAAAGTGCTCCAACCGTAAGTTTATCGTTCAGCAACTTATATTGTGCTCCCAACACCAGTGTAGAACGAAGCTTAGTGGTGCGCGATTTACTTTCTTCTTCTTTCATATTCCACAAGTCTTGATTAAGAATCGAACCGCTTTCAATGGTTTTCTTAAACTCATCTCGATGCTCTCCTGCATGCACTCCGTCGAAATCGTACTCACGTTGGAACTCTGACACGCCCTTAATAGAGTTGTCTTTTCCCCATTTAATGAAGCCCAAATCTAGCACAGCAGCCGACAACGTAAAGTCGCGACCTAGCTTATAGGCCGCTCCGAGGTCAACAGCAGCACCATAACCTGCAAAGGAGGTGGAGCCATATTGCTGCCAGTCTTTAATATATTGCTTATCGTCTTTAATAAAGGTCAAGCCTGTGAGCGAACCATCTACCTCTGCGTGGGCCTTAATCAAGGCTTTACCTCTAACCTTTTGCAATTCTTCTTCGGTAATAGTCGACCAGTCTTGATGCGGATTTATGTTTTGCAAGTTGGTTTTCACCGCCACATCTTGCACCTTAGCAGTAAGATCGGCAATACCCCAAAGCATCTTCACCTTAACACCCAGCACCAAACGTTCGGTCACGGGGCGCGCATAACCCAGTCCTGTTTCCAAATACATATTGGCTTTAGCTTTACCGCCGTGAGTAAAGAGGTTGGCATTGGCCCACGATTGAGTGCTCATTCCACGACCAGCGCGCAAAAATTCGAACGCATCACGATTCATGTTGGCATCAATATCAGCCCTAATAGTAAGGTTAACGTTCCAAAAACCCTTTCCGCTATACCATCCAGCCGAAGCCAAATCGTTAGAGAGGGCAATGCTAAAGCGGTTGTTTTCTTTAAGCTGACTAACAAATTTATCAGTGGTAAAGTAATCTGCGCTGTTAGCATTTGAAAGAAGGTTGTCAAAATAGTCAGCCGAAATGGAGTTAGAACTAACGCTAGCATTAAATGCTCCCACAAACGGAAGGTTAATAAATCCGCGTTGAGGCGCCATGGCTGGATTAAGACGTTGTTTGAAATTAACGTCATCCATAAAGTAGGTTGTGCGATTAAACTGCGCAAAGGCACAGTTTGGCGCAATTGCCATCATCATTGCGGCCACAAGTTTTACACTTTTCTTAAGAGTTGTTTTCGCTTTCATTTGTATCAAAATTTAAAGTATGTTCCATCTTTTACGCGTTTATGCACAATTACTTTATCTATTGCTCTGCACTATCTTGCTTTCGTTTCAGGCTAAGGGGCGGTATTAAATAGGTGATGCAACACATTACTTATTGAATTCCTTACCAAAAACTATTGCATACTCAACACGAAAAACCATTGAAGGTAATGCATGGAACACTCCTTGGGTACATATTATCTACTATCTTGGTGCAAAGATACGATAATATTTACATTGCGCAAACATTTTTAACCATTAATTAACTAGCATTGTACAAATTAACCTCCCCTCATTGTAAGTATACTGGCGAGTCTCTACCCTTCCCTCCGTCTAGTTCATAACTTCAACGCTCCCAAAACCCATGCCAACCCGCCAAACGCCACGTTGCCTACACCCTTTGTGCACCAATCCGTACACAAATTATATCCTCACATTGATGGTTATCCATGATAAAAAGTGTAAATTTGCAAAACATTGCCCAGCACATTGCACACATTAAGCTATGCACTAAACAATGATAAGCACGTTTGCAACAAGCACTTATGCACAGCAATGGGCATCTCGAGGGCAACAAACACCAATAAAAAAAGAAGTAATAGAAAGAAATGACCTTGACTGTACTGATAAAAAAACTCTTTGGCTATGTGGTTAAGCCTCTAAAAATCAATGCACCGTTCTTTGTATCGATGTATATTTTGGGCGTGGTTTGTGCGTGGCTATGCCTCCCCCACAGCTCAAGCGAAAAGATTTACAGGCATCTTTACACCGAATTACTTGTAGATCTTTACGCCCTTTGCCTACTTTTAAGTGTACTACCACAACGCATTCGCTCTTGGGTTCGCGGTGCACTCTACCTTATTTTATACCTCACCACGGCCATCGACGTGTTTTGTAGGGTACAGTTAGACTCTATTGTCACCCCCACCATGATGCTCTTGTTGGGCGAGACCAATGGCCGCGAGGCTTCTGAGTTTGTTTCTAGCTACCTTTCCTTCAACGTATTGTTTACCAAATTTGGGTGGATTGTGCTTATTGCCCTTCTACATTTAGCTTATACACTACGCCGATTTGCACCCAAGAAGTTGAAAGAGACCTACCAAAAGCTTTTAGGTAAGTTTCCCAAAATCAACATTCCCTATAGTGGCAAGCTTAAAACCTATGCCCCTTTTGGTTTTACTGTCATACTTATTTGGAGCATTGGCGTCACTGCCAGCAACAAAGTGGCCCTCTGGAAACTGATGCATGGCAAGAGCGTTGGCGAAGTGGAACACATGCTTACCGAGCCAATCCATGGTGAATGTTACCATCCCGTGCACCATTTTATGTTCTCGCTATATGCCAACTCGCTAGCTTCGCAACAGCTAGACAAACTCATTGCGGCTTCCAAGAGGGCAAAAGTAGACAGCTGCGCGTACACCAGTCCGCACATTGTGCTCATAATTGGCGAGAGTTATGGCAAACATCATTCGCAACAATACGGCTATGTGCAACCCACAACGCCACGACAGATACAACGCGAACGAAGCGGACAATTGGTGAAATTCAGCAATGTGGTGTCGCCTTGGAACCTCACCAGCTATGTATTTAAGCATGTATTCTCGCTCTACAACGTGGGAGACCCTGGCGAATGGTGCGACTATCCACTATTTCCCGAAATGTTTCGAAAGGCGGGCTACCACGTTACGTTCATCACCAACCAGTTCTTGTCGCAAGCAAATGAAAACGTTTACGACTTTAGTGGGGGCTTTTTCCTCAACAACCCCACCCTGAACAAGGCCATGTTCGACACGCGAAACGATAGTTTGTACACCTTCGACGAACACCTCGTGGCCGAATACTCGCACCTTAAAGCGCAAGAGGGAAAATACAACCTTACCATTTTCCACCTCATTGGGCAGCATGTAGGCTACAAATATCGCACGCCCAACAACCGACGACGTTGGAAGGGCGACGACTATAAAACACTTCGACCCGACTTGTCGCCTGCTCAGCGCAGCGTCTTGGCCCATTACGACAACGCTGTGCTTTACAACGACTCGGTGGTAGACCTCATTGTGAAGCAGTTTGAGCAAAAAGATGCCATCGTTATCTACATGCCCGACCACGGCGAAGAATGTTATGAGGAGAACAGAGGTATTGTTTGCCGCAACCATTCGGCAGCCATCGACTACCCTTTGGCTAAATACGAATTTGAAATTCCGTTCTGGATATGGTGCTCGCGAAGCTATATAGCCCAACATCCCGACATCTATCGCCAAATATTAGACGCTCGAAACCGTCGTTTTATGACCGATGCCCTGCCACAATTGCTGCTCTATCTGGCTGGAATAAAGACCCAAGACTATCGAGAAGAAAACAACTTAATTAGTCCGAAGTACAACGAAAGCCGTCCGCGAATACTAAAAGGTACCACCGACTACGACAAACTGCCTCGCCCCACGCCCCAAAACGCACTGCCCAACTAAGGCTAAGGCTTGGCACACTTTAATCCGCACACCACATTATGCCACAAAACGAGCAACATCAAACCAATAAAAGCATTGTAACAGCCTCAACACAAGCGGCAACAATAGCTGCTAACAACCAAGCCAACAAAGCCAATGCCAAGCAAAAAGGCACTGGCATGGGGGCCTGCATGCGCGGTTTGGCCATCATTGGCATATTTTTGCACAACTATTGCCATTGGCTTGGTCCGATGGTTAAAGAGAACGAATACACCTTTAACCAGGAAAACGTGGCCAGCATGAACCGCGCTTTGCTGCATGCCGACGTCCATTTACCACTACATCTGCTGTCGTTTTTCGGGCATTATGGCGTACCCGTGTTCCTCTTTCTAAGCGGATTCGGCTTGTTTAAGAAGTATAACGAGGCCTATGCACCAGCAGGAAAATTCCTTTTTGGTCATTATCTTAAGTTGTTTCGAATGATGGTGGTGGGCTTTGCGCTCTTTATTTTCATCGATGCACAAACACCACCTAGCTGGCGTTACGACAGTTTGAAGATTATCGCTCAACTATTGATGTTCAACAACCTGCTGCCCCGACCCGATAAGATGATTTGGCCCGGTCCGTTTTGGTTCTTTGGCCTGATGATGCAGTTTTATTTGCTCTATCGCTTAATGCTTCATCGTCGGCATTGGGGTGTTACGATGCTAGTAATGGCGCTGTGCGTGCTGGTTCAACTGCAACTAAGCCCCATGGGCGAAACCATGAATCGCTATCGCTACAACTTCATGGGAGGCATGCTTCCCTTTGGTTTAGGACTGCTCTATGCTCGCTTTCAAAACAAGTTTACGCTCTGGGGTGACGATCACGTCAAGCAGTTGGGCGCCCTTTTGATATGTATGCCTTTGGGTTATTACCTCAGTCAGAGTTTCGTGGGGTGGACCTTTATGCCCCTAGTTGTATGCCTTTCGGTGCTCTTAACAGCCCAATTACTGGCTCGCGCCACGTTTTTGGCTTGGCTCTATCGCGCCCTTTGCTGGATGGGTAGCATCTCGGCAGCCCTCTTCGTTACCCACCCCATCACGCGAAAACTCATCATCCCCATATCGCGCCATGGCCAAATTTATCAAGGTTTGCTGCTCTACATCGTGGCATCCATTGCCTTAGCGTGGGTTATAGATAAGCTTATTAAGCGCATTCCCTTACCCAAATGTTAACAATCTCAACGCAATGACCCCAACAACCAACGGCATAAGCTTTGCAACATCAGCTATCACCGCAGCGAACTAATGGGCTTGGCCATGATAGCCATCGTGCTTTTTCATGTAAACGTGCCCCGTTTGTCGCCCTTTTACGGACTCTGGCGCATGGGAAACATGGGTGTAGACGTGTTTCTTTTCCTTAGTGGCGTGGGGCTTTGGTATGCTCTCACAGGCAACACCTCGCTTAAACGTTTCTTCACTCGCCGTTACTTGCGCATCTATCCCACATGGTTGTTGGTGGCCAGTTTGTATTATGTGCCCCGCTTTTTGCAAGGAGCTAAAGGGACAAAAGAGATGATTGACCTTGCTGGCGACGTGTTAGTGAATTGGGATTTCTGGCTACACGATGAGCTAACGTTTTGGTATATACCTGCAACAATGATGCTTTACCTCTTCGCTCCAGCCTATGTAAAACTGGTATCTCGCCATCCCGTCTACCGTTGGTTGCCCGTTTTGATGATTGTTTGGTGCGTGGCCGTGCAATGGGTAGTTCCTCTTCACAATGCCGTTGGCCACATCGAGATATTCTGGAGTCGTGTGCCCATCTTCTTTATCGGCATTAATTGCGGTGCGATGGTAAAACAAGGGCAAAGCCTAAGTGCCCAAAGTGTTTGGCTTTTGGTGGCTGCCGCGGTGCTTTCGCTTGGCGTAGACATCTATTTAGAGCAAACAAGGCACGGACTGTTCCCCCTTTTCATTGGGCGAATGCTCTACATCCCCGCCACGTTCAGCCTGGTTCTGCTCTTATCTAACTGGCTAACTGCCGTGCCTCAAGTCATTAAACGCGCACTTCGACTGGTGGGCATGGTGAGTCTGGAGATGTATTTGCTGCACGTTCACTTTGTGTTGGTGCGCGTTCAAAATATGCAATGGGGTTATTGGGGTACGTTTTTGGCCTGCTTCGCCATCACCTTGCCCCTAGCATGGCTGTTAAACAAGGGGATGGAAAAATTAACAAAGCGATTTGAAAGATGAAAAAAACGCTCTCACTAATTCGTCCGCACCAATGGATTAAGAATGGGTTTGTGCTCATTCCCATGTTCTTTGCAGGACGATTGCTGAACGCCGATGATGCCATAGCAAGCGTCGTTACCTTCTTTGCATTCAGTTTTGCGGCCTCGGCCATCTATTGTTTCAACGACATTGTTGACGTTGAGGCCGACCGTCGTCACCCCGTTAAGTGCCGTCGTCCCATTGCTTCGGGTGCGGTGAGCATCGCAACGGGCTATGCACTGATGGCAATTTTGGTGCTTCTATCGGCCTTGCTACTGTTTTTCCTACCCCAACGAGCAGGCGAAACGGCTGGTATCGTGCTGTTTTACCTCTTACTTAATGTGGGTTATTGCATTTGGTTGAAGCGCCATGCCATCATAGACGTGTGCACGGTGGCCTTTGGTTTTGTGCTTCGCATATTGGCTGGTGGCATGGCTTGCGATGTAGCGGTGAGCAATTGGCTGGTGTTGATGACCTTCCTCCTTGCGCTTTTCCTTTCGTTTGCCAAGCGACGCGACGACGTGCTGCGCATGAACGAGACGGGCGAAGCACCTCGTCGCAACACCATTCGCTATAATCTCACCTTCGTAAACCAAGCCATCACCATCACTGGAACGGTTACGTTGGTGTGCTACATCATGTACACGGTGTCGCCCGAGGTGGTTAGTAGGTTCAATGCACCCTATCTTTACCTCACCAGTATCTTTGTTTTGGTGGGTTTGCTGCGCTACATGCAACTCACGGTGGTAGACGAAGTGAGTGGCGACCCAACAAAAATTCTGCTGCGCGACCGTTTTACACAAGCCATTGTGGTGGCATGGATAATGGTGTTTCTGTTGATCATATATTGAATTTGTAAGTTTATAAGTTGATGAGTTAATACGTTTTGGAGCTTTAAACAACAGGATGTCGCCTACAAATTCGCCCGCTGAGGTTGAAAAGTTAATGAGTTCTGAAGCTCTAAACGACAAAATTATAAAGCTTTTAGACAATAAAGACCCAACAGTTTGGGTTTAAATGGTTTATATTTTATGAATTATCGCGTTTCTCTTTTCGACTTCGATGGCACGCTAACCACGCTCGACACCCTGCCAGCCTTCATCGTTCACGCCGTGGGAAGATGGCGAATGCTCGTGGGTTTTGGGCTTTTTCTGCCCCTAATTGTACTGATGAAGTTGCACCTATATGCTAATGGCCGAACCAAAGAGCGGCTATTCGCCCACTTTTTCAAAGGGATGACACTCGAAACATTCGATGCTCACTGCCAATCGTTTGCAAAAAACAACGCACACATCTTGCGACCGCTAGGCTTAAAAGCCATTGAAACGAGCCTCCAACGGGGCGAAAACGTTCTGATTGTTAGTGCCAGCATCACCAATTGGGTGCTGCCGTTCTTCTCTAAACTGCCACAAGTGCAAGTTATCGGCACGCAAATAGCCGTAAAAGAGGGTAAACTTACAGGGCGTTTTGCTTCGCCCAACTGCCACGGAGCAGAGAAAGTGCGGCGCGTGGAACACCTTTTCACACCCCGAGAACTATACTATATCACGGCCTACGGCGACAGCAAGGCGATAAAGAAATGCTAGCTTATGCGGATGAACAACATTATAAACCCTTCAGAACTAAGTAAGCACCAAGGCATGGGCGAGCTATTGCGCTTCGGCATCGTGGGTTTCACGGCCACCGCCATACAATATGCCACGTATTGGGTGGGGTTGCAGTTTACCAACCACAACCTAGCCATGACCGTGGCCTATCTTCTTAGCTTCGCTTTTAACCTCTGGGCCAGTCTGCGCTACACCTTTAAAGTGGGCGGCACCACTGGGAGAGGCGTGGGATTTGCCATGGCTCATGTGGTGAACTATCTCATGCAGATGGCCACACTCAACCTCTTTGTCGACCTAGGTGTTAGTAAAACACTTGCTCCGCTACCCATGTTCGCCGTTTGTGTGCCTATCAATTTCCTGCTGGTGCGCTTCTTTCTTAAGCGCGATGGCATTCGTTTGTTTGCTATTTTCAAGGTTCGGTGCGAAGAATGGGCCGTTGGTGCGCCTCTGCTAGCCATCTTTGTGGCACTGCATGCATTGCTAATAGCTCGCTACTATCATCTTTTTACACCCCTGCAAACTCACTATTGGAATCATATTATACGCCATTTCCACCTCTCGGGCTTCGACCCCCTCACCTATGTCGTGGTTAGTGATTGGCAAGCTGGCTATAATGTGTATCGCCATCCCTTATTGGCCTTCTTTATGTATGTGCCATACATGCTTAACCAAGGCCTGATGTGGCTCACAGGCATCAACTGCGCCATCTTCGTTGTGGCAGTTATGCAAATCTTCGCGGCCTTTTATTCGGTGGTGTTTCTTCACCGACTGTTGCGCCACGCCATGGGGATAAGTCTCTTCGACACACGACTGCTCTGTGCGTTTTTCTTCTCCTTGGCCTACATTATGCTGTCGGCCATTGCCCCCGACCATTTCATACTCTCGCTTTTTGCGTTGCTTCTCACCCTCTTAGTGGCAGCCAATCAGCAGCAACAGCACACTCCCATGCCTGTGTGGAAAACCATTTGTCTCTTCGTTCTCACGGCTGGCATATCGCTCAACAATGGTTTAAAGGTGTTCATGGCAGCCCTATTCACCAACGGTCGCCACTTTTTCCGCCCCCGTTTCCTCTTCTTTGCCGTGCTACTTCCTTCGGCTTTGATATGGGCTTTCGCTCGATTTGAGTACAAAAAGTTTGTTTGGCCAGACGAGGTTAAGCGACACGAAGCTAGGGCTAAGCGCAAAGCTGAAGACAAGAAAAAGGCCGAAGAGGAGGCACGAAAACGCCAACTGGCATGGGAAGAGGCCCAAAAAGCACAACCAAAACAAGGTCTAACTCCACAAATTCTACCCCCACACCGCCCAAAACGCCCACTAAGCATAACCCCGATAATAATGTATCGGCCAAAATGGGTACACCCATGATGCAAGGAGAGTTTATGCGATGGACCGATATCAGCACTTCACGACTGCAATCCATCACAGAAAATCTCTTTGGCGAGAGCATTCAGCTGCATCGCGACCATCTTTTGGAAGACATTTTCGGTCGACGTCCAGTCATCGTTCATTATCGTTGGGCCATCAACTACGTGGCCGAAGCACTCTTATTGTTGCTCTTTGTGGCTGGCCTTTGGGTGGGACGGCGCAACAAACTGTTGCTCATGGCCCTGGCCTTTGCCGCAATGGACTGGGCCTTGCACGTGGGATTGGGTTTCGGGCTTAACGAGGTGTACATCATGACAGCCCATTGGGCCTACGTGTTGCCTTTGAGTTTGGCCGCCCTGCTCTTAACGGCCACAGGCCGAAAGCGTACCTTGCTGCGCATCGCCATTGGCTCGCTCACCCTTTGGCTATACGCGTGGAACTTGTTTTCAATGGTAGATTATCTGCTCAACAGCTAGAAACCGATGGTGCGAAAACGACGCCAAAGCCTCAACGCACATATATAGTTGAATGCAAACGCAACCCTCATTGCATCCATTCAATAAGCCTTTAAGATAAAGAAACTAACATATCGGTTTGTTCCATGTTAGTTGGAATAGGATTCCAGTTCAATTGGAACTGGGTTCCAGATCAATTGGAACAACATTCCAACTTATCTGGAACATTGTTCCAACTGATCCAGAACAAACCATATTACGAAAAACGGCACAACGAAAGCTAAAAAGGGGCGAGGCGAAAGATAAAGAACGGTGAGGCGGAAGGATAATAAGACACCTACTGCTATTAAATATTTAAGCGCTTCTCTATCTACTGACATTGTGGTTATACTAAAAACAATACCTGTAGTAAACAACAACAATTTGTCAATAAGAGAAGATTTCCATGCTATTCATTTTTTCTAGCATTAAGTTGTTCTCTTTATAGAAAAATGCTACCTTTGCAAATATAAACCCTTTAAATAATGATATAGCCACAAATTTTATATGCACACAAGAAACAATATTAAAAAATGTTGCTACACCACAAATGCGCTAAAGGCATAAAAGATCAAATCACACTTTGTACAACTCCTCTTGTGTATTGGAATTTAAAATATATCAGATTTAATTATAAGGTGGAGTCAAATTTTTGTCCAACATAGAAGGTCTCATATCATTCTTAGAGCAGCAAACATGAAACAAGAATCTAAACTATTACCCACTGACTGGATTGTTGATAGCATTGAAACCTATATCTATCAACAACGTCCTAGAAAACGCATTATTTACATGATAGTGCTAGTTGCAATTATGTCTACCATCATTTCATTACCTTTTATTTATGTAGACATCACCGTCCAAAGCCGCGGTATAATAAGGCCAAGTGGAGAAGTAAGTCGCATCACAGCTCCTATGACGGAGATTGTTGAAACAATCCATGCCAAAGAGGGCGATGTATTGAGGCAAGGAGATGAGATTCTTAGATTCAGGACTGGGACTTCTGACGGGAAAATATCCTACCAGCGAAATCGCTTGGAAGATTTACGGGCACAAATTACCGATTTAACACATTTGGTTAAGGGCGTCCCACCCACCATGTTTTCCTCAACAGTCCGCCAACAAGAATACTCCAAGTATCAACAAGAAATTCACCGATTGCAAACAGAATTATGCCAATATGAAGAAGAATGGAAACGAAACAATGTCCTCTTCGACAAGAAACTTATAAGCGAGAATGAGTACAATCTGTATTATTACAAGTTTTTGGATAAACAAAATGAACTTAATTCACTGAAAGCTAGCCAGCTTAGTATATGGCAAACTGAGTTGACTCGTTTGCGAACACAACAGGATGAAATAGTATCTAATCTCACTGAGATAAACAATACAAAAACACTACATATAGTGAAGAGCCCCATCAATGGCACATTGGAACAATTTACAGGTATCTACCCAGGTAGCAATGTACAAGCAGGTACAACCGTTGCTGTGGTAAGTCCCAATACGGCATTATACATTGAAGCATACGTTGCACCACGCGACATCGCTTTCATCACGGAAGGAATGCCTATTAAAGTACAGATCGAGTCATTCAACTACAATGAATGGGGTACATTAGACGGCACAGTGAAAAGTATATCCTCCGATTGCATTAACGACAATAATGGTCGTATATATTATAAGGTGAAATGTACGCTGAATAGGAATTATTTTGAACTGGGCAAGAACAATCGCAGGGGAATTATCAAAAAGGGCATGACAGGGATTGTACATTTTGTAGTTACCCGACAATCTTTATTTGCATTACTCTATAAAAGCATAGATGACTGGATGAACCCAACGCAACACCAATCACCAAATATCGTTTCATATCATTTATCCCAACACATTAATGGCAATGTTTAAAAAAAGTATCAAAATCAAGCAACAGGATAATGCAGATTGTGGAGCAGCCGCATTAGCTTCTGCATGTGCCTACCATGGTTTGAAGATCCCCATTGCTCGCATACGCCAATATGCTTTTACCGATAAAAAAGGCACCAACGTTCTAGGTCTAGTAGAAGCAGCAGAAAATCTGGCTTAAGTGCTAAGGGTGTACGTGCACTTCCTGAGGCCTTAAAGATGATTCCGTTACCAGCCATCGCACATGTTACTGTAAAAGAGATTCTCCACCATTTTGTAGTAATATACAAGGTTACCAACAAAAGTATTGAATATATGGATCCTGCCGATGGAAACATGCATCATACTTCGCATGAAGATTTTCAGCGTATATGGACAGGCGTATTGATTTTATTGGAACCCAAAGAAAATTTTATACGAGGAGACATGAAAAGCAACACAATACTTCGTTTCCTCCAACTATTATACCCACATAAAGCCTTAATGCTAGAGGTCTTGTTTGGAGCTATCATCTGTAGCATACTGGGCTTGAGCACCTCAGTATATGTAGGCAAAATTGTCGATTATGTGCTAGTTGATGAAAATATTAATTTGCTCAATCTAATGGGGGTAATTATGATATCAATAACCCTTATTCGCATTTTTATATCGACAATAAAAAGCGTCTTAGCATTGAAAACCAGTCAAACAATTGATGCGACACTCATTCTCGGTTACTATAAGCACATTTTACACCTACCTCAACAGTTCTTCGACACTATGAGAGTAGGTGAGATTATCTCACGTGTTAATGACGCTGTGAAAATTCGCACATTTATTAACAATGTTTCAATCGAACTTGTAGTAAACATGCTAATTTTACTATTCTCAGTAGGTGTGATGTTCGTATACTCTTGGAAGTTAGCTTTGATAACCCTCATTTCAGCCCCTTTGTTTGTAGTAATATTTTTATTTTTCAATCACTTAAACAAAAGATATCAACGTAAAATAATGGAAACTACGGCAGACTTGGAGTCACAGCTTGTAGAGTCACTTAATGCTATTACTACAATCAAACGTTTTGGGATTGAAGATCATGCCAATCTCAAAACAGAATCACGATTTGTACGTCTAATCCGCAATACATATATCAGTGCACGGGGTGGTATTCTGGCGAGCAATAGCATTGATCTTGTCTCTTCCTCAGTTACAATAGCAATTCTATGGATTGGAAGTAATCTTGTAATCGACAAAACACTAACACCTGGAAGCTTAATGATATTCTATTCCCTAATTGGTTATGTACTTTCACCTATAGGATCATTAATTACATCAAACCAAACTATACAAGATGCCCTAATTGCTGCGGATCGCTTGTTTCAGATTTTGGAGTTGGAAACTGAGGATCTCGATAATACTTCAAAAGCAAATTTAGAAGCAGGAGTAATTGGCGATATCACTTTCGAGAACGTTTCTTTTCGATATGGCTCACGGAAACAAGTTTTCACTTCACTTAATCTTACCATACCAAAAGGCCGTACAACTGCAATTGTTGGTGGAAGTGGATCAGGAAAGACAACACTCATCTCGTTGCTCCAAAACATTTATCCTATACAATCAGGACATATATATATAGGAAAATTTGACATCGGGATGGTGACAAATGAAAGTCTACGCCGTATTGTCGGGACTGTTCCTCAGAAAATAGAAATGTTTGCGGGCACACTTCTTTCCAACATCTGCCTTGGCGACCTACAGCCCGATATGCATAGTACTTAACATCATAGACCAGCTGGGATTAAAAGATTTTATCAACGGATTACCCCATGGATTAAATACCTTCATCAGTGAGCAAGGCACAACACTTTCAGGTGGAGAATGTCAACGGATTTCTATTGCTAGAGCTCTGTACAAAGAACCTGAGATATTGATTTTTGATGAGGCTACATCCTCACTAGATTCCATCTCAGAACAGTTTGTAAAACAAACGCTTAAAGATTTGGCTGATGCAGGAAAAACCATTATAGTGATCGCCCACCGACTAAGTACTATCAAGGATGCAGACATGATAGTCGTTATTGATAATGGCACAGTCGCAGAATGTGGAACTCATCGTGAGTTAATTTCTAAAAACGGAGTGTTCGCCCACTTATGGCATGAACAAGTCTAAGCATAGGTAAAAATAGAAAATTATTGAGGATGATTTATAAACTAGATATATTGTAAACGCAATAAACACTCAAACTTTCAAATAGCGGAGACAACTGTTCATCAGTCCGTTATTCTTGACTAAAAGACATAGATAGCTACGATTTATATTTCTGTAAAATGTTGTTGGCTATCTGATCAGTAGCAATGTTAAATCATACAAAATCCTTCGATTTCAGCAATACTCCCAACACTTACACGCATCGATTATATAAAAAAAGTTATTTTTATCCTGGAAAAACAATAAAACCAAATTAAAAACATTATATTTGCACAATAGAATGATATGGATCTTTTGTAAGATATCACTGCAGGAAACTCCTGCAGATTTTTAACTAAAAACCAATAACAATGAAGAATTTAGAAAATGCTTATGTAAGCGAATTATCAAAGGAAGAAATGCAGAGTATTAACGGAGGATTTCCTTGGTTGGTTGCAGGATTAATATTAGCTGGACTTTTATACAGCCAAAAAGCTTATTAAGGTTATCCTACAAAAGGGAACTGTCGGTTGTAATTATGGTTAACATATGTTACGACCCAAAATTTGTCAAAGAGAGCCCTCTCTCTTTGACATTTTTTACAAGAAAATCCTTTGGTGGCTTATAGAATTTAGACTGTTTAGAATAGCTAAATAACCTAAACATCAACTACATAATAAAACAATTAACGACGGGTGATGATTTTTAGTTGACGTCTTTTCTATCCAAGATAGAATCATGATCAAATTATATCTTCAATTTAGGTTAAAATCTTTGCTTCGTCTTTGCAAAGAAGTAGGGATATTTGCATGTACAATATTACTTTTCATTATTTTCATACTTATAGGTATAACAACAAATGCCCCGAGATATTATACAGTTCTTCTATTTGGCGCGATGGTCTTGTCGTGGCATTTCTCACGGTCTGATACTATTTTCCTAAATACACTTTTCGGTAAAAAGTACATCTACATCTATCATGTAGAATATTTTATCCTTTCTGTCCCCTTCATTTTCATTCTGCTAAGTAAAAGTTCTTGGATTGGAATTATAGCTGTTTTATTGCTAAGCACTATTGTTCCATTTCTTGTTAGGAAAACTTTCTCATTTCCTTTGCCTACTTTTCCATTCTTAATAGAAGGAAGTTATAAATATCAACGTTTAGGACGTATGCTTCTGCCATTCTATATTATAATACTTGTAATTTCTAGCATTGCAGTCTATGTCCATAATATTAACCTCGTGTTCATTACAACCCTAATAACAACGGCAACAATTGGCATGTCCTTATGTATTCAAGTTAATCCACAATACATTTTCAATTATAAGAGTTCCATCTTCTTCCTGAAGTTAAAATGCAAACATGCTTTTGTCAATGCAGGGGTAATGCTTGCTCCAATGATCTTGTATCTTTGGCTTGTAAACGTATCATGGGGACAATTATACCTATGTATTTTATCTTACATCGTTATTTCCTTGTTCTTTATCCAACTGGAGTTTCTTCGGTTTATCTTTGGCAATAACGACCTAACCATATTTATTGCATTCTCCATACTGCTTTGTTTATTGACTGTTTCAATCATGCTCCCCATATTCTCACTGCTCTCATTATTACTCACCATATTGTTTTCCTATAAAGTATTATTGTTTCTCAAAAAATATATTTCATGATACTGGTACGCAATCTTTCAAAGTCTTTTTGGAGAAACTCCGTTTTAGAAGACATCAATTACACCTTCAGTGCAGGCAAGATATATGGAATTATGGGTGAGAATGGTGCAGGGAAAAGTACATTGTTTAAGTGTATTATGGGGCAGGAAAGCTATAACGGCGAAGTAATTAAGCCAAAGCCATTAAGGGTTGGTTATCTAAACGACACACCTTTCTTCTACTCTTTTGTCACAGGAATGGAATATATTACGTTCTGCTTGAAGGCTCGGAATTTACAAATTAACAAACAAGAGATCAATAAACTGAATGAAAAATTCGCTTTACCGCTAGAGAAATACGCAACAAGCTACTCCCTAGGCATGAAGAAAAGACTGATGATTTTAGGCTTAATGCTTCAGAATAACGACCTCGTTATTATGGACGAGCCATTCAATGGCCTTGACCTCACTGGCTCAATTATATTAAAGCAATGGATTAATAGAATGAAAAAAGAAGGGAAATGTGTGATTCTATCTTCTCATATTATCTCTGTACTAACTGAAATTTGTGACGACATCTCATATATTCATAATGGCAAAGTCGTCGCCAACTACTCAGGGAAATCTGCAGGAGAGATAGAACAAAGCATCTCTAAGTTATATTTCAATATAGAAAAAGACATGGATTTACCATGAGGTTTATCTCTTTCAGATCATAACCGAAACCGCAAGACATATATAACATATAGTTAGAACACATGTTCAAACTAAGAAAAGAAGAAAAACCGCTGGCCTTAGTGGCCTTCTTGGTATTTGCATTGCAAAATGCACTCACCGTATATAAGTACCACGACCTTTTTACTCGCGTGGGCTTTAGGGGTTATTGGGTGTTGTTTCACGAGATTTTTCACGTCTCGGGGTTTGATGCCTACTCGTGTATCTACCTCTCTAACGGCAAGATATACTACGAACTCTCACGCCATCCGCTATTCGGTCCGTTGCTTGCACCCTTCTATTGGCTCAATGATGCCATCATCAAGCAATTCGATTTCAACGCCGCCATCTACATCATGGCCTTGTTGCTAACACTCAGTGCCACCCTCAGTGCAGTGCTTTTGTTTCGCATCTTGCGTTCGCACATTGGCTTAAAGCTGATAGATGCCCTCGCGCTCACTGCGCTATTGTTCTCGTTTGCATCGATAATGTTGGCCGTCATGCTACCCGACCACTTTTGTTGTTCGCTGCTGTTACTCGTTCTAACACTCTATATCGCCAACGACCATCACCTCAAAGGCGAGGCCTTGGCTTGGTGGCAATCGGCCTTACTACTGCTCTTTACGGCTGGAATAACAATAAGCAACGGTGCTAAAACCATGCTAGCCGACCTCTTTTGCACTGGTAAAGCCTTCTTTAAACCACGCCGCTTGCTACTGGCTTGCGTGCTTCCGCTGGGAATTTTGGGAGCAGCTTTATATGCACAATACACACTTCAACTGCTGCCACGCGAACAAGAGTCGGCACGAATAGAGGCACAAGTGCAAAAAATGAACCCCAATGCCATCAAAAAGAGCACGGCTCACGAAGCCAGAAAGGAACGTATTATTGGAAAACCCATGGGCAACGACCCCGTACTTAAATGGACCGACAAAGACACACCGCGACTTTCGTGCGTGGTGGAGAATGTGTTTGGCGAGAGCATTATGCTGCATCGCGAACATCTTTTAGAAGATTTATTTATCTCGCGCCCTGTTGTTGTGCACTACGAACATTGGCTGTTCTATGCCGTGGAAGCTTTCTTAGTGCTGCTTTTCGTGGTGGGTTTGGTGTTCGGCCTTCGCCAAAAACTATTGCAAATATGTTTGGCGTGGCTGGGCGTTGACTTTGTTTTGCATATTATCATGGGCTTCGGACTGAACGAGGCTTACATCATGGGCACGCATTGGCTCTTTATTATCCCTCTTGCCATGGCCTTTTTATTTAAAAAAATGCCTGCAAAACCAGCCCTCGTACTGCGATTTAGCATCGTGCTCTTGCCCTTTTGCTCTACATTTACAATCTCTGCTTGGTGTTCCAATTCATGTCTCACCCCCTAACCGTTGGCTAAATGCCACCCCCAGCCATGCCCAACCCACGCACCTACATCACTGCCAACGAACTATTTAGGCGTATTGCCCACGTGCTTTCCACTGCTAACGAAATGCCCGAAGGGGTGAACAAACAACTACACGACACCCTTTCGCTGGCCTGCGATGGGGCTTTGCAAGATAGTTTGCAGGCCTTCGGCAACCTTTTCTCTAAGGTTGATTTCCTTTGTAAACAACATAAAATAGCCCTTCGCGATGTTATAGCCATACAACAAATGCGACGCGAAACCAACAGGGCCATGCCTATTGCCACACAAGATGTGCCTTATCATTGCAGGGCACTTAGCATTTTCGTGTCGGCCGTATATGGCGAACACATCCCCAGCTCGCTCGTTGGCCGCATTGCCCCCATAAACAAGCCGCCAAAAGAGTATCTACACGTTGACTTTCGCTACCTGCGCTGCATCGTAGACCAATGCGACGACAACTGCATTATGGTGAAAATAGACCACGAAAGCTATGAAGAGTCTATGACGCTAGACTTAAAATCAGACGAGTTGGCCTATCTTAAACCACTACTCCACGTGGGAATGCAACTCAACTTGCTCGACTGCACCAAGCAAGGTAATGCCCTCCTGCCACGATTGGTGGTAATAGAACCCGACTTTCTGCTCGACATCAGTGCCATTGCACGCTGTTTTACCGATTACGGACACCATCCCTTGGCCTACACCGTTAACAGAATGGGGGCCAATGCCAATTCGCAAGCCATACTGGTGGGTAGCTTTGCGGGCGCTGCTCTCGACGACATTATCAACAACGACACTGATTACGACTGGCGACAAACCTTTACCAACACCTTTAAAGAGCGCACAATGGAGTTTTGCACCTGTCCCGACCTCAACGTGCACGAACCTTTTCGCGAGGTGGCTGTTAACCAAGCTAAGAACATTGAAGAAATTGTTGCCCGCCTTTTTGATGTCAACCAAGAGGGGTTCGACCGCTCGAAGGCTTTGCTCGAGCCCTCATTCGTATGCGAAGAACTGGGTTTGCAGGGCCGCGTTGACCTCATGACGAGCGATTTCCGGCTGCTGGTGGAACAGAAATCAGGTGCCAACTACAACATCCAACGCAACCAACCCAACGAGTATGGCAGCTTTCAAAAAGAAGAACATTACGTGCAATTGCTGCTCTACTACGGTGTTTTGCGCCACAACTTCCGCCTGTCTAACCATCAAGTAGACATCCGTTTGCTCTATTCCAAATACCCCTTACCTAGCGGTTTGGTGGTGGTGGCTTATCTGCAACGCCTTTTTCACGAGGCCATACGCCTGCGCAACGAAATTGTGGCACAAGAGTTCGGTATCGCACAAAGGGGATTTGAAAGTGTTATCGACAAGCTTTCGCCCGACACGCTAAACCAAAACCAACTCAATTCCACCTTCTTTCTTCGATATCTTGAACCGCAAATAGAGGCCGTTACCTTGCCCCTGCAAATGCTAGACCCTTTGCAACGGGCTTATGTTTGCCGTATGCTTACCTTTACTTATAACGAACAACTGCTGGCCAAGGTGGGCGCACAGCAAACACAAGGACGCAGTGGCGCCGATCTTTGGAACATGCCACTGGCCGAAAAACGAGAAACAGGGAACATCTTTACCGCTCTAGAGCTGAAAGATGCCCAGAAAAGTAATGACTATAACGGCGTGGACACGCTAACCTTCATCGTTCCCGAACAGGCCGACGACTTCCTACCTAACTTCCGTCGAGGCGATATGGTATATCTATATGCCTACGAACCCCAGACCGAACCCGATGTTAGACACAACATCTTGTTTAAAGGCGTACTCGTAGACCTCGCCGTTAACCAATTGGTGGTACACCTCAACGATGGCTTACAAAACGATAACTTCTTGAAAGAGGCTAAACATTTCGCCATCGAGCATGCCTCGAGCGATGTGGGTAACGCTTCGGCCGTTAAGGCAATGCACGCCTTTGCCACGGCCAACCCTCAACGCAAAGACTTGCTTCTGGGGCAAAGAGCACCACTATATAACGACCAACTCACACTCACGCGTAGCTATCACCACAGTTACGACGAGGTGTTGCTACGCATAAAACAAGCGCGCGACTACTACTTGCTCGTTGGACCGCCGGGAACGGGCAAAACTTCGATGGCTCTACGCTTCATTGTTGAAGAGCAAGAGGGCAACATCTTGCTGATGTCGTACACCAACAGAGCCGTAGACGAGATATGCGACATGCTACTATCGGCCAACATTCCCTTCCTGCGTGTTGGCAACGAATACAGCTGCGACGAACGTTTTCGCCCCTATTTGCTCGACCGACTGGTGGAGAGCGACCCCAAACTAAACCTCATCAAACAACGCATCGAGCTTGCCGCGTGTTTGTGGGTACTACCTCTACCATGCAATCGCGCTCCAATATCTTTGCTCTAAAACACTTCAACCTCGCCGTTATCGACGAGGCATCGCAGATATTAGAACCCAACATCGTGGGCTTGCTCTCGGCCAACACACCCCAGCCACTGGCTCTATGCCTGGGATTGAACGCCGCTAACGACAATATGCCAGCCATAGACAAGTTTGTACTTATTGGCGACCATAAGCAATTGCCGGCCGTGGTTCAGCAAAACGCCACTCAAGCCGCTGTAAACCATCCCCTGCTAAATGCCATCGGCATAACCGACTGTCGCCAATCGCTCTTCGAACGACTGATACACTGGGAACGAAGCCAAGGGCGCACACGCTTCATCGGAACACTTAACCGCCAAGGGCGCATGCATCCACACATCGCACGCTTTCCCAACGATATGTTTTATACCCACGAACAGATTGATGTGGTGCCCTGTGCTCACCAAAAAGAACAACAATTGCACTACAACTTGCCTGCACAAGACGAGCTAGACAACCAGCTAAAGGCTCACCGACTGCTGTTTTTTGCCGCAGAAAACAACGAGAACGAAGGTGCATCCGACAAGGCCAACCCTGCCGAAGCACGCATCGTGGCCCGTATTTTGGGGCGTATACACCGCTTTTACGCACAAGATTTCGATGCCAACCGCACCGTTGGCGTTATTGTTCCCTACCGCAATCAAATTGCAATGATACGGCGCGAACTAGCCAAACTGGGTATTGCCGAGCTAGACAACATCACTATCGACACCGTTGAACGCTATCAGGGCTCGCAAAGAGATGTAATTATCTACTCGTTCACCATCGTCCACCGTTATCAACTCGACTTTCTAACGGCTAATTGCTTTGAAGAAAATGGGAAAATTATCGACCGCAAGCTGAACGTGGCTCTAACAAGAGCACGAAAACAAATGATTATAACGGGACACATGCCCACGCTTTGCTTCAACCGAACGTTCAAAGCACTTATAGACCACGTAAGAGAAAATGGATTGGTGGTGGAAGAGCAGGGGGCGATATAGCCGTGTTATGAATAATCAAGGATGGACATTTTTCCTTCCACTCCTCTTTTATACACACACAAACGATAAAGGCGTACTGTTTTTGTTAAACTGTACGCCTTTTAAGGTATAGGTCATAACTGGACCAACTGTTTGTTGTATCTCCCACATTGGGTAAACTTTAGTACCCAAATACGTTTAACAAGTTTGTTAAATCGGGTAATTATATTTTACAAAACATCCCTTCCAAAACAAACCCTTCTAGAGAAAACAGATGCTCAAAAGCAGGATTTTTCCCTATTTTTTGGAGGTTCTGCATTTATTTTTACACCATTTTTGCGCACCATATCGGCATTTTGCACCATTTAGCCCTTCTAGAAGGAGTCTGGAACGGAAAATTTCACCGCCCAGAAAACCGCTTTTAGTCGTCAAAAAGCACCATTTTTGGCCACTTTTCACTCAAAATCCCCACAGTTTTTCGTCATTCAGTCTACCATAAATTCCTCAAAAAGGTGCAAAATGCATCATCTTATGCTGTGTTTTGCTGCATTTAGCACTGCGTTTTGTAGGAGATGGCACTGCGTTTTGCACGAGATAGCACTGCGTTTTGCACGAGATAGCACTGCATTTTGTAGGAGATAGCACTGCATTTTGCTGCATTTAGCCACTTTTTTAGCAAAAATCACGGATTATCTCAACGAAAATTCGGTTTATCGCCATTCACAAACCTTGTTCATTTTCACCCAAACAAACCTTCGCGAGAATCGATTATTTGCGAACGAATGGCAGTTGGTGAGCAAAAATGGCACTCACAATGTTAAATTTCATGCCGTTAATTTTACATTCTCTAAAACATAAAGTAAACGGATATAGAAAAAAATAATAAAAGAAGATGGCGCAACAAGCCTCTTTAAATGCAATTTAACCCAAAAGAGGGATGAGAATCGCTTGGATTTTTAGTTTTGTAGTGCATATTGCTTGTGTTAGGCTTGAAGTCGATATGCACTACGCCAAAAGGATAACACAAGCAAAATGCCAATCAGTCACGACTTTGGGAGGTGCTTAAAGCCACAAGTGGCTCGGCATCCTTCCCCCGCATACACCGCCACCGCCTTAATACTCGGTTTTCTCCACCTTCTCTTCCCACATTTTAAAAGCATTAATGGCCTCCTCGGGCAACAACAGCTCCATATTTTTGCTGCGTTCGCTAGGTTTAAGTGCTATTTCATGGTAGATGAAATCATCGTCGAAACCGATGTTGGCGGCATCTTCACGGTTATTGGCATAGTAAATGTTATCCAGTCGCGCCCAATAAATAGCACCAAGACACATGGGGCAAGGTTCGCACGAAGTGTAAATGTCGCACCCAGCGAGGTTAAACGTACCCAATTTACGGCTAGCCAATCGTATAGCACTCACTTCGGCATGTGCCGTTGGGTCGTTATCGAGCGTAACGCGGTTAGCCGCTTCGGCCACAATCTCGCCATTTCGGGCAATCACAGCGCCAAAAGGGCCACCACCATTATTCACACTTTCTTCGCTCAAGGCAATGGCCCTGCGCATCAGTTCGTTGTTGTTCATTTCTATTCTTGCTGTATAATCTTAAGGTAATCGTCGTAATGAATGAAGCGTCCACCCATCGAGCGCAGGTGAGCCGTTTCGAATTGGCAGTCGATGAGCAAGCCTTCATGTTCGTGCATGTAATGCGCTAAGAAGATAAGCGCAAGCTTACTGGCACTAGGAACAAGCGAAAACATACTCTCGCCAAAGAAGCATCGGCCGATGGTAACGCCATAAAGACCACCCACAAGGCGGTCGCTCTGCCACACTTCAACGCTGGCTGCAAAACCCTGTTCGTGCATTTTGCGGTAGGCTTTCATCATATCAACGCCCAGCCAAGCACCCTCTTCTTTGATACGCAGACGGCTACAATGTTTCAGCACATCGTCGAACTGCTGGTTAAACGTAACATTGTACGTGCCCTTATTAATTAAGGAGCGCATAGAGTGCGACACATGCACCTCTTCGGGGAAGATAACAAAGCGCTCCATGGGGCAATACCAAAGTATTTTTCGGTTATAACGGAAAGAGTACCAAGGAAAAATGCCATAGCTGTAGGCCAGCAACATGCGGTCTACAGAAAGGTCTCCGCCAACGGCTAGCAAGCCATCGGGTTCTCCCAAGTGTGGGTCGGGAAACCAAAGTGTTGAATCAAGCGCGAACACCATAGTATAATAGGAATTTGGTTAACACCATCCGCGCGCTGCCCCAGTACATAAGCAGGTGTGTGGCCTGTGGAGACAAGCTCCAGCATAGCGCGCAGTATTCCCCCCTCAACGACCTTTTCAGCCCATTGTACGCGTAAAGAATGCTATATGTAGAAACAAACTTGGGCATTGCGAGAGAGATATTTTAAAACGATGTTAGCGATAGTGCAGCTCATTTTGGCACGTCGAGCACCAGCTGCATATTGGTGTCGTCGGGTGTTGGCGGTTCATTGGTCAGTGTTTTCACGATGGCCTTTCCGCCTTTTTTCAGCTTTCCGAAGAGAATTTCTCGGGTAAGCAGAGGTTTAAGCTTTGCAGCGATAACGCGATCCATCTCGCGAGCGCCGTACAAAGGTGTGAATCCCACCTTCAACAAATAGTTTTCGGCCTTCTCGTCGAGCGTTAGTTCCACGTTTCGGGCAAGCAATTGTTGCTTTAGGGCATTGATTTTTTTCTTTAATATCAGTCGAGCCATTGGTTCATCCATATCGTGGAACACCACGGTAGACGACAGTCGGTTGATGAATTCGGGTTTAAAAGTTTTCTTCACCTGTGCCATCATGGCTTCTCCGCGCGATATTTTGCTAGCAAATCCCACGTTGGCTTGCGATGCAAATTGTGCACCAGCATTGCTCGTCATGATGAGAACCACGTTGCGGAAGTCGGCTTTCTGCCCCTTATTATCCGTCAAACGCGCATAATCCATCACTTGCAAAAGGATGTTATAGATATCAGCATGCGCCTTTTCTATTTCGTCGAGCAGCAGTACACAGTTGGGCGACTTACGTATAGCATCGGTAAGTAGTCCACCATCTTCATAGCCCACATATCCAGCTGGCGAGCCAATGAGCTTAGCAACGGCATGTTTTTCGGTGTATTCGCTCATATCGAAGCGCACCAGTTCGATGCCAAGTTCGGCAGCTAGCACGCGAGCCACCTCGGTTTTTCCCACGCCTGTGGGTCCCACGAAGAGCATTGCGGCCAGTGGTTTTCCCTCTTCGGTGAGTCCAGCCTTAGCCGTTTGTATGGCTTGAGTTACCAGTTCTATGGCCTTATCCTGCCCATAGATTTGCTGTTTCATACGTTTTTCTAGGGTGAGCAGAGCCTCGTTGCCCTCGTCTTTGAGAGCCACGGCCTGCACTTTGCACACCTTTGTAAGCACATCGGCCACGAGTTCCTTGTCTACCTTTTGTCGTTTGGTGGGCAGTGGGTGCATTTGTCGGTAGGCACCAGCCTCATCTATGAGGTCGATAGCTTTGTCGGGCAAAAACCTATCGTTGATATATTTAGCGCTAGCTTTCACGGCAAACTCAATCACCTCTGGCGCATAGGTCACGTTATGAAACTTTTCGTATTGTCGTTTCAGTCCGCTAAGGATTTTCACAGCCTCTTCGGGCGAAGGTTCGGGTACGTCAATTTGTTGAAAGCGACGCACAATACCCGCGCTTTTTGCAAAATAACGATTATATTCGGCATAGGTGGTGCTTCCGATAAAGCGCACATCTCCACTTTCGAGATAAGGTTTGAGCATGTTCGAGGCATCCATTGAGCCTTCGCTTGCACGCCCTGCGCCCACAAGGTTGTGTATCTCATCGATGTAAAGGATGGTATTTCCCTCATCCAGCAGCCCGTCCATCACCTGCTTAATGCGTTTTTCGAGGTCGCCGCGGTATTGTGTTCCTGCGAGCATTGTGCCCATATCCATCTGATAGATGCGGCAGCCTTTGAGTCGTTCAGGCACATCTCCGTTTTCAATCATTGCAGCAAGTCCGTAAACCAGCGAAGTTTTGCCCACTCCAGGCTCGCCCACGTGCAGCGGATTATTCTTTTCTTTTCGGCAAAGCACTTGAATGGTGCGTTGCAATTCGTTTTCTCTACCGATGAGCGGGTTATGTTTTTTATAGGTTTCGTTTACGCAAGTAACCAGCGAGCGCCATAGTTCTTCGCGTTCTTCATCCATATCGAAATCGTCGTTAAAGGCGTCTGTATCGCCATAACCCGACACGCCGTCGTCGCTATCATAGAGACTAACCAGTTCGGCGACAAAGCTTGAAGTATTTTCTCCTAGCTGTTTGCCCAGTAAATAGGCAGCATTCGAATCTTGCAAACCCAGCAAAGCCATCACTAGATGGGGCACTTGCACCACCTGAACCTCGGCCAACATAGCCAGTTTATGCGCATTATCGAGCAACAGTTCCATCTGCATGGAGTGGTTAGGCAACTGATTCCAATCAACAGGCACAGTCTCCATCTTTGTCACCACATCCACTAGTTCGGCATTTAGTCTTGCTACGTTACCTCCCGACGTTTGCAACGAGAGCGCAAAGTTTTCTAAGCCCGTTAACGCCAGAAGCAAATGTTCGGGTGTAACGAACTCATTCCTATAGAGTACGGAATAATTTCGTGCCCCATTGAGAACCAAGTCGGTATCGTAAGAATTGATATATGCTGGCATAATGATTACCCAGGTTGACAGGTTAAACGTAAAGGGTAGCCTGCTTGGCGTGCCATAACAGTGGCTTTTCCCACTTTAGACATAGCCACATCGTAGCTATAAACGCCCACAACGGCTTTATCACTTCGGTGTACGGCGAGCATGAGCGATTCGGCTTCTGCATCTGACTTAAAGAACACAACCTTTAATATCATCACGACGAAATCCATTGTGGTGAAATCATCGTTATGAATTAACACCTTATACTTGCGCGGCTCGTGCAGGTTGGTACGCACACGCTCTCTAATTGCTTCTTGTTGCTTTGCCATACTGCTGCAAATATAGCGCGAAAGCTTGAAAGATCAAAACTTTTTAGCGTAAATCATTATGTATAACTGCAGTTTTTCGGATTGTGATACAACCTAACAGCCATCGGGAACAACATTCGCTCGATCGACACCCATAACAGTAGGTGTTTGCTTCTCTAATCCCTATCGCACAAGGATATGTTTCTTAGGTATTTTCATCGGTTAATTTCGTTGCTTTTTTAGTTATACAACAACACGAAAACAGACCAATTCTATGCCAAAGATTATGAACAGCATCCTTATTTATTGCTCCCCTCTTCTTAGTATACACGAAAGAAAGGTGTGTAAACATTTACCTAAATTTCGGTATTGCACAACTTGTAAATTATTAAGACCTTTGCAGCAATTTCTAAACGTTATATTATCTAACAGCTGCAAATGTAAATAACAATGCCTGCAACACCTGTTGGCAACAAGAAAGCGTCTGATTAAGACACCACTCACCAACGTTTACAAGTAAATACTACGTTTATCTACAAACGTTACATACCTGCAACGCTTATATATAATAAGGTATAGGCATGTTTGGCGAAATTCTTAAACAGGCAAACTGCAACTACTACACACCGACCCGCAGATAACGAGCCGGCCAAAACGGCCCCTTTCGAGAGGCCATTACTAATTAATAGGGAAACAATAACTCTACGTTATCTAGAAACCAATATGAAATTAAATGAAACAAACAAAAGGTGCACTGCCCCTTGGGCTTGTTATGCTCGGCATGTGGCACTGTTCTTCACCCTTGCCTTGTGCTTAACGGGCATGCCATTGTGGGCCTATGCCACAGAAAACGTGTGCCTGCAATCCCCCACCAGCGATGATGCCACCATTCAAAACGTGGTAGTAGTGAGCGAAAGTTCTGGCGAACCCATTGCTGGTGCTGTGGTTAGATGCAACGCGGCCTTTGCTCCTGTAGTAACAGATGTTAATGGCCACTGCCAACTTAAACTAAAAGCCAATACCGAAAAGGCTAGAATTGAGGTATCCTCAGTGGGTTTTAAACGGCTTGTGCGCTCGTTTGCGCCCTCCCTTTCGCAAACACTTACGCTAAAAATGGCCGACGATGCCAAGATGATTGGCAACGTTGAGGTGACGGCAATGAAACGCCATACCAACCAAATGCAACAAACGGCGACTATAGGAAGCGATGCGCTGGAGAAAGGTGGAGCTACTTCGCTGGCCAAACTGCTTGAAGCGGTGCCGGGTGTAAGTTCTATCAGTACTGGCAACACCATCGCCAAACCTGTTATTCAGGCATGCACAGCAGCCGAATTTTGCTTATGAACAACGGTGTTAGACTGGAAAGCCAAAGCTGGGGGGCCGACCATGCGCCCGAACTAGACTATACGGGGTCGAGTATGGTTGAAGTGGTGAAGGGTGCCGAATGCATTCGCTATGGCTTTGGCGCCATGGGTGGCGTGGTATTGCTTAACGATGCACCACTGCCTTGGGGCAATAAGCGCCTTACCACTAAGGGAAACGTAAACTTGGGCTACGACACCAACGCACGAGGCGCTAGCGGTAGCGCCACTGTTGAGGCAGGTTATGGTCGCTGGGGGGCACGAGTTCACGGCATGTACACCAAAGGTGGCGATTACAGCACGGCAGATTATCGCCTTAACAATACGGGATATAACACCATTAGCCTATCGGGGATGCTGGGCTACGAAGGCAAACACATCACGGCCACAATCTTCTCTAGCATTTATTATCAACGAAGCGGCATCTATTACGCCAGTAAGGTGAGCGACTTAGACCAACTTGTGAAACGCTTTGAGTACGGACGACCCGACCCTCAAACCATTCAACCCTTTTCTTACGAGATTAAACCACCTTTCCAACAGTCGCAACACGTCACGCTAAAGGGCGAACTGAAATGGCGACTCAACGCCAATCATCAGGTGGATTTCACACTGTCGTTTCAAGAAAATCTGCGTCAAGAGTTCGAAAATCGTAAGAAAGCGCAATGGAGTTGGATACCCATGCAAGACCTCATTCTTAAAACATACAAGGGAGATGTGTTGTGGCACGCCAAATGGAAACTGTGGAAAATGACCACCGACGCAGGACTTTCTAACACTTATCAAACCAACTATAACTACCCTGCACCAAACAGCCTGCCTTTGTGCCCAACTTTGCAGCCCTCTCCATGGGTGGATACTTCTTACACAAGGCAGAATGGGGCAAGCTGCAGATGGCTTTGGGTATGCGATACGACTTCCGCGTGATGTCGGTTAACGGCTATACCAGTTTGAGTAACTATACTTATTACGACGATTTTAAACTTTATAGCAACTTCACCGCTAGCCTGGCAGGCCATTATCAGCTTAACGATAACTGGGATATGAGGGCGAATATCGGTTGGTCGTGGCGTCCACCAGACATCAATGAACTGTATGCCATCGGCCTTCAAGAAGGCTCTTACTGGGTGATTGGCAACAGACACCTGGCCAGCGAACGAGGATATAAATCGGTGGTGGGCGTGAGATATCGCAACACGTGGTTCAATATCGAACCCAGTTTCTTCTACCAACGCATCAATAGTTATATATACGACCACATCGGAACGGGCAAAGACCGATTTCATAACCACCCTAGCGGCAAGTATCCCAAGTTTATTTACGACCAAGATGATGTGCAACTAACGGGTGGCGACATCGAAGCTACTGCCAAACCTTTTGAAGGACTCACCCTCGTGGCTAAAGGAGAATGGATGTTTGCACGCAACATCACCCGCAACGACTGGCTGCCCTTTATGCCATCCGACCGCTATGGACTATCGGCCACCTACACCCGACTGCTCAATAAAAGCGGTAAATGGCGCGCAACGCTGTCGCTATCGGGAATATATGTAACGAAACAAACGCGATTCGACCCCGATAAAGACCTGGTTAGCGACTCGCCCGACCCCTATTTCTTGCTCAACGGCACCGCCGAAGTGGCTTGGCGAATGCCCCAACACCGCGAACTAAAACTGATGCTCGTGGGCGATAATGTGCTGAACAACCTTTATAAGGAGTACACCGACCGCTTTAGGTACTACGCACACGAACGTGGAGCCAACTTCTCTCTGCGAACGCTCTTTAAATTCTAAAGACGTCGCTACTTCAACTATCACATAACAAGAAACGCTATGCTACACATATCATTTAAAAATGCTGCTGCAACGCTAGGCTTTATGATTCTTGCCTCTGCCTGCAGCAACGAACAGGTGGACGATTTCTTTAAAAAAATTATCCAAGCTCCTCCTTCGTCTATCGAAAGAGACGTGAAAGGACACGACCAGATATACAGCGTGCACGCCATTTTAAGAATGGGATATAAAGGCGGACTTATCGGTGTTGGACCGAATGGCGACGACTCCGTAACCGTTTACAACACATATCACGTGGCTACAGATAGCACCGTGGTGCCCATCACGCAAGAAATAGACATCGTAAAAGACGATAACGGAGAGATGACCGTCACAACGAGCCGACAACAATTTGATGTTGTGGCTGCACCCAACATCTATTATGGACTGGAATTGAGGTATTACGACCAAAACGGAATGCTCATCAATCACCAATTCTCGGCCTATCCCTTCATCAAAGATAAAGATGGGGTGAGTGTTCCTGACGAAAACACCTCTACACTGATGATGCACCAACACTTTTTTGGCATTGGCAACACCACGCTTGCTGCCGACGACTCGCTGAAACTTAACTCCAGCGCTGCGCAACAAGGCTTGCAACTGGCCTACCCACGCACACTTACACAGCCCGCCACCTACATCGACCGATACACTTTTAGGGAAGATGGCGGACAGGCTGTTGCTGCCACCAAGTTCTCGGCCACAAATATCTTTGCGCCCAGCAACTTTGGCTATGGCCAAAACAATGTGGTGTACAACCCCGAACTTGCTTGGAAGGCCATAGAACGCTCTGGAAAGCCCGAAGCTACACAGCCTTACACCGCTGACGATGGCAAAACATACAACCTTTTTAGGGTGATTGACATGATGGAACTAAATAAACTAACACCAGAAGTGTTTACCTACGAGTATAGAGACACCGACCCCGTGGAGGAAGAATTGGGAAAACTCTTCGTTGACTCGTACAACGACGACTTTACCGACCCCGACACTGATGCACCAAGGCAACGCTACGGAGAAACAGTGGGACTGCTAAGGCAAGCACGAAGCTTAGATGCCGGAGCACCATTAGACAGACTGGGCTTTAAAGGCGTGCTGCAATTTAAGCTGGCCCACATCTGTTTTTCGCTACAAGTAAAGATTTGTAACATCCTTAATAAAGGTCAACAGCACGTGGGCGAACCCGAAAAGCCAGCCAAATACGTGAATGCTGCCAATAGCGAAAATGGTTATCTATGGGACTTTAACCAAATTCAGTCGGGATGGGACAGCTTCGACATCGACTATCCCCTACCCGTTAGAGTGATTGCCGATGTGAAAGACGGACAAGAGAAATGCGTTGCCGATGCCAAACGCTTCTATCCCAGCATCGACGCTGCACAACTTTGGATGCTGCTTACACAGCCTTCTTCCTTCTTTTACAAACATCGCAGAAGTGTGGTGGCCATGTAATTAGCCACAAAAGGCCTAGCCCAAGAGGTGAAGGCCATAACATTCAACTACAATAAACAGACTCATGCACTATATAAACCTATCCGACAGCGCACATAAGGCGCAACAACAGCCTGCCAAACGCTGCCTTCGCACGCAAATAATGGCTGTTTTGGTGGCCATAACTGCCTTAACCACTCTTGTGGCTTGCGACGATTTCGTGTTCGGAAACGTGAACATCAACTACAACGACAACCCTCTTGAGGCCAAACCCATACCTCATAGCGGAGCCGACAAGTACGTTGATAGCTTAAAAAAAATACACATCGCCGAACCTCTTACTAATAACGACCCCAACGGCGCCTTCGCTAATTGGGCTACTTGCTTGGCAATGTTCAAAGAAGGTCACTCGCATGGCGATGGATGATGCACGGAAACTTTGTGTATCACAATGCTCCCTGGCGACAAGAACAGTTCGCTATTATCCACAACAACAACGCTACATGGCCCGATGTGCAGGTGCAAAAACAAAGCACTGTTACCTATCTAGAACAGTATGCTGGCAAAGAGGGACCTAACTACATTCGCATCATTGGCGGACGACTGAAGCGATGGGGATTGTGTCTCTATTTCTTCGACAAAGATGGTAAGCTAATGAACGACGATATTCTAAACCACTCCGACGAATATCAAATATTCTTCACCGTTAGCGATGTAGACGATAAAGGAAACCCTTACGAAATAACCGACTGCCGTGGCACTTGGCACCCCAAACGCAATAGGTTTGGCGAATGGAAAAAAGGCGGAACGATTGACAATACGCCCGTTGCTTCGCCTTTCTTTGCCGACAAAACCACCTGGAAACAACGAGCCGACGCCACACCAAAGATTTTTGAATACACCTATCGAGATACTTGGATTCACGATGCTATGGGCGATGGCGCTCGCGAATTGTTTAATCAAAGGTTGCTCGCTCCCTTAACACGAAAGGATGCCGACTGGGCTGTGGCTCCCTACGACCAAGACCGCGTGGACTTAAAGGACACTTTAACTTCGACCTCGATGCCGATGAGAACGACGACTTGCATAGCGAGTGGCCACTGGAAATTACAAAACGCACCGACCCCGCCACTGGCGAGGCTGGAAAATACACACGCCCTTCATACCTGCTGCCACAATTCTACCTCTCGGTGAGGGTGATGAAGTGTCCTAAAGGCAAAAAAGCACTCATACCACGCAACGAATATCTGCGCCGACACTCAACCTACGAGTTTATTAGTGAACTTATCTGCGCCGACTGGTACAACCCCGACGAGCCAAAAGACTATGGTGCCGACTCGCAATGGCAAGAGGTGATACGCTTTAACATTCCCATAAAGGTGTATTGCAGCAGCTTCGACACCGACCCAACGGCCATCGACCCCAACGACCCGTTCTATTATTACCTGGGACTTGAAATTGGATTAACACCCGCCGAAGCACTCGAAGCCTCGCAAAACCTGCAAACCCACGGCGTGGGCGGTGGCTCGGGATTTGGAAACTGGTTTCTATAACCTGCTCATAAACGCTTGACACAACGCTTCAGATAACAATTAACAACAAAACAACATGAAACAGCTTGCAACGCTCATGCTCCTTGCCTTGCTTACAGGATGCGTGCGCAACGAATTGCCCGTTAAACAGTCGAACGCTAAAACCAAGGTCGACCACCTTATTATTAAAGAGGTGTTCTACATTGGCCACTATTGGGTGCGCGATGTGAGGCAATGGGGCTTTAAAAACAATAACAATAACTACAACGACGACCAATATATCGAGATTTATAATCCCACCGATGAGGTGCAATATCTCGACAATTTGGCCCTCTGCGCACACGCCATCGACCCCACAAAGGTTATCACCTTCGCCCCGAAAGACGATTTTGTAAATCGCTATTACGGCATTAATGCACTTGCTTATTTCCCTGGAAAAGGTAAAGATATGCCCATACAACCCAAACATTCTATCATCGTTGCAAAATATGCCGTAGACCATAAGGCTGCTTTCGAAAAAGAATTGGAAGGCGAAGACTTGTCGATGTACAAGGGCTTGGAGGCTTTTCTCGACCTGCGCAAGGCCGACTTTGAATGGACTAATGCCGACTACGACCACTCGGGTAAAAACAATCCGAACGTGCCAGACCTGCAAGCAATCATGACCAGAAAAGACCAACGCGGGAATATCTTACCCTCGTTCGACCTGCAAGAGGTGTCGGAACATGGCGGTATTGCACTCATTAAGTTGCCGTGGACTCCCGAAGACTTTGCACAAAACTATAAAGAAACAAAAGACAAACCGGGCTATCTGCACTATATCACTATCACGAGCAGTGCCTTTGCCGACTTTGAGGCAATCGAAATTCCGTTTGCCGATGTGATAGATTGTATCACCATTTGCCCCAAAAGCCAATTTCAAATGCGACCGTGCAAACTGGATAAGGGCTATAACGCCGTTACCGACGTGCCGTTTGTCAGCATAAAAAATATTGATTACCCCACTTATTCGGGATTGGCGCTTACTAGACGCTGGGACGGTAGAAAGTTTGTTGACGACGATAACACCAAAACCGACTTCAAAGTGCAAGTGGCTTCGCTCTCAAGGAAAGACGATAAGGGCAACCCCATTAAATAATTGCACGTCGATAATTTGATGTTCCCGTCTACATTCCTTATCTTCTGCACACTGTTGATAAAAGTTTGTTGCTTCAGGGTAAAAACTTTTTTATAAGCTAGTAACAACAAGGGCTGACACTTCGCACGAGGTGTCAGCCCTTTTGTTTAGCTTTAACCCAAATGGTTATTAGAGCATAAACAGATTATGTTTTAATGTCGAGCAGATTGCCTGTCGTTATAATGTGGTTCTACAGGCAACTAATCTCCTTATACAACACAACTAATCTCGTTATACAACAGATAATGCACAGTACAGGCTATCTTGTACTGCTACTACAAGTCACTTGTACTGCTACTACAAACGGCTTGTAGTGCCAGTACAAGGTGCTTGTAGCAATGCTACAATCAACTTGTACCACACTCTATAGCCCAAAAAGCTAACGCGAAAAGACGAAAAGGGTAAACAAAAAATGCGCAGGGAGACGCCTCACGCGTGCCCTGCGCCACCATTAAAATTGAAACATTAAATTTAACCCTTAAAATATAAACTCTGAAAAAGATTGAACTAAAGGGAAGGTTGCCAGCTATGCGCCAACAAGGCGCAACACTGTGTGCAACAATGAGGCAGAGCGAGCACCCTACTAGCGCACCTCTACCATTGCCGAAGGTTTGCTCTCGGCATTATCTTTCTTGCTAACAGCCGTAACAAAGTAGGTTCCAGCATCAGCCAAAGCCACTTCTTGCTGGCGTGTTACGGCCACCGTTACGGCCTCTTTTCCGACTCCATTGCTACGATAAACGGCATAATAAGCGCCTTCTGCGCCATTCCATTGCAGGGTTTTGCCGTTAGCCCTCACGTTTGTGGGTGTGGCAGGCAGCGTAGCAGTGTACTTACCGAGGTAAGGCAGCACAGCAGGAAGTTTGTAAGCCTCTTTAATAGCCGCGAGAATGTTAACAGGATTTTCGGTTAAGTCTTTGGCACTATAAAGCACACTACCCATAACCTTCTTGTATCTCTTGGCAAAAGCAAACTGGTTGCTCAACTCTGCGGCACTTTGATAGGCTGGCGTTTGAACTGAACCAAACTTATAGGTGCCATAACCCACTAAGAGCGCATTGTTAAAGGTGAACTGCGACCACCAATGCAGACGATGATTGAAGTTGGTTTGTGCACTTCCCATAGGGAAATACAACTGCGGGATGATGGCTTCGGTCCAGCCCTCGCGCGACCATTTCAGCACATCGGCATACATACGGTCGTAGTTATAAGCAGGGTCGGCAGCAGGGCTCACGGTGAAAGCCACCTCGGGACGAGTGGCTTGTATCACATCATGAATGCCCTTCACCGTGAGGTCTACATTGTTTCGGCGGAAATCTTCTACCGTGATAGAAGGTTTGCCCTCGGCATCCTTCGGTGCAAAACGCATAAAATCGTTGGCATCCTTGATGCTTTCGCCAGCAGTGAGCGCAGGATAGAAATAATCATCAATGTGCACACCATCAACATTATACTTGGTGATGAGGTCTTTCACGATGTCGAAGATGCGTTGGCGCACCTCGGGCAATGCAGGATTGTACACCCTAATGGTTTTATAATCCACCGTCATTGTCTGCGGAATGCGGCTATCCAGTTCGGGGAAGTTGGCATCGGTGGCTTTTTTAGTAGACACGCGATAAGGATTGAGCCAAGCATGAAAGGCAATACCGCGCTTATGTGCCTCGTCTATCATAAACCGAAGCACATCGTATCCAGGGTCTTTATCAGCTTCGCCCGTGATGTATTTGCTCCATGGTTCGTAGTCCGACTTATAAAATGCGTCGGCCATGCCTCTTACTTGCACGAACACGGCGTTGATATTGTTTTGTTCGAAGAGGTCCATATAGGCCACATAACTGGCTTTTTGAGCATCGGCGTCGTAGTTACCGCGAGGCCAATCCAGTCCCCACACGGTAGCCATCCATACGCCACGCAATTCTTTTTGGGGCAAAAGGGGTTGGGTAGCGGTTTCGGTTTGGCTGTTGTTGTCGTCGTGATGACAAGCCACAACCAAGACGGTGCTCAGTGCCAGAGCTATTTTTTTCCAGGTTTTCATATTCCGAATGTTTAAAATTGTGATGGTTCGAGCTAGAAGAGCGAAGCAATAAGGCGGTTGCACATGCTTCGCCTTCGAAGCTTATAAGCCATTTGCATTTAACTTTGAATTTTAAAGTGAGGCGACAGACGCCTTTAAAGCGCCAGGCCTGCAGTTATTAATCATCCTTATCCTGCGCCAGTGGCGCCTCAACGATAACGAAGCCCGACTCAGCTCTCGATGCAAAGAGATATAGTTTGGCGTCTTTGCCGTTGGCATCTTGCTCAATATAGAAGTTGGTGGTGGGCGATGGAGCTGCATTTCCTGCACCACCCAGGATAAACGAGTAAACAGGTGTGTGCTCGCTTGCCGCCTCAAAGCGTTCTAAAGCTTCGGCTAGGTTGTTGCCTTTGCTAATGTCGTAGACGTAAAGCGTGGGCGTAGCCTTGCTGGCACTACCAAAACCAGCTGCACAGGTGATGAGATAGCGTTTTTTATTAAACATAAATGCACGTGCAGCCACGGCCTCAGCGGGTTGGTTCTCAGCGCTTAGACTAAACTTTTTCTCAGCAGCGTTACCCGTAAGTGTGATGGGCATGGCCAGTCCGCTATATAGATAATCTCCCGTATTGGCATAACGGTAGATGTTCATGGCCACCTTCATCTTAGCGTCGGCAGGTAAAATAGTGGGGTCGCCCACTGTTTTATGATCAGACACAGTGAGTCTTAGGATGTTTTGTGCCGTGTTTTCGCCAAAGAAGATATAGCCATCGCCATTCTTATCAATGTTCAACGACATGTTATCGCCATAGCGTTTACCCGATTCGGGGATGTCTTGCACTACAGAACTGAATATCAGTTGGGGTACAGATGTGGGTGTTTCCCAGTAATAAATCTTCAAAGGCGAAGGCTTACCGCCTGCCAGCGAGGCCATATATACATGTCCATTGGCCAGCGCACCCATGTTATAGGGGAATGTACCACCGCCAACATCGGTGAGATCGAGTGGCAGACGGTTAATAACACCCGCCTTCAAATCGTCTACTTTCAACAAGTGCGGTTTGTTAGCCGAACGAGTTACCACCAGAACATGTTGCCCATCAAAGTCGGCACAACGTGTGCTGAGCGTGTTAAAGTCTTCGTAACGATTGTCTCCCGTAAAGCTATAAACCTTAGCTTCGTTAAATTCGGCTCCTGTAGGCGGTATGCGTTTGCGCACCGTCATAAAGTAATCCTTATAGCGATTGTGGTTAAGCACGCGAATGGTGAGTTTCTTTTGTTCGTCGTCGCGAGCCATTTTGGAGTCGATAACCGAATTTTCGAGTTTCGCTCCATCAGAGAGCGTAGCCTCAAGTTTCAGTGCAGCGAAGTTGGTTAGGGTGTCAAGCTTAGGGAACGACACCTCTTTTTTCTCTTCATCAATCTTTCCTTCTACTGTTTTATCGCCATTGGCGCCCACGTTCACTATCTTAATCGACAGCAAGTCGGTGTCGTATGGTGCATCCATACTGTTTGGATAGTTGTCGCCACACGATGCGAGAGCAGCCATCATCATCACAGCTGCCGCCAATCCTATGTTCTTAAGCTTATACATGCTTTTTTTTGAGTTTAAAGTTTGTGTATGCTGAGGGAAGGGGGAGTTTGGATTTGGGGTGTGTTGCTTGAGGCGTGAGTAGGTTAAAGCCTAAGGAGCGATTACCAATGCCCGTTGACATGGTGAGCAGTAGCCTAGTTTTATGCTGCTACATGCTCCTTTTAGCTTGTCAAACAAGTAAACTTCTTATCACATTTTCCTCATTTCACCCTTTCATCTTTCCCCTTTCGCACTCATACTTTATATCAATATCCCTCGGGCCATCCCTTTGTTTGACTTAGATGGTACCCCTCTTTGGCGTAATTCTTAATATCGTTATAGCCGATGGGCGAGAGATAGGGGTTCACATTAGGCAGGTTAAGGAAAGGCAATCGGCCAATCGTTTCCTTTGGATAAAAGAAACCCTTCATCAGATTGGCATTTTTACCATTATAGGTAACCAGTTTTCCTGCTGCATTCATCACGCGATAAGCTCCCACAGTTTTATCGTTAAGCACCTTAGGTAGTTCGGTTGGGAAGTTCACCCACGTGCCCATCAGTAGGTCGGGGTTAGCATCGGTGTCCATATAGTTAAGCTTCTTCCATCTACGCAGGTCGATAATGCGCGAGAATTCGAAAGCAAACTCCATGCGTCGTTCGCGTCTTATTTCCCATAGAAGTGGCGAAACATCGGCGTCGCGCTTTGGGTCGTTGTTCAAATCATCTAGTTTCATGGGAGCAGTTTGCTTCACGTGGCGTTCTATTGCTTCGGCATCGAGTGGGCGTTTACGGATGGCGTTGATAGAACGGTCGATGTCTGCCTGCGTAACAGCTGCTTCGCCCAAGGTTGCTAGTTCTGCTTTAGCCTCAATCCAGTTGAGCAACACCTCTGCATAGCGCATCACGGGATAGCCCGTTACGTTTTTATCGCCCTGAAATTCGGGTGCTGGTGAGCCACCGGTTAGGTTGAGATACGCGAGTGCCGAGCGTGGAATAAACTTGGTAACATATAGTCCACAGCTCTTTGCATTCTCTGTTGGTTTGTGATAGAACGATGCTTCGAAACGTGGGTCGCGCGTTGCTATCAAGCTATCGAGCGTGAAATCTTTGGCGGCAGTCATTGTTGTTGAGTTCCAATCTTTGCCATCGTTGCAGATGAATGCCTTGATAAGGTCGAGGTTTGGCCCCATATCTGTGGGCGAATTAAGGTTGCAATACGATGCCACACAATGTGTTACGCCCTGTTCTGCATCATATTTACGATAGAGGATGCAATCCTTAGCCTTGGTTAAATCTGTAGAACCGAAGAGCGAACGGAAGTCGGTTGCGATGGCATACCTATCACTATTGATAACCACCTGCGCGGCTTCTACAGCCAGATTGAAGCAAAGTTTGGCGCGTTCGTTGTTTTGATAGTGGTATTTTTGCCAGCTACCTTCAAACAAGGCCCATCTTGAAACAAAGGCAGCCACCACATATCGGTTTACATATTGTGCGCCATCGTCTTGTTTTACGTTTTGTAGGGCATAGCGGAAATCGGCAAAAACCGAGTCCATCACTTCGTTTCGCGGACTGCGATCTTTGTAAATCTCGCTCAGTTGGTCGCGATGTACCTCGTGACTATAATAAGGAACATCTCCAAACACGTTTACCAATCGGGCATATTCCAGGGCATGAAAGAAGCGTGCGATGCCCAACCAATGGCGGAATTGCTCGCCCGTGAGCTTGTCGCCCATTAGTTGTTGGATTCGGTCTTTCATCACACAGGCTTTTCTAACCCATGCAAAGTTCCACGACGGACCGGTAAACTGGCTTTCCCAATCGAGTGTAAGCTCTATGCTTCCTTTCGAACTAGGCACCGACCTACTAAATTGCGGTTGCGAACCTTTAACCACAACATCGTCGTTAAAGTTGTATTGACCATTAGGAGTGTATGCCGTTTGGCCATATCCCACGCCATATCCAGGGAAGAAGTTGGGATAAAAGGCGTTGGCATAAAGGCGAACATTGGTTTCGTTCACCCAATATTCGGGGTCTTCAGCAGTGGTTTGCGAGGGCCTTTCCAGCACATCATTGCAGCTAGCGCAAGCAAAGGCACAGGTGGCGATGAATGAAAATATCTTTAGTTTCATAAGAATGTCATTTAGAAGGTGAGCTGCGCGCCAAACGATAGCGACTTAAACACGGGTGTTCCTGTACCTGTTCGGCCTAGGTTGTAGGTGTGTCCCGAGGTAAACATCGAGTAACCCGAGATTGCTTCTGGGTCTACAGGCAGTCCGCGCAGGTTATCAAAAGTAATAAAGTTCTCTAGCGAGAGATAAAGTCTTGCCTTTGTGAGTCCCACTTTGTTAATCAAGTTCTGTTGGAACGAATATCCAAGGTTGATATTCTTAACACGCAGGTAGGCCATGTTCAGCAGATACTTGCTTTGGCGTTGCATGCTAAAGCCCGTATTATTGTTACCCAAGTCCCATGCACGTGGGTAAAAAGCATCTGTTCTGTCTTCTCTCCAGTAGTCGGTTGCAAAAGCTTTGGGTATTGCTCCTTCCTTAGCGTTAAATCCGGGGATAGCCAATTGGCCCGAACCCCATATCTTGCGTTTGCCAATACCTTGGCAGAAGATAGAGATATCAAAACCTTTATAGTCGGCTCCGATGCGGAAACTATACTCGTAACGTGGCGTAGAGTTGCCAATAACAGCCAAGTCGCCGTGGTCGCCATTGGTTGCCGAGCCAGCATTGATATATCCATCGCCGTCCAAATCTTTAAATTTCACGTCACCAGGTGCAAACACCAGTTTGTCGCCATCTTCGTATTGCACTTGATAAACGGGGTAACGAGCCGTTTGTTTGTTGGTAGAACGGAGCGTACCTTTATAAATAACGTTGGTGCGAACAATGTTTTTGCCTGTGGCATCGTATTCAAAATCTTCCTTTTGGAACAGTCTATCGGTAACAAGTCCATAGATATCGCCGTATCTACGACCCGTTGAAAACTCGTCGTAAACACTTCTCACTTCCCATGGCTTGTGATAATCGGCGCCTTGAATGACGGTTGTGATAGCATCCGAGAGCGAGAAAGTGGCGTTAACGCCCACTCCATTGGCAAAGCGATGGTTGAAATCGAGCGACACTTCCCATCCCTTGGTTTGCAGATGTCCGAAGTTACCTTTGGGCGAAGATGTTCCTAGTGTCACTGGTAGTTCGTTTCCTGGCACAATCATGTCTTTCGTATCGCGCTTAAACCAGTCGAATGTCACACCCAGTTTATTGTCTAAGAAACGCAAGTCAACACCCAGGTCAAGTGTTTCGATGCGTTGCCAAGTGATATTTCTATCAATCAACGCTGGTGTTCCAAACAAAGGCATGCGTTTGTTGCTACCATCAAGCCATGTGCTTGTGGCATTGGCCATTACGGCACGATACAAAGTGTTGGGCACAGATTGGTCTCCAATGCTTCCCCACGATGCTCTGAACTTACCAAAACTCACCACTTTGGTGATGCTTTGCGCAAGAGGCTCGTTGGTAAACACCCATCCTGCAGAGAAAGAAGGGAATGTGCGCCAGCGCAAATGCTTAGGAAACTTCGACGAGCCGTCGCGTCTTACGTTGGCTTCGAGCAAATAACGGTCGGCATAAGCATAGTTCACACGTCCAAAGAAGCCCAATTGTCCTTCCCAGTTGCGGTTGCCATCGCCGTTATATACACCTCCAGCCAAATGGAATTGCGGGTTTGTTTGGTCGATTAGTCCGCTACGTTCGGTTTGATGTGAGCTCCATTTGCTGGTTACTTGGTTCATACCAGCCATAAATTTAAAGGCATGTTCCTTCTCTACCCCCAGTCGTAGGTTGTAAGTGGTATAGGCATTAATGGTGTTATTGTCGGCAGCACGTGTGTCTTGTCGTACATAATTGGCACTAATATTCGAGTAATAGTCTTCCACGGGGAAGCGATAAGCGGGTATTCCGCCCGTATCGGTTCGGTTTCCATTCTCGTCTACGTACACGGTATAGCCGTTATCTAGCCACTCAATGGGGTTATACCACACTTGTGCGGCACGATATTGCACTGTCGACTCGTTTGTTTCTAATGCGCTATGGTCGTAGGTATAATCCACTTTGAAGTCCCAATTCTTCGTAATGTTAACCGTTAAGCCAAGGTTAATATTAAAATATTTGTCTTGACGGTTATTGGTATTGGCTGCTCCCAGTTCGTAAGAAGCTCACGAATGGCGTTGCCATCACTAGTTACACCAATGGGGAACTGTGGGCTCCAGCGGTAAAGATAGAGCCAAGGGTCGGAAGCTGTGGTTCCAACGCCTGGATAACGCTTGTTACGGTCTGAGTATATAGAGTTCATTCTCACCGTAACCCACTTGTTAAGTTCTGATTGCAACGACAGCGAAGCGTTGTAACGGCGAAAGTCGTCGTGCTTAGCAGTGCGCGACATTCCATCTTGTGAGAAATATCCCAGACCTATATTATAAGAGGTATTGCCCGACTTACCATTAACCGAGAGGTTGTGTGTCATTGAAGGAGCCCAGCTTCTCACCATGGCTTTCACGCCATCGTAGATGCGATAGCCAAATTTTTGTCCTCCTATAACCTCCCAGTCGCGACCGTATTTCACAGGGTCGTCCCAGCTAACGCTACCGCCATACTTCTCTTGCCACTCGCGCATGCGTTGCAAACTCTCTGCACTGATGCGCCAAAATCCACCAGCGGGCAGGGGGGCACCGCGGTTTATCTGCGCATCTAGGGTGTATTGCAAAGCGTCGATGCCACCCATCTCCAGTTTTCGGGCTGGGTCTTGAAACGAGAAGTTATTAGAATAGTTCACCTCCAAGCGGTTGCTCTTTGCTCCATTCTTTGTGGTTATGAGCACAACACCAAAGGCAGCCTTAGCACCATAGATAGAAGCCGAGGCCGCATCTTTAAGTACAGATATGCTTTCCACATCATTGGGGTTCACCACTTGAATGCTAGGTATTTCCACATTATCAAGCAAAATGAGTGGGGCATTGTTTCCTTCGATAGACCCAATCTGTCCGCGAATCTTGATAAGTGGGTCTGAACCCACCTCACCTGTGGGAACGCGCACGTTCATACCGGGCACAACGCCCTGCAGTCCACGACCAATATCGGCGATAGGCCTACTCGTGAGACTCTTATTTACATCTACACTGGTAACAGCTCCTGTAAGATTGGCTTTCTTTTGTGCGCCATATCCCACCACCACAACTTCGCCCAAGGCCTTGCTATCTTCTTTTAGCACGATGCGCATATTGGTTGTAGCCTTCAGGGTTTGTGGCAAGAAGCCCACATACGACACCACTATTTGGGCGTTAGCCGACGACAGTCGCAGTTCAAATTCGCCGTTCACATTGGTTACATAGGCGTTGTTTGTGCCCTTTTCGGTTACGCTGACACCAATTAATGGTTCACCATGGCTGTCGGTCACAACACCTTTGGCCACTTTGCTTTGCTGTTGCAGGGTGGCGTTGCCCGAAAACTGGTGCGCGGCAGCCACGTTTTCGGCGTGAGCCTTTGGCAAAACAGCCCCAAACCCAAGTGCAAGGCACAGCATGAGCGAAGCTTGCCGAGGCATAAAGCTTTGCCCAAGTCTTTTTCTTTGGAATCCTTTGAAGAGGTTGTCCGTTCGGTTAGAATACTCGTTCATGTTGTTTACATATATTAAGATTTGCAGCGCGCACCATAATTAGCCCGCTTGGGCGACCTTGTTTGTTGCCTGGGGTTTGTTCCATGCCGTTGTTTGCACTGTGTGGGCAACGTTTTAAGCTGCCATTGTGCATGCTTTGCATGATGGTTGTTATAGATACGTGCTTACGTTTTTAGTTCTTTTGCTATTGCTCGCTTGGTTTTTCGAGCGCTTTTGGGCGGATAGTTGTTCGCTAAATGGTTTTGGTTAGCAGTTTTTGTGCGTGTCGTCGTCTCCTTATGCTGCATGTTCTTACACTTACTGCCGAGACCTGGCACTGCTCCTACCCATTGGCGAGGGGCGAATTGTTGAGTCTTCGTCTATAAAGGTTGTTTTTTAGACACTCAATTTGTTCGTATTCCTTAATAAAGGTTTTACAAATATAGGTCAAATATCTGTAGGTTGTTAGGTTTTATGCAATAATTAATGTTTCTTTTCGTATTGTTAATACATTTTAAGGTTTAAATTAGGCCACATTTTTTGCCTTTTCTTGTGTCTGTTTACTATTTTACACCTTGCATTTTGTGTTTACTCGGGGGCTGTGCGCAACAAATGCACGTAGATAAACATACCTTATCGACTGCCTTTTGCAGGGCATAACCTACGAAACAATGTGTGAAACGAAAATCTCACCACTCTTGATATGGCCTACATAACACGTGCGAGATGGCTAATACACGCACCTCACAATTAATACACTCACACCAAGCGGCTAATAAACACGCATTCGCAGTAAAAAAGCAAACTTAACGATGCCGTTTTACCGCGAACGGGTGTATAATTAAAGATGTATGGCAAGGTGTTGCGACTATCGTGAGTAGCGTTTTTGCTGCATGCTTCTTACTAATATGCCACCATGACTACTTACATCAGAAGCAAATCCACTTTCTTACTCATCCACTTACGACCTTACCACCTTACCACCTTACTACCTTACAACCTTACTACCTTACCACCTAACCACCTAACCACCTTACTACCTTACTACCTTACTACCTTACCACCTTACCACCTTACCACCTTACTACCTTACTACCTTACTACCTTACCACCTTACTACCTTACTACCTTAACACCTTACCA
>NZ_BAIZ01000003.1 GCF_000613445.1 Hoylesella shahii DSM 15611 = JCM 12083
CTAATTACTGGTATACAGTGCATAATCTACACAAAACACATGTTTACCAAGAAGCTAGGGCTAGGTATTTATAAGCTACGAACCTAGCAAGAAAGGGACTATTGTATTTCCTGTTTGGGCTCAATAGGCATTATCAATGGTACTATATGATCGTATTCAACAGACAACACCCCTTTAATTCCTTGGAAATAAGTCATGCTTTCTTTTAATGTCGTGCCATCTGGTTTTTTAATGGCCATTGCATTAATGTTTTTATAATCATACACAATTGTCGCCTTAGACCGTTTAATGCCCTTTAGTATTGCTTCTTTTCCCACCTCCTTATCATACATCACTATAAATACTGCTGCAGAATGCTTGCCAACTGTTAGTTCTTGAATAGTTGATACACTTTCAATCTTTTGCATACTGCTACATGCTTCGAGAGCAATCGTAAACAAAAACGCGAATATTATCTGCCTGGTATATTCCATAAATAGCTTGTGCACTAATATATTTTACGCTTTATAGACCCCTATAGTTAATCGGCAAACAAAGATTATAAGCTAAATTATGACTTTTATACACCAGCCAGACACCTCTAGTTAGATGTTTACGCCCTGATTTGATGCACTTAAAGTCAAACTTGTATTAGGAAATCTCTCCAAGTTCTCCTGTTTCAGAATCAATGATAAACCCTCTAACTGCAACATCTTTAGGGACAAGAGGGTGAGTACTGATTATCTCAACCGTTTTCTTCACTGACGTATGCGTATCCTTAAAACCTTCAAGCCAAGAGTTAAGGTCTATTCCACATTTTCGAATGGTGTCTAGGGTCTCATCGGATACGCCTCTGGCTAGCATTTGGTGGTGAAAGTGGTCATAGTTCATATGACAAGCACCACAATGCGAATGGCTACAACCATAATTTCTTGCACGCCAAGTTCATAAATAGCCACAATAAGACTACGCATGGCCGAGTCGAAAGCTGAAATAACCAGACCACCTGCATTCTTAATAATCTTTGCATCCCCATTTTTTAATCCTAAAGCAGCAGGAAGGAGTTCGGTAAGCCTGGTGTCCATACACGAAAGCACTGCTAACTTCTTATCAGGAAACTTATCGGTGATGTATTTTTCGTAGCCTTTCTGCGCCACAAAAGTTTTGTTATAGCTTAAAATTTGGTCGATCATAACCTTACTATTTTATTTATACCTTACTTATATCTATCTGTTTACTTTGGATTTAGCGTAACAATTAATACCAATACGTTTTACTTTTGCCTAACAAATGCATTTTCATCTCCCCACGCTATCGAGCGATTTGTTCAATTTAAATAGTGTTTTTGTACGCAATCGGCCAGCGCAGCGAAATGAAATTTACACCCACACAAAATTTTCTTTGCCTGCACCTATCTCAAAATGACATTTAGCAATACCCAAATCCATGTGGGTATACCCCACTAACGAGAAGCCTTTTTTAGCAAGAACTTTATGCTGATTGTTTTCAACGCGCACATATTCAAAGTAAAATTTCTGCTGATTAATGGCAGTTGGTGCATATAATGCAGCTTGAACTCCTCGTTTGAACCACGATGGAGTGATGTCGCTTACATTACTCACCTGCTCTATTGTCTTTACCTTATGCGACGCCCCTTGGGTTTCGCCATATCCAAGGGCTATGTAACAGGCTATTTTCTCATCGTTGGCAAGAACAAATGTGCCAGGAACTTTTGAATAACTCAAGCCCACCCAACATGTGTTTAGCCCTAACATTTGAGCCAAAAGCACCAGATGTTCTCCATAATAGCCTACGCGCTCATCAAGGTCGTCAGACTTTTTGCCCGCCATAACCAGGTAATTGCTTACATTTTTAAACTTGCCATACTTGGCCAATGTGCCCTTGAAAGCCTTGGGCTCGTTGGTTACTAATTGGATATGTAACTTTCCTTCTTGGTTAAAACACTCTATCTTCTCTTCAAGTACCCTGACAACATCCTCTGTCAACGGCTGTTCTTTGTATGCCCTTACACTGTGACGGGCCTCAATAGCTTCTAGTATTGTCATTATTATAATTTAACTATTCAATCCTTACCTGTGTATTCTGCATCCTAAGACGCAATATAATCATCAGAATATACTTCTCCACTTAATCACTTCTTGTTAAGTACCAATGCACTACAACTAAGTGTAATTCTCTTTACTCGTATTTTGGCATATATCAGCCAGATGTGTAAACTAACTTCGCCTATATTTACTTGCTTATTTTTAACATCCTTAGGATAGTCTCAACAAGGGGATGAATGATATCATTCAAATTTGTATAGAACTTTCAATAACCACAAGGTCATAAAGCAGCATTTTGGCACGTTTTACGAGTGCTAAATTACAACTTTTTCTCTATTTTTTGTTAGCTTACCATAAATAACTTTTAATCTGCATGGCATTATTAACAATTGAATGTTGCATTCTAGTAGATAGCACAACCTAAAGGCTGAATGCCACTGCTATTATGCAACACTAAGAATTACGACCTTTCGAATAAGCCTACTGAAAAATAAGACAATAAATAAGCAAGAACTCAGATAGACTAATACGAGTAGATTATTTTCGAGTAAATTACCGTATCTTTGCATAAGAAAAAACAAACCTTCGGCAAAGAATAAAATACAGATTGTACGAAGAGACGTTTGACAGCAAATTTAATTATATAACATTAATAAAGAAGAAACAATGACTAAGGTTTTTGTAATGGCCACTTGCCAGATTGCACGCAGGTAAAACAAAAGTTGGCTGGAAATCCTGCATACGAACTAATAGATATAGGTGAACACGTAAGAAATTTAAAGCAGTTTTTGACACTACGCGACTCGAATGAGGCTTTCAACAATGCGAAAACTCATGGTAGCGTTGGCATTCCCTGCTTTTTGTTTGAAGATGGTACGGTAAAATTTGACTTGGACAGCCTTAACCTAGACAATATTCCAAGTGGCTCTGCTTGTAGTTTGGATGGAAAAGGGTGTTAATTTAGGTGGTTTATTATGCTAGAACATATCGCTGATTTTACAGCCTGGCCAATTCTTACTGGTTTCTTAGTGGGATATATTGCTAACCGTATCATGAGCGGTGAAGGCAAAGGGTGCTGCATGAACTTTATCATTGGTGTTGTGGGTAGTTATGCTGGTAGCTTAATTAGTCATTTGCTGAACATCGAATTGTTTGGTAAAGGATACATCACCAATTTCGTTTTCTGCGTTGCTGGCGCTGTAACCGTTCTTTGGATTTGGAAGAAGATTTTCGATTAGCGTAATGAATGAGCTGGTTATACGCCTACTTCTTGTCTACCTCGCCCTAAGCAACCTACTGAGTTTGTCGCTCTTCGGAATAGACAAATGGAAAGCTAAACACACTAAATGGCGCATTTCTGAGAAAACGCTTTTATTGGTGGCCGCCATAGGTGGCAGTATTGGGGCGTGGGTAGGCATGAAACTATGGCATCACAAAACGCAACACAAGAAGTTTAAGTATGGCGTGCCTCTGATATTCATTATTCAACTTGCTGCGCTATTATTTGCCTCATACAAAATATATTGCGCTTAGATAGACTAGCCAAGCCTAGACTTAATAATGGTCCAACAAATAGTACTACGTACTGAGGAGGCATAGAATTTTATACGTATGAAAGAGAGAACAAATTCTTTTGTATAATAATGTTTAGCTGCGAGCTAAAACTTCTATCACACAAAAATCATTGCGGGATTGTCTTTAAACAGGCAATTCCGCATTTATAAAAAACAAGTCCTTGCCTAACCAACTTTCCGTTATTCGGATTTAGTCTGGACTTTCACCCCTAAGACTATATTCATGCCATACATACCAAAAGAGGATGTGCTATAACAGCACACCCCCTTCCTTGATAGAATATTGAGCAATTAAATTAATGTTGTCTTGATTAGTGAGTTAGAACTTATATTGAAGACCAACGTTCAAGCTATTAACAAAGGTTCCTGGTTTGGTGTAAACCTGAACACTTGGATATTGCTTGCTGTCCATTCGATAAATCGTGTGACTGTAGAACAAAGCCATCTTAGGACTTACGTTGTAAGAAATGATTCCACCAACGTTCCAAGCCAGTCCATTTCCAGCTTTACTCATTACATAAGATGGTCCAACATACAACGAGACATCATATCTTCTAGCAGGGTTAACACCTGCAAAGGCGTTAAGGATATGGAAGTTATAGTCCAAAGAGAACAAAGTGTTATTAAACTCTACGGCTTCTAATCTACCACCTGTTTTCTCCCAAACTTTGTCTTGCAGATATTCGGCGCTAACACGAATACCATGACAACCATTGAGTTTGTAACCTAAGAAGACTAAACCATTCTTAAAGAAAGAATATTCTTGGCCACGATATCTCCATGTATGAACTGTTGTGTTCCAACCTCCACCAGCTGCAGCATAGAAGCCCGTTACCGGGTTATATTCAACAGTGTTTTCGTCCGTTGGCGTCACTTCTTGTTTCTTGTCTTGTTTTTCACCTAACAACAAAGAGAGACCAAATTTCAAGGACAATTCATTTGTTTTCTCTACCGATTGTAGTTTCTCGAAGCCCCTAATCAGAGTATAAGTAGGCTCGATGTTAAATCGCAAGTTATTCGTAAGTTTAAGCCATATCTGCGTTCCAAAGCGCCATTGGTTAATACTGTTCTCAACAGCTTTAGTACGATTAGTTACGAACTTGATTCCACCAGTACCAGCACCTGCAAACAGATTTATACCAGCTGTTGAATTCCAGTCATAATTTTTCATTATGCCAAATGGGTTGAGCATCAAATCCAATGTTCCAGCATACAAGCCCACTTGATACCTACACTCTTCGAGCGGGTCGTTGGTCCAGTCAGCATTGCTTACTTGGATACCACCTCGTAAACCAATTGCTGAATTCAGCCACCAACCAATATTGGCGTTGGCTGTGAAGCCCATAGAAGCATTCTTCGATACGTTGAAATTATTAAACCACGTTGGTCCAACTGCATATTCGAAGGTTAATGGCTGATGATGATAGTCACATGCCAAAGAACTTAACGCATCACGTAAAGAACCATTCATATTATACAACACACCAACACTCAGACTATTAACGTAAGTACCAGGTGTACGATAAACTTGAGCTGTTTTATATCTGTCTTTACCCATTCTGTAAACAGTATGACTGTAGAACAATGATAGATTCTTTGTTAGCTGGTAAGAGAGAATACCTCCGAAGTTCCAACCCCAATTTGTTCCTTGTTCACCAAGTGCCAATGAAGGACCTAAGTACAATGAGGCATCCCATCTACGCCCTGGTCTAAAACCTGTAATTGCATTAAGAACATTGAACTGATAATCTAGAGATAATAAGGTATTCTTAAATTCTTGCTTTTCGTACCTACCAGGAGCATTGAAGTCAGTCCAGACATAGTCGTAAAGATATTCACCACTTAGACGGACTCCATGATATTCGTTCAAATTGTATCCAGCAAATACATGACCATTCTTCAAGAACTCAAAGCCACGACCTGTATGACGCCAAGTATGAACAGTTGTATTCCAGCCTAAGCCTGCTCCGAAGAAGAATCCATATGGAGAACGAGCACGAGCCTGTGTGGCGCTGTCCAATTCAACATTCTTTTCCTTGTCCGACTTATCGCGTAAAATCATAGCGACACCCAGTTTCAATGCAAGTTCATCTACATGCTTAGCAACACGTCCATGATCGAATCCTTTCATCCTAGAGAATGTAGGTTCGATATTAAAGCGAAGGTCATCTGCCATCTTAACCCATAGTTGGGCACCAAACCTATATTCATGGAATTTCGTTTCATAAGCTGTCTTCCTACTAGTTACAAATCGTATCTTACCAAGACCCGTACCCATGAACAGATTGAAGCCAAATGGCATATTCCAATCATACTTGCTTCTTATGCCTAGAGGATTGAACAGCAAGTCAACCGTTCCTGCCAAAAGACCCAACTGGTTCTTACGTGCTCATTAAGGTCATGCGACCAGTCTGCATTACTTATATGAATACCACCACGCATACCGATTGCCGAATTAAGCCAAAGGCCTAAGTAAGTATTGGCAGTATAACCAAGTGAGCTACCTTTAGAAATGGGTAGATTGTCATACCAAGATGGTCCAATGCTGTACTCAAAAGTTAAAGGTTGACGAGAGTAATCAGATTTTGTCAAATGACTTAGCCCTAGAAGGACGTCACGGATAGGTTGGTTAATCGTATAGAGCACACCAACGTTTAGACTATTCACATAAGTTCCGTCATTACCATATATCTGATTCGTTTCATAACGATCTTTAGGCATTCTGTAAACAGTGTGATTATAGAAAAGCGCTAAACTGCTTGTTAAGCTATATGTTAGCATACCTCCGAAGTTGAATGCCAACTGTTTAGCATCTCCACGTGCCCATGTAGGACCACCATATAGATAAACGTTCCACCTACGATATGGATTATATCCTGCGAATGCATTCATGATGTTAAACTGATAATCAAGAGATAACATCATGTTTTGGAGATTCTGATTATTTAACCCATTACTGAGGTCATTCAACTCATGCAATCTATCGCCAAGATATTCGGCACTAATACGGAAACCATGTAAAGTGTTAAAGTTATAACCAGCAAAGAATTCTGCATTCTTCAAGGCGAGATTATCTCCACCAGTATATCTCCATGCTTTAACCATAGTATTCCAGCCAAATCCGAGTCCTAAGAAGAATCCACGATTGGGAGACATTCTCATTGAAACAGGAACACTGTCTGCAGGAATGAGCAACTTTTCTCTATGTGCTTTATCGCGGAAGAGAACAGCAAGACCAAGTTTAAGCCCTAATTCATCGTATTGTTTACGCTCTTTTACATTCGAAGCATTATATAACTCTACGAAAGAATAAGATGGTTCTATGTTTAGTCTAAGGTCGTTACACAGTTTCATCCAAACCTGCGCACCCGTACGATAGCTCACATAGTTTCCACTATAAGAGCCATAATGCCATTCGTTAGCTAATTTTTGTTGACCATATTCGTAACCAGCAAATAAATTAAAGCCTACATTACTATCCCAATTATATTTGCGTGTAAATCCTAATGGATTGAACAACATGTCTAATACAACGCCACGAGAACCAATCATGCTTCTAGTGTTAATACCGCGATTAACAGGTCTGTCAGCCCAATCTGCATTAGAAACATGGAATCCAGCACGAAGACCAATAGCAGATGATAGCCACCATCCCATATAGACATTGCTACTCCAACCTAAGGTACTCATAATAGGCAGTTCAGTACGATTATGGAAAGCTGCACCTATATTATATTCAAAGAAGAAAGGTTTACGCCAAGGCTTTTTCCTATATTCTTCTAAGAACAAACGCTCGCTATCAGCAAAACGCTTTAAGAAAATACCTTTATCTTTCTCAGAAGAAAGATTTGGCCACAAGTACCAAATATAAGACATATTGATACCATAAGCAAGGTCAAGACTTTCAAAATCCGTTCCTTTGACAAGGTCGTGAGTTCTAGTAGCAAGTCTCATATATGGCTCAAAAGCCAATGAAGCATGAGGACTAGTAGCTATTTTGAACTGCATTCCAAATCGAGCATTGTAGGATAACCCAGATGTTTCAGCATAATAAGGCACAAAAGTATTCTCGGTTGCACCTAAACTAGCCTTTTGCACACCTACTCCAATTGTACCAGACACATTTAAAGGTCTGTCAGGACGGTTACCCATGAGGTAGTTACTGAAATTAAACATATAGTCAATTCCACCACCCCAAGCGCTATACGTCGTTGTAGAAGAAAAGCCAAGAGAAGACTTAGTGAAGCCCCATGACTTTTCTGCGAAAATACGAATTGTGCTCATCGGACTTAATTCTCTTGCAATACCAACATGTAGGTTGGCAATGGGCGTATAACTAAACTTATCGTTGGGCAAAAATAGAGACGCACCACCACCAAGCGTTACATAAGTATGGCTAAAGATTAGACTATCCAAGAAATGGTCGCCAGCATAACGGTGCCTTTTGTCAAGCACGAAACGAAGACCATTATATCCTCTAGGACGTGGAACACCCACAACAGAGTCTTGTTTAGTTTCCAACACCGAGTCGGGCAATAAGTTCTCCAAGTCCTCCAAATCCATTTTCACAGAATCCTGCTTAACAATGGAGTCTGGTTCAGAAATATAGAAACGTTTGTTGACTGGATGAGAACTGGCCCATGCACTGGCACACAATGGGAGTAGTCCTGCAAACATTACAACAAGGATTCTCTTTTTCATTGTATATCTTCTTAAAATAACATTCATATTCTATCACTCGGAAGCTGCTTCTTGTGTAGCAGGCTTCGCCATCATCATGTTAAACTTTTCCCTATACAGGTCTTTTTTACTCTCAACATACGGATATTTCTTACGAATATCATCAGTAATGTTGCCGTCTGTCTTGTAGAATCGCTCGTAGAAGGAAGGATCCATATCAAAACAATGCTGGAAATAAGCCAAGAATTTAGGAGTATCGTTGCTCTGCATCTTAACAGCAGCCTCTGATCCAAATTCCTTTATTAGGTTCATGAAATCATTTTCCTGTTCAATGTCAGGATTATTAGCTGCAATTACACCTTTAAGATACCATTTCTTTACAAGGTTATCAGGCAAAGAGTCTACTAAAGGATTCAGAGTTTCATAACTTACCCCCAATTCGGGAGCTAATTCAACACTTAAGATAGCCTTATTAAGAGGGCTCACGTTCATCACAAAGTTCAAAGCATCTGAAGCCCTTTGCTCTTCCTCAGGAGTCTTATTCTGTTTGAAGAACAAAGATTCAAGATCGATGAACATCTTCAAATCGTGGAATTTCTCAGTATCAGGCAATTTATTAGCCAAGTGTGCAGATTGACTAAGCTTTCTAGATTTCAAGAACATCAAAGCCTGGTTAGCAACAACTTCTTTAAAGTTTATCGTATACATATAAGAACTTTCAAAAGCAACAGGACGCTGAACTTCAACTCCAGAAGCCATATCAATGAAAGGTTCAAGTACAGATAGATTTATTGAATCTTGCTCTAACAGTTCAATAGCGATACGGTTCGCAAGGTAAGCAGCAAAAGCACTAAACTTCGCTGTCTTCCTAGACATATTCTCTTTATACGCTCTATGAGTCAACTTTCTAAGTTCTACAGAGTCTGTAATCTGGGTGAACAAGTTGTAATAGTCACCATTAGAGAAATACTCTTCGCCTCCTGGTCTATATCTATTATCATTATAGTACGCCCATACAGCTTCTTTAGGTTCCATAATCTTGTTTCTACGCAAGGTATATGTACTACGCATCAAACGCTGATTTTGCATAATCTGTTCAATCACAGGGTTACTTGTCATCATACGTTTGATACCTGCAAAATCTTTTGCTTTTGCATACTTACGAAGTTCGTCTGCCTCAGAGGCCTGACCTCTTTGAACCAAAGAGTCAGCCACATCATCCCAGGTATACACCAATGGTTCCTTAACCGTCAAACTAGCGCTACGGATATGACTACCAATCATTGACAATATTTTACGAGCTCTTTTCTTTGCCAACTCAACGTTCAACGAAAGTCCACCTTCAGGAGAAGCAGTACCTTGTACAGAAATATTCATCAAAGATGTACCATATGAACGAAGCTCTTCAATAAGAAAGTCTAGCGTTTTCTGGTTCTCTTCATCAGTAGTTAATTCATCCTTACCGACCACGAAAGTTACTTGTAAGTCTCGAGGAACTTCCAATAGACGAGCTCTAACAGTTTCAAAGAAACGAGGCCCTAACTCCATGTGTTTTGCAGACGCACCTAAGTCTAACATTTTCCAAGGACGCCTAACATTATTAGTACCTTCCTTGTTATCGTTAAAATATACATGCGTATAGTCTTCAAGGCTAATTTTTGCTTTCCACTTGTAGTTTTTGTCAATATCAGGTTTGGGATATGTTATATCCCAACTAAAACTGAATGGGCCATTAGACATCACATTATCAGGAACATAATAAGCATGGAGGGAATCGTTTCTTTCGTAACCATAACTTTTACGTTTGATCTGGTTTTGATGATATTTATCTCCTTCAAATACAAGCGGTTCAAGATATTGGATGGTATCACCTGTATTGGTATTAACAGCTACAGGCTGGAAAATCAATCTCGAGTGCTTAGTTGTATACCAAGCAGGTAGAGCAATTCCAACAGTCCATCGCATATTCTCACCATCATCAACAGGAGGAACTTCCTTAAAGTCAACGCCATGCTTCTTTGCGAAAACATTAACGTTCTTAATAAGAATACCATCAGCTCTAGTTGGAGCAAAAACGATATCATAATTAAGCTTACCACCAACAATATCGACAATTTTAAGAACACCTTCATTTATCAAGAGCATCGTACCACCCACAGAGATATCAGCTTCAAAGTGACCTTCGTAGTCAGGAATAACAACATCGTTACTTTTAATTTTCACGATGCTTCCCGACATACCATTCTGTGAATTATACAGCTGAGCTTGTTTACGTGCCTCGGCCTTATTATCAAAGATGTAAATTGGCACAGACAAAGGCATCTTTCCAGAAACCTGTCCGTTCATTTCCTTCATCGACTTAGACACACTACCAGTGATATGAATGGCTTGAGCTTTCATTTTCAGGGTAAACAACCCCAAAAATAGTAGCAAGACAATTATCTTCTCTAGTTTCATCATATATCCTCCTATTGCTTACCAAATTGTATAAGACAAGGTTACGCCTATATTTGTAGGCAATATGCGATATTCCCAAAAGCCGTCTTTGGCTTTAGTGTTGTCGTTCAACAGCAAATCGCTTTCGTCTTTCATAAATTCCTTGTGATGGGAAAAAATAACACCTACTCCAGTATGGAAATCCATATTCCATCTTTTAGACAATGGTATGACATAACCAAATGTCATTCCACCCCCCCAGGCAGTTCCATCATAAGTTCTATTTCCCAATGTTATAGAATAATCAGCACCCAAGAGTCCAATACCCACGTAATGATGATACAACGGACGACCACCAAAATAGTATTTGAATTCTGGTTGCACTCCAACTACTCTCATATTCTTTAGGAAATAAGGTTTATTGTTAGCAAAGACGCTCAGACCAAGAGTCGTATGGTTACCAACAGTAATTTCTGCGCCCAAATTATATGTTTGTGAAGCTAGAAATAAAAGATTAGAGTTGACGGCAAAGGTCTGCGCCTGCATGTTAGTAGTCATTCCAACAAGCAAGATCAGAAGTAATCCTATTTTTTTAGTTACCATTTTCATAATTATTCCTTATTTGTCAATACGTTTCTATTGCTGTTTGAAATGTTGCCATCGTAGGAGTTTGAGTTGCCCCCTTATCGCTGGAAGACGACGCTTCCAGCGATTTAAGGGTATTCTCTTTCGCTTCTTTAACAGCCATAAAGATTACAGCGCGTTTCATCTCGTTCACAAGCTGCCGACTATCTGGGATTAAATTATCCACAAGAGCATTATCGGAATTTTCAGTATTCTGATTTTCCTTTTCTTTCTCAGGTACAGAAGAATCTTCAGTTTTAGGTGTTTGAGATTGCTCCACTTCCTCAGTAGATTTGGAGTTTTCATCCTTTACCTTATCAGCTTCTTTTTGCTGCTTCTCAATTTCTTTAGCAACTTTAGTTGAATCAGCAGCTCGTTTAGCGTTTTCACGCTCCATCGCCTTACGCTCTTTGAGTTCTCGCGCACGCTCTTTGGCAGCATATTTCAAGGAGTCCGCTTTAAGCTTAGCTCTTTCCTTTTCTTCAAATTGTTTTGTCTTTTCGACAAGCTTAAGTGAATCAGCAGTAATTTTAGCATTAGCTTTTTCCTCAATGGCTTTTTGTCTTGCAACTTCTTTTAAAGAGTCGGCACGTTGTTTAGCTTCTTCGCGTTCTATCATTTGCTTTTCTTTCAAAGCTTTATTTTCTTTTCTTAGCGAGTCTTGTGCATACTCTTTTTCATTTTCCAGACGTTGTTCCTCGAATCTGCGTTCATAGTCAGCTTTAGCAAGCGAATCCATATGTATACGCTTTTCCTTAACCTGAGCAGTATGTACACTATCTCTTCTTATCTTTTCTTTTTCGACAGCCAAACGATAATCGTTATCAATCAAGTTACGGTTCTTATATCTGTTAGCCAACTTAGTACCAAAGTGATACACTAAAGAAATATGAACAGCATCAATAGAAGAAGCGTAAACCCAGGGGCTGAAGCTAATCTTATATCCTGTATTACTAGAGGTAGCAGAATAGTAATATTTACCATCCTTATAGAAACGCTGATAATCGTGCATATCAGCAAACATTACACCTGGACTAATTCCCAAGTCTAAGTCAAGACTAGCGCCATTCATATAGCCATATAGTTGTGTAACAGTACCAACCATAGGGCCACCAACAAAAGAGATACCTTTCTTACCGGTATTACCGAATTTAATATCAAAAGAGTTAGCTCCAGCGAACAATCCAACGTAAAAAGCACGTTTGGGTATTTTCGCATGCCAGTATCTTCTTACTTCAACACGTCCACCATAGATATTGTACACATAAAATGATTTTGTGCGCGTGTTAACATCCCAATTAGCCCGTCCATAAACACCTACAGTCCATTGATTCCAGTTTTTATTTCCCAGAGAGAATTCAAGTCCTAAATTAGGTGTCAATGTTAACCATCCAACAGCATCAGTTTTCAAGTTAAATCGGTTTTGGAATTTCATAGTATCTACCTTATTATAATATAGTAGATTTCCCTGACCCTGCGCACCTATTACTCCAACAAAGAATTGGAGCAATAGGGGTAGTATCAGTTTATATCCTTTCATATTCATCATAACCTATAGTTATCAACTATTCTTTTAAATTACTTAACTTTCAATGCTACCATCTGTTTAGCAAAGTCGTCTTCAGGATCAAGTTCCAAAATCTTTTGTGCATACTCGACAGAAGAATTCATTTCTTTATTTATATAGTAATAATAAGAAAGTTGCTTATAACACTCAATAAGATGGTCTTTACTGCTACCACTTTTTTCAAGAAGTTCTGCAGCTTTGGAGTAATAAGGCTTAGCCAAACCCTTTGTGTACTCTGGGTCTAGCATGGCATTAGCTTTAGCTTGCCAATAAAAACCGAGATAGCTATTTGGACGCAAAGTGGCAACCTGTCCAAACAATTCAGCTGAATGCTCGATAGCCTTAGTTTGGTCTTCCGTTCTAGTTTCATTTTCTTTAACATTGGTACCCTTTCTCCAATACAATCTTCCCAATTGGAATATATTATACGCACGGTTATCAGTGGTATCCTTAAGATTGGCCACATACTGTTCATAATATTTAATAGCATTATCATAATCATGGATTCTGCTATAAGCGTCAGAAATTTCCTTATGAATACCAGGAATATCACCATTCTTTTGAAGCGCAACATTAAACTGTTGAATAGCCTCTTGAGTTTTTCCGAGTCCACTCAATGCATAGCCATAATAAATATAGTCTTGATACTGTGGTTTAGTATCTTTGCTATTATTAAACAGGTCGTCAGCATTGCTTATAGCTGTATCGAAATGTTGTAATTCTGTATTATTATAAAGGAGAAGCCTATTAAAAACTGGGTCTTTTGAGGCGCGTTTATGTCCTTTCTGTGCTAAGTCAAGAGATTGAGAAAAGTCTTTTTTAATATACAAGCTCAAAGAATACTGCATTAGTTCCCTATCATCTAGAGAGTCAACTCCGATACTTTTATATGCAGCAATAGCATTAGTAAGGTCGTTCGCCGTATAATACACTTCAGCCATTCGTTTTTGTACATTCAGATCTGGTCTATTTTTCTTCAAGATCTGTAACGTCTCAATCGACTTGTTAATTTCCTTAGCTTTTAACAAGTCGGCCAGTTTATAATAAGCGTCTGGGTCTTTTCGTGCAAAATACATGGCCCTTTTATAATAAAACTGTGCAGAATCGGGTCTATTTTTAGACCTTGCAATATCACCACCCAGATTTAAGGCTTTAACACTGATGCGTCTGCATTGTTGGGCAAGGTTAAAATAACGAGTGGCTTCATCCAGTTTCCCGGCCCTTAGATAGAGTGTTCCGAGACCAGCAGCATGGCTCCATCTTCTTTATGCTTACTTGCGAATTTCTCTGCGCTACTCTTAGCCGCTTCAGGACTACTCTTCAACAAGGTTGCGATAATTTGTAAATCCTCGTTATCCGAAAAATAGTCCTGCGAGAAGACAGGAAGACTAAGCATAGCACAGAACACAAATACCAGCCACTTTTTAGTCATACTCATAATAATTTGATCAACCATTAATTTAATAACCAGCTGTCGACAATGACAGGACTGTGCACAACATCATGACACTCCACTCCCACTTCCGTGCTTTAAAAGCAGGAAATTCATTACACGTCAGCAGCAATATTCCCTTATGTCAACCCTATCACATGACAAGGCAGACAAGAAGAAGATTTAAAAACGTAAAATATTCGATACTATACAAAACGAATCTTTGTTCGTTGTCATTTAGATTATTAACGTCACATTTAGAATGATGAGCCAGGGCCATCTGGAGCGCTTGGCCTCAAATAGCCCTGGCGTCTCATTGTGCAACGAAATTGTTTAGTCGTTGCAATTAAAGCTTAAACTTTAATTCGTAGATTTAGCTTTCTCAATAGCAGCATTAGCCTGTTCGATGGCAGCAGCAGCATCGGCACCAGCTTTAGCCAAATCGGCTTTTGCTTTATCAGATTCTGCTTTTGCTTTAGCAGCTTCGGCCATCACTTTGGCCGTCATTTCCTTTGCCTTTGCAGCTTCGGTACGTGCTTTGAGCGCGGTAGCTTTGCAAGCGGCTGCATTTGCTACAGCCTTTTCTGTTTCGGCTTTAGCTTGATTAGCAGCCTCTACAGCTTTCTGAGCTTCAGCTTCAGCTGCTTCAGCGTCAACACGAGCTTGTTCCGACTGAGCTTTAGCCTTTTCAGATTCCATCCTAGCCTTCTCAGCTTCTACTTTAGCTTTAGCAGCTACTACTTTAGCCTTGGCAGCTTCAGCCCTTTGTCTTGCAGCTTCAGCAACAGCTCTTGCTGCATCTTCTTTGGCTTTTTGAGCGTCCATTACGGCTTTTTGCGCATCCGCCACTGCAGACCCTACGTTTTCAGACTGAGCAGAGGCACTCATAACCGAGACAAATGCTACGGCTACAACAGACAAGATACACCTTCTCATTTTCATATTTATTTATTAAATAAAATAACACGATTGGCATGTCAATCATGGTAATAAGTTTAACTTAAACGAACATGCCCGTTTACTATTTCTGTTGCAAAATTACAAAAAAAAAGAAACCCACAAAAGAAAATAAGGAAAATATTGTAAATAATTATGGATTTATGTTGTAAAACATATCAAAATCGGTAAAAGGTAAAAATAGTTAGTACAAATCGGAAAAAGTTAACAAAATAAGAATGTTATATAACAGATAAAAGAAAGTTTTGAGTACAAAAACACCAGCTTTAAAATAAGGCTAGAAACTTATCAAGAAAGACAAAACACAGTTTAATTCATACAAAAAACCTGAAACGAATTGAACTTCTATACTAATAAACAAACTTCAATTACCTAGTAATGAATAAAATACACAGAATAGACAACACATTTAAACCCGAGAACAAGAAAGACACGCACACTTTTTAGTGATATTCTAAATTCCTCTAAATACATCTAATTAAAGAAAAGAAGAAATCCTATCATAGATAAATACGAATAAATTAAGAAAATCACTAAAAAGAGAAATTCGGATCTAAGTCGTTCTATTTACGCAACTATTAATCGTTAAATATGTAAACCAAGACGAATTTATTTAACTTAAAATAATGGGACTTAACCACAATATCACTTTTAGTATTTTTGACTACTATTACCCCTTGATGTTCAAGCTTAAATGGTTGTAAATGTATCTGAGTTGAAAGCAAATTATCTTCAGAAAAATATTTGAATAAAGCTTCTTTTGCACACCAAGCAATTAGAAGGTGAGAAAGAGTGGGCATCTCTTCGTCTTGATTAATAAACTTGTGGGCTATTCTACCCACCCTATCGCTTTCGTATTCTACATCAACAGCCACAATTCTCGTTTTAGAAAGCATCAATGCAACTAAACCTTTGGTATGGCTTACACTTATATTATAGCCTTTGACCAACGGTTTTCCACTGCTATGGTGCGTTATTACCAAATCTTGATTACCAGTGATTTCATATAACAACGCGCGTGTTGCAAGCTTCTCCAGCCGTCGTTGTTTACTTCCAACTGAAGATAATTCCTCTTTCAACTTAAGAAGAAATGGATAGGTACTGAAGAAGTAGCTTTCATCTTCATCTAATGTCCACAAAGCTAGATAAACGTCTCCGTTCAAACACTGGTTACGCAACAAAGCCATAAAACAAAATTAAAGTGGTAATGAGATACAACCAAACGCATAGCTCACCCTATAAAATAATGGATTAAAGCACAAGAGTTATGCGTTAAAAGAAACATTACGCCACAAAGAGTGAGATTATGGTTTAACCACTATCTTCACCCTACTGATACGACGCTCTTCAATAGCAAGAATTTCAAATAAGTAATCCTTATAATTTAAGCGCTCGCCAATAGATGGAAAGTCGCCTTTTAGTTCTAAAAGCAGTCCCGCCAAAGTATCCGCTCCGCCTTCCACTTCACTAAACTCTTCGTCATCCACTTCTAAAATCCTACACAAATCACTCAACAACGTTTTACCATCAAATACAAAAGTATTGTAATTGAGCTTCGTGTACATCTTTTCAGTTTCATCGTCGTATTCGTCGTTGATTTCACCAACGATTTCCTCAAGAATATCTTCCAGCGTTACCAAGCCACTAGTCCCACCAAACTCATCTACAACAATAGCAATATGAATTTTGTTTTCTTGAAAATCGCGAAGGAGGTCATCAATTTTCTTTGTTTCAGGAACAAAATAAGGAGGTCTAATTAAGCTTTGCCATCTAAAGGTATGGGGCTTAGATAAATGCGGAAGCAAATCTTTTACATATAGCACCCCCTTTATATTATCAGTATTATCTTGATAAATAGGAATTCGACTATAATTATTCTCCTTTATACTTTCTAACACCTCACTAAAATTACATTTGATATTCACATCTACAATATCCTTACGACTGGTCATTATCTCCTTAGCCGTTTCATCACCAAAGCGAATGATACCCTGTAGAAGTTTTTCCTCGTCTTTTAGTTCTTCTTTATTTGTAAGTTCAAGAGCCTGCTCTAAATCATCAACACTCAACGTTACAGTTTCTTTTCCCAACATTTTCGAAGCCAAAAGACCAGTTTTAAGTAGAATTGTTTCAAGAGGCCAGAACAATTTTCTTAGAAAAAGAACGCCAGAAACACTCCTTCTGCAAAAAGCTAAGGGGTTTTGTCTACTAAGCACTTTGGGCATAATCTCGCCAAAGAGCAACAAGAGAAAAGTTAAGAGAATGGTTAAAATAAGAAATTGTAACCAATAAGCTCGCGGACCAAAATGCACCACATTGGCAAAAACATAGTTGAGCAACATGATAATGGTTACATTCACAAAATTGTTCGTAATCAAAATGGTAGCCAAAGTGCGCTCAGAATCTTCTCGAAGCATATTTATATTCTTATCCTTAACATCTTTCTCCAAGTCGAGTTCAGAAATATCTGCAGGAGAAAGACTAAAGAAAGCTAATTCTGAACCACTAGCATAACCAGAGACGCAAGAAGCAACACCGCCAAGACAAACGCAAAAACAACACCCAACGTTGGATGTTGTATATATATATCAGAGAACGAATTACAAAAAAAGGATGTATCCAAGATTTTCGAACAATATTAGAATGGTAAATTATTGTTTTCTTGCTCACTCGTGTGTTCGGGTTGCGCTTTCGGCTCCTGTGCAACATCCGTCTTACTTTGTGCTCTTGGCGTAAGCAGTTCAAGACTATCGGCCCAAATTTCTGTCACATATTGACGTTTACCTTGTTTATCGTCGTAGCTTCTATATCTCACTTTACCTTCAACAAACAATTTATCTCCCTTATGTACATACTTTTCAACGGCCTTGGCAAGACTTTTCCAAAACACCACAGTGTGCCAATCGGTTCTATCGGGCACCTTTGTGCCATTTTGCAAGGTATAACCACGCTCGGTTGTGGCAAGCGACACTTGGGCCACAGCCGTATCCGCCTCATAATAACGAACCTCGGGATCCTTCCCAACGTTCCCTATCAGCATCACCTTATTCATAACTACAGTGTTTGTATTATTTCCACCTACCCAAGTACCTAAATCTAAAGTTTTTTCCTTTGGGTGAAGGAAATTGGGAACGTCTGTCCACACGTTCACTCAAGTTATCTACCATTCGGTCGTAACAATCCTGTCCCGACATAGCCTTACAATGTACTACAAAATGAGTATCACGATATTCGAACTTACCAGTTGAAGGAACCATCACCACACGTTTGAAATCAAGTTCACCTTCATACCATCCTGGTCTTTCTTCAGTGAGTCGGGTCATGGCGTTAGCAGCCAAATCTCTCCTATCAAATCCATTAGGGGGAGGCATTTGTTGCACAGCCTTTTTCTGCTTAAAATCGAGCATAGTAGCAGCAACAGTCTTGATGATAATAAAATAAACTCTTGGGCGAACTTTATAACGTTTAGGATAATACACGTCACTTTCAACATAGTCACGAATATCATTCTCCAAATCGATATTCATGCCTATCTCTGGGATAGATTGGAGAAAGTCAAGTGCTTTTTCTACATTATCAACTAACGTTTCCTTATCAAAATATCTTAAGTATAAATTCATTGATAAATATGTTTCTCTGAAAGAGCGGAAAACGAGACTCGAACTCGCGACCCCAACCTTGGCAAGGTTGTGCTCTACCAACTGAGCTATTTCCGCGACAATAATAATTATCAATATGTGAAGAGGAGGAGACTCGAACTCCCACGAAGCAATTTTCACTACCCCCTCAAAGTAGCGCGTCTACCAATTCCGCCACCTCTCCAGCATAAACGCATTCTGAATATAGTGCCCAGAACAGGACTCGAACCTGCACGCTGTTAAACACACGCACCTGAAACGTGCGCGTCTACCAATTCCGCCACCTGGGCAACAACTAGTACTATTCAGAATGTTGAGCGGAAAACGAGACTCGAACTCGCGACCCCAACCTTGGCAAGGTTGTGCTCTACCAACTGAGCTATTTCCGCAGCTTTTTAACAAGGCATTTCTCCAAATGCGCTGCAAAGGTACTACAATTTTTCAAAACCACAAATTATTTCTTTATTTTTTTTCATTTACCATTAAAAAATGATTGTTCGCTCCCTTCCTACGCTTTCGTTGTTTTCTTTCTTTTGTTCTGCTACGATCCGTATTCCTGTTTATTTAATATTCAAAAAACAGAAACGCTTATTGATTGATCTTCAGAATCATACACTACACCTATTAATAACATAGCAATAGAATACCAATACAAAGCCTATGTCTTGTACTTAAGATATACTATAATATAATACGAGAAACATACTGATAAAGAAAATTGTAATCGTTAATCTTCTGACACCAAGATTGCTAATAGTACTGCGTAAAGATGCTTATCTACGAGCTTTAACGCAAGTTCATCATATAGGTAGATTGTTTAATGTTTATAAAAACCGATTTTGCAAGTCAAAGGGCTTACTTTTGCAAATATAGATATTTTTCTTTTCTCGCATTTTTTTAAAAAAGAAAAATATTAGAACCTAATTCTTATACATTTCCTAGACCTTGAACGATTCCTAGAAACACTTATCACAAGAAGACGATGCGCTACAAACAAGTTGTAGTGTGGCTACAACTTATCGGTAGCCTCACTACAAGCCAATTGTAGCGTGACTACAAACGACTTGTCGTCACGCCACAAAAGGTCTGTAGTGGGTGTACAAAAGGTCTTGTACGATTAAAACGCTGATACAACAGGATTAAATCAGTAAAAAAGGCAGGAAACAAAAGCCCCGAATGGTTTTCTAATTAGGTTTAATCCATCGTTCTCGTGTCATTGAATTTGTAGCAGTTAATGGGCACAACTGCTACATATATGATGTACACGAGTTCAGGATAAAAAACAATCGTTATGTCCACCACCTGGTTACGATCACATTATACAATAATACAATCTTCCTCTCCATACTTAAATAAATTGCCCCGACAGCGCTAAGCCATCGGGGCAAAATATGTTATGAATTACTCATAGCATTATTTCTTAGGTGTTTCCAGCGCCTTAGCAGGTTTATAAGCTTTGTTCAATCCTGCAACAACATCGTTGGTGATGTCGAAAGCCTTGTCAGCATATAGCAGGTTGTCACCCGCCTTGCTCAAAATCAAGCTGTACTTCTTATCCTTATTATATTCGTTAAGGAAGTGACGGATGCTATCGCGCAAGGCCGAATTATATTTTTCGGTTTCCACTTGGAACTCGCTGCTCAAACGTTGGTTCAGCATTTGCAAGTCGGCATTTTGCTTTTGCAGTCCTGCTTGAATAGCTTCAGCCTGCTCGCGCGTATAAGCGTTTTGCTGAACTTTTTGTTGGAAGTTAGCCGCAGCAGCCTGCAAAGCCTGTTGTTTAGATGCCAACGTGCTTTGGATGTTTTGTCCTTTCTTTTGTAGGATGAGCGAATAGTCCTTGCAGAACTTGTACTGCATCATGATAGAGTCAACCTCCACATAAGCAATTTTCAAGCTTCCAACTTCACTCTTTGGAGCAGTTTCGCTTTTTTTCTCGACCTGTTCGTTCTGTTTGTTACAAGAGCTAAAGGCCACCGTAGCCATTGCGGCAATGGCCAACGTTCAAAAAATTTTTCTTGTTCATTTAATTGTATTTATATTGTTTTTCTCGTTTTTATTATTCCCTTTTAATGCCAAGCAATTTTGTTAATCGCATTGCGCGCTTCTTTCACTGCGCTCACTAACAGCGGATGCAACAGTGCGTCGCGCCTCTTTGTCTTGGTCTATCACACAATGAATACCCTGCTTTCTAAGTCCAGGGTTGTCGTGAATATGTTGCGAAGAGAACTTTCCGTTCTTTCTAAAAATCATCTTCACACATAATAATGCCACTGCAATAGCAATTATTAACAGGGATAAAGCTAATGTCTCTGCCATTTTGTTTATTTTTGCAAACGATAATGCCGTGTTCAAACGCTGCAAAGATAGTTAATAATTTACGAAATCACTCAAAAAGAAACCAAAATATGAATAAAAGTAATTTATCACCGAGCTGTGTATTCGAACAGTTCAAACAAATCAATCAAATACCTCGCCCCTCAAAACACGAGGAAAAAATGGTAGAATACCTTAAAGAGTTCGCCAAAAAACACGGACTAGACGTAAAAGTAGACGCCGTGAACAATGTGAACATACGCAAACCGGCCACTCCTGGTTACGAAAACAGAAAGGTTGTGATACTGCAAAGTCATACCGATATGGTGTGCGACAAGCTGGTTGACGTAGAATTCGACTTTAACAAAGATGCCATCCAAAGTTATGTAGACGGCGAATGGATGAAGGCTAAGGCACTACATTGGGTGCCGACGACGGCATTGGCGTTGCAATGCAATTGGCAGTGCTTGAAAGCAATGATATAGAACATGGTCCGCTGGAGTGCGTTTTCACCAGCGACGAAGAAACTCAGATGACAGGCGCATCGGGAATGGAGCCTGGATTTATGACTGGCGATTGGCTTATCAACCTAGACTCGGAAGACGAAGGCGAGATATTTGTATCGTGCGCAGGCGGAAGAAGCACACATGCCGTGTTCCACTTTGAAAAAGAAGATGCACCCGCAGGCCATTTCTTCCTAGAGATTTCGGTAAAAGGACTTACTGGTGGCCACTCTGGCGACGACATCAACAAGAAGCGCGCCAACGCCATTAAACTGCTTTCGCGTTTTATTTACTTGGAACAAGAGAAATACGACGTACGTCTAGCTAGCTTCAATTCGGGCAAACTACACAACGCTATTCCCCGCGATGGACGCGTTGTGATGGCTGTACCTAATGACGTGAAAGAGAACGTGCGTGCCGATTGGAATGTTTTTGCACACAATGTGGCAGACGAGTTCCACGTTACCGACACCGCAATAGAGTTTGCAATGGAAAGCGCAAACGCAGAAAAAGTGCTGCCGTCAGATGTTAGTCGTCGACTTATTATGGCTCTACAAGGCCTAACCAATGGTGTTTTTGCAATCTGCCAAGATCCTGCTTTGGGTGGAATGGTAGAAACATCAAGCAATATCGCCGTAGTAAAAACCACCGATACCACTGTTGACTTGCTTGCTTCGCAACGCAGTAACGTGATGAGCAATCTCGATAACCAATGTAATGCTGTTGCAGCCGTGCTGAAACTTGCTGGAGCCGAAGTGGAACAAACAGACGGTTACCCCGCTTGGCAAATGAATCCGAATAGCGAACTCACTAAGCTTGCTATTGAATCGTACAAGCGTTTGTTCAATAAAGAACCCATTGTACGTGGTATTCACGCCGGATTGGAATGCGGACAGTTTGCCACAAGCTATCCAGGCATGGACATGGTGTCGTTTGGTCCTACACTGCGCGACGTACATACACCCGACGAACGCTTGCTCATTCCCACAGTGCAGATGGTTTGGGATCATTTGTTAGATGTTCTTAAAAACGTACCAGCAAAATAAATGATGAAGAAGAAACACGTCTTTTCACTTCTTGTCGTGGCCCTTTTGGCTATCACTGGCACAAGTTGCGACAAACGCCACTCGGCAAAACAATTAGTTGAAGACTTCGTTGATGAGTACTCACAACTATCGTCGGTGTCGATTAGTGATGTTGGCAAGCTCGATTCGACCGACCGTGTGGACAACACAACCATCCTTTCGCTGCAATCCGATGTAAAGAACGGAGGCCTCTACAAGCCTGACACCAAGTTTGGGCAACGTCCAACGAACACCAAGACCCTGCTTATGCTTCGCGTAACGCTTGAAGCGAAAGACGAGAAGGGCGAGAAAAAGCCGTATCAACAAACCTTCTATCTCGACCCCGAATTAACTAGTGTGGTGGCTGTTAAAACAAACTAGCGCCACCTCACCAAAGCATTTACGCCCCCGCAAGCGCCATTTGACGTTTTGCGGAGGCGTATATCATTTAGTACCTTAACAAAACAAAGTCATTTATTCAGTGTCAACCAGCCTGTATCACGTTTTTCGCACACTTCAAGTGACTCACCCATAAAAGCAAAGAGAAGCTGATAGGACAATCGTTCACTCCACTTTGCCTTATTGCCACACCATATGCATGATTGAAAACAAAGCAACAAAGGGCAACTATTAAATCGAAATCGGTCATTAAACCACAATGTTTACAGAATTCTTGTTTTTGTGTTGTTTCCTAACATCCTTTATTCTCTTGTCGAGCAGATTGCCTGTCTTTGCAACTTGACGTAACCCACTACGCCTACGTTACAAAGACAGGCAATCTGCTCGACAAGAAAAATAAAATCTGTTTAGGCTCTAATGGCCGATTTGGGTTTAACCAAAGACATACAAAAGATAAAGCCATCAAAAAAGGGAGAACGCCCAAACGTCCTCCCTTTATATGATGCATTACTTCGACTTACGTCGAAAGTGGTTTAGTTCTTGAAAAAGTCCTTTACGGCTTCGTTAGGTACCATCTTCTCATCGAAGATGTATGCGCCGGTTTTCGGGCTCTTAACCATCTTGATAACCTTGGTGTAAGCACGTCCGTCTTTTGAACCGTCACGAAGGGTTGCAACTACTTTCTTTGCCATAGTCTTGTTTTAATTAAACGTTATTTAATCTCCTTATGAAGCGTCATCTTCTTCATGATTGGATTGTACTTCATTAGTTCCATACGTTCAGGAGTGTTCTTCCTGTTCTTGGTGGTAACATAGCGACTTGTACCAGCCAATCCGCTATTCTTCATTTCCGTACATTCCAGAACAACCTGTACTCTATTACCCTTAGCTTTCTTTGCCATGATAATTATTCTCCTATAACTTTAATGTCTTTCCAATCACAGAAGCCCTTTGAAACAGCCTGTTTAAGCGCTGCGTCAAGACCTACTTTATTGATAAGGCGCAAACCTGCGGCACTGATTTTCAAGCTAATCCAGCAACCTTCTTCCACATAGTAGAATTTCTTGCTGAACAAGTTCACGTCGAAACTACGCTTTGTGCGATGCTTCGAGTGCGATACGTTGTTGCCAACCATTGCCTTTTTACCTGTAATCTGACAAATCTTCGACATTGCTATCTTTTTTTTGTTTTCTTTTTTGATACTTACTCCAAACAGGATGCAAAATTACGAAATTTTCTTCTAATTACCTAACCAAATCAATTAATTATCAAAGATTTTATGTTTTTTGTGGTATTAGAGACCTATTCTGGGCCTATTTGGCTTTATATGGACGTATTTTTTGCATTCTCTGCTAGGGTCATGGGTTACGATGCTATTTGTTCTCCATAACAAACAAATTGAAGCAAACGCTCTTACATCCCAAAAAGGTATTGAGTATGTGCTTGAACGTTTGCTTCTTTATTATATAAGGCATAGCAAAAGCTGCAGTGCAGCGCTGTTTACTTTCAAGTTCGGCCCAACTGCATGCTTTTTATATCAGCCCATTCACAACTTTTATTCCTCCGTAGTGTCCTTTTCAGCGTCAATAAAGTTGAGCATTTGTCGCAAGGAGCGGTTAGTGGCGATGGCCAAATTGATATCGCGACCATAGTCTTCGTTCAACTTCAGGGTTATGGCCTTATCTTTTGTGCCACAGGCCAGCCAAATAGTACCTACAGGAACGCCATCATTATCACCAGCAACAGGTCCAGCATAACCTGTAACAGCCATCGCATAATCAGCTTTAAGCGTTTCGCAAGCTCCTTTAACCATTTGTATAGCCACTTCTTCGCTCACTGCAGATTTTTCAGCAAGCACTTCAGAACTTACGCCTAGCAAGTTTTCTTTCACATCATTGCTATAACATATCACGCCACCTTTAAAATATTTAGATGCGCCCGGCGTGGCAATAACGGCTTGTGCCACCCTTCCGCCAGTGCAACTTTCGGCAGTTGCGATGGTAAGACCATTGTCGTACATGCGTTGTTGCAGTTCTCTGCTAAGCACTTTTGTTTCTAGTTCCATTATAATAAATGTTTATGCTTACTCGAAAGTAACCTTCGAGAAAGCGGGTTTGTCGATTGAACAAAACACCTTATCCAGGTATTTAAAATATCCAGTGATGCCAATCATGGCTGCATTATCAGTGGTGTACCCAAACTTAGGGATATAAATGGTCCACCCCAGCTTGTCGGCTGCCTCGTGAAAAGCATTTCGCAATCCGTTATTTGCCGACACTCCTCCTGCCACAGCCACGTGAGTGATACCCGTTTGCTTCACTGCCAGCTTCAGTTTTTTCATCAAGATATCTACAATGGTAAATTCCAAGCTTGCGGCAAGGTCTTCTTTGTGGTTCTCTATGAAGTTAGGATCATCCTTAATCCATTTTTGCAGACTGTACAAGAATGAGGTTTTTAATCCCGAGAAACTATAATCTAGCTCTGGAATATTGGGTTGCGCAAACTTAAATGCTGCTGGATTGCCCTGTCTTGCAAGCCTATCAATGATAGGACCACCGGGATAACCCAATCCCATTACTTTAGAACACTTGTCTATTGCCTCACCAGCTGCGTCATCAATGGTCTGTCCCAACACCTCCATGTCGTTATACGCGTTAACCTTTACGATTTGCGAATTACCTCCACTAACCAGCAAACAAAGGAAAGGGAATGGTGGTATAGGATTTTGCATATCGGGTTCTTGAATGAAATGCGCCATTACATGCCCTTGTAGATGGTTCACATCCACCATGGGAATACCCAAAGCACGAGCAAATCCTTTGGCAAAACTAACTCCAACAAGCAACGAACCCATCAGTCCAGGACCACGTGTAAAAGCCACTGCCGATAGCTGTTCTTTCTCAATTCCAGCCTTTTTCAAGGCTTGGTCTACCACAGGAACAATGTTTTGTTGATGTGCACGCGAAGCCAATTCGGGCACCACTCCACCATAACTTTGATGAACAGCCTGCGAAGATGTAACATTGCTGAGCAACACATTATTGTGTAGCACGGCTGCCGAGGTATCGTCACAACTGCTTTCTATACCTAATATATAAACGTCTTTATCGTTATTCATTGCTTCTTTTTATCTAGTCAATATCTCAACGCCGTGTTCGGTCATTAAGAAGGTGTGCTCCCATTGGGCGCTTGGCAACTCATCACCCGTTATAACCTCCCAGCCATATTCGTCGTCGGCGTCAATAAACACCTTCCAAGTACCCATATTAATCATGGGTTCGATGGTAAACACCATACCAGGCACAAGCAACATACCCTGTCCACGACGTCCGAAATGTGCCACTTCAGGTTCTTCATGAAACTTTAACCCAACTCCATGTCCACATAAGTCGCGCACAACACCGTAATGATATTTCTCAGCATGCTTAGAAATGGCATGTCCAATGTCGCCAACAAAGCTATAAGGCTTAGCTGCCTCTGCTCCAATCTCAAGACATTCTTTGGCCACACGCACCAATTGTTCTTTCTCGGGCGTGGTTTTACCAATGATAAACATGCGGGAAGCATCTGCATAATATCCGTCAAGAATTGTAGTAAAGTCTACATTAATGATATCTCCCTCTTGTAACACATCCTCTTCTTTGGGAATACCATGCAAACCACCTCGTTAATGCTTGTACACACACTTTTTGGAAAGCCTTCGTAATTGAGACAAGCTGGTATTGCGCCATGGCTAGTACAATAATCATAACAAATTTTGTCTATCTCAAGGGTATTCATGCCTGCGCGGATATGCTTGGCCACTTCGTCTAGCACACCTGTATTCACAACGCCACTACGCCTTATGCCTTCAATTTGTTCGGGCGTTTTTATTAATTCACGAGTTGGCACCAACTTTCCCTTGTTCTCCCAATACATCACTTGCTTGTCCAAGTCGGTTGGTTCTTGCCCCGAAAGACAATGCCATCTCCTTTTTTTATTTAAAACCATTGTATCTTTTTTATTTAAACTTTGCCGTGCTGAGTGTATTCTGGACGAGATAAGTTTCAGTCTCACGCTCAACATCAGTGCTAAGACATGCAAAGTTACTTTAATTCTTAGGTACGCACAAGTAAAATAACCATTTTTTACACCTATATACAAGCTGCACGCAAACAGTTATTCAATGCTAAGCCAAAAGTTAATGCAAAACGAAGCAACCTAACTGAATAATACGCGTTATTGTTTCAGAACAGCGTGCCTTTAGTTGAAGTCTGAAAAAACAAACATCTAACTACCAAGGTGTTTAAATTCTCCCATATTAGCACTAGACCAGACCTATATTATAAGGTGAGAAAAACAGCAACAATTGTACTTCGAATTGGTACAAAAAAAATTGATTGTCTCACGACAACCAATCTTTCTTAACCTTAATAATCTAATACCATGAAAAACACGTTACAAAGTTACGATAATTATTTAATTTTGCAAGCGTTTACTGATAAAAGCACAATATATATAACATTAATTAAATGTTTTCCCATTCCATTTAAATTTCCTTTGCAAAACCAATGCTTTCATATTGCTTTTTTCGACTTCACTAACAAACACGGGTGAGAGTGTCACCACAAGTTCATTATTGGATGGTGAGAGTGTGAAAGAAAGTAATTTGGGGTCAAACTGCGCCTGCAATTTGTTAAAGTCATCGAGCGACATATCGCTAGGTTGTTGCAGTTCTACATCTAATTGCATTTCAGGCATAGACAAAGTCTTCCAGTCGGACGAATAAAACGAGATTACGCTCTCGGGAGTTGGCCCCATGAATGTTTGCACCAAGCAGAGCAAGGAGTCACCGTTCGCCGCGGGCAACATCTTCATTTGCAAGGTAGAGACTTTACTTAGGTTAGCCAAAAGAAAATCGTTTGTTAAAGTATCTATACGACTTTCTTCGCCCAACAAGCCTTCAATAACAGCTGTTTTCTTCATTTCCTTTAAATCAAGCAGTTCTTGTCGCACACTTCTCTCAAGCGAGCCTGCTACAGAAGTGGGCATATTCACCCACATTTTGTGCAACTGTTGTGCCATCATCGTTATGGGCATCAGCGCTAAGCACAGCCCGAATAGCATTCTTTTCATTGTGTTATACATTATTTATTAGGATAAAGTTGTCTTTATTATTCAGACTGTGTAACTCGTAAACTTACTTAAAGCCAGCCAAATGTCATTTTTAACAAGGAGAATATAGCCTCTCGCCTACTCGTACACTTCGTCAATATCATATTCAGCACCTCCGCCATCATCTTTCGAACAGGGATCGAAACCATCGGGTAAGGCAAATGTGGCGTTCTTACTGTAACCCAGACGGTGGTCGGCAAAAACTTTCTGCATGAAATAGGCCCAAACAGGCAGAGCCATCGTTGCACCCTGACCCATACTTGTTGAGTCGAAGTGTATATCACGGTCTTCTCCTCCAACCCAGCAGCCGCTAACAAGTTCGGGTGTAAAGCCCATAAACCATGCGTCAGCATTGCGGTTGGTAGTTCCTGTCTTACCTCCAATCTCGCCTGTGAAGTTATATTTGAAGCGCAAACGGCGAGCAGTTCCCTCGTTAACTACGGCTTGCAGTTCAACAAGCATTTTATTGGCACTGGCTTCGCTTATCACTTCGTTCATCCTTGGTTGGAACGTGGCAATTACATTTCCTTCGTTGTCTTCTATTTTGGTAACAAACATGGGTGCACACCTAATGCCATGATTGGCAAAAACCGTGTAAGCACTAACCATCTCGCACACACTAGCTTCGCACGGACCTAGAGCCAAGGCCATAGAAGGGTGTATATCGGGGTTGTTAAAACCATAGCTACGAAGCAAACCCACAAATTGCTGCGGGTTTAGCTTACTCATAAGATAAGCAGATATCCAGTTATTAGACTGTGCCAAGCCCCATTTCAAGGTCACCATTTGGCCATATCTCGCCCTACTTCCGTTTCTTGGTGTCCAACTTTGGCCAGCCACAGTGTAAGTGGTTTGCACATTGGGTGCCTCATCGCATGGAGAGAAACCATTTTCCATCGCCAGTGAGTAGAGGAATGGCTTGATTGTAGAACCAACTTGCCTACGTCCCTCGGTAGCCATGTCGTATTGGAAGTGCGTAAAATCCATACCACCAACATAAGCCTTCACCAGTCCGTTCTTCGGGTCCATACTTACGAAACCTGCACGCAAGAACGACTTATAGTAACGAATGCTATCCAGTGGCGTCATTACGGTGTCTACATCGCCATGATAAGTAAACACAGCCATGTCGGTGGGTGTTCTGAAGGCTTTCCTTATTTCTTCTTCAGAGTAACCCGCTGATTTCATGTTGCGATAGCGTTCGCTCTGGTTTATCGAGCGGTTCAAGATAGACCGAACTTGGGCAGCTGTGAGCTGATTTGTAAACGGCGCGTTGGATTTAGCACGATTTTCTTTGAAGAAAGCGGGCTGCAAGAAGCGGGCCAAATGCCTATAAACCGCATCCTCAGCATACTGTTGCATACGACTGTCTATAGACGTATGCACCTTCAAGCCATCAGTATAGATGTTGTAATGTTCGCCATTCTTCTTTGTATTCTTGTTACACCATCCATAAAGTGGGTCGGTAGCCCATGCCACAGAGTCGTAAACATATTGCGCCTTGTTCCATTCGGGATAATTACTCTTCTCTGGGCGCTTAGCCATCAAGTACAGGCGTAGAAACTCCCTAAAGTAAGTAGCCGTGCCATCTTTATGGTCTGTGCGATGAAAATTCAACACAAGCGGTTCGTCAGCATACATTCTATACTCGCCATCCGAGAGATAACCAGCCTTAACCATCTGCGACAACACCACATTACGACGCTCTTTGCTCCTTTCGGCGTAGCGCACAGGGTTAAAGAACGAAGGGTTTTTGCACAAACCTATTAATGTTGCAGACTCTGTAATGGTCAAGTCTTTAGGTTCTTTATTAAAATAGGTGTTTGCAGCAGTCTTTATTCCCACGGCATTGTGCAAGAAGTCAAAGTAATTAAGGTAGAGCGCAATAATCTCTTCCTTCGTATAATGGCGTTCTAGTTTCACCGCAATAACCCATTCAATAGGCTTTTGCAACAGTCGCTCGAGTGTTGAGTGGGCTTTTTCCGAATAAAGCTGCTTAGCAAGCTGCTGCGTAATAGTACTTCCACCGCCTGCACTGGCCTTTCCTAATAGTCCTCTTTTAATGAATGCGCGCCCCAGCGCAAAGAAGTCAATGCCGGAGTGGTCGTAAAACCGAATGTCTTCTGTGGCCACCAACGCATGAACAAGGTGTGGCGATAAGGTGGAATAAGGAATACAGATGCGATTTTCACGATTCTCATTCCATGTCCCTATAACCTTTCCATCAGCCGAATACACCTGTGTTGCAAATCGGTTAATGGGATTTTGCAATTCGGAAATCGGCGGCATATAACCAATCCAACCGTTCCAAATGGCCACAAAAGCCAATACAGTAGACAGAACGCCTAGCACCAGCAAACCCCATAAGGTATGTATTAATTTCTTTCTCATCAATCTCTGAATTCTAAAATTACTGCAAAAATACAATTTTTCTCCCTATTAGACATCCAAATAAGAAAAATTATACTTATCTTAGCACGCAAAATAGAGAACGTTCCAATGTCAAAACAGATGAAACAACGTGATTTTGTGACAATTGCTGACCTTTCGAAAGAGAAAATTCACTATCTCATCGAACTGTCGCAAGAGTTTGAGAAACATCCTAACCGCGAGTTACTCAAAGGTAAAGTCATCGCAAGTCTTTTCTTCGAGCCTTCCACTCGTACCCGTTTGAGCTTCGAAACAGCAGCCAACAGGCTCGGTGCACGCATCATTGGTTTCTCGGATGCCAAAGCCACCAGCGTGTCTAAAGGAGAAACCCTCAAAGACACTATCATGATGGTGGCCAATTATGCCGACATCATCGTGATGCGACACTACATCGAAGGGGCTGCACAATATGCCAGCGAGGTGTCGCCTGTACCCATTATCAATGCTGGAGATGGCGCTCACATGCACCCTTCTCAATGCATGCTCGACCTTTACTCCATATATAAGACACAAGGAACACTCGAAAACCTCAACATCTACCTCGTAGGCGATTTGAAATACGGACGAACGGTGCACTCGCTCATCATGGCCATGCGCCATTTCAACCCCACGTTCCATTTCATCGCGCCCAAAGAGTTGTCCATGCCCAACGAGTATAAGCTCTATTGCAAAAACCACAGCATCAAATTTCAAGAGCATACGGCCTTTAACGAGAAGATTATTGCCGATGCCGACATAATATATATGACGCGCGTGCAAAAGGAAAGATTTTCCGACTTGATGGAATACGAACGCGTTAAAGACGTGTATATCCTTAAAAACGACATGCTGGGCAATGTAAAAGACAATATGCGTATATTGCACCCACTGCCAAGAGTGAACGAAATTGCCTATGATGTGGACGACAATCCGCACGCTTACTACATTCAGCAGGCACAAAACGGATTGTACGCACGCCAAGCACTATTCTGCGATGTGCTGGGTATTACCTTGGAAGATGTTAGAAACGACAAAACCATCATCAAATGAGTGTAAATAAGAAAGAACGACTAGTGGCTGCCATCAAAAACGGCACTGTTATCGACCACATACCCGCAGATAAAACATTTCAAGTTGTGGCCTTGCTAGAACTGCAATCCATTAACGAACCTATCACTATCGGCAACAACTATGCCTCAAAAATGATGGGAAAGAAAGGCATTATCAAAGTTACCGACAGGTATTTCACCAACGAAGAGATTTCTAGACTCTCGGTAGTAGCCCCTAATGTGGTGCTCAACATCATTAAAGATTACGAGGTTATAGAAAAGAAAAAGGTGGAAACACCCGAAGAACTTAAGGGTATTGTACGCTGCAACAACCCAAAGTGCATCACCAACAACGAGCCAATGCAAACGGTTTTCAACGTGGTTGACAAAGAAAACCGCACATTAAAATGCCATTACTGCGACATGGAACAAACCATGGACAAGGCTCAATTGGTGTAAACACGCACTCGGCTGTATGCACACACAATACATCCCTTCACAGTGTACATATTAACAACGGCAAGACGAACACCACGTCTTACCAAAATCAATAACTAACACAAACAATTTCATTTATGAAAAAAGACCTAGAAATTTTCAAACTCATTGAAGATGAGCATCAACGCCAACTTAAAGGCATCGAACTGATTGCCTCGGAGAACTTCGTTAGCGAACAGGTGATGCAAGCCATGGGTTCGTATCTTACCAACAAGTATGCCGAAGGACTGCCCGGTAAACGCTATTATGGCGGTTGCGAAGTGGTAGACAAGGTGGAAAACCTAGCTATCGAACGCATCAAAAAACTTTTCGGTGCCGAATTTGCTAACGTTCAACCTCACTCTGGCGCACAAGCCAACGAGGCTGTGCTGCTCACTTGCCTCAACCCTGGCGACACTTTCATGGGCTTGAACCTCGCCCACGGCGGTCACCTTAGCCATGGTAGCCTTGTAAACACATCGGGTATTCTCTACAACCCAGTAGGTTATAACCTCAACAAAGAAACGGGTCGCGTTGACTACGATGAAATGGAACGCCTTGCCTTGGAACACAAACCAAAACTCATTATCGGTGGTGGCTCGGCTTATAGCCGCGAATGGGACTATCAACGCATGCGCGATATCGCTGATAAAGTGGGCGCTATCTTTATGGTTGACATGGCTCATCCTGCTGGTTTGATTGCTGCTGGTCTGCTTGAAAATCCTTTGAAATATGCTCATATTGTTACTTCTACCACGCACAAGACGCTACGCGGACCACGTGGAGGTATCATCTTGATGGGTAAAGACTTCGAAAACCCATGGGGTAAGAAAACTCCTAAGGGCGAAGTGAAGATGATGAGCCAGCTTCTTAACTCGGCTGTGTTCCCCGGAATTCAAGGTGGACCACTCGAGCATGTTATCGCTGCTAAGGCTGTTGCTTTCGAAGAGGCTCTCCAACCCGAGTTTAAAGAGTGGGCTATGCAGGTTAAGAAGAATGCTAAAGTGCTGGCCGAAGAACTAGTTAAACGTGGATTTACCATCGTTAGCGGTGGCACAGACAACCATTCTATGCTTGTTGACCTACGCGATAAATACCCCGAACTTACGGGTAAGGTTGCCGAAAATGCACTGGTTGCTGCCGACATCACCGTAAACAAGAACATGGTGCCATTCGATACTCGTAGTGCTTTCCAAACAAGTGGTATCCGTTTGGGTACAGCTGCTATCACTACGCGCGGTGCTAAAGAAGACCTCATGGCCTTTATTGCCGAACTTATTGAGGAAGTTCTTAACAATCCCACCGACGAAGCTACTATCGCCAGTGTTCGCCAACGCGTAAACGAGAAAATGAAAGCCTACCCGCTTTTCGCTTACTAATAATAATGGCGAAGGTCATTTATCAAAATGGGATGCAACCTTGGGGCTGCATCCCGCTTTTTGTTTTGACTGGTCTACTTTTCTTATTATGTTCAGACTATTTTATATTCCCATTTGATAATAAGTGTTTTCATGTTATTTGTGTGTACGCACTTGTTATTATGTCTTGCTTTAGTTATAACCGTAATCAGTTATTAGACCGCTTAGCTTACAACCTTTTAATGTTTTCATAGCTTCCACTCCTTCTTTCGTTGGCTTCTCGGCTTTTTGCCTGTTTTATTCCTTTGATGTTTTACACTATGCCTACAAAACACAAAACATGCAATGTGTTCAACAACACACAAAATCTAAACGGCGCTAACGCTTGATTTGAATAAAAATGATACAAGCGATGTTAAATGTAAAATATTACGCACAAAATTTAACATTATGAGTACCTTATCTGTTCACAAATCTCCACTCGTTTGCAAATTTTCAATTCTCGCGAGAGTTTGATTGGGTATAAAAAAGTTATCTAGAAAGTGCATACAAAACCAAACTTCATTGAAAAAATATGCAACTTATACCAGATAATGAGCAAAAAGTAGCTAAACATTGTGCGTTTTGACGCTAAACACCTTGCGTTTTGATGCTAAACACCTTGCGTTTTGCTGCTAAATGCAGTGTATTTTGGTGCTAAACGCAGTGTATTTTGGTGCTAAATACGAGGTTAGTAGGTAGAAAACGTATGATTGTATGCAATATTTTGCATGTTGACAAAAGACAAAATCATCACGAATTACAAACAAATTATGCCTTCTTGGGAGCAAAAACAACTAAGAAAACCTACTTTTGGGCTACTAAAAGCTATTTTTGGAGCGTCTAAAAACTTCGTAAAAGTCATCAAATAAAAGGCAAAATGGTACTATTTGATGATTTTTCGCTAAAAAATGACGTAAAATTAAATCTGAAAAGCTAAAAATTGGGGCTAAAAGCGTGCTTTTGAGCTGTTTTTTCTGCTAGAAGGGGGCATCTCTAGAGATGTGTTTTGTAAAATAAAGATACCTTGTTTAACAAAAGAAAAAAGAAGCAATAGCTACACTCGGTAATGCTACGCACTAACCTTAGATTTTCGTAAACTTGTCGTCATACAAATGAAATTTTGCTTATTACCCCATTGTGGTTTACATTCATTCGCCGAACTCACGTCAACTAGCGTGACTTCGACGAACAAACTTTTAACTCCCATGCGTGATAAACAACTTTTGCCTTGTTTTACGAAAGAGTTTTAATTTCATTCTCTTTGATTTAGTTCACTAAAGCGCCATTGCCTTACCCGCCACAAAGCCCGTTGTCCACGCCGCTTGTAAATTAAATCCGCCTGTAATAGCATCAACATCCAGCACTTCGCCAGCAAAATAAAGGTTTTTACACACCTTACTTTCCATGGTATTAAGGTTGATATCCGAGAGCGAAACACCGCCACAGGTAACAAACTCATCGCGAAACGCACCCTTGCCAGTAACCTTATACTGGTCGTTTGTTAGCGCTTCAACCAGTTTGTTCAAACCTTTCTTACCCAATTCGTCCCACCTTTTGTCTGCGCCCAACGCCGTTTTTTGTAAAATATATTGCCACATTCGCGTGGGTAAACCAAAGGGATGAACGCTAGTGAGGAACTTTCTAGGATTGGAATCAACAATACCTTGTAAATGTTCGGCCACCAATGCGCTGTTGGTTAGTCCTATCCAATTTACTGCAATAGGGAATTGATAGTCACAATCGTGCACATAACGAGCGCCATAAGATGAGAGTTTGAGTATAGCCGGACCGCTTGCCCCCCAATGCGTAACAAGCAATGGGCCTGTGGCTTTATGTTTTGTGCCCACCAACGACACCGTAGTGCCTTCTACCACCGTACCCATCAAGCCTTAAAAGCCGCATCAGCTATATTAAAAGTAAAGAGCGAGGGCACTGGCTGCACAATATTATGTCCCAAATTAGCCAGATATTGCAAGGCGTTGGCCTGTGGGCTACCACCTGTTGTGATGGCCGCTCGCTGCACGGTTACAGGCTTTTGCACTTTAAAAAGCAGTTGTAGATCTCCGTTTTCCATCTGCTTCACAGCCTCAACTGCATATCCTGTACGCACCTCCACGCCCAATTTGTGGGCCTCGTGGGTTAAAGCGTCAACCACAGATTGTGCCGACTGCGATATGGGAAACACGCATTCATCGTCTTGCTTAACCAGTTTCACCCCCCGTTGTTCAAACCATTGCCAGGTGTCTTTGTGCGAAAACACATTAAAAAGACGCTTCATCATTTTATCACCACGCGGATAAGCCTGTTTTAAATCCATAATTTGTGCAAACGAATTGGTAAGGTTGCAGCGTCCGCCACCGGTTATTAGCACCTTAGCCAGCACTTTTTGTCCGCGTTCAAAAATGGTAACACGCGCCTCGGGATTGGTTTGTTTGGCTGCAATGGCAGCAAAAAAGCCTGCTGCGCCACCGCCCACCACCGCAATATGTAGCCTCTTTGTCATTATATTTGCTTGTTTTATGCAAACGAAGATACAACAAAAAAGCCATTTTCACAAGGTTAAAGAGAGAATAAAATTGAGAATTTAAGTAGCCAAGCTTGATACTTATTTGTGATGCCGACTACAACTGCCCTGCAAAACACCCAGTTAAGCAAGAAACAAAAGAACAAGCGAACAAAGTAATATAGCACATCGACGTCGCAGCATAAACGCAGAATTATCAGCTTTTCGTGCTGTTTTTACAGCATTTTTATGTAAGTTTGCACTAGTATTAAAAACAAGCATCATGGACATCGAACACATTAAAAATAAGCTAAACAGGTTGCCCAACCTCTCAACAGCCTTGGGTATGGAATTTATTTCTACCCCCGACCCCAACACCTGCATGGCTCGCATGAAGGTAGACGAGCGCAATCGCCAACCTTTTGGTTTCCTTAGTGGGGGCGCTTCGCTAGCACTAGCCGAGAACTTAGCAGGAGTTGGCTCACTAACGCTTTGTCCTGGCAAGATTAGTGTGGGCATCAACGTTAGCGGGAGTCACCTAATAGCGGTGGAAGAAGGCGACACCGTAACTGCCACTGCGCATATTATACACAAGGGACGAACGCTACATCAATGGCAAGTAGAGATAAGAAACACTGCTGGCGATTTGGTTTGTTCGGTACAAGTAACCAATTATGTGCTCAATGCTCGCAAAGATGACTGACTTTGCGCTCTTTCGCGAGCCACATGCCACGCATGCTTTACGCTATGTTCAGACGCAAGGAGAGGCCCAAAGTCTTCCCAATTATGACGCACTAAACAATGTTGAGGGCTTTGTTTTCGCACCCTTCACCATCAGCGATGAATGCCCGCTCTTAGTTATTGCATCTAACCGGGTGGAAAAACTGGACGCAACCGCACACATTTCGCGTTTACCGCAGAGTGGTAATGAGGTTCCAACGGAACCTAACAACAAAGAAAAGCAATCAATTAGTACCTCTTATCAGCAGTGTTTCAGAAGTTTTCACCAAGAACTGATGCAAGCAAGATTTGCCAAAATTGTTCTCAGCAGAACAGAAGATGTGGCTTTAACACACGCAGCCGACGCCGAACAGCTGTTTTGGAGAGCCTGCCAACGCTACCCTCGTTCGTTTATTGCTTTGGTTTGCACACGCAAAGCTGGCACGTGGCTTATGCTACGCCCGAAGTGTTGGTGCAAAACGACACACAACGATGGCACACCATGGCACTGGCGGGCACGATGAAACTGAATGCCGAACAACAACAATGGCCCGATAGTGTATGGAATAGCGACACGCTACCCCTAGAATGGAGTGCTAAAAACAAGGAGGAGCAACGCCTTGTGGCCCGCTACATCGGTGACTGCCTAGCTAATCTGGCTTACGATATTGAAGAAACACGGCCTTACACCCAACGCGCAGGAGGATTGGTACATCTTAGAAGCGACTTTACTTTTAAGCTGAAGCCTGCCTATGGACTGGGCGACTTGGTGAAAACACTGCACCCTACTCCAGCCATCTGCGGACTACCTAAGGCCGAGGCTTGGCAATTTATCATTGAAAATGAACCCCACTGCCGACGCTACTACAGCGGTTTTTGCGGTCCGGTGTCGGCCAATGAGGGTACAAGGCTGTACGTTTCCTTGCGCTGTATGCAGCTATCTCATCACAAAGCATGTCTATACGCAGGTGGAGGCCTGCTTAAAAACAGCACCGAAGAGCAGGAATGGGAAGAAACAAGAGCAAAAATGGAAACCATGTTGGGCCTAATGCTATCATAATTTCAGTCCTTAAGTTGATGAGCAAATAGGTTTATGCGTTGTGGTGTAAACCACACAGGTTTAAACCTCTTTAGTTTTCGGCAGTGCTTAGCTTATAAGTAAAAATAATCAATGCAGCAAACAAACCGCTTAACGCCTGGAATGGCAAACGCATGAACTTATAAACCTAAGATTTAAACACGAACTCAACCCTTAAACATGTATTCGAATAAAGAAAACATCAATATTCTAACAGCCTTACTCGTGGCCCACGGCGTTAAGCGAGCTGTGGTTTGCCCTGGTTCGCGCAATGCACCCATCGTTCATAACCTCGTGAAATCGGGCGCCATTTGTTGTTATCCCGTAACCGATGAGCGTTCGGCTGGGTTTTATGCCTTGGGAATGGCTCTGCTAAGTGGCGATGCTGTGGCTGTTTGTGTAACGTCGGGGTCGGCCCTTCTCAATGTTCTGCCTGCCGTAGCCGAGGCCTATTACCAGCATGTTCCCTTGATAGTTATCTCTGCCGACCGCCCTTTGGCTTGGATAGACCAACAAGATGGGCAAACCATTCGCCAACAAAACGCGTTGACCGACTTCGTTAAGAAGGCCGTAAACCTATACGAACCCACCGACAACACCCAACGTTGGTACTGCAACAGACTGGCAAACGAGGCTTTATTGGCTACTAATCATCACGGTTGTGGCCCAGTTCACATCAACGTGCCCTTGTCTGAGCCACTGTTTGAATACAATGTTTGCAAGCTTCCCAACGTAAGAACGATTAGTAGGATATTGCCCCAAACACTTGTAGAAGCCGACTTACACGAACTGATTAGCCATTTTTTAAGGGCCGAAAAGCCGATGATTGTGGTGGGACAAATGCGCCCCACAACCATCGACACCACGCTAATCAAGGAATTAGAAAAGCATGCGGTGGTGATTTCTGAGGTGCTAAGTGGTGTTGGAACGCTGCTAAATGCCGACGAGCTGTTGGCTACGAGCACAGAAACAGTTGAACTTAAACCCGATTTTATACTATACTTGGGCGGACATCTCATAGGGAAAAACATCAAATCGCTATTGCGACAAACACAAGACGCAGCGCAATGGCTGATAAACGAGGGCGGAGACGTGATTGACACCTTTATGCATCTCACAACAATTGTGGAGACTTTGCCCAACAATGTGCTGTCGCTAATGGTGCAGATGCTGAAACAAATCGATGAAAAGCAACACGAAACACGCGCCAATGCTTACATACAGAGGTGGCAAAAGGCACACAACGACTATCGTGAACACCTCAAGAAAGAGCACTTAGAATACACCGAGGCGTTCGCTGTGCAATGTTTTGAACAACAGCTCTCGCATAGCACAACCCCTTATGAGGTGCATTACGCCAACAGTATGAGTGTGCGCCTAGCCAATAAGTACGCGAGGCACCATGTTTGGTGCAATCGTGGCGTAAACGGTATTGAGGGTTCGCTGTCTACTGCAGCAGGAATGTCGCTGACAACAACCAACAATGTGTATTGCATAATAGGCGATTTGAGTTTCTTCTACGACCAAAACGCCTTATGGAACACACGGTTGAAAGGAAATTTTAGAATAATGTTGCTCAACAATGGCGGAGGAAAAATTTTCCAACATGTGAAAGGAATGCCTGCCGATGACATAAGAGACACCTATGTTTCGGCCGAACACCGAACGTCGGCTCAAGGCATTTGCCAACAAAACGGCATTAAATACCTGGTTGCCAACAACAAAAAAGAGCTACAAAAGGGCGTTACAGAATTGATAAACCACAACGAGGACTGTCCTATTGTGCTTGAAGTAAACTTTAAACAAAGCGCTGGTGCCTCGGCCTAAAGCGCACAAAAGCACCATCAACAACTATATCCCTTATCCCAAAACAAATAACATTGTATGAAAAGAGAATGGAAAAAAATTGAAGCATTCGACTTCAAAGAAATATTATTCGAAGAATATCAAGGCATTGCTAAGATAACTATCAATCGCCCTCGCTATCGTAACGCCTTCACACCACGCACTACGTGGGAGATGAGTCAGGCCTTTGCTACTGTCGCGAGGCCCAAGACATAGGTGTGGTGCTGCTCACTGGCGCTGGAGATATGGCGTTTTGCGCTGGTGGCGACATGAACGTGAAAGGCAGAGGCGGATATGTTGGCGAAGACGGAGTGCCAAGACTCAATGTGCTCGACGTGCAAATGCAGATTAGACGACTACCTAAACCTGTGGTGGCAATGGTTAATGGCTATGCCATCGGTGGCGGACACGTGCTACATCTTGTATGCGACCTCTCCATTGCTAGTGAAAACGCCATCTTCGGACAAACTGGTCCAAGGGTTGGTTCCTTCGATGCGGGCTTTGGGGCTTCGTACTTAGCGCGCATAGTAGGACAAAAGAAGGCACGCGAGATATGGTTCCTATGCAGACAATACAACGCAGAAGAAGCCGAACGCATGGGCTTGGTAAACAAGGTGGTGCCATTTGACAGGCTGGAAGACGAGTGTGTGGAATGGGCTGAGACGATGATGCAACACAGTCCGCTAGCTTTACGCATGATTAAGGCTGGTCTTAACGCTGAATTAGACGGACAAGCTGGCATACAAGAATTGGCTGGCGACGCTACCATGCTGTATTATTTCCTAGACGAAGCGCAAGAAGGCGGCAAGGCTTTCCTTGAAAAACGTAAACCCGACTTTAAGAAATATCCTAAACTTCCATAAACCAAGCATGATGTTTTGTATAGACATTGCACCTCATACGTTGCACTTTAAACAGCCTGCTGGTACTTCTCGTGGGGTGTATCTCACCCGAAAGACTTGGTTTATTACGCTCTCTTCACCCGAAAACCCAGGTGTTAAGGGCGTGGGCGAGTCTGCTCCGCTGCCTAATTTAAGTTGCGACGACCTGCCCAATTATGAAGATTGCTTGCGTCATGCATGCCAACGACTGTGCGAAACAGGAGAAATACAACACGAAGAGCTGCTGCCCTACCCCTCTATTCGCTTCGGATTGGAGTGTGCTTTATGGCAATGGCAACGCAATGGAGATATGGCACTGTCGCAAACTCCTTTCGGAAGGGGCGAAATGGGTATCCCTATCAATGGATTGGTGTGGATGGGAACATTTGAAGAGATGGCTGCACGCATTGAAGAGAAACTAAAACAAGGGTTCAGATGCGTGAAACTAAAGATTGGGGCAATAGACTTTGAACGCGAATTGCAGTTGCTGGGCCTTATACGTAATACTTTTTCGCGGCAGGAAGTGGAATTACGAGTGGATGCAAATGGGGCTTTCGAGCCTAACGAGGCCTTGGCTAAACTCGATAAACTGGCCATGCTCGATATTCATTCTATCGAACAACCTATCGCTAAAGGTCAATGGCACGAGATGGCCAAGCTGTGCAAACACTCACCTTTGCCTATTGCACTCGACGAAGAGTTAATCGGTGCAAACTCGCTTTCTATGAAAGAGACTTTGCTAGACACCATATCGCCCCAATATCTGGTGCTAAAGCCTTCACTTCATAGTGGTATCGCTGGCACGAAAGAGTGGATTGAACTGGCACAAAAGCGCAACATTGACTCGTGGATTACCAGTGCTCTAGAAAGTAATGTGGGCCTAAATGCTATCGCTCACTTAACTTCTGAGGTGTATGGACCACAAATCAATATGCCACAGGGACTTGGCACGGGACAATTGTTTACAGATAACATTGCGATGCCACTGCAAATTAAAGGAGATAACCTATGGTTCTTACCCAATTTTTAGAACTTTGGAACAACGATAACCCGCAAATGTTGGTTCAAACCAGTGGTTCGACCGGTAAACCCAAACCACTTTGGGTGGATAAATGTCGCATGGAAGCCAGTGCAAAGGCCACTTGCCAATATCTAAAGTTGAAAGCTGGCGACAAAGCTTTGCTCTGCATGTCGCTAGATTATATCGCTGGTAAGATGATGGCGGTGCGTGCACTGGTGGCTAAACTACAACTTATCGTTGTGGAACCCAACGGACATCCGCTAAAAAACATGGAAGAGGACATTGATTTTGCAGCAATGGTACCTCTACAGGTGTTTAACAGTTTGCAAGTGCCTGCCGAACGCCTGCGTCTTATGCGTATTAAACATCTTATTATTGGCGGAAGTGCCATTGAAGCGGACTTAGCACATGAGCTTAGAAGTTTTCCTAATGCCGTTTGGAGCACTTATGGCATGACCGAAACATTGTCGCACATTGCTTTAAGAAGACTCAACGGACCAGAAGCTAGCGAGTGGTACGTGCCACTTCCTGGGGTTGAAGTGAAGTTAAACAGCAAAGGATGCTTGGTGATAAACGCTCCTCACGTGTGCCAAAATCCTTTAGAGACAAACGACATAGCCATCATCAAGCAGGCTGTAGATGTAAGTGAAGAGAGTTTGGAGCAGCACAGCGTGAAACAAGGCGTGGTGTTTCGCATCCTAGGCCGACTGGATAATGTGCTTGTTAGTGGCGGTATCAAGATACAAATTGAAGAGGTGGAACGTGAACTTTACCCACATCTCAACACCCCTTACCGCATAGTAAAAATAAAAGACCAAAAGTTTGGCGAGGTGGTTGGACTAGAATTTGTGCCCCTCTGTGGCCAAAGTTCAAACGAAGCCACAACCATGGCAAAACAGATTTGCCAACAAGTGCTACCCAAATATTGGCAACCTAAAGCCTATTTCGCCGTGAACGAGATAGAACGCACGCCAACAGGCAAAATAAAAAGGGGATGAAAGGCCAACAGCATCATCCCCCAAGCTATACTTCATAACCGCTTAATGCCCCATAGGGCTAAACGAGTCGTAATATCCTCGTGGCATATTAGGTCCCCAAACTTGTTCTAAAGAAACCTGCACACTGAGATAAGGGTTAACATTGTACTTAACCGTCGCGCCAATTCTGTCGCCCAAGGCCTGCATATCATGCAACAAATAAGGCATTAACTTGTTTTTAACCAAGCTTTTTTGTCCATAGAGATAGCCTTCCCATTGGTCGTTGAAACGATAACCCACAACGGCTTGCAAACCTGCATTGCGATAATTGTCGCCTCCCCATAACACATTGTTAAAGTAACCGCCTGCAGCCACCGTAAACTTCTTGCCTAATGGCTGTGCGTACATGGCCGAAATATTCTGCATAAAGCCTGCACCACGAGGCGCATTCTTACCAAACTGCGCGAAAACAGATGCACCCACATTGAGATTTAGCCCTGGATGCAAATCCCATCGCTGGCTCGAAGCCCAAAACCAAGGGCGATAACCCAAGGGTTCTACCTGTCCACCCATGGTTAAAGAGGGCAATGGCAGGGGTAAATCTACAGCTGGTTCTGCACCCACAATAGGCACAGCACTGCGTTGTAGCGAGTCAATTGCTAGGCTATCCACCCTCTTTTGCTCGACCACAACCGCCTTATTAGTTTTGCGCTTGGTGTCGTGCCCTCGCTCGTTCTGCGCAAAAGCAGCATTCATCGTGGCACACGATATCATTAATAACAATAATAGTCTTTTCATCATGAAGCAAAGATAAAAGAAAAACGTCAAAAACCAACGCAAAAAACATTTTTTAAGAAACGCTTGAATCAGCAAAATGCATAATGAACAGCTTAATAAAAACAGAATGAAATAAAAAACAGAACAAACAAATATAGCCTAAGAACAATACACTTTATAGAGTGAAAATTGTCGTTAGAAGGTCAATTTTTAAATTATTTACCACTATTTGTTTTGCGAAATAGCCTATTTGCCTTATTTTTGCAAAGACTAAAAGAAGAATTATGATGAAGAAAACATTAACATGCGCAATACTTGCAATGCTATTTTCTGCATCTCAAGCATGGGCGCAAAGCAATAAAGGAAACCAAGACGAGTCGTTAGCCGAGAAGGTTTCTACCATTATGAAAAAGGCTAAGAGTTCGATGCAACGCGCAGGAAAACGATTAGAGAAAGTAATTGGCTTAAACGAAAAAGGAAGAGAGGGTGACGAAGTAAAAATAGACGGTACTTATTACATGCCTATCTACTCGCTTAACATCTACGAAGGCAAAGATGCAGAGAAATTTAAAAAGACTAGCGAGAAATTATTTGCCAAAAAATACCCTCACACCAATATTGTTAGCGTAACCATTCCGCAAGAGGGATGGGTGAGCGAATCGGTAAAAGATGGTAGCAAAGTAATTGGTTATCTCCAATATATGTATTGCTACGTATTGGCTAAGGATGGAGACGATGGCTATATCAATGCCCGATTTAGTTTTCAAAGATATAAAGACGTGGGCAAAGAATATGGCATTGTTAACGGAAGATGGCCCAAATGGGACCGCACCGACGTTATTCCTCTGCCCGTTTACAACGAACTGAAAAACTATTAATTGCTACTTTGTGGGGCTAGCCCTAAAGGTTTAGCCCCACACTGCAATCTAAAAAACATATCACAAAATACTAAACGCTAAATGTAAACAACACCATGAACATTCTAAAAGCCTTGTTCGGTGGGAAAACCGAAGACCCTGAAGAGAGAAAACAAGATGAAGAGGCAAAGAATTTCGACATTCTGAAGTTCGACGGTGTAAAGGCTTTGCACATGGGACAAGCCGACTACGCCATCAATTGCTTTACCAATGCCCTGAAGTATCAAGAAGATTTGGAGATACGCGACTATCTTTCGCAAGCTTATTTAATGGCTAACGAACCACTAAAAGCTTACGAACAACTGCAACAACTTGCAGAAGCTCAACCCGACAACCAAAAGATTTTTATCAGAATGGCTGATGTGGCCTATCGTATAGACGATTATGGCGCTATGGCTGATGCGTGCGAGAAGGCATTATTGATAGACAAGAGAAGTCCAACGGTGCACTATCTCTACGCTAGAGCTTGTATTGGACAAGGCGATAACGTTAATGCCGTGTCTATGTTAACGCAAGCTATTCTCACCACGCCCGAATACTTAGACGCCTATTTGCTAAGAGGGGAAACGCTCTTAGATATGGAAAATTTGGAAGAAGCCGAAGAAGATGCTAACTTTTTGTTGGAACACGTGGACGGAAACGAAGATGCGCTGCTACTAAAAGCTCGCATCGAGAAGGCTAAAGGCTATAATGCTGCAGCTCTTGAATACTATGATAAGGTGATTGAGGCTAACCCCTTCCACGCCGAGGCGTTTAAAGAAAGGGGCGATGTGCGCGAAGCATTGGGCGACTTAAAGGGTGCGGAGGAAGACCGAAACGTTACCTTCTAACTTCTCTACCACATCTGCTTATCTCTTTCGAGAGAGTATTTGCAATATCGGGACGTTTCTTGTTGTGAAACGTCCCGTTTTTTGTTTGGTAAGCTAGCCCAAAAGTTCAATTAATGGGTAGTTGTAAAACGTTTGACCAATAACCCTGGAAGTTGTCAGCCAACTAACAGAAGTGCAGAAAATAAAATAAGGTGTGCCACAAAGCACACCTTATTATATATATAGGCTTAACAAGCCTTTTTAAACATTTGAAACTTACTTGGCAAAGGCCACCGAACGCGTCTCGCGGATAACGGTAATCTTCACTTGTCCAGGATAAGTCATCTCGTTTTGAATCTTTGTTGCAATCTCGCCACTTAGCTTTTCGCTCTCAGCATCGTCCATCTTATCGGCGCCAACAATAACGCGCAGTTCTCTACCAGCCTGTATAGCGTAAGTCTTTGTTACGCCAGGATAGCTCATTGCGATGGCTTCCAAATCGTTGAGACGCTTGATATAAGCTTCTACAATCTCACGACGTGCACCAGGGCGAGCACCAGAAATGGCATCACAAACCTGAACAATGGGAGCCAACAAGGTATTCATTTCTATTTCATCGTGGTGAGCTCCGATGGCATTACAGATGTCTGGCTTCTCCTTAAACTTCTCTGCAATCTTCGCTCCATATAAAGCATGGGGCAGTTCGCTTTCTTCATCAGGCACTTTTCCAATATCATGAAGCAGTCCTGCGCGTTTAGCTTTCTTAGGATTAAGCCCCAGTTCAGAGGCCATAACAGCACAAAGATTGGCCGTTTCGCGCGCATGTTGCAAAAGGTTTTGACCATAAGACGAGCGGTATTTCATCTTACCCACAATACGAATGAGTTCAGGATGGAGGCCATGGATACCCAAGTCGATGGCTGTACGCTTACCTGTTTCAATGATTTCGTTTTCCAATTGTTTCTTTACCTTAGCCACAACTTCCTCAATGCGGGCGGGATGGATACGACCATCAGCCACAAGTTGGTGCAGAGCCAGTCGGCAAACTTCGCGGCGAACGGGGTCGAAAGCCGAAATAACGATGGCTTCGGGTGTATCATCAACAACAATTTCAACGCCCGTAGCAGCTTCCAAAGCACGGATATTGCGACCTTCGCGACCAATGATGCGACCTTTTACTTCATCGTTATCAATGTGGAACACACTAACCGAGTTTTCGATTGCCGTTTCGGTAGCCACACGTTGAATGGTTTGGATAACAATTTTCTTAGCCTGCTGGTTTGCATTGAGTTTAGCTTCGTCGATAATTTCGTTGATATAGCTAGCAGCATCCGTTCTCGCTTCGTCTTTAAGACTCTCGATAAGACGCTCTTTAGCCTCTTCAGCACTAAGGCCAGAAAGTTCTTCAAGCTTAGTACGTTCTTGGCATTGCATCTTTTCAAGTTCCTCTTGCTTAATGGTGAGCAACTTTTTCTCGTTATCCACACGTTGTTGACATTGTTCCACCTCTTGTTTGCGGCGTGCCAACTCGTCTTGACGTTGGTTTAGCGAAATTTCGCGTTGCTTAAGTTTATTCTCGTTTTGCTGAATACGTTGGTTGCGAATTTGCACCTCTTTCTCCAATTCGCTCTTTTTATTTAGGAATTTCTCCTTTACTTCAAGCAATTTTTTTTCTTTCAGCACTTCCGCCTCCTTGTTAGCGTTTTCTAACATCTCGTTATACTGCCCTTTAATAACATATCTAAAAAAGAGATAGCCAACAAAGCACCCAATAATAAGTGCCACGGCGGCAGCGATTATCGTTTCTATCATACAGAGTTTTATATTGATTATGTAATGTTTTTGTTCTGTTCCCGTTTGGTGAATACGAGCAATTACCTAGACATGCGATGCCAGGAGCCAAGAAAACTCTAAAAAGGAAACAGCTTAAACAGACGATGGTTCAATACCCAAAGCATCTTCAATTTCATCGGTAAGCCCTTTAAGGGTCTCCATAAGCGGTTCAACGTCGTTGCGTTCTTCCGACTTATGATATCGCATAGCAACATCAATGAGCACCATATATAAGATGTCTACATCATTTTTCTGCCCTGCATAACGCGAAGAATAGAAGTTTACGAGGTCGGTAATCAGCTTAGCGCTTTTGCGATACTTCTCTTCTTCGTCACGTCTACAGTTAACAGGCAGCGTTCTGTTATAGACATTGAGCTTAATACTTAAGATATCTTTATTATTTTCAGCCATTGTCAATGCTATTTTCGCTAAGGAGTGTTATACATTTGTTAACATCCCTAATGAGTTTAGAAAGCCTTTTCTGGGCCGACTCCATGTCGCCATCGGTGATTTCAACCATCTTTGCCATTTTAAGGCTTTCATAGCTTTTGCAAACGGATTGAAGACTATCGTCCAATTCTTTAATTCTTTCATCGCGCTCGTTTACCATCGCCTGCAGCTCAGCATTCTTTTTCTCCAACTCTTTATATTGGAGAATCAGCTGGCGAAGGCGTGTGCTTAAGTGCGACAATGTGAATTCGTTTGCATCCATATAAACACCAATTTGACTACAAATTTAATTTATTTATTTGGATACCGCAAATTTTCAGGCTGTTACATTTTAGAAAAAATGTAATTATTGTGTACCTGCAGGTTATAAAAGGCGAAATTTAGGTTTTATCGTCTTACAAAATGCATGCGGCAACCCTCGAAATGGCAGCAACACAGTTGCTCTACCCTACCCTTTATTTGTTTTTTTCCTCAGGACGGGGTTCTTTTTTGGCCAGCATCACCACTTGGAATACAAAGTCGGTTACCCATTTTTGGCTAAATCCCAGTCGCTTGTTGTACTGCCTAATTGAGCCTACGGTTTTCAAAACACCAGCATCCGAAAAGTCGTTCTTATTGAAAATATCGTTGATGGTGCGTTGCGTCATGGTGTAGATGGCCTTTTTGAAAAAGGATGGTAAACGCAACTTAAACTTCATAAGGTTGCCCATTAGCATCATGAGGTCTTGTGTGAAGTTTTGGAATTGCACCAAATACACCTGCACATCTTGCAGTTTATGACAGTTTCTTCTGATGCTGGCATCAATTTCCTTAAAGAAGTCGTCGTCGGTTTTATAGAGTTCTTTCAACATTTTGCGACAATGCGACTTCTCACCAAGACCCAACTTATTGTTTTGCGTGGGTATGCGCAATGTTGTTTTGTACGTTCTCAAATCGGGAAGCATGGCCAAATTGGTTATTCCAAGATTGGCTGCGAGGGTTGCTTGGAAGTAAACACGCACAAGCGTCATATAGTCTTCCATGCCTCCTGCTTTCGATTTATCGGCTTGTTTTTTGAATATTGAGGAAAATAATCCCATAATTTTTGTTTCGAAAAGTGTAATTAGAAGTGTTACGCTCACGCTTTCTTTTACCTTTGACATAAGGTTTATGCCTTGGTTGGAGCGAATACTAACTGCAAAAGTACGAAAAAAAGGGGAATATTGCAATTTATAGCCTTAATTTCAGGCCTTTAGAAGCTAGATTTAGAGCTTTAGACATTTGTTTTAGAACCGAAAACAAATTTATTTGGCAACGATTATGGCTATTACTGCAAAATTAAAGTAGGGAGAGGTGTAACTAAAAAACAGGGATTCAGAAGATGAATGTGTGGAAAAAAATACTTTTAACATCGGTACTAGCTGGTTTGTAGCGTCAGTACAAGACACTTGTAGTGCTGATACAAGAAGCTTGTAGTGCTAGTACAAGACACTTGTAGTGCTGATACAAGATGCTTGTAGCGTGCGTACAATATTGTGGGCTAAGAATTGTTTGATAGTTTTCGCTGTTTAACATAGCTTGATTTACTAGAAAAAGGCTTTTGTTGATTGTTGGTTATCACGGTCATTGTTTACTGTGAAGGGTTGACTGTCTTTGTTATTATACACATCTTCTGTTTACAAGTGAATGCCTTATGTGTTGAGATTGTAACTTACAGCTCTAAAGTGCAACTGTAAACTTGCTCTGTACTAATTGCATCGTGCTGTAAAAGACAAAATTAAACGCCACTTTTACCTCTCATCGCCTATTCTAGACTACAGAATAAGAGCAAAGAGAGACAAAAGTGGCATCTAAAGAATTGTTTCCTACAAGGTGTAGGGGAATTATAAGCATGCAGCGATGGCCATTAATAGCGATAAAGCCACGTGCAAATTTATTACTTAGTCATATCGTAAACCACCTGCATCAACTTCTTACCAATAGCATCAGCCTCTTCCATTGTGGCTGCTTCGCTATATACGCGGATGATTGGTTCGGTGTTGCTCTTGCGCAGATGCACCCATTTGTCGGCAAAATCAATCTTAACGCCGTCGATATCGTTAACTTGTTCGTCTTTATACAACTCCTTAACGCGTTCCAAAATGGCGTCAACATCGGTAGAAGCTGTAAGGTCTATGCGATTTTTAGCAATGAAATAGTTGGGATAACTAGCACGCAGTTCGCTAACCTTGCAACCTTTATGTGCAACATTGCTAAGGAAGAGCGCAATACCAACCAAGGCATCGCGACCGTAATGACTTTCAGGATAGATTACTCCGCCATTGCCTTCGCCGCCAATAACAGCCTTTGTGGCTTTCATCTGTGTGGTTACGTTCACCTCTCCAACTGCAGCAGCTGTGTATTGTCCGCCATGTTTAAGTGTTACATCACGCAAAGCACGTGTTGAACTAAGGTTAGAAACAGTATTACCAGGCGTTTTAGACAGTACATAATCGGCAACACTCACAAGTGTATACTCTTCGCCAAACATCTGTCCATCCTCGCAAATAAACACCAAGCGGTCTACATCGGGATCGACAACGATACCCATATCATAGTTACCATTCTTAACCTCGGTCATAATCTCGGTGAGATTTTTTTCCAAAGGTTCGGGGTTATGTGCAAAATCGCCAGTTGGTTTTCCGTTGATCATGGTGTATTCCACTCCCAGTTGCTTAAGTAGTTTAGGGAGAATAACACCACCAACGCTATTAACAGCATCTACAGCAACCCTAAATCCAGCTTTCTTGATGGCCTCGGCATCAACAAGTTTAAGTGCCAACACACTATCAATATGGCGTTGGTCGAAGCTATCATCCTCGGTATAAAGTCCTAAATGGTCAACGTCTGCATAAGTAAAATCGCCTTTATCAGCAATTTTTAGCAGTTCAGCACCATCTTCGGCTGTAAGAAATTCTCCTTTATTATTTAGCAGTTTCAAAGCATTCCACTGACGTGGATTATGACTTGCGGTGATAATGACACCGCCATCAGCCCCTGCCATAGTAACAGCCAACTCGGTTGTAGCGTGGTAGCCAGTCCAATGTTTACAACATCGAAGCCCATCCCCATAAGTGTGCCACACACTACGTTCTTAACCATCTCGCCAGAGATGCGCGCATCACGTCCCACAACAATTTTGTTGCTACCAGAAGGAGTGTTTTGGCGAATAAAGGTGGCGTAAGCCGAAGTGAACTTAACGATATCTAAGGGATTGAGTGTATCTCCACATGGTCCGCCGATAGTGCCACGGATACCAGAAATTGATTTAATGAGTGTCATAAACAATATGTTATTAACGTGCTTTACTAAATTCTAGTTCGTAAAAATAAGGTACTACACTGGTGCTTGCTGTGCCATGCCCTCTATCATGAGGTACTATTAGGCGCACTAGTGCTGTAGCATCAGCCGACGAAGAGGGCCTACTTAACAAGAGATATGTAAAAGGAGTGAGCCAGCCCGAAGGCACAGACGCGCCACTTGAGCTTTGATACGCCCTATACATCAAACCATTGGTACCAATAAAGGTTCCTGTGAATGTGCCTGAATTATTGGTTACAGTCATCTTATCAAGCCATGCTGCGAAGCGTGGCTGGAAACTAGACAACACAAGACTATCGGTTATCATGTTCACCTCTTTAAATCGGCATTCCACATCCATGCTTTGACCTAGCGCAATGGGTTCTCCTTTACCTTTACGCACGATTTGCATATACACGCCAGAGCTCTCGAAGAGCACATATTCGTTTTTAGTGGCGTCGGTGATATTGCCGTTTGCTTTAAAATCGCTTTCATTAATCACCTTGATGTTATGCTTCGTGATGTAATTGTTGATAGCGTTTCGTTCCATTTCCACCTGGTCGGCGTAAGTTTCGTACTTGCTGCACGATTGCCAAGAGAGCGCTCCTGCCAGGAGGAAAAGTGAAAAGAACAATTTCTTCATTCGTCGTTTAAATTTTATATGGTGAGCATGCGGACTTTTTGTTCATCTATTTTGTCGTTAATAACCGACAGTTTAAACTTCGCCCACAATACTGCAAAGATAATAAAAATATTACTTTCAGCGGATGTAAAGTCTTGTATTTTTGCTTTTTTACACATCCGCATGCCTCATTATACTTCCATTTGGGAAGTTTGAAGGCATTGAACGTCTTTTATTGATGTTTTTGAGAGGTGTTATTAACAATCAATTTAGGCCCTTAAGCGGTCAGCATAGGCCAAAATTGCATCGCGAACCACTCGCTCTGCCTCATCCATCGTGCAATACAATTTACCACCACTCGCATTTAAATGGCCACCTCCGTTAAAGAAACGCTCAGCAACCTCGTTACAAGGAAAATCGTTTACCGAGCGTAGACTTACCAAAATAAGATTATCTTTATCGGTATCTTCGCGCAAGGAGATTACAAGTTTCTGCCCTTTAATGCGCAAAGGTTCGTTAACAAGCCCTTCTGCATCACCTTTAACGAAATGAAAATTTTTCATATCTTGACGTGTAATGCAAAAATACGAAGCGTTTAATTCATTTAATACATTGAGCTTTTGACTCATGAGATACCCTCTAAAGCGGATAGCCCACGAGCTATAATTGTTGTAGACCTTGCGATAAACTTTGTCTTTATCAAACCCTTTGGTGAGTAGATGACCGATAATAACATAAATTTCAGGTCGAGTGGAGTTGTAAGTAAACCCTCCTGTATCGGTCATCATGCCACAATACACGGCTACGGCAGCTTGTCTGGTAAGTAAGTCAAAGCCTCCGAGTTGCCATACAATACGGAAAACAATTTCGCAGGTGCTACTCATCAACGGGAACGAGACCAATAGGCGCGCGTTGATCTGTGGGTTAAGATGGTGATCGAATACCACGCGCTGGGCTGTGGCTTTGTCCAAGGCTTGCTGCATATCGTCTACCCTACTCGTTGCGTTGAAATCGAGGCAAAAAATAAGGTCGGCTTCAGTCATTCGTGCATTACATAGAGCAGTATGCTTATCGTAGCGCATCACCTTTTCTACGCCTGGCAGCCACCTAAGGAAGTCGGGAAACGCATCAGGAACGATAACAAGTGGGTCTTTGCCCACTTGTCTCAGATAGTCGGCCCATGCTAACGAAGAGCCAATAGCATCTCCGTCGGGCGACTTATGACAGCACACAATGATGTTGCGCGCATCCTTTATCAACCCACTTAGAGTTTCTAAATCAGACTGTGAAAGTAATTCGAGTTGCATAATGGTGCAAAGTTACAAAAAAGGTGCTTAAAGCCATGCTTTAAACACCTTATTATTTACGGCATATTGCATAAAAATTACTTGTGAAATATTCTTCTGTTATATCGTTTTTTATGTTTAGCCTTGTTGATTTATTTACTTTTCGTTACTTCGCTTCTTCCATAATACCCTCAACATAAATGCGAGTTATCTCGGTAGTTCCGTTAGTGTAAATGGTAATTGTTTTCTTAAAATGTCCAGGAAACTTATCCTTTCCGTTATAAGTTACCTTAATCTCGCCTTTTTCTCCTGGTTTGATGGGAGTTTTGGGATACGAAGGTACGGTGCATCCACAAGTTGCCATGGCCTGATTGATAACAAGGGGAGCCTGACCCACATTGGTAAAAGTGAACGTGCATTCCTGAACTGGATTCTTTTCACTGAAACGACCAAAGTTGTGGGTTACCTTATCAAATTTAATTTCTGCCTTTTGCTGTGCTACAGCAAATCCAACGAATGCAAAAAGCATCATTGTTAGCAATACCAATTTCTTCATATTCTTATTATATTGTTTAATGAATACTGTGCAAAATGCTGTCGCCACCGTGCTTTGAGCATTAATAAGCAACAGCAGAACGAACAAAAGCTCATATTTTATATTCCTAACGATTATGCAAAGGTAACGTTATATAAGGAGAAAAACGAATTTTAAGCAAAGAATTATAATTCATCCACACTTAAAAATACGTTATGTCTGTGGCATTTGATGTATATTGAAGCCTTATTTATTATACAAAAATCGAAAAATGTAAAGCGATGTTTCAGCAGATAATATGAATTTACAAAGCAATGTTAGTCACCATGAGAATTGCTTGATACGTTATTTTTGCTATGCTATGGTATAAGCTGGCTGCACCATTTAGTTTTCTCGTTGGCACATATACTATAAAGGGCTATAAGCACTTAGCAAACAATTATTTGCTTTGCTTCTTGGTAGCCGAAGCACTGTTTTTCTTGATGATGTTGTATGCCGAATATAGTCCTAGTTCGCCTGCCTTGCTAAGGTCTTTCACGCCCTGTGTGCGATTGTCGAGCGTTATATAGGTTAATCCGCGATTAAAATAGGCTTCAGCAAAACGATTATCGAGCTTGATAGCCGAGGTATAGTCGGCGACAGCTTTTTCATTGTTGCCTTGATGAGCATATAGATTAGCTCTACAATAATACAAATAAGCGTTTTGTGGTTTCAGTGCAATGGCCTTATTTAAGTCGGACAATGCGCCTGCTTCTTGTAACTTAACATCTACTCCGTTAGATGCCTTAAATCCGCTCATGGCCATCTGGCACACTGCACGATGCCAATATGCCATGGCCGAAGTGCTATCGATGGAAAGCAATGTGGTTGCATCGGCAATTGCCGCATCAAAATTTTGCAATGTACTATAAGCCACAGAACGCTGCAAGAGCAGTGCACGAAGTGCATCATTGTTATTGTTGTCACCTATTTTAACAGACAACGACTCTACCAAAATAAAGAAATGTTTAGAACGGGCCTCATCCAACTGTTCGTTTCCACAGGCAACATAGAGTTTATCGATTTGTTTTTCCACGCTATTAAAGTGTTCAACATCGCGGTCAAAAGCCTGATACGAACGTATACCATTGGCGTATGGTACAAGCGAAAGGTGAAACATGGGCATGAGAGACGTGTTGACAGTGTTGTCTTGAACACGCCCGCGATAGCGACTTTGGTATTCGTGAGTCACCTCATTTTCATCATTCACAACCATTTGGTTGTATTTGTCCATATTAAACTCACTGCGTTTGCGCACTTCTTTTAACTTTGCCTTACTCCATCTTGCTTGCACACCCAAACGTTTATCCATTTGTGCTTTGAGAATCTTAAATTCATCGAGTTCGGCTTTGGCCGTCATACCCAGTCTACGATAGCATCGGGCACGATAAGATAATCCTATCCAAAAGTTAGGAAATTGCTTAATAACAGCCGAATAGTCGTCGATTGCAGCACGAATATTACCTGTTTTCTCGTGCAAAATACCACGATTGAACACTGCCATGAAGTTAGCAGGCTCTTGTTTAATGATGAAATCAAAATCGGCGATGGCCCTGTTGTCGTCGCCCAACTGCAAACGTAGGAGTCCGCGATTATAGTGCCCCAAGAAATTATTAGGGTCTAGTTCCAGCGCGAGATCGTAATCAGCCATTGCCCCACGTAGGTTATTCAGGTTTACGCGAGCAATGGCTCGGTTAAGATAACTATCCACGTTTTTAGGTTTTAGGTGAATGGCCTTGCTTAAAAACGCGTCAGCCTCGCGCCATTGGTTTCGCGATAGACTGATATAGGCACGCATAGTCCACACATTGGCATCGTAGGGATCTAGTTTCAATCCCTTATCCAGCCACTCAGCAGCCTTAAGCGTATCTTTTTCGTGTAAAAAAACCTCTGCCTTAAGTGTATAAGCGTTGGCATAATCGGTCCAACGCCTCACAATCGTGTCTAAATCGTGGTGAGCTCCAGCATAATCTTTGCTATTCATCCGACAAGCGGCGCGGTTGTACCAATAGTTTCGGTTACGCGGATTAAGCTTAATAGCGCTATTATAATCAATAATAGCCTCTTGAAACTTATTTTGCCTAATGCGAGAGATAGCCCTTAGGTCGTATATATCCTCAATGTAAGGATTTAATTTGATGGCTTCAGCAGCATCTTCTTCGGCCCCAACGTAGTCGTCGAGGTAATATTTAGCTATAGCTCTATATTGCCAGGGTTGATAAAGATAGGGCCGAAGTGAGATGATTTGGTTAAAATATTGCATGGAGAGCACATAGTCCTCGTAATGGAGGGCTATCTGTCCGCTTGTCATTAGTCGGTCTACATTAAATTGTGCGCGACCAACCAACGCCACAAGAGCGAAGAAAACAAGTGCGATTTTTCTCTTCATGCAGCAAAGGAGGTAATTCTGGTGTAATTCTGTTGGCAATAATAGGTTGGATACAAAGGGTTTTATCAGCGCGCAGAGACCTTTGTGCGATACCCGCAACGGAATTTTCCTTGCATCAAAGCCTTTAGCTTACTTTTAATAAGCTGTTTACGAAATGGTGAAAGATGGTCGGTGAAGAGTACACCGTCAAGGTGATCAATCTCATGTTGCAACACACGGGTAACATATCCTTCAAACCATTCGTCATGAGGTTTAAGTTCTTCGTCTACATATTGTACACGTATGCGCGTGTGCCGAGTAACCTTTTCGTGAATGCCAGGTAGGGAGAGACATCCCTCTTCAAGGCTTTCTGTTTTAGATTTCTCATCAATCTCAACAATATGAGGATTGATAAAAGCCTTTCTATACCCCTTATATTCGGGATAAGTATCGGCAAGCACATCCAGGTCGATAACCAACAGACGTATGTCTAGCCCAATTTGAGGGGCCGCCAATCCTATTCCGTCGCTGTTTTCCATTGTTTCGAACATGTTTTGGATTAGTTCATTCAAATTGGGATAGTCCAATGGGATGTCTTGTGCCACCTTTCGCAGCACCTGTTGACCATAAATATATATAGGTAATGTCATTTTCTCTTTGATTCTATGTAACTTTGCAGAATAATAGTGGCACTAATCTCGTCGACCAATGCCTTATCCTGTCTGGCTTTTTTCTTTAAGCCACCGTCGATCATTGCACGATGTGCCAGCACCGACGTAAATCTTTCGTCGTAGTAAACGACAGGTATTGTAGGGCAAATTTTCTTCCATCGCGCCACGAATTGTTTCACGCGTTCGAGGTTTTCGCTTGGTTGCCCATTAGTTTGTTTTGGTTCGCCAACAACGATTAGTTCCACATCTTCTCGCTTGGTGTAGTCGAGAAGGAAATCAACCAATGTAGACGAAGAAACTGTTACCAATCCATTGCAAATAATTTGCAACGGATCAGTAACAGCAATTCCTGTTCTTTTCTTTCCGTAGTCTACGGATAATATTCTAGCCACGCGCTATTTACTTTCTGTAAAGCAACCAAGCGTCGGGATAGGTAGAGCGGAATTGGTTTCTTGAAGCAACTGCGTCTGCCTTAGAAGCAAACGTAGCAGCCACTACACGATACATTCCACGCTCGGCGTTGAATACCAACTGTGCATTATTTCCTTCGCTCTTGAGTCTGTTATACAGTCCCTCGGCATTGCTACGCAGTGAGAACGAACCAACAACAACGCTATAATCGCTAAGACCAGTGCCACTCACTACAGTGACGCTTTCTTGTCTTACAGTAGCATTTTCAACGGCTTCAGCAGCTGTTACTTGTGTTGCGGGCGATTCTTCAAGGGGTGTTACTACGGGCGCAGCGCCTTGCATATCGTCTGAAGACTGTCCTTGCTCTTGTGCTTTTGCCTTTTCGTAGGCCTTTTTATAAGCACTTTCTTTGCTCGACCCACAGCTAGACAACATAAATGCGGCACACAATGTGGCGCCTAAAATCATACTTTTCTTCATCTTCTATCCTATTTAGAATTAAACTTACAATCACTTTTTGATGGGCGAAATTACAAAATATATAAGTAAAACACGAAGTTAGCTCGCATAAAGTTTGTTAATTGAACACCATACACGCTTTTTAACATAAATAATGACACAATAATTTTGAATATTAGCATAGTTTTATTACATTTGCTAAAGTATTGGATATGGCACAGCTAACAGGCTTTGCCAAATTGCTTCCACGCATTTATAATAAGAACAATAATTATTAAAACTAAAAAAGGTATGAAAGCATTAGGTTACATTGGCGCATTCTTAGGTGGCGCTATCGCAGGTGCAGCCCTCGGACTGCTTGTTGCCCCTGAAAAAGGCGAAGACACACGTGTAAAATTTCTGACGCTGTTGACGATTTCTGCAAGAAACACAACCTCAAGTTGAGCCGCAAACAGGTAGACGACCTCGTTGACGACATCAAAGACGCCGTTCCAGAGTCGATTGTTGAATAAACATGAGCATGTTCTCTACAGACAACAACGTAGAAACCATTGGGCAACTCGTAGAAGTGCTCAAAGATTACATCGGGCTTCAAAAAGAATATGTGAAGCTCGATGTAATTGAAAAGGTGGTGCGTCTTATCACCGCTGTAACTTTGTTAGGCATTCTCACAGCCTCGATTATGATGATTATCATTTTCGGGTCGTTTGCTGTCGCCTACGCTTTGGCACCTTCATTAGGTATGGCCACTAGCTTTTGTGTGGTGGCGGCTTTCTATATTGTGCTGTTCTTGCTAATCTTCGCTTTCCGAAAGCAATGGATTGAGAGGCCTGTGATTAGAATTCTTACGAGCATCTTAATGGATTAGGATATGGAAAACGAAATTATTCATTCGCCGTCTTACACTTCGCTCACACAGATTAGAGCGAAAAAGGAGGCAGTAAGAAAGCAGATTGTAGAGGAAGAAGACAAGGTTAGGGTGCTATGGGACAAATTGTTCACTCCTAACGACAAGGAGAACACTTCGCCTTCGAAGCGTATTTCAGACATGGTAAGCACTGGAATTAGCGTTGCCGACACGCTTATTCTTGGATGGAAACTATATCGAAAATTCACAGGAAAACCGCTATTAAAATTTAAAAGCTGGTTTTGATAACCGCCGTAACGGCATCTTGCTTTTACAATTGCCTACAAGACTTCCATTTTTTTAAAAGCAATGACGCAATGTTTTGTGCCTCAGCATTCCTTAAGATGCAACAAAAGGCACAATATTCACTAAAAGCTTACTTCTTGTAGTAGCCTTTCAACAATGCGGGTGTTGATAAACCCACTTTTAAAGGCATTAGATTTTCCCCTTAACAACAGCAGAATTTTCCCTTAACAATAAATGCGGATCGGGTATTTAAAGCTCGATCTGCATTCCATCGTAACCCAATTCAACACCTTGGGGCAAACGTTTACTGGCTTCTTCGTGGATTCCTATACGATGGGTGAGATGTGTAAGCACTGTTCTTTTTGCCCCTAAGCGCTCTGAAAAGGCGATTGCCTCATCCACCAATTGGTGTGAATGATGCTCTTTTTCAAATCTAAGGGCATTTATAACCAGTACTTCCACACCTTGTAGATTGGCTATTTCTTCTTCTGCAATGGTTTTCATGTCGGTGATATAGGCCAACTTATCAAATCTAAAAGCCAGGATAGACAGCTTACCATGCATCACTTCTATGGCATCACTTCAATATCGCCGAAAGTTAAGGTTTGATGGGGTGCAATAGCATGCAACTTAAGAAGTGGAACACCTGGATATAGTTTATCTGAGAAGCAATAAGGCATGTTGTGTTTCAAATCTTTTACCGTGGAAGCGTTACCATAGAGGTTTATATCTCCAAAACTACAATAGGGCCGAAGGTCGTCAATACCTCCCACATGGTCGTAATGAATATGGGTAAGCAATACGCCATCAATGGCACGAAAGGCATGAGGCATGAGCTGCTGACGAATATCAGGACCACAATCCACTAGTAATCTGCTCGCATTGCTCTCCACTAGCAGCGCGCAACGCAAGCGTTTGTCTTTGCTATTTGTACTTCGACATACCGCACAATCGCATCCCAACACAGGTACTCCATTAGATGTACCCGTACCTAAAAGCGTAAATTTCATCTTATATTAACCTCTGGATGAATAGTAATGCCAAATTTGGCTTGCACATCCAACTGTATTTGCTGACAAAGCGCCAAAACTTCTTTGCCATCTGCTCCACCTTTATTTACCAAAACCAATGCTTGTTTATGATGAACGCCAGCCCGTCCCAGGGTTTTTCCTTTCCATCCGCATTGTTCTATCATCCAGCCAGCTGGTATTTTCACGTGTTCATTATCTATAATATAATGTGGCATGTTGGGATATAGCTTTTGTAAGGCTTCAAACTGGCCTCGTTCTACGATGGGGTTCATAAAAAAACTACCAGCATTTCCCTCTACTTTCGGGTCGGGCAACTTCTCATTTCTTATATCAATGATAATCTGTCTCAACTCGCTTGGCGTGGGTGTAGCGATACCTTTCTCGGCCAATGCGCCCCTAATATTGCCATAATCAAGATGCGGAACAAAGTTTCTGCTAAACCGATAGGTTACATGCGTGATAAAAAAGCGGTCTTTCCAGTCTCTTTTAAATCTACTCTGCCTGTAAGCATATTCGCATTGAGCATTGGTTATATATACTAAGTGCCCTGTTTTGATTTCAATAGCTTCAATCTCGGTTATCAAATCTTTCACTTCTGCGCCGTAAGCTCCAATATTTTGCACGGCACTTGCTCCCACTTCGCCAGGTATGAGCGACAGGTTTTCGGCTCCGTGCAAGTTTTCAGCTACGCATTGGGCCACAAGTTCATCCCAAACCACACCCGAACCACTTCGCAACAGCACATGGTCGGCACCATCATCGCTACTTTTCACACCCAATATGCTCGAGTGAACAACCGTTCCATTATAGTCGGCTGTTAATAGCAGGTTGCTCCCACCACCTAAAATCAACAATTGTTCACCGCTAGCCACCAAGCTTGGAAGTACGTTTTGAGCTTCTTCCACATTATCAAAGGCCACATATCGTTTACATCTGGCATTGATACCGAAGGTATTATGCGCCGTGAGGTCGTAATTATAAAGGTCTGTCATATATAATACGAGCCTAACTATTAAACTTCATCAGTTTCCATTTGCCCTTCACAACCTTGAAGTTCATCTCGGTTTCCATACCATTAGCCACCCCTCTAATAACGAACAATTTGCGATTGCTCTCAGTGTACTTTTGCCCATAGATGATGTTATAAATCTCTCCATCGGGTATCAGCCAAGGTTTAAACGATGGCCACTGCTCGGGTGTTATCGAACCAGTTATCGAACTAAAGTCGTCGTCAGGATCAGGAGCGGTAAACTCCACTAAATCGCTAAGACTTTGAACCTGAAACGCGCTGTCTGAAGCAAAGCGTTGGTAAAATTGTAAGAACGAAGCATTCGTAGTTTCGCTTATATGCTTAAGACACATTGACGTGAGCGTCCAATGTCCGTTGATGCGATTAAACAGGTATTGCTTCACGGATTTGTTCTTAAACGTAATTTTTTCGATTACCACATGGTCGATTGTAGTGTCTTTCACCAAGTCCATCTGCTTCACATTGTCGAAAATGAGCGTATAATAACCTTGCTTCATAAAGAAGTGTTCCATACGCCAATCTTTTTTCTCAATGCGCTTCACCACCTTATCGTTTTGGTAAACGTCCAACGGAAACTTTATGCGCGTCAACTGCAATTTGCGGTTTGCAGCGAAATTAAAAACAAAATCATCGAACAACTCATCGGCCGCCTTGGGCATGGGCTGTTCTTCTATAATACTTTCTAGGGTGTCGCGTGTCGTTGAATCAACCTGCAAGGAGTCTATTCGGATGCTATCGGCAACGGATTTCTTATCTTTACAGCTGGTGGTTGTACTCCCTATCGCTACCAACACCACAGCCATGATGGCAAAGAAAACTAGTTTCTTCATCTTTATTCTATTCTTTTCTAAAACTTTTTGTTAGTCTCTCAAATCTTTCATAACCACGGAGAACACCTCCTTGTGCATTGTTTTCATACCATAGAGGTGCACCGTAACTCATGCAAAAGTACAACTTTATTTCCACACCATGTTTATTTCAATATAAAAATATTAACTTTGCATTCAAATTGTAATAACACAATAAAAGATGATACTCGATAAGATAGACCAACTGTTGAAAGAAGTGAGCAATCTCTCGGCACAAAATGCCGACGAGATTGAACAACTGCGCCTTAAATACCTCAGCAAAAAGGGCGACATCACTGCTCTGATGGCCGACTTCCGCAATGTGCCTGCAGAACAAAAGAAAGAGGTGGGCATGAAAATCAACGAGTTGAAACAGCTTGCACAAGACAAACTGAAAGAACTGAAAGAGTGTGTTGGCCAACAAAATAAGGCCGAAGATGCACCCGACCTTACTCGTACTCCCTACCCCATCAGGCTAGGAACGCGCCATCCGCTAACTATCGTGCGCAATCAAATCATTGATATTTTCCAACGAATGGGCTTTACGCTTGCCGAAGGACCTGAAATCGACGACGACTTGCACGTGTTTACCAAACTAAACTTCGCGCCCGACCATCCTGCTCGCGACATGCAAGACACTTTCTTTATCGAGAGCAACCCCAACGACGTTACGAAAAGTGTTATCTTACGCTCGCATACGTCTAACGACCAAAGCCGAGTAATGGAACGCCAACAACCGCCTATCCGCGTGATTTGCCCAGGGCGCGTGTTCCGCAACGAGGCTATCTCGGCACGCGCGCACTGTTTCTTCCACCAACTAGAAGGCTTGTACATCGACAAAAATGTGTCGTTTACCGACCTAAAACAGGTGTTGCTTACTTTTGCTCGCGAGCTTTTCGGTCCCGACACCGACATCCGCCTGCGTCCAAGCTATTTCCCCTTCACCGAACCAAGTGCAGAAATGGACATCTCTTGCCACATCTGCGGTGGCGAGGGCTGTGGTTTTTGCAAACACACGGGTTGGGTTGAAATCCTTGGTTGTGGCATGGTAGACCCCAATGTGCTTGAAGCCTGCGGCATAGACAGCACCGTTTATTCGGGTTATGCCTTTGGTTTGGGCATCGAACGCATCACTAACTTGAAATATCACGTGGCCGACTTGCGTATGTTCTCCGAGAACGACGTTCGTTTCTTGCAAGAGTTCCAATCGGCTAACTAATCTGCGCTTGCAATGTGCTGCCCTTATCAAGGCAAATGCACAACATAATATTTTAAACCGTTGACAATTTTGTCGGCGGTTTTTTTATTCTATTCTGCGTCACAACAATATACTGCATCTATTCTTATTTTTAGGATGTACCCCCATTCATAGTGCAACGTCCAATTCCTTTTTAATTCGTTCGTATTTGTATTTTTCTGGCTCAAAAAGTATTCATAAAAACCCTCTTCTCGTCTTTTTTCTTCAAGTTAAAGCTGTTTTTCTACTTTTATTCATCCCGCAAATATCCTATTCGTTAATATCTATCGCAATACATATTATGTGGTGTTATCAGCATGTAAGCAGTGTGTTTGGTTCGCAAAGCAAGACGTAGGCTGTGCGAAGAGTAAGTTTTTTACGTAAACCACTTTCTTAAAACATCCTATAACATTAATCACCAAAAGGTTCTTTCTAAAATCAAATTGGCCCTTTGCAAACTATATTCAGCGTCTGCAAAGGGCCTTAAAAATTTATTTAGCAAAAGAGAACGTCACCCAAGGACTCTTTGGGTCGGTTGTTAGTTTCTTAATCTTATCGCTTTCAATCTTCAATTCAACGTTTGAAGTACCCCAGAGGCATAACCAATAAGATAACTCTTGCCATAATCTTCCCAAGAAGTGAGCGAACGATGAGCCAATTCGTCGGCCACATCCATAAATTCCCAAAACTCGGTCTCGTTGATATACTCTGAATCATAACACAAACGCACAATGAAAGCAAAACGAGTGATGTTCCAGCCATCTGTTCCTATACGTACAAGTTCGTTATGATCTTTAACAATGCCATACTTCACTAGTGTGGGCATCGCTTTAAAAGCATTCTCTATCTCCTTAGCACAGCTTCGCGCATCCTTATCCACCATGAATGTATCGCTTAGATATTTATCGATGGCCTGCTGGTCGTTGAGTTTGAATGCCTCTGCTATATGCGGAATATTACTCTTTGTGCAAAGCACTTTCAACTCGGTAAGAACGCTAAGTGCCGAGTCGCGATCGTTTATTTGCCAATCATTTTGAAGGCAATCTTTACGCTCTTGCCACGTCATGTCACTCTTCAAACTGTTCATATAAAGTTTAAGAGACGAAGAATAAATACCACTCAAAAGCAGCTTTCGTTGCTGGTCTTTGTTCAATGTTGTTTTTTCGTCTAATAGGAAACCACCAAAAACAGAACGCAACAGGCTTTTTAATTCAGCCATATAATGGTACAATCCGGCCAAAATAGCAATAGCAAAGATTAGATAGAAAATCCAATTATACGAGCCATCACCATCTCCCGAACCTCCATGAGTTCTAATACGAAACCTTTCAGCAGCCTCAACTTGCTGTGCAACAAAGCACATCACTACCATCAAACCAAAAATGTTTTTCTTTTTCATATAGTTAATTTCTAGTGATTTAAGCCAATGCCTGTCGCAAGTGCGCAACAAGCAATGGCTTTCTTATTGTATTATGTAAGTAAATATGTTTATTTGTCAAAAGGAATGGTTTTCCAAGGACTTTTTTCTTTCGTATATAGTTCCTTTGCATGGTCAGCCATCACTTCAAAATAGTTGGCTGTGCCACACCATAAGCAACGTCCTATGATATAGCTCTTACCGAAATCTTCCCATGAACGTATTGTCTGATGGGCTATATCATCGGCTGCCTCAATATAATCCCATAATTCTTCGTTGGTGATATAACCATGCTCATTGCACACTCTGGCCATAAACACCAACCTACCTGCATCCCAAGCATCAGGGCCAATGCGCACAAAGTCGGCTTCGTCTTTGATGAGTTGTTGTTTCATTAACGGCTCAATAGACTCGAAAGCAAACTTCACCTGTTCCCAACAGGCGTACATATCATCTTCGGTTTCACAGGTTTCGGTGATATACTGCTGAATAGCCTGTTTGTTTTTAAGCTTCAACGCCTCTACCACCTGGGGGAAGAAACGGCGTGTGCCTTCATCCCTAAGATAATCCAGCATGGCAATAGCCGATTCACGGTCGGTTATATCCCAACCTTGACCGAACATTTGCTCGCGACTGCCAGCCGACAAGCCCGTTGTTACCACATTTAAATAAGCGCCTTTCTGACAAGAGAAGACACCACTAAGCAACAATTTGCGCTGTTGGTCCGTACTCAAATTGGTGTTTTTGTCTATACGAAAACCACCAAAGACGGCGTAATAAAATGATGCAAAAAATGATAGCATAATTAGTTATGTATTTTTAAGGTTATTATTTCTTACCCTTAGCAGCTTTCTGAGTGGCTGCATCTGCGGGCATTTTGTTTTCAGGTCGTGTAAATCCATCTTTCTGAGCACGTTCGCTCATCGTCTTAATACGCTTGTCAAGGTCGGGGTGAGAAGAGAACATACGTTTCCATTTGCTGTCTTTCTTATAGCCTGCATCCTCTTCAAGTTTCTTCAGTTTCTCGAACGACAAGGCAATAGCCCAAGGATTCTTATTGTTTTTCTTCAAAAACTCGTAACCGTAAGCGTCTGCGTTGCTTTCTTGCTGTTGCGAATAGGTGGCATTGAGTAAAGCCTCACCCAGATCGCCTAGCTGAGAGTCACTCAGTGCAGCTGCCTTTCCATTGGTTGAAGAGACACCATCTTTCAAAGCCGAGGTTAACAAAGCTGTGCGGAATGCGTTTTTCGAGTCTTTGTGTGCCACGTGCCCTATCTCGTGACCAATTACGCCGAGCAATTCCTCATCGGTCATGATGTCCATCAACGAAGAGAATACACGCACACTGCCATCAGCACAAGCAAAGGCATTAACATCAATAACATAATACACCTTAAAATTCAAAGGAATACCTTCGACGTTGGTTAATCCAGAAGTAAGCCTCTTTAAACGAATAGCATAGGGGTTGTCATCGGGACAAACTTGATTGTGCTTGTCCATCCAATCGATGTATTCCTTCACATAATTCTGCACGTCGGCATCTGTCAAAGTAGCCGCCTTCACTGCTTTTGCTGCTCCTCCCACTGCCTTTTTAAGATTAAACTGTGCCATAGCAGGCGTTGTGTTTAGTAAACAAAAGGCTGCAACAAACATCGTTGATAAAACTTTCTTCATAAATTAGCTTGTGTTATAATTATAAATATTGAGCAAAGTTAAGTAAAAATACTTTTGCCTATTACACTTTCCTATTTTTTAACACTACATTTCTTTTAGCACCCCGCCAAAGGCAGTTTTAAAGCATAGATAAGCGTCTATCAATAAAGCATTTAGTTCTTTAAAGTAGTCAAAATTAAATGTTAATTAAATTATCACCTGCCCTCCTTAGCTTAAATTTTAATAACACTTTTGGATTAGAAACACAAGTTTTTTTTCAGCTGTCTTATTTAGATAATGAGAGATTCTCGCACACCAAGAAATCTATCTCTCCCCCTCACATCATACATTGATGTTGTGCAAAATAGAAAAAGTGGTTGACAAAGCTTGCTAAACCATTTATGTTTCAAACACATCAATATTAAATTAGATGCAAGAATTAACCTAACGCCATTAGGTTTGAGCAAGCAGAAAGTTGTCTTTGGTACTCATCGTCACACACTACCCGCAATTTTGTAAAGTTTTAAGACGTTTATTTAACAAAAAATACGCCATTATTTCGAGTCATCTCTCCTCTTGACTGCATATATTAAATTCTTGCATGGGGTATTTTGCATAAATATCGCAAAACACAACTATTACAAGCTTGGGCTAAGCCTAATAAATAAATGAGAAGAAGCAGATAAAAAAGGCTAAATGCTGCAAAATACCGTGCGTTTTGCAGCAAAACGCAGTGCTAACTCCTACAAAACGCTGTGCTAACTGCTACAAAACGCAAGGTTAAATGCAGCAAAACGCCAAGCTAAAACCTACTTTTAACAACAAAATAAGAAAAACACAACAGTTTTCTGCCTTCTACTACGACATCGATACAAGTCATCAACTGGATAAATACGATGCATTAAATGCATAAAACTGTATAATTAGCACTTTTTCGACCTTAATATTTCTGAAACAAAAGAACAAAAGAGAGTCGAAAAAAGGAGAAAAAGCACCTAAAACACGACTTTTTGAAACAAAAACAACATTATGAACATCCGTTGTCTCGTTCTCCGTGTTTTTCTTCTTTACCTAAACATCAGTTCACAACACACTAACACTCAACACCTTACAATCAAAAACCACCAAAACAGCATTAAAACAGCAATAAATAGCTACAATCTGCCGTCTGTTTTAAAACGCTAAAATAAGAGGTATTCAAAATGATGTTTTGTAAAACATAAAGAAATATATTAACTTTTCATTCACCCCCAAATGTTATTAGAGCCTATACATCTTTTATTTTATTGTTGGCATCTTGTCTGTCTTTGTAACGCAGGCGTAGCGGGCTACATCAAGTTGCAAAGACAGACAAGATGCCAACAAGAAAATAAAAGATGTGAGAAAACAACACAAAAACAAAAGTTAAGGAAACATTGTGGTCTAATGCCCGATTGGGGTTAACATATAACAAAACTCGAGAGAGCATCATAATGCAATGCCCAAACTCACACCCCTGAATAAGAAAAATAGGCGCTAACAGGGCGTAAACACATCAGAAACATTTGCATCACGGAGAAAGAAGACCATCGAACACTGAATTTTTCTGTCTCCCCAAACGCTAAAAGCGACGAAAGACGCTAGGTTATGGTGCATACAAACACAACTATCGCCTAGCGTCTCTCACCGCTTTTCTAGGATAAACCTATTTAAAAATGTAGAAACAAACCTCGCCAGCTATAACATCAGTCCTACGTGAATGTCTCTATCAATATTAGCAAACAAGCCTGAAACAACAAGCATTGCGCATTATTTCTTCTCTAACCGATAACCTTCAATAGCAACCCCAAGCGTAGCGGGCATTTTCTTCCACGAATTTTTAATAAGATTTCGTACATAAGAAAAGCGCATGTGTGCGGGGAAATGCAAAATACCATTACCTCCCGACACAAGAGACAATCCCACATAATAGGTCAATCCCTTTTTTAGATATATTTTTTCTGTAGCCTTAACCTTCACGTCTGTGTTTTGATTGGCTGGAGTCAGCGTGAAATAAATGGGTTTTGCCTGTACAGGCACGAAAGCAGAGCCCACAAGTTCGTATACAATAACGCGAACAACACAACGTGTATAGGTACATTTTCCCACTTTAAATTGGAAATTAGCCACCGCATAATCTTTTTTAGAGGTAAAAGCCGGGCCAACTTCGAGGTCACCTAGCTGCTCTTTGCCAAATGTGGCATCGCCTGGGAGTTTCATTCCCTTGCCAAGTATTGGTTCCAACGTGAGCTTCTTGGCCACCACAGCAACGCCACCCAGACTATAAGCCAAATCTTCCATTACAATTCTTACATCACCTTGTTGATAAAGACTACGCGGAATAACTTTCGTTTTAAAACTAATATGACTCACTTTCATGTCGCCAGTAGCATTATCAGGCAATTTTATGTCGAAATTTCCATCAATATCCGAAATGCAAAAGACGCTATCTACGCATACCGTAACGTATTCGATGCCGTTTCCTGCAGCATCAACCACGCGACCACGCACGTTGCTTTGCGCATTAGATGATAATATCCAAGCGAGATTGAACGCAACTAAAAGAAACAAAAACTTTTTCATGTGCTATTATAAACTAATTACAATTACAAATATATTCAAAAGGAATAGCAAAGTTACAAAAAAAAGTAAAAAACACACATATTCATTCTAGAACTTTAACATTACACAACCAGCCAAACACTGTAGTCACCCGCATAATCAGTAATAGGAAAGATGCGCTATAAACAAAAAACACTACAAGAAAACAACTTAACAACGCACCTAAACACAACCATCAAAAAAGAAAGAGCATCCCGCAAAAGCGTGCTATTTGCCACAACCTCACACCAATGCAAGCATTGAAAACAAAGACAAGAAAGCTAACCCGAACCAATAATTTGCATAATCCAATGAAAACCACTACCTTTGCATGGTTAAAGCCGAAAAAATTGGTCGGCACGCAACATCCATTCAAGTTGTACATAATTATAAAACAAGATAAAAGAGAATGATAACTGTTACAAATCTTGCTATTCAATTCGGTAAGCGAGTGCTCTACAAAGACGTGAACATGAAGTTCACTTCAGGAAACATTTATGGCATCATCGGTGCAAATGGGGCTGGAAAGTCCACCCTTCTCAAAGCCATTAGTGGCGAACTAGAACCCAACAAGGGTACGGTGGAGCTGGGACCAGGCGAACGTCTTTCGGTTTTGGATCAGGATCACTTTAAGTTCGACGAATATCGCGTTATAGATACTGTGCTGATGGGTCACCAAAAGCTATGGGACAACATGAAAGAACGCGAAGCTCTATATGCGAAAGAAGAAATGACCGAAGAGGATGGCAATCGCGCTGCCATACTGGAAGAGAAGTTTGCTGAAATGAATGGCTGGGAAGCCGAAAGCGATGCAGCACAAATGCTGAGCAACCTGGGCGTGCCTGATGCCTTGCACTATAAACAAATGAGCGACCTATCAAACAACGAAAAAGTGCGCGTGATGCTGGCAAAGGCTCTATTTGGCAACCCCGATAACCTTTTGCTCGACGAGCCTACCAACGACTTGGACCTCGACACCGTAAACTGGCTTGAGGAATACCTAGGCAACGTGGAACAAACGGTGCTCGTTGTTAGTCACGACCGTCACTTCCTCGATGCAGTGAGCACCCAAACGGTGGATATCGACTTTGGAAAGGTTACCATTTTCTCGGGTAACTACTCGTTCTGGTACGAAAGTTCGCAGTTGGCTTTGCGTCAAGCACAAAACCAAAAGCAGAAAGCCGAAGAGAAACGCAAGGAGTTGGAGGAATTTATTCGTCGCTTCTCTGCCAATGTGGCAAAGAGTAGACAAACCACTTCGCGTAAAAAGATGCTCGAAAAACTTAACGTTGAAGAAATTAGACCTTCAAGCCGCAAATACCCCGGCATCATCTTCCAGATGGAACGCGAACCTGGAAACCAAATTCTAGAGGTTGAAGGATTGAAAGCCATCGACAATGAGGGCAACGTTTTGTTCGACAACGTGTCGTTTAACGTGGAGAAAGGGCAGAAAGTGGTGTTCCTTAGCCATAACCCTAAGGCCATGACGGCACTATTCGAGATTATCAATGGCAACCGCGAAGCCGATGCTGGTACCTATAAATGGGGCGTTACCATCACTACTGCTTACTTGCCTTTAGATAATACCGAATTCTTTAATAGCAAACTTAACCTTGTTGACTGGCTCAGTCAATACGGACCAGGAAACGAAGTGGTAATGAAAAGTTATCTAGGACGCATGCTCTTCTCGGGCGAAGACGTACTTAAAGAGGTGAATGTGCTATCAGGAGGCGAGAAAATGCGTTGTATGATTGCGCGCATGCAAATGAAAAATGCTAACTGTTTGATACTAGACACACCCACCAACCACTTGGACTTGGAAAGCATTCAGGCCTTCAACAACAACTTAGTGGGCTTTAAGGGTAACATACTCTTTGCCAGTCACGACCACCAGTTCATACAATCGATAGCCGACCGTATTATCGAACTAACACCCAGTGGCACCATTGATAAGCTGATGAGCTACGACGACTACATTTACGACCCTGCCATTAAGGAACAAAGGGCCAAAATGTACAACGTATAAAACAGGTTGGCAAGGTATTTGCTAGATTACTTACAAAGACTTAATACAGTAAACAAACAAATACACATTTGGAATGAACGAAAAAATGACAGACGAAAACATGGAAAAGAAGGCCAACAGCAACCTCCAGAACAACGAGGAGGCTGTTGACCTTAACCAAGATACAAACAAAGACGAGGCTAACGAGCCACAAGAACAACCACAAGCAACCGAAGAAGACAACTCTACGGAAGAAGAAAAAATTACACAACAACTGGAAGAGTTGAAAGATAAGTATCTTAGAACTGTGGCTGAATTCGACAACTTTAAGCGTCGCACACTAAAAGAAAAAACCGAACTTATTCTTAATGGTGGTGAAAAAGCCATCACTGCCATTCTACCCATTATCGACGACATGGAAAGAGCCATTGAAAACGCACACAAACAAGAATGCGTTGATGCAGTGGAAGAAGGCTGGGAGCTGATTTATAAAAAGCTACTAAGCACTCTCGAGGGTATGGGCGTGAAGAAAATTAAAGTTGAAAACAAAGATTTCGACGTGGATTTCCACGAAGCTGTGGCTATGGTTCCAGGTATGGGCGATGATAAAAAAGGAAAAATCATCGACTGCGTGCAAACTGGTTATACCCTTAACGATAAAGTTATCAGACATGCCAAAGTGGCTGTTGGACAATAATTGACCGGGCTGAAAAGGAAAGAAAATGGCAAAAAGAGACTATTATGAAGTGCTGGGCGTTGACAAAAACGCTACGGAAGACGAGATAAAAAAGGCTTATCGCAAACTCGCCATCAAATATCACCCCGACAAAAACCCCGACGACAAGGAAGCCGAAGAAAAGTTTAAAGAGGCTGCTGAAGCTTATGATGTGCTGCACGACCCCAATAAACGACAACAATACGACCAATTTGGCTTTGACGGACCTGCTGGATCAGGTGGTTTCGGTGGCTTTGGTGGTGGTTCGGGCATGGATATGGACGACATATTCTCAATGTTCGGCGACATCTTTGGCGGGCATAGAGGCTTTGGGGGCTTCTCTGGATTTGGCGGAGACGCACGTGGTGGCCGACATGCACAATACAGAGGTAGCGACTTGCGTCTAAAAGTGCGCCTGTCGTTGCAAGAGATTGCCACAGGTATCACCAAGAAGTTTAAAGTTAAAAAAGATGTTACCTGTAATCATTGCCATGGAACTGGCGCTGAAGAAGGTAGCGGAACAGAGACTTGCCCAACATGTAAAGGACAAGGTATAGTTACAAAAACTGTGAGAACCATGCTAGGCATGATGCAAACTCAAAGCGAATGCCCCACCTGCCATGGCGAAGGAACGGTTATTAAGACTCCTTGCCATAGCTGTAAAGGCTCTGGTGTGATCAAAGGTGAAGAAGTGGTAGAGATTAAAATACCAGCTGGAGTGGCCGAAGGAATGGTGGTTAACGTCCCTGGAAAAGGCAACGCAGGCAAACGAAACGGCATAACTGGCGACATACAAGTGTTTATTGAGGAAGAACCTAACGACACATTCGTGCGCGATGGCAACGACCTTATATATAATGAGCTACTAGATTTCCCCACTGCTGCCTTGGGTGGAAGCCTCGAAATACCACTGGTAGACGGCGGTAAGGTGAGAATGAAAGTTGCTCCTGGAACACAACCGGGAACTGCCTTGCGATTGCGAGGCAAAGGTTTGCCTGCCATTCAGGGCTATGGCTCGGGTACGGGCGACCTCATTGTAAACCTTAGCGTGTATGTGCCTAAGGCAATGACAAGCGAAGAGAAGTCCATGCTAGAGAAATTGTCCGAAAGCGATAACTTTAAAGGCGACAAAGCCACAAAAAAAACAATATTCCAAAAATTCAAGAATTACTTTAACTGATGAACTATCAGGAGACAATTCAGTATCTATACAATAGCACCCCTGTTTTCGAACATGTGGGTGCTTCTGCATATAAAGAGGGCTTAGACAATTCGTTGGCACTAGATAAACACCTGGCTATGCCCCACCGCCAGTTTAAAACCATCCATGTGGCTGGAACCAACGGCAAAGGGTCTACCGCGCATACGCTGGCAGCCATTCTTCAAGCATGTGGCTATCGCGTGGGATTGTACACATCGCCCCACCTTATCGACTTTCGCGAGCGCATTCGCGTTAATGGAGAGCCACTTTCGGAAGCCTATGTGGTGAATTTCGTGGCAAAACATCGCGATTTTTTCGAGCCATTGCACCCCTCGTTTTTCGAATTAACCACTGCTATGGCCTTCAGTTACTTTGCAGAAAGTAGTGTTGACGTAGCCGTTATCGAAGTGGGTTTGGGCGGAAGGCTCGATTGCACCAACATTATCAGTCCTGTGCTCTCGGTTATCACCAACATCAGCCTCGACCACACTGGCTTCTTGGGCAACACCTTGGCACAAATAGCTTCTGAAAAAGCAGGTATTATAAAGAAAGAAACGCCTGTTGTTGTGGGAGAAACCACAGCAGAAACACGCCCTGTGTTTGCAAACAAAGCCAAAGAAATGCACGCGCCCATGGTTTGGGCCGAAGAAAACCCCGAAGTGTTACAGTGGCAACACCGCAACGAGGGTGGCATAAGTTTACAAACCCGTAGCTTTGGCAACGTGGTTTTCGAACTGGGAGGCAACTATCAACACCACAACGCCAACACCATCTTAACAGCTACATTGCAATTACAGACTTTAGCTTTGCCATAACCGCAACAGCAGTGGCTCAAGGCATGGCCAACGTGTGCCAATCAACAGGTTTGCAAGGGAGATGGCAAACATTAAGCACAGCCCCCAGAGTGATTTGCGACACAGGACACAACGTTGCAGGCTGGCAATATCTTAGCACACAACTAGCAGCACAAAGCTATCGCACGCTGCGCATGGTTTTTGGCATGGTAGACGACAAGGATTTAGACACGGTTCTTACGCTCTTACCTAAGGATGCAACCTATTATTTCACGCAAGCTAGCACGCATAGAGCAGTGCCTAGTGAGATTGTGGCGCAAAAAGCAGAACAAAACGCATTGCATGGCCATATATATAATAAGGTAAGAACAGCCTACGATGCAGCCCTAAACGATGCAGAAGAAGGAGATTTGGTGTTTGTGGGCGGAAGTAGTTATGTGGTGGCCGACTTGCTATCAAGCCTTGAAACACCCCCAATAATAACAAATAAACCTTAAAACCAAAGAAAGACAAGTGCGCTCTTTCAACTAAAATTTGCGTACTAAAGGATAAAGATTAAACCAAATATTAGCAAAAGGAAAGCGGTGGAGTTGTCTGTTGAATATTTTTAACACGAAACCACCGCTTTTAATATATTAATATTTGTTGTATTCATTTTTTTTCGTTTACTTTGCAACAAAGTATAACTAAAAACTTTCTTATATGACGAACACAGATAAGGTGCAAAATGTATGCGGGCTGAAGCGTGAAGACTTTCAAGCTCGCATCGACGGCAAAGAAACCGATTTGTATATTCTCCGCAACGAAGCAGGAAACGAAGTGGCCATTACCAACTATGGCGGAGCAATTGTGGCTATCATGGTTCCCGATAAGCATGGAAATTTGGCCAATGTGATACAAGGACATGACAATATACAAGACGTAGTAAACTCGCCCGAACCCTATCTCTCTACGCTTGTGGGCAGATATGGCAATAGAATAGCCAAAGGCAAGTTTCAATTGCATGGCAAAGAGTATAGCCTGCCCATCAACAATGGGCCCAATTCGCTGCATGGAGGCAAGAAAGGATTTAACGCTAAAGTGTGGGATGCACTACAAATGAACGATAATACACTTGTTCTGAACTACACTAGCGCATATGGTGAAGAGGGTTTCTCTGGCGAACTCAAAACCACAGTTATCTATTCGTTCAACAAAGACAACGAGTTGGTTATTGAATACATGGCCAAAACAAACAAAAAAACAGTCATCAACCTTACCAGTCACGGTTTTTTCTCGCTCGCAGGTATAGCCAACCCCACACCGAGCATTGAGAATTTGGAGTGCGAAATTAATGCAGACTTTTATATTCCTATTGATGAAGTGAGTATCCCCACGGGCGAAATACGTTTTGTTAAGGACACTCCCTTCGACTTTAGAACGCCAAAGACCATCGGACAAGATATTGATGCCGACCACGAACAAATTAAAAACGGTGCTGGTTACGACCATTGTTTTGTGCTTAACAAGCGCGAAGAGGGCGAACTAAGCTTTGCTGCAAGGATTACAGAGCCCAATACGGGTCGCACAATGGAGGTTTACACCACCGAACCTGGTGTGCAACTCTACACTGACAACTGGGCAGATGGATATAAAGGACAACACGGTGCCACCTTCCCACGAAGAAGTGGTATCTGCTTTGAAGCACAACACTTCCCAGATTCGCCCAATCGCCCCTACTTCCCCTCTGTGGTGCTCAACCCTGGCGAACAATATAAGCAAAAAACCATTTACAAATTCGGAACAAAAGCATAAACCATTTATCTCAATAGACCCGCTCTTTGATTGGTATGCTATGCCTTTGACTAGATGTGGCACGTTTCTATACAGCTTATTCAATTGCTCTTCGAACAACAAAGTGCGTAACAAACCACACCACATCAGTTTCTTTTCGCAGAAAAAGCCTCAAAGTACAACCGCTAAAGGTTGTGCACACAATCAAAGATGGGCCATAACTAAAAGCATTTATTACTAAAACTAAAATGGAAAATAAACAAGCAAAAAGTGGAAGCATAGTAGCCATTGTCACAATGATGTTTCTCTATGCAATGATTTCATTCGTGACAAACCTCGCTGCACCCATTGGCATCATCTGGAAACAAGCTTTCCAAGGCGATAGCGCCAACACCGTGGGTATGCTGGGCAACGCTATGAACTTCTTGGCCTATCTCTTCATGGGTATTCCCGCTGGTAAGCTACTCTCAAAGATTGGCTACAAGCGCACTGCTCTCGTGGGTATTGCCCTTGGTTTCTTTGGCGTATTGGTGCAATTCCTAGCTGGAGGCGTTGGCGATAAGGTTTCAGGCTTTGCCGTTTACCTGCTCGGAGCCTTCATTTCGGGCTTCTCGGTTTGTACGCTTAACACAGTTGTAAACCCCATGCTCAACCTTTTGGGTGGCGGTGGCAATCGTGGTAACCAGCTAAACCTTGTTGGTGGTACGCTTAACTCACTATCTGGTACGCTTACGCCAATGTTCGTAGGTGCTCTTATCGGTACAGTAACGGCCAAAACCACACTCGTAGACATCAACCTTGTACTTTATATCGCCATGGGTGTATTTGCTGCAGCCTTCGTTGCACTGCTCTTTATCCCCATTGCCGACCCACAAATGGGTAAGACTTCAGCCGAAACAGTTTACGAAAGAAGTCCATGGGCCTTCCGCCACTTTGTTCTTGGCGCCATCGCCATCTTCATTTATGTGGGAGTTGAAGTTGGAATACCCGGCACACTAAACTTCTACCTCTCTGATACTGGTGCTAATGGTGGTGGACTTGACCCCGCAACAGCCGTGAAGATTGGCGGTTTTGTGGCTGGCACCTATTGGTTTCTCATGCTTGTAGGCCGTTTCTCTGCTGGATTTATTGCCGATAAGGTATCAAGTAAAACCATGATGATTGCCACATCGGGCTTGGGCATCGTGCTAATCCTGCTAGCAATGGTTCTTGGTAAGAGCACAACAATGGCTATGCCTGTGTTTACTGGCTCGTCATTCCAGTTTGTTACCGTGCCTGTTGCAGCGCTCTTGCTAGTGCTTTGCGGTCTTTGCACCTCAGTAATGTGGTCAAGCATCTTTAATTTGGCTACCGAAGGCTTGGCAAATACTCGGCTGCAGCTTCAGGTATCTTTATGATGATGGTTGTTGGTGGCGGTGTTCTGCCTCTCATGCAGAACTTTATTGCCGACAATGCAGGCTATCTCATCTCTTATGCCATACCACTCATCGGCTTAGTTTACATTCTGTTCTATGCTGTTATCGGTAGCAAGAACGTGAACAAGGATATCCGTGTTGACTAACTCGAACGAATGGCAAACAAATTATTAGTTAAACAAATTGCATACACAAAACCTAAAACACATTAATATGATGGATATTGAACATGTAAGAAGTCGCTTCATCAAGCACTTCGATGGAAAGACCGGCAACATATACGCATCTCCTGGACGTATCAACCTTATTGGCGAGCATACCGACTACAATGGAGGATTTGTTTTCCCAGGAGCAGTAGACAAAGGCATTATGGCCGAGGTGCGCCCTAATGGAACGGACACTGTTATGTGCTACTCTATCGACCTTAAAGACCGTGTTGAATTTAAAGTAGACGACCCTAATGGTCCTCGTGCTAGCTGGGCTCGCTACATCTATGGCGTTATCCAAGAAATGAAAAAGCTTGGCGTTGACGTTAAAGGCTTCAACACTGCGTTCTCGGGCGACGTGCCTTTGGGCGCAGGAATGTCGTCATCGGCTGCACTCGAAAGCTGCTTTGCTTTCGCACTGAACGACCTTTTTGGAGACAATAAGGTGTCTAAATGGGACATGGTACTTGCAGGACAGGCCACCGAACACAACTATTGTGGTGTGATGTGTGGTATTATGGACCAGTTTGCTAGCGTGTTCGGACAAGAAGGTAAGCTCATGCGATTGGATTGCCGTTCTAGAGAGTTTGAATATTTCCCCTTCAACCCACAAGGATATAAGCTTGTTTTGCTTGATTCTAAAGTAAAACACGAACTGGCTTCATCGGCTTATAACCAAAGAAGACAAAGTTGCGAAAACGTTGTTGCTGCTCTTAACGCTAAATTCCCCGAAAAGAAATTTGAGACTTTGCGTGATGCCGACTGGAAAGAGCTTGACGCTGTGAAGGATGAAGTTTCTGAAGAAGACTTTAAACGCGCTCACTTCGTTCTCGGAGAGAAAGACCGTGTGTTGGCTGTTTGTGATGCTTTGAACGCTGGCGACTACGAAACAGTAGGACAAAAGATGTACGAAACGCATCATGGGTTGAGCAAAGAATACGAAGTTTCGTGCGAAGAACTTGACTATCTAAACGATTTGGCTAAAGAAAATGGCGTTACAGGTAGTCGTATCATGGGCGGCGGATTTGGCGGTTGCACCATCAACCTCGTTAAAGACGAACTTTATGATAAGTTTATTGCCGATGCTAAGCAGAAATATGCTGCTAAATACAACCGTGAACCCGCCGTTTACGACGTGGTAATTAGCGATGGTTCGCGCAAAGTTTGCTAATAACGCATAGCCAATTCAGGCTCATAGCCTGACAGTTGGCCGCTAAGCAATAAAATGAAAGAGGATGTGCACAGTTGTCACATCCTCTTTTTTACGCATTTTACCTTTTCTCGCCAACGCAGTACACAATCTCAATTGGCATTATTATAGTAAACAATGTTTCCTTTGGCAATAATAAACAAGCAACTTTTAGTTAAGCAATTATTGCTGTCTGGTAAAAATAAACAGAAAGTTCTGTATCTCTTTATCCATCGGTATTGCAGCCGTTTTACCCATCCTGGGGCTTGGTTTCCTATTTCAAACTGAAAGTATTATAGAATGCACTTATTTTGATAAGAAAAGACCTATAATAACCGATAATTCTAAGAAATAATAAGGTTAAATCTATTTTAACTAACACAGATATCCCCAAAAAAGTTTTACCGGACAGCAATATTAAGCAATAATATATTTATATCGAAAGCAGCAACAATATGAACGGAAAAACAAAGGCATTACTAAAAGAGTACGCTGCACGCTATGAAACAACGGCCTTCTTAAAGGAAGACCCTGCACGCTTTATGCACCTTGTTCAGGGCACAAACAACCAAGAAACGATGGCTTTCATTGCGGCAAGCCTAAGCTATGGAAACCGAAAGCAATTCTTTCCAAAGATAAATTTCGTGCTGGAAAAGTCGCAAGGCGAACCTTACAACTGGGTGAAAAGCGGACTGTTTGAACAAGACATACCACCAACCGACGACTGTTATTATCGCCTTTACACCAAAAAGATGATAAATAACCTACTTAAAACGCTGCAAACCCTACTCATTGAACATGGTAGTTTACAGCAATATCTGCAGCACATGGCTGAAAACGATGCATTAAAGGCCATTACTGCATTATGCAATTACTTTAACGAGCATAACAGAACAGGTATTATCCCCACCAATTCGCGCTCTGCATGCAAACGTCTTTGCATGTTTTTGCGATGGATGGTGCGCGATAATTCGCCCGTAGACTTAGGCATTTGGAAAGACGCCATCGACAAACGCACCCTCATCATGCCACTAGACACACACGTTTTGACGCAAGCACAACGCCTAAAACTGCTCAAAAGCAAGTCTACCTCCATGTCTATCGCCAAGAAACTGACACAAGAAATGGCCAAAGTATTCCCTAACGACCCACTAAAAGCCGACTTTGCACTCTTTGGTTACGGCGTAAACCAGGGTCAGGAGTTATAAATGTAAGCCCTAAACACGGACTTGCCAATATATTTTTCTAAGATAGTCCAAAACCTTAGGGCATTATATCCCTCGGTATTTACACTTCAAAAGGATGCAAAAAGTCGAAACAATCTTTCAACTCATCGTAAATGCGCTGTACTGGCAAGCCCATCACATTGAAATAACTACCTTCTATGCGCTGAACGCCCACATATCCAATCCACTCTTGAATGCCATAGGCCCCAGCTTTATCAAATGGGCGATAACTATCTACATAAAAACTAATCTCATCGGCAGTCAGTTCTTTAAACCAAACCACCGTTGTTACGGCAAAACTACGCTGCCATTGCAGTGTACTAAGCGTAACTCCCGTTGTCACCTCATGACTTTTACCGCTTAATAAGGCCAACATTTGGTGTGCTTCGTCGGCATCATGCGGTTTGCCAAGTATCTTTCCATCGCACACCACAACCGTATCGGCAGTTAAAACCACCTCGTTTTCTGCCATCGTGCCCGAATATGCCGCAGCCTTAGCCTTAGATATATGCACGGGAACTTCGTTTGTAGGCAAATCGTGCGGATAACTTTCGTCTATATCGCGAATTAACCTCACCTCAAAGTCGATACCTAACCCGCGCAACAGTTCTTTTCTACGTGGCGAATTACTCGCCAACACCAGTCTGTTTTTCATTTTCCTATTCTATTTTGATAATCACCAGCCAAAGGCCTTTGCGTCTTTCATCCACAAACCCTTAGCCCGCAGCGTCTGTTCTATAATTTCTCGTCCGCATCCCATACCTCCAGCAGCTGTAGCCACATAGCAACTAATCGCCTTAATGTCGGCGCAAGCATCGGCTGGGCAGCATGCACAGCCACAACGCAACATTACCTCGTAATCAGGAATGTCGTCGCCAACAAACATTACTTCGTCGTCGGCTAGACCATAGCGTGTTTTAAAATTTTCGTAGGCCAACAATTTCACACCTGCCTTCATATAAATGTCTTCTACTCCCAGTCCTTCGTAGCGTTTACGCACGGCCTTTGTGTCGCCACCAGTGATGATACAGATACGCAAACCCATCTTTTGTGCCAGTTGGATGGCGTATCCATCCTTAATATTCACAGTGCGAAGCGGTTCGCCATCTGCCGAAAGGGTGATAGTAGAAGCCGAAAGCACCCCATCAACATCAAACACGATGGCACGAATGCGTTGTAAATCGTAGTTTATCATTGTGTTATTTATTTGCCAGTTTATGAATCATTTCACTCATCAACTCGTAAAGTCGACGCCGATCTGCATCGTCTATAAGCTGCATTTGTCCCTGCATCACTTTTTTATCCTTTCTCACTGCTGGTCCTGTTTGTGCCTCAAGCGGACCCATTCGGTGCACCTTAGCCGCTGTTTCGTCTATCAATGGGAGCAACAACTCAAAATCCAGTCCGCGACTCTTCAAGGTCTCGTTTGCAAGTGTATAACAAAGGTTCACAAAGTTGCAGCCAAACACTGCCCCCAAGTGCATCACACGCCTATCTTCAGACGAAGCAAGATGTACATTTTTGCTCAAAGCGTTAGCTATTCGCCATAAGACATCTTGCGAAAAGGCATTTGCCCCCTCAATTAAACAAGGAATAGAATCAAAATCTAAAGGCTTTTGTTTGGAAAAAGTTTGGAGCGGATAAAGCACACCATGGTTAACAGCCAAGTTGTTAAACACACTCATTGGTACACTTCCAGCAGTGTGGACATACACAGCATGCGGATTTAACCTGCAAACCTGTTGAATAACGCCAGGCAACGCATCGTCTTTCAGCGCCAAGAGATACACATCGGCCGAATTGGAAAGCTCATCGAGCAGCTAACAGCCGATGCATTCAAGACATTGGCCAACGTTTGCGCAGCTTCCAACGTGCGACTATACACCTGTTCGACACTAAAACCACTCTTAACCAAGGCCAAGCCCAAGCTTGTGGCAAGATTTCCAGCCCCAAGCAACACCACCTTAAACTGCTTAATATCGTTCATGTTCATTAGAAAGTACCCACATGCACCTGTTCCCAAGGCGCATCATCGTCGTTTTTCAAGGGTAGTTCGCTAGCTTTATGCCCCAAGGCAAGAATGCAAAGCGTATCGAAGCCTTCGGGAATATTAAGAATACCGCGCACTATATCCACAGCACGCTCGCCACTATTCAGGCCACGGTTTCTCACCTGCACCCAACAGCTACCCAATCCTAAGTCTTCGGCCTGCAACTGCATGGCTAAGGCAGCGATAGAGCAGTCTTCAATCCAGCAATCGTTTTCGGCGACATTGGCCGTAACCACCACTGCCACTGCTGCATTTTTAAGTAAAGCAGCCCCCGACTCTTTACAATCTGCAAGTTTTTCAAGCGTGTTTTTATCTTCCACCACCACAAAATGCCACGACCTTCTGCTCTTTGCCGAAGGCGAAAGTAAGGCAGCATTAAGCACCAAGCTAAGTGCTTCGGGGTCTATTTTCTCCTGGGTGAACTTGCGACAGCTACGTCTGCTATGCATCAATTGGGCAAAACTTTTCATCGTTTCTTTTCTTTATTCAATTTTATTAATATCCACTCCTTCGTATTCGTCCATAAATTGAAGCAGAAAGTTGTCGTACACTTTCTTCTTCAGCTTTAAGTCAATAGTGACCACTAGCAAGTGTTTGCCATCGCCCAAAACCTTTTCTTGCATTTCGTAGCTAGCAATGTTCATATTCTTAGCCTTCATATCTTGCAGCACCGCTTTTATTTCGTTGCGCGTTGAAGCCGAAATAGTGAGCAATATGTGACGCGTACCTATCTTACGCAATATCAAATGCAGGGCTTCAAGACATATCAACACCATCACAGTGGCCGAAGTGGCCAAAGCAAACATACCAGAGCCACATGTTAAACCAATGGCAGAGGTAACCCAAAGACCAGCAGCAGTGGTTAGTCCATGCACCACATGCTTCTGAAAAATGATGATACCTGCACCAATAAAGCCGATGCCAGTAACTACTTGCGAAGCAATACGCGAAGGGTCGAGCGACACGTTGGTAGCCTCTTGCAAAATATTATCAAAGCCCGAGTGCGACAATATCATGAACAAGGCACTGCCTAACGACACCAAAAAGTGGGTTCTAAACCCTGCTTCTTTAGCCCTATACTCGCGCTCTAGGCCAATAGTTCCGCCCAGCAAGCCAGCAATAAAAATTCTAAGTGCAAAATCTAAGTCCATTATTTCATCGGTTTTATTGTTCTTCTAAAGGCACACAACACCAGCGACTCACCTTAATCATCACTCCCATTTCGGGAACTTCTTTTAGCAAGAAATATTTTTTGCTGCTTCGCACCAGTCGTCCTGTTAGTCCTTTTAGTGGTCCATGTTTCACCATAACGGGTGTTCCGCTCTTCAATTTAGCTTCGCTTGCCGTAAGAAACTTGCGCATCTCTATTTCAGGACTACACATCAACATAAAATCCAGCATCTGCTTAGAGGGTATTTCATAATAAGCGCCAGTAGTTTTATCTTTCTTTATCACCGACATTTTAAATCTAGCCTCAGCAAAAATGCGCTTTAGTGCTGGTTCTTCCTGGCTTTTCTTAATAAATACGAGGTTAAACACCACGGGCTTAAACACGGGTTTGCCGTCGTTGTCGATTGTTTTCTGCTCGCTACATTCCATGGGTACAAAACAAGTAAGTCCTGCTCCGCTGAAATAATTGAGTGCTTCGTTCAGACGCAATGAAAACAAACGCACGGCATACCACGGGTATCCGTCGCCCGCTAATTCGTGGGGTGATGGAAATTCGTCAGTGGCTAATATCTCGTTACTCTCTTTTCCAATCATGGATGTGCTGTGCATGTCAGTGCTTTTAATCTGCAAATATAAATAAAAATCCAACTTATTGCAACCTTTTTGCCAGAAAAAGCGCTGTTTGACAGACGAAAAATCGAACAACTGCTCTTCTTCATCCAACCACGCAAATATATATTGGTGCTAATAGGCATGAACATCACTCTATTGAGTATGCCTTCTATCACACACGCGCATTAAAATTCTTAACTCAATACTACCTCTTGTCACAAAATTTCTGTGCGATAAAAACAACAATAAAGTCAGCTAAAACGAAGGATGTGATGCTGTGTGACTCGTATGCACCAATCAAACATTAATCCAAGCGTAATTACTTCGCGCTAACAAACACAGCATAAATCACTATCTATCAACAAAAAACATCATACTGAATAGTCCCATTACAATTAAAAGAACGAGTAATTATTTTTATCTTGTGTAAAAAATACGCATTTTGTTTGGGTATATAAAAAACAATTCATAACTTTGCAGTGTAAATAATACACTAGTTTAATTATGGAAGAGTTAAAGTATTGCTACAAATACCCACACCCGGCAGTAACAACCGATAGTGTTATATTTGGTTTCGATGGCACAAAGCTAAAGGTTTTGCTCATTGAGCGCGGTCAAGAACCACATAAAGCCAGGTGGGCATTCCCAGGTGGTTTCGTTCGTATGGACGAATCATGTGAAGAAGGTGCGCTACGCGAACTGCAAGAAGAAACAAATATGAACTGCTCGTATATGGAACAGTTTCGCACTTACAGCAATCCCAACCGCGACCCGCGCGAAAGAGTAATTACAGTGGCTTATCTAGCATTGGTGAAAACGCAAGAAGTTCAGGCTGGAGACGATGCAAGTAAGGCGCAATGGTTCGACATTAACGAGGTTCCGCAACTGGCTTTCGACCACGATGTTATTCTTCGCGATGCACTGAAACATCTGCGCGAACGCATACATTTTCAACCTATAGGCTTTGAATTGCTGCCTGAGAAGTTCACCATGCGACAGCTTCAAAACCTATACGAGTCTATTCTCGATGTGCATTTCGACCGTGGTAACTTCTCGAAAAAAATGCTCCACTTCAACATTCTCACACCCTTAGACGAAACTGTAAGGCCTACCCCAAAACGAGAAGCACGACTTTACCGCTTTAATAAAGAAAGCTACGACGATTTAAAACAGAAGGGATTTAGATTAGAGTTCTAGTGTTAATGAATTATGCCACTTGTAGTTGACTATTTCACTGGATAATGTGTTGCTAGTTTACGAGATTTTGAGCCTCCGAGTTGATAAGTTGACATACAACCAAGTTGACAAGACCGTGTTGTTGTGCGGTTTATCTTTCTCAAACTCACCCAAAGCCATCCCCCTAAATATTAAAGACCAAGCCTTTTCACTTCGACAATCAAAATGAAATAAATCGTAATATCACACAACCAAACAATAAAAACCAAACAAAATGAAAGACCTACTTATAAGTGTGGCTGTTGGCGACATCGCTGGCATGCCCTACGAATTTGGCAATCGCACGAAGAATTACAATGATGTGCGGCTCTTAACCGCCAAAAGCACATATACCGACGATACAGTATGCACCTTTGCATGCGCAGAATCGTTACTCAATCATACCGACATGGCCACTACACTTTGGTCAAGATGCCGCATGGAGAAAGGGCGAGGCTATGGTGGACGCTTTCGCCAGTGGCTCAATCACCCCCATGTAACACCTGCATATAATTCGTTTGGCAATGGAAGTGCCATGCGCGTTGCTGCTGCGGGATTTATGGCTACCACCTCTAGCGAGTGCATTGACCTAGCAATCAGCACCGCCATGCCAACACATAATCACCCCGAAGGTTTAAAAGGGGCAGTGGCCACGGCCTTGGCCATATTCTATGGCATGCAAAGCAAAGGCAAAACCTTTATTCGCGAAAAAGTGTTAGACGTTTACTATCCACAATGGTCGGGCTGTCTGTACAAAGACATACAACCCGATTACCGCTTCGACGAAACATGCCAAATATCCGTTCCTGCAGCATTGATTTGCTTTTTAGAAAGCAACGACTATACCAGCTGCATCAAATTGGCCATCGCTTTGGGTGGAGATGCCGACACGCTTGCGGCTATTGCTGGGCCTATTGCATACGCCCATTATAAGTATATACCAGAAGAACTGTTGAAAGATGCCAAAAACAAACTTCCAAAATGGATGCTCGATGTGAGTTATGCATTTGATGAACACGTTAATAATACCCTTCTAAACGTATCTCTTAAAACGCAAATTAAGCCCGCTAACGAACAAACACGTGTATATAATGGCATTAAACGCCCCCTTTTCACACCTGAAAAGATAACCAGCTTAAACTACGACGAGGTATTTGTGTTTGGTAGTAATAGTGAAGGCATGCATTGGGGTGGCGCTGCACGCACAGCTTACCAACATTTTGGCGCCATCATGGGCGTAAGTGTGGGCATACAAGGACAAAGTTACGCCATTCCCACCATGGAAGGTGGCTTAGAAAGCATTCGGCACTTCGTTAACGAGTTTATCCAATTTGCGAGACACAACAAACATTTATTCTTCTTTGTTACACGCATTGGCTGTGGCTTTGCAGGATATACAGACAATGAGATTGCTCCTTTGTTTGTGGCAGCTCGCAATGAAGAGAATATTTGTTTACCCAAAACTTTCGTGAGCTAATTTTTCGTTAGGTATACCAACTAACCTTGTAGCCAACTAGCCTTTAGCCCTTTTTACAAATGGGCTAAAGGCTGCGCAATGATATAGCGTTTAACCCAAATAGGTGATTAGACCACAATGTTTCCAGAATTCTTGTTTTTGTGTTGTTTCCTAACATCTTTTATTTTCTTGTCGGCAGTTTGTAGGTCTATGCAACTTAACCTAGCCCAAACATCTTTAAGAATAATACAAACAATATGTACTACAACTCACAAAAAATGTACAGACCAAAACAAGCTATTAGGTCTAACATCTAAAGCCAAAGCATTTTGCTTATTTTGTAAAACTGTTATCCGTCTCCCATTTGTTAAATCGCATATTTTTTTTTACAAAACAGACTTAAAAATTTCCTCGTTCTAGAGAAATTCACCTGCTAAAAAGCATAGTTTAGCCCCATTTTCAACCTTTCTCACAATATTTCCAAACCATTTTTTGAGCGAAAAACAGTATTTTGCACCTTTTTGCGCTTCTATTTGCTCACCTTTGCCTGAATTTTCGTCTTTACAAAACCCACTTTTAGTAGCTAAAAAGCCCTATTTTAGGCGGTTTCTGGTGCAGAAAATCTGCGTTTTTGCAAAATTATTGACTTTGTAAAGTGCGCCAAAATCGGCAAAAAGCAGCATTTAGCCTTGCATTTTGCACCATTTAGCCTTGCGTTTTGCACGAGTTAGCACTGCATTTTGCACGAGTTAGCACTGCGTTTTGCACGAGTTAGCACTGCGTTTTGTAGGAGTTAGCACTGCGTTTTGTTACAAATAGCCTAAAATTTCGAATAAAACACCTCTAAACTAGTCGAAATTTCGGTTTATCAACATTCACGCTCGAAGTATGTATTTCAACTCGTAAAACCTCCGCGAGAATCGATTATTTGCAAGCGAGCGGACTGTTGGTGAGAAAAAAGCCAGCCACAATGTTAAAAAACCAACTGTTTATTTTACATTTTAAAAATATCTCTCCAATTTAAAGCCCTAACAAAGCAAGGAAAAATCAGAAATAAAGGTAATTTTGTTAGCAACTGGAGACAATACATTGCGTTATTGGTAGAAGTAAACAAGTGCATGGAAACAGAAAACAACTAGAGAAGCACATATTGGCAAATGAGATTTAGCCTTAAGGCAGAGAATACACCCTAAATCTGCTCCTAAACGGATAAATACTTAGATATTAAGGCATTCTGAGATGCTTGTATAGCGAGGCATACATCCATCGTTTACTTGTAAGCTACAACATCAATGTTACCAAGAAGCCCTCGTCAAAAGCCACAAAAAGTGCAAGTTGCCAGTGCTGTTAAAGCCCCACAACTTGCACTTATCACATTTCTAAAGCCCTTACTTACTAATATAATCTTTCAATGCGTCTACGTATTGGACAAAAGCCTTTCGACCTTGAGCGGTAATGCGGCAAACAGTTCGCGGTCGTTTGCCTTCAAAACCCTTCTCCACTTCAATATATCCAGCCTGACTTAATTTATCAATTTGCACACTGAGATTACCCGCCGTGGCTTCTGTTCGCTCTTTTAAGTAAACGAAGTCGGCCTCATCCAGTCCCACGAGCAAAGAGATTATGGCCAACCGAAGTTGCGAATGCAACAACGGGTCTAATTCCCTAAACATTTTTTATCTCTTTTACGTTAAGCAAATGACCTGGTATTATCATATTAAACACCGAGGCTACACCAAAAAGCAAATGCCACCACACGCTAGGGGGGCCAAATAGCAGGCTGTTTAGCATGTAGAACGAGACGATTGCAGAAACCAATGGCAGATAGGTTATGCCATGATTGCGAACAATTACGCCCGTCATCGAGGTGCCAACACTCACAAACAAGAGTGAGAAGGGCATCATAAGCGACATGTCGGTGCTATGGGTAATGAAGGCAGAAACCAACAAATATACCGTAGAAAGGCAAAACATCACCCCCACAACAATCCAACCACTATTGATGGCACGGTCGATATAGGTTACCACCTTTGGCTTTTTAGACTTCCACGACACAATGCCCCAACACAAAAACATGAGCCACCACAGTCCCGAAAACTGATTGTTATGGGTTAACTTAACACAGGCGAACACCACTATACTAAGAACAAATGCGAAATAACCAAAATAGAGAAATCGGTTTCCGCGACCTACTTCGAGGTTTTCTTTCGTCGACTCTATCATCCGAGCAATCAGTTCCAAACTCTCTTGCTCGTTAATTTTCTTCTCTTCCATCACTCATAATTTTTTAAAGTTACACTTCTTTTGAACGCCTTTCCCACTAATAAGCTTCGGCCGATTAGCCATTCGTAGGACGATAAACAAGTTTACGTTATAAACTTTGTGGCGAAAAAAAAATATTGGAACGCACCTTTTAGGAACTATTTCCACTGCAAAGATAAATAAGTTTATAATGTAAACCAAGTGTTTTACGAAGAAAATACCATACAAATGTAAAGATTTAACATTTCGACAGTCATTAAGGAGAATTGTAAGGAAGAAGAAAACAATCTCACAACACCAACAATTGCACATCTCAACACTTTCTGCCGACAAAACTTGCGCACTCGTCTGAATATGGCTAACTTCGCACATTGAAACGGGCAAGCCTTGTAAAGGCACTCCAGACTGTTAGCACCGTGAGCGAAATAAGCACGCATTAGCCCTTTGAAATAGGCGAGCAATAGCCCTTTAAAATAAAGCAAATGAAACCACGCGACAAAGAAATACTCAACATTGCCATACCCTCTATCGTGTCTAACATCACCGTTCCACTGCTCGGAATGGTGGATGTGGCCATCATGGGCCATCTTGGTAATGCAGCATACATCGGTGCTATTGCCGTGGGCAGCATGATTTTCAATGTTACCTATTGGCTGTTTGGATTTTTGCGAATGGGAACAAGCGGTATGACCTCGCAAGCATACGGAGCGCGAAACCATGAAGAGGTGACCAAACTACTTCTTCGTTCTCAGCTTATCGGTCTGCTTATCGCCCTCGCCATCATCCTTTTGCAATACCCCATCGCACAAGGCGCATTGTTCTTGATGCGGCCCACAGCCGAAATCAGCCAAATGGCACAACGCTATTTCGAGGTCTGCATATGGGGCGCACCTGCCATGTTGGGGCTATATGGTTTTATGGGATGGTTCATTGGCATGCAAAACACGCGCATACCCATGTTTATCTCCATCATGCAAAACGTGGTAAACATCTGCGTTAGTTTGGTGTTAGTGCTGTTTGCCGGTATGAATATCGAGGGTGTTGCCATCGGAACACTGGTTGCACAGTGGTCGGGGATGCTCGCTGCCGTTGTTTTTTTCTTGGCGCATTATCGACCAAAGCTTCGCCTTCATTTTAACATGAAGGGTGTAATTACGCAGTCGGCCATGACCTCTTTCTTTAAAGTAAACCGTGATATATTTCTGCGCACCCTCTTTCTAGTGTCCGTTAACTTCTTCTTTACATCTGCAGGAGCTGCTCAAGGCACAATGATGTTGGCTGTTAACACCCTTCTGCTTCAACTTCATACCATCTTTTCTTATTTCATGGATGGCTTTGCTTATGCGGGCGAGGCCGTTGGTGGCAAATATTATGGTGCAAAAAACAAGTTTGCTTTCAACGATACCATCCGTCGCTTGTTTGTTTGGGGCGGTGCGATGGTACTTGCATTCACCTTATTATATGCGCTGGGTGGGCGTGGTTTTCTTGCGTTGCTCACTAACGACCAACAAGTGATAATCTCTGCCCTACCTTATTTTGGTTGGACCATCGCCCTTCCACTTGCAGGCATGGCCGCATTTGTATGGGATGGTGTTTTTATTGGCATTACAGCCACGCGCGGAATGCTCACCTCGTCGGCCATATCCGCCTTGCTATTCTTTGCCACTTTCTACCTGTTAAGGCCTTTTCTTGGCAACCATGCTTTGTGGTTGGCCTTTATTCTCTATCTTGCCAGTCGTGGATGGATACAAACTTACCTCTTCAAACGCATTGATGGCGTGAGAACTTTGCAGCAAATGTAATACACTAATAGAAGAAAAGAGAAAAAAGAAACATCCCCCTTATTGACCACTGGCCAATAAGGGGGATGCACATTAGTAGGTGTACGTCTATTACCCACTACTGATTAAACGAACCACAATGCGGACAGCGCCCTTTTGAATGCATAGCCACACCACAATTGCCACAAATATAACGGCTACGATTATAGGCCATATGCCTGCTAACGGCCCAATATCCATAAACAAGAAGGAGCGGATAGCCCACATAATAAAGTGTGCTGATGCTAAAAACGATGTAATTGACAGCACAAACACCAGCCAAACCGCAAAGATAGAGCATGGCATCACTAAAGGGAAGTTTATGCCGAATATCGTCTATCGTGGCCAAACCTATGATAAGGATTGCCCAAACAGATGCCAAAAAGAACGATAGCAAGGGCGGAACACTGAAGGGATTGAGTGTGGGATGGTAATAAAAATGACGCCACGTGTCGGCAGCAAACAGCTGAATGCTGGCATAAAACGTGGCCGAAGCGGCAACAAGCAAGGCCAATAGCGTGGGATAAAACGAGTCGATGTCGCGCACATGCACCAAAAAAGCATTGGCACGAACGATTTTAAGCGCCAAATACAACATGCCGATGACACATATCACCACGAGAAAGATAAGCAAATGCACATCAGAGAAGGTGGAAATGAACTGCGAAATGGGGTCGTCGGGTACGACATTGGGCAACAGTTGTGTCTCGTTTATCCAGCCAAAGGTAGACTGATCGCGGGCTAGTTGCACCCAAACAGAGTCTTCGCCGCTTGCAGGAACTATACGAATGTCGGCTACAACCAAATGATTATTGTGCATCACATAAAGCGTATCTAGGGCCACTCCCGACACAACCTCCTCGGGTTGCTGCCTGATAAGCGGCAAGGAATCGGCTTTAACCACAAAGTTATAGTTATTCGAATAGTGATGGGAAGCCGAAAACGAGAGCGAATCAAGTTGTTCGGCCGTAAGTTCAGGCGTGCCTTCGTTGTTCTTTGGCTGCTGATGATAACAACCAGAGAACCCCACAAGCAGTACTACAAGCACCCAAAGGTTAAGCTTAAGAAGCTTTTTCATATCATTCTGCATATAAGTCCATTTGACATTCAGCACAATTAAAGTGCAGTCTGAACCGCCTATTGTCCCCTAATTGCAAGTAAAGTGGCTCTTTCCAAGTGGGTTTTGTGCCACCATGTTTCACACAATGTCCCAGCGAAAAGCGTATGCAATGGCGGCATTGCATCAGCAATGCTTCATCGGGTTGGGGCTTTTTCACCTCAAAAGCGTCGCCAATGTCGACTAATCCCTCATTTTCGTAGAAGGCTTTCGACAGGTGATTGGAGGCGTTATAAAGATAAGAGTGGCGCTTATATTGAGGTGTCCAAGCCAGCGTTTGTTGTTTTGGGTATGGCGTAGGCAGCGTTCTAGGCTGGTCGGTAAGGTTTACAGGTGGGTTCATCATGGCGTCGACAGCTCGTCTACGAAGGTCGGCCAGCATACTAGAAGGTATGAAAAGCCTTCTACATCAGCATCCATCTGCACTTCATCGCAACAATAAGGTGTTCCACCCAACTTAGTTAGCTGCCTATTAATATTGTCGCGCTGCGATTTTTGAGCTTGTTGAAGTTGGCATTGCAAATGATGCACGCTACTGTTAATATATTCTCCACCTTGCACAATAGCCGTTTCAAGTTGTACACCCTCCTTTGTTGAAGTCAATTTCATGAACAAAGGCACCTTTCGCACGGCCGTTTGTTTAGCCAGGAGTTTACCAAATGCCTCATCGTTATTACGATAGAGCGACATGCCAGGCTTCAATCCTTCGGGCATTTTCAGTGGGAAAAGGCGGTTGCCTTCGGCACGGTTCACCCTAAAACCCACCAATTCACGGTCGGCATTGATAAAACACAGTCCGTCGCCATTAGCAAAACTAGCAGTGGAAGCCACATTAAACGAGTTTCCTCGCAATTCTTTCACCTTTCCAACATACTCGCCCATGGCCTTAGGTGTATCGAAAGAGGCGATACCCTGCTGTCTGCCCTTAGCAAAATAATCGGTATAACCGCGGTTAAAGGTTTTATTCAGACTGGGTTCGAAAGCATATTCCACCTCACCAAGCGAAGCTCTGCAATAGCGTTGCGGATATTTGCGTACCAGCTGATTAAGTTTTTGACTATAGGCAGCCACCACATTCTTAACATAGGCCACATCTTTTAGTCGTCCTTCAATCTTAAACGAAGTGGCTCCAGCTTCGGCCAATTCCTCCAAATGATTAATCTGACTCAAGTCTTTCATCGAAAGCAGATAGCGTTGGCGCTCAATAACCTCGCCAGAAGCGTCAATAAGATCGAACTTCATACGGCAAAATTGGGCACAAGCCCCTCTATTGGCACTGCGCGAGAAGCAATGTTGCGACACATAGCACACACCCGAATAACTAACGCACAATGCACCATGTACAAACACTTCGAGTTCGGCATGGGGGAGCTGCTGGTGAATGCGTTTAATCTCATCAATAGATAGTTCGCGAGCAAGTACAACGCGTTCAAAGCCATGACTAAGCAGCCAATTTACCTTTTCGGGCGAGCGGTTATCCGTTTGCGTGCTAGCGTGGAGGGCTATTGGGGGCAACTGCATCTTGAGCAAAGCCATATCTTGCACCAGTATGGCATCTGCTCCAGCCCTGTACAAGTTCCATATCAAGCGTTGCGTGTCTTCCAATTCGTCTTCGTACACAATGGTATTCACAGTTACAAACACCTTCACACCATAGCGATGGGCGTAAGTGCATAGCTCTTGAATATCAGAAACACTATTGCCCGCAGCGGCTCTAGCGCCAAAACGGCTAGCGCCAATATACACGGCATCTGCTCCATGGTCTACGGCAGCCATGCCACATTCAAGATTTTTAGCTGGTGCAAGTAGCTCAAGTTGTCTCATTTGATGCGGATTTTATTTAATGTCGTTGACATTATACGGTGTTTCTTGATACACATAATAATTAATCCAGTTGCTAAACAACAAGTTGGCGTGTGCTCGCCAAGTTACCATTGGAGGCTGTGTAGGGTCGTTATTGGGGTAATAATTCAGCGGAACAGAAACATCATCGCGTTTACCCCAGTCGCGTTTAAACTCAGTATCGAGCGTGTTTGGCGCATATTCTAAGTGACCTAGAATAAAGATTTCTCGGCCATTGCGCGCCATTACCATTCCCACCCCACTAAAATCCGACTCAGCCACGAGTGTCAAAGCTTCATTTTTCAAGATGTCTTCACGCTTCACTTCTGTGTGTCGGCTATGAGGCATGTTGAAATACTCGTCAAATCCTCTGAATATGGGCAACAAAGGTAGCTCTGGTTTATGCTTAAATACGCCAAACATTTTACCATCTAGCGGATATTTATGAATGCCATAATGATAATAAAGCCCAGCTTGAGCTGCCCAACAAATATAAAGCGTGCTGGTTACGTGCGTGCGAGCCCAACTAAAAATCTCGGTTAATTCTTCCCAATAAGTCACTTCTTCAAAGGGAAGATGCTCAACAGGTGCTCCAGTAACAATCATTCCGTCGAACTTTTGGTTACGCATCACATCGAAATCTTCGTAAAAACTCATCATGTGCTCAATCGGCGTGTTCTTTGGAGTGTGACTTTTAAGTTTCATAAAACTCACCTCTATTTGCAGAGGAGTGTTAGAAAGCAAGCGTATGAGGTCGGTTTCGGTTGTTATTTTCAACGGCATGAGGTTGAGCACAACAATCTTTAGCGGTCGAATATCTTGGCTGGTGGCTCTCGAATTGTTCATAACAAAGATATTCTCTCGCATCAATATATCTATTGCTGGTAATTTATCGGGGATACGTAGTGGCATTGCGGTTTACTATAATCAAAGCTAACTAAGACGTGTGACAGGCGAATAACGGGCAAATGGTTTGCCCAGGTATTTTCTTCTCTTGCATTTAGCATATGCAAAGGTAGTATTTTTTTGCGAAATATGAAAGTGATATACCAACTAACCCTTTGGCATAAAGGGCGTAAAAATGCAACAATAACAGGCTTTTAAACCTAAAAGGCTGAATGTAGAAAAGGTTAAATGACGTAAAGGGATAAATTATGCAACTTTTTCGTTAAGCCAAATGAACAATGTCGAGCTTGCTCGTACATTGTCATGGCGAGAAAACGCACTTTTCAAGGAACGAAAAGAACATTTAACTACTCAAGTTTACCTGATACAATGACTCATAAAATTGGTGCTTGATTAACGCTTAGAATTTTAAAATACGAAACAAATAAAACAATTGTCATGTTGATTATTCGCAATAAGCGTTACAAAAAAGCAAAAGCATTGTGCTAAAAAAGAGTAGGCGATGTGTCGGGAGCCGGTTTCTTAGGTTCTTCAACAGGTACTGCGTCTTTAAACTTCAGCACAAGTTGCTGAGTTTCTTTCAAATCAAAATTCAAATGATACACTCCTCGCAAGGCAGTGCGCTTTATAAGCGAAGCCTGGCTGTGCGATTTAGCAATAAGAAACCGCGATACAAAGGCGTACACCTCCTCGTAACTCACAGGATTGAATAGCGAGTTACAGGCATTAAAAACATGTAGCGCTATCTTTTGCATGGCCAAACCATCTTCTCCGGCTTCAGATAGCACTCTAAAAATCTCTTGTTCGTATAAGGTAGACATATAAATTGCAAAACAAGGGCCACCAATTAAAAGTTGGTGGCCCTTATCTTGTTAAGCTAACGTGACGAGTTTATCTTCACCTTTAATCTTTCCTTCCTTAAAGAGCCATCCGATACCGAGCAAAACTTCTTCTTCACTCTTATCAGAAGCCTTAGCAATCTCTGCTACACTAAGAGCTTTACCAGCTGACGATAGGGTTTGGTAAACATCACCTGCTCTAAATCCAACGCTTTCTGCGTTTATAACCCATGTGGGTTCGGTAACTTTCTTAGTTGCAGTTTTCTTTGCTGCGGGCTTTTTCGCCGTTGAGTTTTTAGTCTCTACTGCGCTTTTTGTTACTTTCTTTTCTGCCATAGTTATAAAATTTAAGTGTTATGCTCACAGATTTGAACAACTAACACAAATTTATCGGTTGCAAAATTAGTACTTTTATTTAACATATAGCATCTTTTTGTAAGAAAAGTAAAGCGTTTTATAACAATTAGATACGATTTATTGATTTACATCAACTCTTAGATTAAGTTCCTCTAATTGTTTGGCATCTATCGTTGAAGGGGCATCAAGCATCACATCACGACCGCTATTGTTCTTGGGGAACGCAATACAATCGCGAATAGAGTTAAGTCCTGCAAAAATAGAAACAAAGCGATCAAGACCGAAAGCCAATCCGGCATGAGGTGGTGCTCCATATTTAAAGGCATTGATAAGGAAGCCAAACTGAGCCATTGCTCTTTCGGGTGTAAAGCCTAAGATGCCAAACATCTTTTCTTGTAATGCGCCATCGTGAATACGAAGACTACCTCCGCCCACTTCAATGCCATTGCAAACAAAGTCGTAAGCCTTAGCACGAACGCGTTCTGGATGCTCGTCGAGCAGTGGAATATCTTCAGGATGAGGCATCGTGAAGGGATGGTGTGTTGCCATGAGTCGCTGTTCTTCATCGCTCCATTCAAAGAGTGGGAAGTCTACTATCCACAAACACTCAAACTTATCTTTATCACGAAGGCCTAAGCGGTCGCCCATTTCGAGGCGCAAGTTGCAAAGCTGTACACGCGTTTTATTGGCATTATCGCCGCTCATTATCAACACGAGATCGCCATCTTTGGCGCCCATGGTCTGTTTAAGACTAGCAAAAACCTCTGGCGAATAGAACTTATCGATGCTGCTTTTTACCGAGCCATCGGCTTCAAACTTCACAAACACAAGTCCCTTAGCACCAACTTGCGGACGTTTAACAAAGTCGGTTAGCTCATTTAGTTGCTTACGCGAGTAGTCGGCACAACCCGGAACACAGATACCCCCAATATATGCAGCCTCATTAAACACGCTAAACTCGCCAGTACCTTTAAGTACATCGGCCAGTTCGACAAATTCCATACCGAAACGCAAGTCGGGCTTGTCGCTTCCGTATAGTTTCATAGCCTCGTGCCATGGCATTTGGCGCAGTTTTGCAGGCAATTCCACCCCTCTAAGTTCCTTAAACAGATGACGAGCCATATCCTCGAACAAGTCGATAACATCGTCTTGGTCTACGAAACTCATCTCGCAGTCAATCTGTGTGAACTCAGGTTGACGGTCGGCACGTAGATCTTCGTCTCTAAAACATTTTGCAATCTGGAAATAACGGTCGAAACCGCTCACCATAAGCAATTGCTTTAGAGTCTGTGGACTTTGTGGAAGGGCATAAAATTGTCCTGGATTCATGCGAGAAGGCACAACAAAGTCGCGTGCTCCCTCGGGTGTAGAGCCGATAAGGATGGGTGTTTCCACCTCGATAAAATTCTTATTATCAAGGAAGTTGCGTATAAGAATAGTCATCTTGTGGCGCAACTCCATATTTTTGCGCACATTTGGTCTACGCAAGTCAAGGTAGCGATACTTCATTCTAATGTCATCGCCACCATCGGTGTTCTCTTCAATGGTGAAAGGAGGTGTAAGGCTCTCACTCAACACATTGAGTTGAGTTACAATAATCTCAATATCGCCAGTGGGAAGGTTGGAATTTTTGCTTTGTCTTTCGTTCACATTTCCCGTCACTTGTATGCAAAATTCGCGTCCCAACCTATTGGCTTGGTCGCAAAGTTCTTTGTCATCGTTCTCGTTAAACACGAGTTGGGTAATGCCATATCTATCACGTAGGTCTACGAACGACATTCCGCCCATCTTCCTAACACGTTGAACCCACCCTGCCAATGTAACAGTTTTGCCTGCGTCGGCTAAGCGTAGTTCTCCACAAGTGCTTGTCCTATACATGTTGTTATTTTCTTTTTAATTTATGTTTGCAAAAGTACTCATTACCAACGAAACCTACAAATATTTGTTGTATGTTCTGTTATATTTTTGTTGATTGGTTAACGAGGCTACTAAGTTTTTGTTTTCACGACTTTAGTTATGAAGTCTTGATTTCTTTTTTTCGTATATGGTGCTCCATTTCACAACAAACAGCTTTACTTCTTGTCTTTGTTGGCCCCGAACGAATATTATTTGGCACTTCTTAAAACAAAAAATGTAGCAAAACCAACGGCTTTGCTACATTTTAAAGTACATCCTTAGGGATTCGAACCCTAGACCCACTGATTAAGAGTCAGTTGCTCTACCAACTGAGCTAAGGATGCATTCCCATGCTAACCTTTGTACATCCTTAGGGATTCGAACCCTAGACCCACTGATTAAGAGTCAGTTGCTCTACCAACTGAGCTAAGGATGCATGATGGTTGCATGATAAGGACCCTGTCCTTTTTTGCGAGTGCAAAGGTAATTCATTATTTCGGAACAGCCAAACAAATCTCCCACTTTTTCAAGGATTGGCTGCAAAAAACACCAAACAAATGCTCTCTTAACTCTCAACCATCAATCTTACTCATTACTAAAGGCCTCAACCGCTTCCCTACAGCAATTAAAGAGCGGTGCTATTTGCGTTGTTAACACAATATTTTGTTGCCTTTACTTCTCAAAATTGATGGTTTAAGCAAATTCAAACAGCGTTTGCCACTTATTCTGAAACTGATAATATCAAGATTTATGAACTACACATCTCAAAAATTCAAGTTCTCGAAAGCTTAAATGCGCACAATCGCAAAGTTCACAGCCACAAACTTACGAACTCAAAGGCTCGCAAACTTAAAACTCGCAAACTTAAAAACTCATTTCACCTTTACTACTCGAACGCCTAGTTGCGATTTTTGTTTCATCATATAGTTACGAAGCAGCGATTTGTCTTCCACCACTTTCTTTTGTAACGATGAAGCATGAAACAAATGCAAGCCATCTTTCTTCCAAATAGCAAATCCCACGTGACTTGTATCCAAGCCTTGACGGCTAGTTACTAATGCAAGGATGTTGCCATCTTTAACTGCTTGTTTGCAGGCTGCATTGTTAAGGATACCCGCCTTGGGTATATAGCGACACGTTTGTCCGTTAAGTTCGCTCTCCATCTGCGCAATAGGTTTAATAAATGCGGGCGTACGCACCAGCATTGGGTATTTGTCTACATGCGTAGACATAAAGTTTATCTGCAAAGTTTGCACAGCACTGAAAGGCGGATTGGGCGCTTGCGTTTCTTCAACGAAGCCCATTTGAGTATTATCCGAAATCCATTCTGAGAAATAATGCAACCTAGTGGGATAACCCACTTTGCCATTTCTGTAGCGAATTTTGCGCAGTTGGTTGCAAAAATCGTCGAACGTTGTTTGGCCGTTCTTTGTACATAACGTTAGTGTTAGCACATTTTCTACAAACGTGGTGCAGTCTAGTTGACGCAAATTTATCACTAATTGTTCGTCTGTGTTGTTCTCTAACGTACTTGCCACATAAGGAATGCCTAAGAATTTTCGAGCGAAAAACAGCACCAAGTCTTGCTTACCCTTTTGCTTTTTTCCTTCTTGCAATAGTTTAACAACCTTAATACTGTCGGCTGTGGTGTACTGAGCCTTTGCCCAAAGTGGCGATGTAACCACCAATAATAAACATGCGATAATTGCTTTTTTCATCGTTTTATAAAATTAAAGCCTACATATAAGTTGAGGTTTCCAAACATGTTGTTGGTTGAAAACCTATCTTTTCGATAGTTATAGGTGTGCAAAATGGTGCTAGCACCTGCATACCAACGTGAGTTGTTCCATACGATGCCGAATCGCCCCACCCCATCTACGGCTACATTATACGACAAGAAGTCGCCTAACGAGGTACGGCGGGTGCGCACATCGCCTGTGGTGCGTTTATAGCCAAGGGCCAACGAGAGCGAACCAGCCAACACCCAGTTGCGTGCAAACACCCAATTATAGGCATACCCACCTGAAATAGAGAGGTCGGTGTACTTCACTTTGCCAAAGTTCACCGTGTCGTTTGCGCCGATAATGGTGGCCTGCGCTCCCAGTTTGCTAGTGATAAGCTGGTCTAACTGCATTAAATCTACATTCACTCGGTGCCAAGTGCATCCCACGCCAAACAACAAACTGCCCGCACTGCGCCTTTGCACAGTGCTTTGACTGAATGCTGCGCGATAAGAAAAGCGCCTATGGTTAAGGATGTAATAAAGATTAAAACCCCTAATGCGTGCATCAAAACCACCAAAATTGCTTCCCAACACTGCATCGGGCTTTATCTCTTTGGCTAACGACTCGCTACTGATTTTATAGTTATTGCCAGTGTTGCGCCAAAACAAGTCTATACCTATCTGGGCTGTGTAAAAACTCAAATCAAATTCTTGTTTGTTGTTACCATTGAGTCGACGAAGGTCTACCGTGTAACCCAAAAACAACCATTGCCAGCCCACATAAGGTCCAAACTTGATTGTGGGTTCGGGGGCAAAAGTCACCGAGTTGCCCTCGGCGGTCTTGATTTTATACAGCTCGTAAGTGTATGTATTTTGTGCCATCACGGTGTAGACATACTTTTGTGGCTCTATATAAGCGGTGTCTACATCGCCAAACGAATTTACAAATTGCTTCACACCGTTCACCACTCGCTTCATCAGCGAAGGCTTAACAGACTGTTCCACGGCAGACGAATCCACACATTGAGCATTCGCCACCATGCACAACAAACAAAAACACAACGATGTGAGAAATGATTTAAGCATGTTAGACTTATTGAGAATACGGTCCATCACCCAATTTACAGGAGTTGCGCTCACGCTTGTGCACGAACAATGACCAATACCTTGCAAATCTTCGATAACAGTTTTAATTATCGGCAACTGCACATAGGGCGGATTGTCTACATTAAAGCTAGTTGCGCCATCGCTTGTTATCAGCTGTATGGGGTCGTTGGTGTACACCGAGAACGACAATATCCCCCGTTCGCCCACCACCTCTATGCGGTCTTCTTTTGCACTTTGGTGTGCCACGAAACACCAACTGCCACTACCCACTACGCCACTTTCAAATTCGAAGGCAGCACTCACCGTGTCTTCAACGCCATAAAGCTGTCCGCGGTTAGAAAAATAACCACGTGCACGGGTTATTATGCCGAAGAGTTCTTGTATTAAGTCTAACTGATGCGGTGCCAAGTCGTAGAAATAACCACCGCCCGACACATCGGGTTGTAGTCTCCAGGGCAGATTACTATTAGTGGAATAATCTAAATCGCGCGGAGGAACAGCAAAACGTATTTGCACATTGGTGATTTTACCAATAGTTCCGCTATCTACGATGTCTTTCACCTTCATAAAATAAGGCAAGTACCTACGATAGTAAGCCACGAAACAAGGCACACCCGTTTGTTCGCTTACACGGTTAATGCGCACACAGTCTTCGTAACTGGCTGCCAAAGGCTTTTCCACATACACGGGTTTGCCTGCTCGCATGGCCATAATAGCAAAGGTGGCATGGCTCGAAGGGGGCGTTGCAATGTACACTGCGTTGACATCTGGGTCGCAGATAAGTTCGTTCGGGTCGGTGTACCATTTACGAATGCGATGGCGTTCGGCATACGAACGTGCCTTATCTTCAGTGCGACTCATCACAGCATGCACGTGCGAGCCTTCCACTTCGTTAAAGGCGGGACCCGATTTTTTCTCGGTTACCTCGCCACAACCTATAAATCCCCAGCTTATTTCTTTCATTCTTAAACTTCTCTACTTTGCAAATTGGTTCGTTGCCCAATGCCCACCAAAAGACAAGGGCCAAAATGCAACACCACAAACAACTATCTTAATACTGCAAATTTACAAAAAGAAATCGAACTGATAAAGGCTAGCTGCATAAAATCCCCTTTACTGTGGCTTTTAATCCAACTCTTTGCCCCTAAAGATAAATAAAATGGCGTGCCAACATCTATTGACACGCCATTTACTTTGTACTCACCTCAAGGGTTAGGCACGGTGTTAGAAGTTATAATACAAACCGAAGGTGAGGTGATTGTTATCAAACGATGCACCCCAAGCTTGTGTATCCAAACCAGAATCGCTGTTCTTGGTGTTCTTCCAACCTAAAAATCCCACCTTTGTTACGAATGAGAAATGTCTGTTCAGGTTAACAGCCACACCAGGAGTTAAACCTACTTCCAAGTTGTTAACACCGCCTTTGTAGTGCTGGTAGTCAACACCACCATCTACAAACACGTTAACAAACTTAGAATGTACGAAGGTATAACGAACGTAAGGAGACAACTTGAAATAGGTCTCATCTGAATTTACAGATGCGTCTTCTAGCGAAACAGGATTGCCTTTTCCCCAACCAATTACCGTACCAACAGCCCAGTTGCCGTTAATGCCGTAACCAATTTCGGGCAACAATTTGAAGGTTGTTTTCTCTTCTCCATTTTTTACCTTGCTTACACCAACACCGATGCTTCCACCAAGATAAACTTGTGCACTTGCACTTACAGCTATAACTGCTGCAACCATTGTCATCAAAATCTTTTTCATCTTTTATTCCTGATTAAATTAAACTGATGTATTAAACACATACGTTTGTTTCTGAAGGCAAAATTATAACATTAACATTAGCTCTACAGCCATAGAAAACCATTATTAACTTATTGATCGCAAATAACAGTTAAAGTATTTATAATTCACTAAGTTAACAACTATTCACCTTTTGCTGTGCAAACGTTGCACAGTGTATATTAAAGACCAGCGGACAAACACGCTTTATTGCATGTGTTTGCCCGCTTAAATCTTTGCGATATTGTATTGCTTACCCCCTTACGCTTTGCAGACGGTTGCGCTGAAAAAACCTCAAGCCCTACCTACTACTGCGGATAAGCGCGTAGAATACAATATTTACTAGTCTTTCTCCCAAGTTTCTTCGGCCTCGGGTTCGCCCACTCTGCGCAAAGATGGATGTTCGGGCAAGTGGAAACGATAATTACTATCGGCATCAAGAGCCATAGCCACCTTGTTGATTTCAACAAAAGTGGTGCCTCCACCTTCTCCAAAGCTACCGCTAAGGTATGCAATCTTATCTTCTAAGTTGATGTATCCCTTCTGTCTCAACATACGGATGGCAGCGGTAAACATAAACTGCGGTGCATGGTGTTCTTTCTGATGTACAGGGATAACACCATAGCTAAGATTGAGCCAGCGTTGCAATTTCTCCTTATAACACATAGCCAAGATGGGCGTTGCACCGCGGAACGACGATAGGATGCGAGCCGTTTCGCCCGATTCGCTATCGGTGATGATACCCGCAACACCCAAACGGCGTGTTGACTCGATGGCAGAGTAAGCCAAAAACTCTTTCTGACTGCAATTGGGAGAAAGCGAAATCTCTAAACCCTTCAGTCTTAAGCGGTCTTTTTCAGCCTGTTCGGCAATAGAAGCCATGGTTTGTACTGCCTCGAGCGGATATTTTCCCGAAGCCGTTTCGCCACTGAGCATCAGGGCATCGGTACGATAATACACGGCATTGGCAATATCTGTCACCTCGGCACGCGTTGGGCGAGGATTGTTTATCATGGTGTGGAGCATCTGTGTGGCCACAATAACAGGCTTTTTTTTCAGCACACACTTATGAATAATTTCTCTTTGCAAGCCAGGGATGCACTCCAAAGGCACCTCGATGCCCAAGTCGCCACGCGCAATCATAATACCATACGAGGCATCAATAATCTCATCGATATTGTCGATACCCTCTTGGTTCTCAATTTTAGATATAATCTTAATGTCGCTATTATGTTCGTCGAGAATTTTTTGCACGGCATGCACATCTTCGGCTGAGCGAACAAAAGAGTGAGCAATAAAATCAATGTCTTGTTCGATGGCAAAAAGAATGTTGCTTCGGTCTTTTTCGGTGAGTGCAGGCAAGTCGATATGCTCTCCAGGTACGTTTACACTCTTGCGCGCACCCAGCTTACCATCGTTTTGTACTTGCGTAACCAGCATCGGACCTTGCACCTCTAGCACCTTCATGTCTAGTTCTCCATCGTCGAAAAGAATGCTGTCGCCCACTTTCACATCGTTGGCAATGTCGGGATACGACACGTTTAGGATGTCGTGAGTTGTGTCCATCTCGGGTCGTCCGAAGATTTTCACAATCTCACCGCTTTTATATTCAATGGGTTCTGCCACGCCAGTGGTTCTAATCTCTGGTCCTTTAGTGTCTATCATCAAGGCGATGTGCGACGAAACAGCACGCACATTCTTGATAATCTCTTTCATTCCCTCTTCTGAAGCATGAGCGGTGTTCATACGAACCACGTTCATTCCTGCGAAAAACAACTTGCGGATGAAATCCTGATCACATCTGCGGTCGCTGATAGTGGCCACAATCTTAGTTTGTTTCATATCTTATTGAAATGTCTTTTATATATGGATGTTACAACGAGCAAGCACGCTTTACAATGTAACGGTGTATCGCCACACGCCGTTTAACGCTCTTGCCCTTTTGCAAAGGTAGTGAAAAAAATCGCGAACTCCTTGACCTTTTGTAATTATTATCGTGAATAAGAAGCAAAATACATTCAATGCCGTGAGCAATGATGGGCTGAACCCTGCCTTAACAACCTTGAGCGTGTGCTTTCAAGAAGTCTTCGGCGCGTTGCAAGTCTTCGGGGGTGTCTATTCCCACTGTTTCCACCTGGGTAAGTCCCACTTTTATCTGATAGCCATTCTGCAACCAACGAAGTTGTTCAAGACTCTCGGCCTTCTCAAGCGACGACTGTGGCAAAGCGGTGATTGCCTGAAGTGCTGCTGGGCGATAAGCATAGATGCCCAAATGTTTGAGAAAGGGATAATGTGCTAACCACATATCGGGTTCGACGCCACGCACAAAAGGAATAACCGAACGCGAGAAATACAGGGCAAAGCCTGCATTGCTCACCACAATCTTGGGCGAATTAGGATTGCGCACCTCGTCGATAGAGACGAAAGGAATGCCCAATGTGGCTATTTGCACGCCCTCCGTGTCGAAGCATTGACAAATTGCTTCTATCTGCGAACGTTGCACAAAAGGTTCGTCGCCTTGTATGTTCACCACCACATCGTAGTCGCCGCCTATCTTTTGCACAGCCTCGTTCACGCGGTCGGTACCACTTTGGTGTTCGGTTGAGGTCATCACAGCCTTACCGCCAAACTCCAACACCTTATTATATATACGTTCGTCGTCTGTGGCCACGTAGGTTTCGTCTAACACATGGGCCACTTGTTCGTACACACGTTGTATCACTGGTTTGCCACCAAGTAGGGCCAGGGGTTTGCCCGGAAAGCGCGAAGACCCATAACGGGCTGGAATTATGCCTATAAATTTCATTATATGTTTTGTTTTAATTGTTGTTGTTTTAATTATGAAACGAGTTTACCAGTTGACAAAACCACCGTGTTTACGAGCTAAAATACAAGGAAATGGATGTAGATGCCTGCTCGCATTGTTCACTTTGGCATCAATCTATCTGCACGTCGGTATTTATAGCGTTGCAAAATGCCCTTTGTAGGGGCACTACAAGCGGTTTGTAGTGGCAGTACAAGCATCTTGTAGTAGCATTACAAGACGCTTGTAGCGACAGTACAAAACCCTTTGTACTGACAAATGTGCACAACAATGCGCTAGTTCGTCTATAAAAACTGAATTTCACGACTAATGTTTATGGATGAAAACTTGCTGTTTTTCCGATGAATTACCTAGCAAAGAAGAAGTAGAACGAGCTAAGCTATATACAGCAGAACAAGCAAGTATTGGGCTTACCTACTTCATTTCTTAACTCCCCAGCACCTTTAATTACCGCCTTATTTCTGCAAAGCCCACCAGTCTATCGGCCCTATCGCCCATTTTTCGATAATAAACAAGGGCTTGGTAGCGATTTTCGGTTTGGTAGAACGACCCCTCTGAGGGTAGGTTAGCCGTGTTGCCATTGGGTTGTTGCCACACGTATTGGTACGAATAATAGCCCTGTTTGAGCAAACAGGTTAACCGATAACAGCCCTGTGTGTCGTCATATTGCATCTTATAGGGTGCAGAAAGTTGGTCGTTGGTCCACACGCCATTTACAAAAACATCGCCCTCAACACGAGGTGAGCGAAGATTGAAATGCACATAAACGTATTCTGAAGTGGTGTTGTTTTCGCTATTATCACTGTTGCGAATGTAAAATGCCCCGTTGGCATCCTCGTCAAACACATAACTCGTTCGCGGTTCATCGGGCCAGAGATAAGCATGGTAGGCTTTTCCGTCCCACTTTATTTTCTCAACGCCCATGTTGGCATGTCGTACATCTAGCAATTCGAATTTGCGATATTCGTTTCCACCCTCGAAAATAAGTTGTGCATTATGTGCCCAACGCAATCCATCGCCCATAACAAACTGAGGTTTGGCATTAACAACAGCATTATCCCAACGTCCATTTTGCATCACCACTGTGCGTATTTGGCGCTGAACATCTGTAACAACCATACCAGGAGCAAATCTAACCTCCATATCAAGTTGCTGCCAACGACTGTTAATGCCTTTGTCGGTGTTGCCACTTAGATCGAGTTTAATACCCATACCTTGGTCAACAACCATAAAACAGCATTCGGCCACAGCCTTATCGTTGTCATTGGCATCGTAGATGGTTACGCGATAATTGCCGCTCATCTTTATTCTACATTGGTCGTTGGGTAGTTGCAAGTGATAATGGGTGTACAACACATTGGTATTAATAGACTGTTGCACACGCTCTATCACATTATCAGCATTAAATCCGTCGATGTAATCGCTAACAAAGAGTTCGGTGGAGGTGGTCCAATCGGCATTGCAATGCTCTATCTTGTAGGCATAACGGCGATATTCGTGAGTAAGATCGTCGAAGGCGATGTTCACTGCAACATTATCTGCTAAATCGATAACGGGCATCGAAAGCCAGTTATTGCCAGCAACAACTTGCAACGAAGCAATATTAGGAACAAAAATGCGGTTGCGCTGGGCAATCATGGTCAACGAAAGCCACAGGCATAAGAACAAAAATGTGAACCGAAGTTTGCACATAAGCAGTACAAAAGAAAGGGAAAAGCAGTTGGGAAAAACAAAAAATCGGCAAGCCCAACGCATTGTTAGACTCGCCGAAACGTATTTAGGTGGTTTGCTTAGGCCAATATGGCCAGTCTGCGTGGGCACAATGCACCACCGCATGCTGCCAAGAGCGCCTAGCAATGAGGTTTATTCGCCTTTAATGGCAGCAACGCCGGGCAACACTTTGCCTTCGATGGCCTCGAGCATTGCACCGCCGCCCGTTGAAACGTAAGAAACCTTATCGGCAAGTCCGAACTTGTTAACAGCAGCAACCGAGTCGCCACCGCCTACAAGCGAGTAAGCGCCATTTTCTTGTGTAGCTTGAGCCACATATTTGGCAATTTCGCCTGTGCCATGAGCAAAGTTTTCAAATTCGAATACGCCAACAGGACCGTTCCAAAGGATGGTTTTAGATTCAAGAATGATTTTCTTCCACACCTCCAACGACTCTTCCGAAGCGTCCATACCTTCCCATCCATCGGGTATTTGGTCGATAGGCACAACCATGCGGTTAGCGTTATTGTCGAACTTATCGGCAGCAACGGTAGCTACAGAGAGGCTCAAGTTAACGCCTTTTTCTTTAGCAGCCGCCATCACGTTGAGTGCTTCGGGCATCAAATCGTCTTCGTGAAGCGACAAACCAATATGTCCGCCTTGTGCTTTAATAAAGGTGTAACCCATGCCACCGCCGATAATAAGATTGTCTACCTTGTCGAGCAGGTTTTTGATAACACCCAGTTTAGAGCTTACTTTCGAACCACCGATGATGGCCGTGAAAGGATGTTGCGCGTTTTTGAGCACGTTATCGATAGCGGTAACTTCTTTTTCCATGAGGAAACCCAGCATCTTCGAGTCGGCATCGAAGTAATCGGCGATAACAGCCGTTGATGCATGGCGACGGTGAGCCGTACCAAAAGCATCATTCACATATACGTCTGCATACGAAGCCAGCTTCTTAGCGAAGTCTATTTGCTTAGCCTTCATTTCTTTTTTAGCCTCTGCGAAAGCAGGGTCTGCTTTGTCGATGCCCACGGGTTTGCCTTCTTCTTCAGCGTAGAAACGCAGGTTTTCGAGCAGCAGTGCTTCGCCCATCTGTAAGTTTGCAGCAGCTTCGGTAGCATTGGCGCAATCGTCAGCGAACTTAACCGTTACACCAAGGCGTTCAGACACCTTGTTAACGATTTGCGAAAGCGACAATTTGGGGTTCACCTTGCCTTTGGGTTTGCCCATGTGGCTCATCATAATAACGGCTCCGCCGTCAGCCAAAATTTTCTTCAAAGTGGGAAGAGCAGCGCGAATACGGGTATCATCGGTGATGTTTCCGTTCTCATCCAATGGCACATTAAAGTCCACACGTACAATTGCCTTCTTACCGGCAAAGTTGAATTGTTCGATTTTCATCTTTATTAATGTTATGAATAATAGTTTTATGCCTGAATTAACACGCGCAAAGTTAGTGAATTATCTTGATATACAGCCAAAATTGACAGGAAATTAACCCTCCTAGTTACACAACATGTTTCTTTCGCAGGCGTGTAAAAGGGCATTTGCTATGTATAGTTTACAAATATATGTGCCACAAATAAAAATAAATCCTTTCTCACTAACCACCACTTACCGAACACCTGCAATGTTTTCACCTTGTGTTTTCTTGCAACTCATTATGCACGAATATAGCGCTAAATACATGTTTTTTGATTAAATGGTGGGGTATCTCAAAGAGATGGGCTATTGCACCGCATCTGGAACATGGGTGTTTATCAAGTAAAAACGGTGTCTCGGGTTATATAAAAAACAGCGTTACATCTTAACTTAGACAAATAGAAAGAACCAAGGCCAATGTAAAAACTTAACGTTCGTATTTCGTATTATCGGCTATTCCTGCCTCGCGCAAGGCCTCTTTACGCTCTACACAGGTACACAAGTGCCGCAATGCACGTCGCCACCCTTGTAACACGACCATGTTTCGGTATAATCTAAGCCCAAAACTTCTCCTCGCTTAGCAATATCGGCCTTACTCCAATTGGTGTAAGGGGCCACCACATGCACGTTGGCAAAGGTTCCGGCATTAACAGCAGCATCCATAGCTGCGATAAATTCGGGGCGACAATCTGGGTAAATGGTGTGGTCGCCACCGTGATTGGCAATAAGTATCTTGGTCAAGCCATTGCTTTCGGCTATACCTGCAGCCACTGCAAGCATCACGCCGTTGCGAAAAGGCACAACGGTCGACTTCATATTCTCTTCGTTGTAGCTACCATCGGGTATGCTTTCGCCACTCTCCAACAAGCTACTCTTAAAATATTGGTGCATAAAACCAAGGGGAATAACCACATGCGGGATGCCTAAACGCTCACAATGCATAGCCGCGAGAGGCAATTCGTTGTGGTTGTGATTGCTACCATAGTCGAAGGATAAACCCAAAGCAATCTCGTCTTTCTTATCATAAAGTAGGGTGACGCTATCCATTCCGCCACTAACTACGATTATCGAATCTTTCATTCAAGTGCTGTTTCAAAATTAATGCTATCTACTCTATCTTCATCCATCAATACGCCGCTCTGAAAAACAAATAAATAGGAAGAGAAACCTTATCCAAACAAGATGCGCAATGCCTCTTCTACCTTACGAACGGGATGAAGTTTGATTTTATAACGCGAGGGGTCGATGCCCGAAAGATTGTTCTTAGGTATCACCATATCGGTAAATCCAAGCTTTTCGGCCTCGGCAATGCGCTGTTCTATGCGGTTCACGGGACGCACTTCGCCACTAAGTCCCACTTCGCCAGCCATACACCACTCCTTATCTATGGGCGTATCTACATTGCTAGACAGCACGGCGGCAATGATACTAAGGTCCATTGCTAAATCTGTTACGCGCAATCCGCCTGCGATATTTACAAAAACGTCTTTCTGTATGAGTTTAAAGCCCACGCGTTTTTCGAGTACGGCCAAGAGCATGTTCAGCCTGCGCTGGTCGAAACCGGTGGTGCTACGCTGGGGTGTGCCGTAGGCGGCAGTAGAAACCAAGGCTTGCGTCTCCACCAAAAACGGCCTAACTCCTTCGATGGCGCAACTTATGGCGATGCCCGAGAGTCCTTCGTGGTCGCGAGTGAGTAACAGTTCGCTGGGATTAGACACTGGACGTAGTCCGTTTTGCTGCATTTCGTAAATTCCTAGTTCGGAAGTAGAGCCAAAACGGTTCTTTATAGAGCGCAATATGCGGTACATATAATGTTGGTCGCCCTCAAATTGCAACACGGTATCAACGATATGTTCCAATATTTTGGGGCCAGCCAGAACGCCTTCCTTATTGATATGCCCAATAAGTAGCACTGGCACAGACGATGTTTTAGCAAACCTAAGCAGCGCCGAGGCACATTCGCGCACCTGAACAATGCTTCCTGGCGAGCTGTCGATGGCTTCGCTCTCAATGGTTTGTATCGAATCCACGATGAGCAAGTCGGGTTTCACCTCGTCAACCTGTACTAAAATCTTCTCTAAAGTATTTTCGCTCAGCACAATTACATTATCGCTCACATGCTCCTCTATGCGGTCGGCGCGCATCTTGAGTTGGTGTGTGCTTTCCTCTCCACTAACATATAGGATGCGTTTTTCGGGCATTCGCAAGATGGTTTGCAACACGAGGGTACTTTTTCCAATGCCAGGTTCACCGCCAAGGAGCACAATCGACCCTCTTACTAGTCCGCCACCAAGCACACGATTTAGTTCTCCATCGTGCAAGTCTATGCGTGGTTCGTCTTTTGCTTCTACTTTTGAGATGGGCATAGGCGTGTTACGAGCGGATGAAGTATTGCCTACTCCACCTACTAACTGCCGTTTTCCGCCACCCGCTACTGCAGGAGCAACACGTATTTCTTTAAAGCTATTCCACTCACCACAATTAGGACAGCGGCCAATCCATTTCAAAGACTCGTGCCCACAGTTGTCGCAAACGTATGCTGTTTTATCTTTTGCCATCGCCTACAAATTTACGAAATCTTTTTTCTCACAACAAAATTATTGCTAATTTTGCATAGATAAAACCTTGAAAGAGGCCGTAACGTGAACGGAGAGCAAGGTTTTTAACTGCAAACACTCATCAAGATGACGATAACCCACATCCGCACACTTGCCTATATTTTGTTGGTGACACTGCTTCTTGCTTGTAATAGCAAAGGCGATGCACCTAAAACACAGGATAAAAAACTAACGCCAGCCGACTCAACACTGCTCATTGCCGTGATGCCCACCTTAGATTGCTTGCCTCTTTACGTGGCCGAGGCCTCTGGACTATTTGAAAACCAACACATCAATGTGCGCTTAGTGAAATATAATGCGCAGATGGATTGCGACACGGCCCTGCTAAGAGGCCGAGTTCATGGAGCGTTTACCGATCTGGTTAGGGCCGAACATCTGCGCAAAAAAGGGGCTTCGCTGAAAGAATTAGGGGCAACCAACTTGCATTGGCAACTCATAACCAATCGCAATGCGCGTATTAAAGACGTGCGACAACTGGGCGATAAGATGGTGGGAATGACTCGCTTCTCGGGTACCGACTTTCTTGTTACCTACCTTATCGACCGCTATAAGCCCAAAAACGAAGTGTTTCGCATTCAGGTTAACAACGTGTTTATACGTCTAAAAATGCTTGTGGGCAATGAGATTGATGCCGCTTTTTTGTCCGAACCGCAAGCCACCGTGGCACGACTAGCCAAAAACAACGTGCTGGCCGACACGCAAAAGAAAGATATTCTGCTGGGGGTTGCCGTGTTTACCACCAACAACAAACACCAAAAGATGGTGAACCAATCGCTGCCTGCCTTTGTTAAGGCCTACCATATGGCTTGCGATTCGCTCAACACGAAGGGCATTCAGCACTACGCCGACTTGCTTAAAACGCACTTCAAACTTAACGATGCTGCACTTAATGCTCTGCCTAAGGTGGTTTTCAATAAGTTTAAGCCAGTGAGAGAGAAAGACAAAAACGCCATTAAAGACTTTTCAACGCAATGAATACAGACGATATAAGAAACATTAAATGGAGCATGCGCCCAGCCCACAACACCACTTTGGGCAAGATTTTAACTGCTCGCGAATTGGGAGATGCTCTTGATGGCATACGAAATATTATCAACCGCAACAAGGTGCAACAATATTCAGACCGTCTTGACAATATTGCGGAAGACTATAGGCTGATGAAAGACTTCATCAAAAGGGGATTTAACGACCCCAAAAGAGAAGAAGTGTACAACGGATTGCTTAAAAAGGCCTTCCACTTATTTAATGATGTGAGCATGGCAAGCCTTAAACGCAACACCGCGGGCTTGTCTTATTATTCGCCTTATGCTGTGGCCAACATGCCTTTGCCTGATATGAGGCAGCGTCTGGAAAGCTTTGTGCAAGAAACAGCCATGCTCTCGCTCAACCCTTCTACGACTAATACCGAGAAGAAAAGGGCTATCTACGCCGAGCATCACGAACTAACTACGGCTATTTTCTACCACTTGCTTACCGACTTGCATTGGAACGAAGAGAAAAAATCGTTTTATCAAGAACTGCTTTTGTCGCCCACTATCGACTCTAATGATGCGCAATTGCTCACCAGCGCATTGCTCTTGTCGTTGCTTTTGGTGTGGGATGCTCGCAAATTTGCCACCCTACTCTATCTCTATCAATACGCCACGGACCAACAAGTGAAGCAAAGGGCATTGGTGGGTTGGGCACTTACGCTGCCTAGAGAGGAAATAATGTTCTACCCCGAACTGATTGAACAGCTGCGAAAAACCATTAGTGCACAGGCTGTGCAAAGCGAATTGCTCGAACTGCAATATCAAATTGTGTATTGCCTCAATGCTAACCAAACCACAGAAGAGATTAATCGCGACATCATTCCTAACATGTTGCGCGGTCAAAACTTCTTCATGGACAAACCCACTGATGAACAAAACCTACAAGACATCATCAACCCACAGGCCGAAGAAAAGGCTATGGAAGAGCTAGAGAAAAGCTATACACGTATGATGGATATGCAAAAAATGGGCATGGACGTGTATTTTGGAGGTTTTTCACAAATGAAGCGATTTCCCTTCTTCAACAAAGCCAACAATTGGTTCGTGCCTTTCTATGCCGAACACCCCGAATTGAAACCGTTTGAAGGACTAGATGAGAGCCGACTAGAAGAAAATCTCTTTAAACACAGCTCGTTTTGCAATTCGGATAAATACTCGCTGGCTTTGGCTATTGCCATGGTTGCCAGTCAGATTCCTGCCGAACTGAAAAACGCCCTCAACACAAGCGCAGTGGAAATACAAGGAAATATTGCTCCCGACATTCACAACCCGGCTTACATCAGGCGCATGTTCTTACAAGACTTGTACCGTTTTTTCCTTCTCAACAACTTGAAAAACGACTTCGACAACCCATTCATTGACAATGGCATAGCCACTCATGGCTTGTTCTTTGGCAATCAACTGTTGGGTGCCTTGGGCATGTCGCCCTTGTTCTCTACGTTTGGACGGTTCCTTTTCAGAAAGAAATACTGGAGCCTACTATTGCTCTTTGCCAAATCGCAAGGACTTAAAGAAGACACTGCCAGCGACGAATGGACCTACTTCCGCGCTATGGCGCACCTCCATTTGGGTAATCATAACAAGGCTAAACAATATTTTGCCCAACTGGCCGAACGGCTGCCCGAAGACGAAAAAATTGCTCAAGGGCTGGCCAATGTTTGCTTACAAACTCAAGACTTCACCTTGGCCAAAGAGGTTTTGCACCGACTACAACTGCTAGGAACCATCACCAACGCGCAACAACTGTTCTTATCCGAAGGTTTGGTAAACGAAGGCGAGGCACAAAAGGCCTGCGACATACTGTTTAAGTTGCACTACGAACAACCCAATAACGCTGAAGTGCTACGCCTATTGGCTAAAGCCGAACTGCAACTGAATAAACCCGAGGCCGCCATTAACCACTTGAACCAAATCTTTGAGAATAAAAACAGTGCCACAACCGAAGACTTATTCTTCGCGGCTGTGGCGCATTGGCTTGTTAACAACATGCCCAAAGCCCTCGATTTGTTTGTAAGCTTCTTAAAAGAGAAACGGATCGAACTCGACGAAATACGCATGGAACTGAACGACCGACTGGTGCAACTTGAATATCTGCAAACTGTTTACCACCGGTCGGCCATCGACCTCAACATCTTAACAGACATCGTTGCCGACGAAATAGAGGCTAACGGGTCTACATTCACAGACAATTTTTAGAATGAAAGCTATAACACGCACTACGCTCATCGTGCTGCTCGCGATTATCGCCCACGTTGTTCGCGCTCAACAAACGCCAACAATAAACCCCGTGGCCACGTTCTTCACCACTAATGGCGAAGAACAAAGCAGCGACTATCAAGGCTCGGCTCCGCTAAGAGTGAAGTTTGAAGCCAATATCGCTAATGCTGATGGCTGGAATGCACATTTTGAGTGGCGTTTTTACACCGACCAAAAGCGCCAAACGCCCTATCTGGCAAGATTTGAACAAAACACCGAGGTGACGTTTACCGTGGCTGGCGTGCATTATGTTGAACTATTTGCCACCTTTGTGCAAGGCAACGACACAGTGGAATACACACAAGAGTACTGGAAAACGGCCGACCCAATACGCGTTAGCATTGCCGAAAGTAAACTAGAAATGCCCAACGCCTTTACACCCAATGGCGACGGCGTTAACGATGTGTATCAAGCAAAGCCTGGTTATCAGTCGCTCGTGGAGTTCAAAGCTTACATCTTCAACCGCTGGGGACAAAAACTTTACGAATGGAACGACCCTGCGTTGGGCTGGGATGGTAAGTTTAATGGGCAAGACGTGAAAGAAGGGGTTTACTTCGTACTCGTTAATGCCAAAGGGGCCGACGGCAAAGTGTTTAACATCAAGAAAGATGTTAACCTGCTAAGAAGTTATAGAGAATAACCTGAACCCATAAAGGGGTAATGCTATCAACGGCTTTTTACATCAAGGCCTACCAACAACAATAACAACAGGACAACAATAATGCAAGACGAAAAAATAAATGTGTGGGGTGCAAGGGTGCACAACCTCAAGAATATTGACGTGCAAATCCCTCGTGATAGCCTCACGGTCATAACCGGACTATCAGGTTCGGGCAAGTCGTCGTTGGCCTTCGACACCATTTTTGCCGAGGGGCAGCGACGTTATATGGAAACATTCTCTACCTATGCACGCAATTTCTTGGGTGGAATGGAACGACCCGACGTGGACAAGATAACTGGCCTTAGCCCCGTTATTAGCATCGAACAGAAAACAACCAACAAAAATCCACGCTCCACTGTGGGTACTACCACCGAGATTTACGACTATCTGCGACTGCTTTATGCGCGTGCTGGAACTGCATACAGCTACGCCACAGGCGAAAAGATGGTGAAATACACCGAAGAACAGGTGATTGAAATGATTCTAGAACGCTATGTCAATAAGCGCATCTACATCCTAGCACCTTTAGTTCACCAGCGCAAAGGTCATTATAGAGAACTCTTTGAAAGCATGCGACGTAAAGGTTATCTCTACATGCGCGTCGATGGAGAAGTAACAGAGATTACTCGTGGCATGAAGGTTGACCGCTATAAAAACCACAATATTGAGGTGGTGATAGACAAACTTCAGGTACAAAGCAAAGACGATGAACGCCTTAAGAAAACTATTGAAGTGGCAATGAAACAGGGCAACGGCGTTATCATGATTCTAGATAAGGATAACGACGAGCTGAAAAGTTTCTCTAAACGACTGATGGACCCCGTTACGGGCATCTCTTATCCCGAACCTGCTCCCAACAACTTCTCTTTCAACTCGCCCGAAGGGGCATGCCCTAAATGCAAAGGATTGGGCTATGTAAACGAAATAGACCTAGAAAAGGTTATACCCGACAACTCCAAAAGCATCCATGATGGCGCTATTGTGCCTCTCGGAAAATATAAAAACCAAATGATTTTTTGGCAAATTGATGCCATACTTAAAAAAAACGACTGCGAACTAAAGACGCCTATCAAGGATGTTCCTGCCGAAACGCTCGACGAAATTCTGTATGGCTCGATGGAAAGGGTGAAGATTGCGAAAGAACTGGTGCACACTTCGAGCGACTTTTTCAGCACCTACGATGGCCTAATTAAGTATCTGAAAAGCGTGATGGACAACGACGACTCGGCCAGCAGTCAGAAATGGGCCGACCAATTCTTGGCTACATGCCAGTGTCCCGACTGCAAAGGGCAGAAACTTAAACGCGAATCCCTGGCCTATCGCGTGTGGGACAAGAATATTGCCGAGCTAGCCAGCATGGATATCAGCGACTTGAAAACGTGGTTAGACAATGTTGAAGAGCATCTTGACACCAAAGGGCGCAAGATTGCGGCCGAAATCGTGAAGGAAATACGAACGCGCGTGAGCTTTCTGCTCGAAGTGGGGCTAGATTATCTCACACTTAACCGCCAGTCGGTGTCGCTTTCGGGCGGCGAAAGCCAACGTATCAGACTCGCAACGCAGATTGGTTCGCAATTGGTTAACGTGCTTTACATCCTCGATGAGCCTAGTATTGGTCTGCATCAGCGAGACAACGAACGACTAATTGCCTCGCTTAAAGAGCTACGCAACCTAGGCAACACGGTCATCGTTGTAGAACACGACAAAGATATGATGCTAGCAGCCGACTATATCATCGACATCGGCCCCAAGGCTGGTCGTAAAGGGGGCGAGGTGGTGTACCAAGGCACGCCCCAAAACATGCTGAAAGGCAACACCATCACCGCCAATTACCTTAACGGACAAATGAAAATAGAAGTGCCCGCCCACAGACGAGCGGGCAACGGCAAAAGCATTTGGATACGCGGAGCCAAAGGCAACAACCTAAAAAACGTGGATGTGGAGATACCCTTGGGCAAACTAATTGTCGTTACGGGCGTAAGTGGTTCTGGAAAGTCGACACTCATCAACGAAACTCTGCAACCCATACTCTCGCAACATTTCTATCGCTCGCTAAAAAAGCCCATGCCATACGATGATGTGGAGGGAATAGACAACGTTGACAAGGTAGTGAATGTAGACCAGTCGCCTCTTGGGCGCACGCCACGTTCTAATCCCGCAACCTACACAGGCGTTTTCAACGACATTCGTAACCTTTTCGTAAATCTTCCCGAGGCAATGATAAGGGGCTATAAGCCTGGTCGTTTCTCGTTTAACGTCAAGGGCGGCCGTTGCGAGGTCTGTTCGGGCAACGGATACAAAACCATTGAGATGAATGTACTGCCTGATGTGATGGTGCCTTGCGAGGTTTGCCACGGCAAACGCTATAACCGCGAAACGCTGGAAGTGAGATATAAGGGCAAGAGCATTGCCGATGTGCTGGACATGACCATCAACCAAGCAGTGGAATTTTTCGAGAATGTACCAACATCTTGCAGAAAATAAAGACTATTCAGGATGTGGGCTTGGGCTATATCAAGCTTGGGCAACCCTCCACAACACTGTCGGGCGGCGAGAGTCAGCGTGTAAAGTTGGCCACCGAACTAAGCAAACGCGACACAGGAAAGACCATATACATCCTCGACGAACCCACAACAGGACTGCACTTCGAGGATATTCGCATCCTAATGGACGTGTTACAGAAACTGGTAGACCGTGGCAACACGGTGCTAATAATCGAACACAACCTCGATGTGATTAAACTTGCCGACCATATCATCGACATGGGTCCCGAGGGTGGGCGCAACGGTGGCCTCCTCCTCTCGCTGGAACACCCGAAGAGGTGGCCAAAAGCAAGGTAGGATTTACCCCCAAGTTCTTAAAACAAGAACTAGAAATGGGTAAATAAGCTTGAAATGTCTTTACATTTAAGGCTATTGGGGATAAGCAAATGGCAAACAAGCATGCCGTTTGCTTATCCCCAATTCTGTTATTTACGACCAAGCAAAACACATGATACCGCATTAAACACACAAATTTGTGTCATTTTTTGAGACAACCTATCATTATTTTTTACTAAATTTGCAACAAACAACAACCATTCTCACCCACGTAACACCCCCACTTGTTTGAGAATGAAAGATTGTCCAATCCTCCCTATATGTATCGGAGGATGTTCTCAACGACTCGTTGAGAGTAAAGATCTTATAATTTTTCCCCTGGAAATGACATTAATTCAAAAACAGAAGTATGCATATAGAGTTTTATCGGAAAAGTTGGAAAGGATTTAATTTACTCTCCAATAAGAGAATGACACTCTTTCTTTTATTTCTTATACCTTGGATAGGAAATGCACAAGTACAAACTTATCATGGTAGAGTGTTTGACTCCAAAGGACGACCTTTGGAGTTCGCTAACGTCATCGCTTTGTCCTTACCCGATTCGGTAATCACAAAGGGCACTGTTACAAATGATACAGGAGAGTTTACACTCTCACTGGAGAATCTCATTGATAAACCCATATTTAAAGTTAGTCTTATTGGCTACCAAACCACATTTTCAACCCAAGACAAAATAGATTCCATCACATTACCAACTTCTTCTGTTCAGCTAGCAGAAGTTGTTGTCAGAGGTAACAAGAAAGCCTTTTCTATGAGAGACAATAAACTGGTGTGTAATGTAGCTGGAACAGTCCTCAGCTCAGAGAGTCATGTCAACGATTTGCTAGGTAAACTGCCTGGTTTTTACATGCAAGGCGACCAGTTAAAATCGATAAATCAAGGCAGCATCATGTATTTTCTCAACAACCGACCTGCAACTGTACAAGAAATTGCTTGCCTTGACGTTAGGACAATCAAGCATATTGAGATAGATAGGCATCCTGGTGCTCGATATTCGGGAGAAGTGGGCTGCGTGGTAGCTATCCACACAAATTCATTATTAGAGGGAATTTCCGCTTTTTTACGCTCTTATTCCAGGGTTAACCACCGACTTACGCAGGGTGTTGATGGAGAAATAAGATACCGGTATAAAAGATTTAGTATCACCCTCGGTGCAGACTATACGGTATATCAATCGCAACCGCAACAGGAAAATACGTTTGAACTATTAAACACAGCAACGCAATGGAAAGTGAAGGCAGAAGACACGAAGAAGAAAAACAGGAACAAAGAGCAATCATACTTTGCTAACCTTGAATATAACTTCACAGACCAGCACCAACTTAACGTAAGATATACAAGACGACCATCGCATACCAACGTATACATGGTTGGTCATCTGTCTGTATGGAAAGGAAATGAATACATCAATGAAGACTTCGACAATAACCGTTCAAGTCATAGTACAGAAGACAACATTAATCTTTATTACAGAGGAAATCTGAGTAAGCATTGGATGATTGACTTCTCCACTGATTGGTATCAGCAAAGAAACACTGCAGAACAAAACCTACAAGAAAAGACGCGTTTCACAAAGATAGACTCAAGAGGAAACAGTTCATTGTGGGGTTTTTCTCCCCGTGCCGTCTATCAAATAAAGCGGACTAAGCTCGAAATGGGTGTTGATTGGAGCAAATCTGTTATTCAAGGTTCAACAACGTTGAATATTGATGACGCCCTACCCACCGACAACAAAATTCAGGAAATAAAGAAAGCAGGATATATTGGAGCCAATTGGAGCACTCCAAACGAAAGATGGAACTTCAGCCTTGCACTGCGTTTTGAGAAAACAAACAAATGCTACCAAAATAACACCACCAATACAGAATCCCAAAGTTACGCTTACCAAACGCTACTCCCATCTTTTGCGCTTTCTTATTCGCTAGGACAATGGACGCATCAGTTCAACTACAACTCTTCTATAGCATATCCCTCATTCAGTCAGCTTACAAGTGGCGACATATACATCAATCGGTATAACATCAAAGAGAGTAACCCAAGTCTAGAACGTTCTGTTGTGCATAACGTTAGTTACGATTGTTCTTTTCGTTGGTTATACCTATCGGTTGGTTATACCTATACCTATCGTCCCATCTTAGAGACATTCGAGTTGGATTCATATAAAGGTGAACATCGAATTAAAGTTATACCTCAAAACCTAAACCACATGCAAGGCTTCAAGTTGATTGCCAATGCTGCTCCACGCTTTGGGTTTTATGAGCCTAGGTATATGTTGGGCTACATCCAAAACTTTATCACCCTCCCTGCCAGCAAAGGTGGTTCGGCCTACTCTATTAGTAAGCCATTTGTAATTCTAGCTTTGAACAATGGTTTTACTTTCCCTGGGCAGTGGGTGCTAAATTTAGACTACTCCTACAATGGGGCAGGCAGTAGTGGGTATATAGAGTATAGTTCATCATCATCTCTCAATTGCTCCATTCAAAAACAATTCTTTGATAAGCGCCTACAAGTGAACCTAAAACTGACTGATATACTCAATGCTTCTACCCCGCGAATAAATGGAAAATTACACGGTGTTTTATTGAACGGACGCTCTTGGATGGACTCTCGAACGCTTCGTTTAAATGCCATTTGGTACTTCAATCAACATCGAACAATAAAGAAACACTCCTCAATTTCATCAGAAGTAAACAGATTATGATTTTAAGAAAACAGCGAGACGCAATGGATTGTGGTCCATCTTGTTTGGTAATGATTGCTAAACATCATGGAAAAGATGTTGATATAGAACAATTGCGCAACATATGTTCTTTGGGTAAAGACGGTGTATCAATGTTGGGTATTAGTAAAGCCGCTGAATCTATTGGATTCAAAACAATTGGCGGAAGATCCTCTTTCGATGTGCTTGCCCATGAATTTCCTTTACCTTGCATTGTCCACTGGAATCAAAATCATTTTGTAGTAGTCTATAAGATAAAGAAACGTAAAGGTTTATATTCTATTTATGTCGCAGATCCAGGCAAAGGGCTTATAACCTATACAAAAGAGGATTTTTGCACACATTGGATAAGTACTCAAACCAGTAGTGTGGAAAAGGGAATTGCTCTACTTCTTGAGCCAACAGAACAATTTTATATCCTAAATCAAGTGGAACATTCTCCCTCTCAAAGTCGCATTAATTTTCTATGGAGTTACCTTAAGAGGTACAAGCGCTTCTTTGTACAACTGATATTGGGGTTATTGCTCAGCTCTCTATTGCAACTTATCTTTCCTTTTCTCACACAAGCCATCGTTGATACAGGCATCGGAGGAAAAGATATAGGCTTTATATGGCTTATTTTATTAGCACAGATGATGCTTCTTTTCAGTCGAACCGCCATTGATTTTATCCGTTCAAAGATTCTTCTGCACATCTCCACACGCATCAATATCTCACTCATTTCCGACTTTTTCATCAAATTGATGAAGCTGCCAATGAATTTTTTCGATACAAAGCTGCTGGGCGACCTATTGCAACGTATCGAAGACCATCGACGAGTGGAGCAATTCCTCACGTCAAGTAGTCTAAGTTTGCTTTTTTCATTCTTCACTTTCCTTGTCTTCGGTATCGTTCTTGCAGTCTATAATGTTGGGATATTCCTCGTCTTCCTTTTAGGAACATCGCTTTATGCAGGCTGGATAGTTCTCTTCCTCAGAAAACGTAGACAACTTGACTACAAATACTTTGAGCAAGCAGGTCGTAACCGCAATGTAACCTATCAACTCATTAGCGGCATGCAAGAAATCAAGTTACAGGGATGTGAGCATCGTAAACGTTGGGAGTGGGAGGACGTGCAAGCCGATCTCTTTAAGGTAAATCTCCAATCACTAAACCTCCAACAAGTACAGCAAGCAGGAAGTATAACTATCAACGAGGTGAAGAACATCCTCATTACCGTTCTTGCTGCCACAGCTGTGATACATGGCAACATGACGCTTGGTATGATGTTAGCTGTACAATATATCATCGGGCAACTCAATAGCCCAGTTGAACAACTCATTCAATTCATTTATTCTTGGCAAGATGTAAGCATCAGCCTTGACCGTATGAACGAAATACATACAGAAGCGAATGAGGAAAATACAGAGCGAGACCTAAGCTCTTATACCGAAGAATCACAAGAAGGTCATTCTATTACAATAAGAGATCTTTCATTCAAGTACGACCTATATAATATTCGGGATACTCTATCAAATATCAGCCTTTCTATCCCCAATGGTAAGGTGACTGCTATCGTGGGGGCAAGTGGAAGCGGAAAAACCACCCTCATTAAACTCCTTCTTGGTTTCTATAAACCGCTGAGTGGTAATATCATGATAGGTAATGCCAATCTTAACGTGTGCAATCTTGGTTGGTGGCGAAGCCAATGCGGAGCTGTGATGCAAGAGGAGGGGTATCTCTTCTCAGATACTATTGCGAGGAACATCGCTATATCAGACGATGAACCTGACATAGAACGCATCCGCCATGCTGCACGTGTCGCTAATATTGCCAATTATATAGAAGCACTACCTCTCGCCTACAACACCATGATAGGACAAGATGGACAGGGAATTAGTCAGGGACAACGGCAACGTATATTAATAGCAAGAGTTGTTTATAAAAATCCACTATTTGTTTTCTTGGATGAAGCCACTAATGCTCTTGACGCTAACAATGAACGATCTATTACTGAAAATTTATCGGACTTCTATAAAGGAAAAACCGTGGTTGTGGTGGCACATCGCCTTTCCACTGTCAGTAATGCTGACCAGATAGTAGTATTGGACGAAGGAAAAATCGTAGAAATTGGCACACATGAGGAATTGACCTCCAAACGTGGCAAATACTTCGTCTTAGTGAAGAATCAATTAGAATTAGGTAACTGATATGGAAAAGACGAAGAGACAAGAACGAAGCTTTGAACTTCGTAGTGAGAAGGTACGCAGTATCGTGGGACAAATACCTTCTTCACTTATCCGCTATGGCATAACTACCATTGGAGTCGTGTTAAGTTTTCTTTTTACCATAGCCTATTTTCTCCCTTATAAGCAGATTTACTCAGGGACGGCAGTTATACACGAAGTTACAAGTGAGCAGAAAGTCGATACCACAGAAATGACTGTTTTATTAAAATTTGGAGAGAAACATCCAAATATCCTTATAGAAGAGACTTCTATTGAGTTTCTATCGGTTGCAGGAGTCTCAAATGGAAATATTCTTTCTCTTTCCATGAAACGTGACACCCTTGGTAGGCAAGAGGCTCTCTGTCGTGTGCCATTACAATCAATGAAAAAAATGGAGCATAGTGAAGTCGATTTTTTATTAATAGTCCAATCTGGCAACTTATTGACTCATCTTTTCTCTGAATTCTTTGGGAAATAGCTCCTTATATGAGAGGTGCTTATTATCTTTGTACCGTAAGACCAAGATAAACACTCCTCGCAGGTACGAAGTACTGGACTAAGATACTATAAAACATGAAATTCTGCACTATTTGCCTGTGCCAAAACGTGGTTATGCCTCAAAAAGTGACCTGGCGAAAGTTATTCAATGTATTTTCAACAAGTTGAAAACTGGTTGCCAATGGCAGATTACTTCTGTGTTTGCTTGATGCCGTCTCCGTTGGCCGTGGGCAGAATGCCATGCAACCATTTGCGCAGGTGGTTGTAAGCGTATGTGCTTTCTGGCTCCGTTGTCTTTGCATGCGTACACAGCGCAATCTGTTTTGTCTTGTTTTCAGTAAGAAATTTAACATTATGAGTGCAGTTTTCGCCAACAATCGCCCACCTTGCCGCAAAAAATCGATTCTCGCGAAGGTTCGTTTTGATGCAAAAAGGGGTTAGTTGTACTTGCAGGCAAAATGAATTTTTATTTAAGCTAACCGCCACTAACACTCGTTTTTTTGCGATTTGCAGCAAAATATAGTGCGTTTTGATGCTAAACGCAGTGTAATATGCCGCTAAACGCAATGCGTTTTGATGCTAAATGCAAGGTAAAATGGTGCTAAATACAGCGCAAAATGCTGCTAAATGAAAGGTGAAAAGCATAAATATCCACCGAAAACGTATAAACAAAACCTTTTAGAACCATTAAAAACATGACTGGAAAGGGCAAAATAGACACTAAAAAGTGGCATTTTAGGGTCTAAAAGTGGTTTTTGGGCGTGAGAAATAATGAGTTGGCAAGCAATCTAGAAAGGCAAAATGGTGCAAAATGTAGGTTTTGTCCTTAATAATAGACAAAACGAGATGCGTGAAAGGCAATAAAAAGTGGCTTTTTACCTACTTTTTAGCCTGTTTTCTCGCTAGAACGAAGTGAAAAATAAAGCGTGATTGTAAAATAAAAGAAAACAATTTAAGATTTTAAGTTGATGGGTCTTTGGTTTTGCAAGTTGATGAGTTGATGTATTAGGATGTTGTTGTTTTTTGTGAGATTATAAGCCTGTGAGTTGGTTTGTCCATCTCTTCGTATATGATAGTAGGGTTTATCTTGGTTTTACGGCACAAAGACAATAAACTTCTCGTAATTTATAGAAATATTAAAAGTCAAAAGGGCCTTATTGTGTAAGACACAATGACTTAAATTAGAAAGTTGTTAATGTGGTTAACATACTAACGATGTGATGTACGTTAGACGAGTTATCCTTACGCCAAAGCACAGCTTTGGTTAGTATAAATGTTCGTTTGACGATGGAACAACGAAGAAAATCCAAGCAGATACGAAAAAAAGTGATGTCGCCCAATAATACGCTAACTTATCAAAGGCATTATCATGGTGTATGAGAGAGGCATTGTTAGAACATGGAAAGAACTTTTCAAAAACGACACAAAGACGTTATAGCACCGTATTGAAACATAAACGGTAACTGCCACATTCTAGAAGTAAGTGTCAAACGAGCGGTCTTACGCAACTGCATTCAAAGAGAACCGTATCACCTTTTTATCTGTAAGGTCGACCAACACTCTGCCAAAATGCTTTCCACCGTCATGCGGGAGGCTGTAAACACGTTGAAGGTAAGCACTCACACTTTCCCCATAGTTCACATAAACAAAAGCAAGCAAGTTTATTTCCACAATGTGATGCCCCTTTTGCTCATATCCAAGGTACTGCTTATAATAATGTGTCAGAGGTAAGGGCTTTATGTTCTCCATTACGTCGCATCCCTCTTTCCCCATTTTCGCGCTCGCCTTAGGTTCGGCAACGAGGTTGTTTCCCCCATCCTCCACATATTTTTCCAATATTTTTTTGGCCATTTTCATTTCATCAACCGATAATTGATAAGGTTTCTTATCTTTCCCAAACTCCTCATAAAACGCTTCTAATGACAGGATAAAGTCAAGAGAGTCTTTATTGTCTTTAATAGCCTCGTAAGGGACACGAGGGTAAAGTCTAGCTTGTTCACTATCAACAGTGCGAGGTTTACTAGTGTAATGGCATCCAGCAACTACAACAAGAACAACTATCAATAAAACTGAAACTTTTATCGTATTCATATATGTACGTTGTCAAACAAAAGTGCACAACTACAAATATAGTTATTTACTCTGATATTTCATTGTTTTATTATCAAAAATTCTTTTGTTGATAGGCTTTGCATCATACTTCTCTGTCTCTATGAACTGATGGTCGAAATCAACATCATACATCTCACCCGCTTTCAGTTGGCCAGATGCAAATATACAATTGAGCAATAAT
>NZ_BAIZ01000002.1 GCF_000613445.1 Hoylesella shahii DSM 15611 = JCM 12083
ATTTTGAGTAGGTTATTTTATGAGTTGATGAACTTGTGAGTTGATGAGTTTGCGAGTTAGTAAGTTGGTCAGTTGATGCCTTTGGTAGGTGTTGGGTTTTAGCGAGTTTGCAAGCCAGTGAGTTGACTTGCCCTGCATTCCGCTCACTTTGTAGAAATACTAAAAGTCAAAACGACTTCATTGTGAATCTTAAGAATGTTTCTTTATTCTGATGCATTGGAGCGGTTGTATGCTGTTTTTAGGAATACTTCTAACAAAAAAAAAGCAGGCACAAGACTGGTTTCCCAGTTGCTTGTGCCTGCCTTTTTTAAAGCGTATTTATTGTGTGGAGTGGCTACAACGATGTGCTTGGCACGCGTTGTTGGCCACTATTTCACGTTTATTGTCATTTAATTTCTGAACACCAGCTTGCCATCAAGGGCGTCGATGAGGATGGGCTTGTCGCGACTAACCTCGTCGGCTAGTATTTTCTTGCTCAAGTCGTTAAGTACATAGCGTTGGATGGCGCGCTTAACAGGTCGTGCCCCAAACTCTGGGTCGTAGCCAAGGTCGGCCAAAAGGTCGATGGCATCGTCGCTAACGTCTATCTTAAAGCCCTGTTCGGCAAGCATTCGGCCAACCGAACGCATCTGCAAGCGAACCACTTCGGCTATCTCTTGCTTGGTGAGCGGCAAGAACATGATGGTTTCGTCGATACGATTGAGGAACTCTGGACGTATGGTTTGTTTCAGCATGTCCATTACCTTTTGGCGCGTTTCGTCCAAAACCTCGTCGCGATTGGCGTCGCTGAGGTTGGCGCACTGTTGCTGGATGTACTGCGAACCAAGGTTAGACGTCATGATGATGATGGTGTTCTTGAAGTTCACCGTGCGACCCTTGTTGTCGGTTAGCCTACCATCATCCAGCACTTGTAGCAGGATATTGAACACATCGGGGTGCGCTTTCTCAATCTCGTCGAAAAGAACCACGCTGTAAGGCTTACGTCTTACGGCCTCGGTAAGCTGTCCGCCCTCGTCGTAACCCACATATCCGGGAGGTGCACCGATGAGCCTAGACACGCTAAACTTTTCTTGATACTCGCTCATGTCGATACGCGTCATCATCGATTCGTCGTTAAATAGGTATTCGGCCAAGGCCTTCGCCAACTCTGTTTTGCCCACTCCCGTTGTACCAAGGAAGATAAACGAGGCGATGGGACGTTTAGGGTCTTGCAGCCCAGCCCGACTTCTGCGCACGGCATCGCTAACAGCGGCGATAGCTTCCTCTTGCGCAATAACGCGGCGATGTAGCTCTTCTTCGAGGTGCAACAGCTTTTCGCGTTCGCTTTGCAGCATACGTGTAACAGGAATACCCGTCCAACGGCTCACCACCTCTGCAATGTCGTCGGCCGTAACTTCTTCGCGAACCATGCCTTCACCGCCTTGCGTGGCTTGCAGTTGTTGCTTAATGTTCTCGATGTCGTTGTCCAGTTCCTTCAGTTTGCCATACCTAATCTCGGCCACCCGTTCGTAATTGCCTTCTCGTTCGGCTCTGTCGGCCTCGTGGTTCAGGCGTTCAATCTCCAGTTTGTCTTGCTGAATTTTGTTCACCAACGCCCTTTCGCTTTCCCATTTGGCCCTGAACGCTTTCTCTTGTTCGCGCAGTTCGGCAATGTCCTTATCCAGTTGAGCCATCTTCGGTTCATCGTTCTCACGCTTAATGGCCTCGCGTTCAATCTCCAATTGTTTAAGTCGGCGGGTTATTTCGTCCAACTCTTCAGGCACCGAGTCGCGTTCCATTCGTAATTTTGCGGCCGCCTCGTCCATCAAGTCGATGGCTTTATCGGGCAAAAAACGGTCGGAGATGTAGCGTTCAGACAGTTGAACAGCCGCAATACAAGCATCGTCCTGTATGCGCACCTTGTGATGGTTTTCGTAACGCTCCTTAATACCGCGCAAAATAGAAATGGCGCTAACCTCATCGGGTTCGTTTACCATCACCGTTTGGAAGCGGCGCTCCAGCGCTTTATCTTTTTCGAAGTACTTTTGATACTCGTTTAGGGTTGTGGCCCCAATTGCTCTGAGTTCGCCACGCGCCAAAGCAGGCTTCAAGATGTTGGCCGCATCCATTGCGCCTTCGCCTCCTCCGGCTCCAACGAGCGTGTGAATTTCGTCAATAAAGAGAATAATCTGCCCGTCGGCGTTGGTCACCTCCTTGATAACGCTTTTCAGTCGTTCCTCAAATTCCCCCTTATATTTGGCCCCAGCAACCAGTGCACCCATGTCAAGCGAATAGAGTTGCTTGTCTTTAAGGTTCTCGGGCACATCTCCGCGCACGATACGTTCGGCCAAACCCTCAACGATAGCGGTTTTTCCCGTGCCTGGTTCACCTATCAAAATGGGGTTGTTTTTGGTGCGACGCGAAAGGATTTGCAACACGCGACGAATCTCATCGTCTCGTCCGATAACAGGGTCGAGCTTTCCGTTGCGTGCATCTTCCACCAGATTTTTGGCATATTTCTCCAACGACTGATAGTTCTCGTCGCCCGATTGCGATTTCACTTGCTGTCCTTGCCTAAGGGCTTCGATGGCAGCGCGCGCGTCTTTTTCGGTGCATCCCGCATCTTTCAGAATGCGAGCCGCCGATGAATTAACGGCCAATAAAGCGAGGAAGAGCGGTTCAACCGAGACAAACTCGTCGCCAAGCCCCTTTGAAAGCTCTTCGGCCTTAAGCAAAACGCTGTTGGCCTCGTTACTAAGGTAAGGCTTACCGCCCTCAACGCGAGGCAGATGTTCGGCCTCCGAATTGGCCAGCGAGGTTACCTGCATGGCGTTAACGCCAAGTTTTTGGAAGATGTAATTGGTTACATCGGGAGCTTTTTCTAATAAAGCCTTGAGCAGATGCACAGGTTCGATGCTCTGTTGTCCGGCTCGTTGTGCAATGTTAACGGCTTCTTGAACCGTTTCTTGCGCTTTAATAGTATATTTGTCGAAGTTCATTGTCAATATGTTTAATTTGTTATGATTGTCTGACTTATTGTCTGCTATATCCTATTCAAACAGTGTGCCAAGGGTATTTTGTGTGACAATTTGTCGGTTTTGCGACTATTTTTCATGTAAAGCATAAAATATTGTCGGAAAATTTGTCACATAGATTTTTTTTCCTACCTTTGTCCCAACCGTACAAAAACGGTAGGTAAAGTATTCAATTTAAACAATCACCAACGTTAAACCCTTTTAACTAAAAAGATATCGAACATGGCAAACAATGAACTTTTGATGAATGCCAACGAAGTTGTGGCGTTCTTGCAGAAACCGTCTTCAGAATTTACAAAAGAAGACATTGTACGTTTCATTCAAGAAAATGAGATTAAGATGGTGAACTTTATGTATCCTGGGGGCGATGGCAAGCTGAAAACCCTCAATTTCATCATCAACAATCTGGCTTATCTTGACACAATTCTTACTTGTGGCGAGCGTGTAGACGGCTCCAGCCTATTCTCTTTCATCCAAGCAGGCAGCAGCGACCTCTACGTACTGCCTCGTTTCTCATCGGCTTTCGTCGATCCGTTCGCCGAAATTCCTACGCTTTGCATGCTGGCTTCTTATTTCGATAAAGACGGCAATCCCCTTGAAAGTTCTCCCGAATACACCCTTGCAAAGGCTGCAAAAGCTTTCCGCGATGTTACGGGTATGGAGTTTCATGCCATGGGCGAACTAGAATATTATGTTATTACGCCCGATGAGGAGGTGTTCCCAGCTGTTGACCAGCGTGGTTATCACGAGTCTATGCCTTATGCTAAAACAAACGACTTCCGCACGCTGTGTATGTCGTACATTGCAAAGGCTGGTGGCCAAATTAAATACGGACACTCTGAAGTGGGTAACTTTAGTCAAGACGGCCTAATTTACGAGCAAAACGAAATTGAGTTTTTGCCCGTTCCTGTTGAAAAGGCTGCCGACGAACTAATGATTGCTAAGTGGATTATTCGCAACTTGGCTTATCAAATGGGCATGAACGTTACCTTCGCACCGAAAATCACCACAGGTAAGGCTGGTTCGGGTATGCATGTACACATGCGCTTGATGAAGGATGGCAAGAGTGTGATGGTTGAAAATGGTAAGCTAAGCAACACTGCTCGCACGGCTATCGCTGGTTTGATGCAGCTTGCAGATAGCATCACCGCCTTTGGTAACAAGAACCCCATGGCTTACTTCCGCCTTGTTCCTCACCAAGAGGCACCCACCAATGTTTGTTGGGGCGACCGCAACCGCTCTGTTCTTGTACGTGTGCCCCTGGGTTGGGCTGCCGGTGTTGACATGATGCACAAGGCCAACCCCCAGCAACCGGCCGAAACGCCCGACACTTCGATGAAACAAACCTTCGAAATGCGTTCGCCCGATGGTTCGGCCGACGTTTATCAGCTGCTTGCTGGCTTGTGTGTTGGCTGCCGTTATGGTTTTGAATTGCCCAATGCACTCGAAATAGCAGAGCAGACTTACGTGGATGTAAACATTCACGATGCTGCGAATGCCGATAAGCTTAACCGCCTAGGACAATTGCCCGACAGCTGTGTGGCATCGGCCGACTGCCTAGAACGTCAACGCAAAGTGTACGAAGCTTATGGCGTATTCTCTACGGCAATGATTGATGGTATTATCAAACAATTGCGCGACTTTAACGACAGCAATCTGCGTAAAGAAGTAGAAAATCGTCCAGAAGAATTGAAAGAGCTTGTTGAACGCTACTTCCATTGTGGGTAAGGTTTACGAAGGGAAACTAATTATACCATAAATGTAGAACCAGAACAAGGGTGGGGCAATACGCCCTGCCCTTGAACTGGCTTTTTTTTGTTTAGGCTTTTGCCTTATACTTCACGCTTATAACTCATGTCTAAAAGAAAAATGCGTGCTCTAATCGGTGGCCGCGAGGCACGCCAGCGCAGCTATTGGTGGGCCAAAGTGCGTATCACAACATACATCACACTGGTGGTTTTGCAGTTAATTCTTATTGTGTACGCTAGTTATTGGGGACTTCCACACGTTGGCTTTACAGGATTGTTGTGGCAACTTATTGCCACTTCCTCGCCGGCTTTACTGTTTGTTTACGTAGTGTTGATTATCGTGGTAGGTGTTAAGATGAACCGATTAACCACCTACGAGGAACGACATAAAAGTTCTAACTTTGAAGAAGAAGAGCGAAAATGGCGTAAAAATGCTGGCTTACTTGGGCTGATGCTCGTAGTGCTAATCATGATTGGCGGGTTTATTGCTGGCAGCATGGGGGTGTTTAATTACGTGAAGGACTTAAAAAGCGGAACCAAAGTTGAGCTTATGACCTTAAACGAGGTGTTGTATAAGCATCATGTGGCACGCTCAAAACGCGTATATGATTTGTTTTTTCCAAAAGTTGGAGCAGGAGAATATACTATGTGTTTCGCTAGTTGTAGTGAAAAAGACAAATGGGGGCTAACGAAAAATCATTATTTTAAATTCTCGCAGTACGAAACAGATGCCGTAGACCAAGTGCTACGCGGTGTTTTGGTGAACGACAAGGCTTTTTCAGCCCTGCAGTTTATGGAAGAAACCGACGCCAAAGGTTTGCGCGGACGTGGTTTTAGAGAAGGACTTATCAATGGCGGAACGCCCGTTAGCTATCTAGTTACTTATTACCCGCATAGCCAAACCTTTGTGAGTGTCAAGCGTATAAGGGGCAAATAGCAATACGTGAGGAAGAGTGGCGCGCCTACTTATTCTCATTTTCTAGTCTTTGTGCAATTGTTTTCCTGCAGATTTTAAGCTTACCAACAAGTAAACGAAAGCAAGACAGGAAGCAATGAAGCAATATACAACATGAGATAAGCTATTTAACCACTGATTTGGGGAGGGTAGTTTAATTGAATAGCCGAAGAATGTAGCAACAAAAAGGCCTTACTTAACTCAAAAATAAATCCGCAACGCCTATTGAAAGGCATTGCGGATGAGAAATTTTGCCGACTTAAAGTTAAGCAGTTAGCAATAGAAAGTCGTAACGTTTAGCAAATAGCGCAAGCTTTTCCTCGTTATTTGCTCAACCTAAACACCCTTGTGGCGTGTGGCCGAACCTTAGTAGTAAAGCTACGTTTAACGGCAGAAAGCTTTTCGCCTGTCCATAAGTCACGGCATTGATAACGTTTGTTGGCATCAAGTGCAGGAATTTTCGAGAAGTTGAAAGTGGCTTCAAGTTGTTTGTTAGCCATGTTGGTAACAGAGAGGGCCACATCACCATTCTCCAAGTCCTTGGTAAACACCACAAGGCTGTCTGCATCTGATATTAAGTCGGCCTGTTGCCCCATTCGGTCTTGGTTAAGGGCGATAAGGTGGCGATTGGTTAGTATCTTCAAGTCTTCTTTTGTAACGGTGTTGGCACGTGGGTCAAAGGATAATGCCATGGGCGATGACCACATGCACCACAGCGCAAACTGCGTGGCATACTCGTCTTGCGTCATGCCTGGCGTGCCAAAACATAAGTCGTTCGAGGATTTTCCCTTGCCATGCAGTCCCGTACAAAGCATGTCTGCATCGTTAAAGCGGTTCACGCCAGAATACAGCGCAAGGTCTTTCATTGCTTTAATGCTTTCTACCACGCCCGTACCACCTGGTTCGCAGGTCCATCTGTCGCGCACATCAGCACTCACACGCCAGCAGCTACCGCCCGATTCAGCTCCCCAAAGCCATGGTTTTCTGTCGCCCCATTCGCAAATATAGAGTGTAATGGGACGCGAAACAGCTTTGAAAGCATCGCCCAAACGGCGATAGCGCACAATGGCAGAATCTCGTTCGGTGGGTGCATGGCAGTAGTCGCACTTCACAATATCCACATTCCATTGGGTATATTGCTCGGCATCAGTTAGTTCGTAGCCATACGAGCCAAACGCACCTGCACATGTTTTGTTGGCAGCATCAGTGTAAAGTCCAAACTTCATGCCCTTGCTGTGCACATAATCAGCAACGGGTCGCAGTCCGTTAGGAAATCGTTTAGGGTCGGGTAGTGGCTTTCCATCGTCTGTACGTTGACGTGCTTGCCACAAATCGTCCATCATGATGGTGTTCCATCCAGCCTCAAACAGGCCGTTAGCTTGAACATGTCGGCCACACTTTTAACAATAGTCTCCGAAACATCTCCTTCAACCGAGTTCCACGACAGCCAACCCATGAAAGGAAGTGGCAAAGGCAGGTTGTTTTGCACATTTAGCGTAACGCGTTCTTCGCACACATGTCCGTTGTGGGTGCATGTGATAGTGTAAACATACGTGCCAGGCTTTTTTATCTTACCTTCCACTAGATTGCGTCGGGCGTTCCATTTCAGTCCTGCAGGCAGTCTTTTAACTCCTAATACAGCGTTGGCATGTGAGGAATTTACTTTTTGCATAAAGCGCACATTGGGTTGCGAGAAAACGCTTTTAGCGCAATGCAAACCACTCTCAGCAGTGGCCACGAGCGGCACGAGTAGTAAAAGAAACGAAGAAATTAGATTTTTCATATTCGAATATAAAATTTGATATGTGCGCATAAAAAGGTGAAAAAGGCGAGAGTGAGAAGCCTTTACAAGTCGTCTTCGATGGCTGTGCTTTTGGCGTATGCTGTGCTTTTGGCCTCGAAGAAATCGGTTTTCACCATGTTGGCATTGGCATATTGAGCCACCCAGCGCATGTTTTCGGGTTCTTCAACGTTGTCTTCAAACAAATTGTCGAAACCAAGACTGCGCCAACGCATGTTGCCAAGATAGCGAATATAGTCGTAAACCATTTGTGCGTTCAGTCCTTGCACATCATCGCCAATGACATATTGGCCCCAAGCAATTTCTTGTCGCACCCCTTCGCGCATCATTTCCTCGTACACCTTCACTTTTTCGGGCGTGAAGTATTCGGGTTCTTCTTTCTTCATTTCCTGAATAATATTGCGGAAGAGCCACAAATGCGTGTTTTCATCGCGGTTGATGTATCGAATTTCTTGTGCCGAGCCCGACATTTTGCCATTGCGGGCAAGGTTGTAGAAGAACATAAAGCCACTATAAAAGTAAATACCTTCGAGGATATAGTTGGCCATGAGCGTCTTCATGAGCGACGCTTTGTCGTTGTTGGCGTAAAACTCGTTATAGCAATCACCGATGAAAGTGTTGCGTCTCAGCAGGTGTTCATCGGTTTTCCACTGGTAAAGAATATCGTTTCGCTCTTCGGGAGAGCAAATAGTGTCGAGCATATAGCTGTAACTCTGACTGTGAACGCACTCTTGGAAAGCCTGAATATGCAAGCAAAGGTTCACCTCGTTGGCCGTGATAAACTCGGTGAGTGAGGGAAGGTTGGCGCTTTGCAGCGAGTCGAGAAACACCAAAAAGCTCAAAATCTTGTCGTAGGCCTTGCGTTCTGCTGGTGGCAACAGCGGATAATCTTTGGTGTCTTGCGTGAGGTTAATCTCCTCAGGAATCCAGAAATTGTTCATTGCCTGCCTATACCAGTCGCTTGCCCAGGTATATCGCATGTTGTTAAAGTCGTTCAGATTGGTGGTGTTTCCACCAATCATACGCCTCAATCTCAGGTCGGTATCGCCCTGTGGATTAAACAAGGCATTCTTTTTCAATTTATTATTCATTGCAGAAAATGCTATTTAGCCAAATATATTAATATTGTTGGATTAAGAAGCACAGCTTTCGCACTCTTCCACTTCGAGCGATTTGCTACGCACATAGTAGATGGTTTTCACCCCACTTTGCCATGCCAGCAGATAGAGATTTAGCAATTGGCGCATGGTATAGTTGTTGGTGATGTAGAGATTAACGCTTTGTGCTTGGTCGATGTGTCGTTGGCGAATGCCAGCAGCGCGCATACTCCACGCCTGATCGGTTTGATAAGCACCCTTATAATGCCAGAAAGTGCGGTCGGTGAGTGCAGGTGCCACGCGTGGAAGCATAGCCCCCTTTTTTTCTTCCAAGAAAAAGCGTTGCATAACGGGGTCGAGTCCAGCAGTAGTAGCAGCTACAATGCTGGTGCTACTTGTGGGCGCAATGGCCAAGAGATAAGCGTTGCGCATGCCCTGTGCCTTAACGCGCATAGCCGTTTGTTGCCATTGTGGCGAGTGATAACCACGTTTTTCGAAGTAATCGCCCGTTTGCCAGTCGCTTCCTTCAAAGTAAGCATAAGCCCCTTTTTCTTTTGCGAGTGCCGAACTGGCTTCTATGGCAGCGCGGTTGATACGTTCAAACACATCGTCTACAAATTGCAGATGAGCTTCGCTTTCCCATTTAATGCCCCTGATGGCCAAAGCATGGTGATAACCACTAACACCCAGTCCGATGCTACGATATCGATGATTGGTTATTTGTGCGTAAGGCACGGGGTAGAAATTGAGGTCGATAACATTGTCTAGTGCTCTAACCACCGTTGCAACCACATCGTTTAGGTATCTTCGTTTTCTAGAGGCAAGTTGCCCAGCGACAAACTGGCGAGGTTGCACACCACAAAGTCGCCTGGTCTTACGGTTTTTACCACCACGGTGTCGCCCTCTTTTGTAATCACTTCGGTGCTAAGCTCCTCAATAGGACGCATGTTTTGTGCAATCTCAGTGCAGAGATTAGAACAATAGATAATGCCATTATGTCCGTTGGGGTTAGCTCTGTTAACGATATCTCGGTTGAAGGTGAAGGGTGTTCCCGTTTCAACAGCCGAGCGAAGCACCAGGCGTATCACATCTTTCACGGTCATTGTTCGACGCGAAAGGCGTTTATCGGCCACGCATTCGTGGTATTTTTCTTCCCATGCTGCACCGTAAAAATCTTCCAGCGCATAGCCTTTGGTGGTGAGAACCTCGTTGGGACAGAACATGTGCCACTCTAGATTGAGGTCTTGTTGGGCCATTTTCCAAAACAAATCGGGGTAGCATACGGCAGGGAAAATGTCGTGCGCCTTCATTCTATCGTCGCCATTGTTGGTGCGAAGTTGTAGAAATTCGGGTAAGTCTTTGTGCCAAACGTCTAAGTAAACGGCCACAGCGCCTTGGCGAACACCTAGTTGGTCTACAGCCACAGCAGTGTCGTTAACCAGCTTCATCCATCTAACCACACCGCCAGCAGCACCTTTAAATCCGCGTATGCGACCACCAGCTGCTCTCACTTTACCAAAGTAAAGTCCCATGCCACCGCCGAACTTGCTTACTTGTGCAAAGTTGTCGATGCTGCGGTATATGCCTTCAAGACTATCGGGCACTGTGTCTATGAAGCAACTTGAGAGCTGATGGAAAGGCTTACGCGCATTGGCAAGGGTGGGTGTAGCCATAGTAACTTCCAGTCGGCTCAGCATATCGTAGAACTTTTTCACCCAATGCAGACGGTTTTCGCCCTCGTTCATCGCCAGGTGTAAGGCAATGCCGAGGAACATTTCCTGAACACTCTCAACAGGTTTATGAGTAAACGACCTGATAACATAACGCTTGATAAGGAGGTCGAGCCCCGAATAGTTGAGCAGTTTGTTGCGTTCTTCGTCGATAAACGAAGCAGCTTCTTGTAGTTCGCTGTCGCTATAAGCCTCGGCAATATATGTTCCGTAAAGGTTTTGACTGGCTAGATGGCGCACCTTTTGCGCAAATTTTGCAGGTCTTCCACCTGTTCGAAAGCCTGCAAGTCGCGTTGTAGGCGATAGCAAAGCAGGCGTGCAGCAATAAATTCCCAGTCGGGAGTCTCGGCCGATGTAAGTTCCACGGCTGCTTTTATTAGTGCCGAGAGTTTGTCGCGACCATTCATGTCGGCCTTAACAAAGCCCATAAACTTCTCTGTAAGTGCCGAAATGGGGTATAGTTCGGGCGAGAAATCCGACGCGATGCCTTTCAAAGCAGGCGCAATTTCGGGTTGTTGTAGAGTGTTTGCAATCTTGTTGAGCGCTTTACGTTGTTCGGTTCTCTGCCAACGAAACAAGATGTAGCTTTTAGCCTCGGCGTAAAAGCCTCTTTGCATCAGGCTTTTTTCCACTTCGTCTTGAATACATTCAACGTTTTGTTTGGCGGGATTGGTGATAATAATTTGCTCAACAGCGATGGCCACATCGTTAATTTCGTCGTCAACGATGGCTCGCCCAGTGCTTATAAAACTTTTTTTGATGGCCGTGGCAATCTTTTCCCTATCGAAAGGGGCCGTTGAGCCATTTCTCTTGGTTATGTCCATGAGGTGATTTAGACTTGCTTTTGATTTAAAAAAACTTTTCGTGGCGTTTCCTAATCCCACGAGTGAAACGGCACTTTTAAGAATGGGCAGGTCTTCTGACTTTGTTCTAATTCTCTTCGCCTTCCCGATTCGGTGCGCATACATGGCGCTGTTGTTCCGAAACAGTGGCACACGTTGTGGCGCGTATTTAAAAAAATCTGCATTGTTGCAGCACGTTTAGTTGCTTGTTAGCGCCCGTCTTTGGAAGAAAACCATAAAAAACTTACAGCTGCGGGACAGTCGAGGAATTGCACCCCGTTCCCTTTTAATTGCCTAGCGCGTTGCTATGGCAAACCAATTCTGCTACAAAGGTAAGCATTTTGCTGCAAAGGGCGAAACATTTATGTGCCGTTATGAGGGTGATAAATGAGTTTTGGTTGGGGTTAAGGCTTTTCGGAAATTAATGTTTACCTTTGTATCAAACAAACATAATAAAGTATTTTGATTAATGATGGAAATAGGAAGCAAAGCCCCCGAGGTGTTGGGGCACGACGAAAATGGTAATGAAGTGCGCCTAAGTCAATTTAAAGGCAAAAAACTAGTGTTGTATTTCTACCCCAAGGACCTCACTTCGGGCTGCACAACACAAGCTTGCAACCTCAGAGATAACTACGAAGAGCTGAAGAAACAAGGCTACGAAGTGGTGGGTGTGAGCATAAACGACGAGAAATCGCATAAAAAGTTTATCGAGAAAAACAATTTGCCTTTCCCCCTTATTGCCGATGTAGACCAGACCTTGGTGCAACAATTTGGTGTTTGGGGCGAGAAAAGCATGTACGGACGCAAGTATTTTGGCACCTTCCGCACCACGTTTATTATCAACGAAGAGGGTGTTATTACGCGCATTATGCAGCCCAAAGAAATTAAAGTGAAGGAACACGCACAGCAGATATTGGGTGAGTGAGACCTGTAAATGCGCACATGCTTTCACCAACTTATGCTCCACCTTATCATAGGCATAATGGGTACGATGCTAACTTGTTTCCATTGGTTGTCTTCGTGGAAGAGAGCGTAGGGATTGTGTCTGTTAAACACGTTGAACACAGATAGGGATAGTTCTCGTGTGTGCTTTCTCCGCTTGGAGATATAGTTATAGGCGAGGTCTGTTCGGAAATAGTTTTTGATAGAGATGGCGTTAATATCCGACATCTGTTGTCTATCGTAGATGTGGCGATAATATTCGTCGGGATGAATGTAACCTGTTGAAAGATTTTTCCAGTGGGGCGGTGAGATACCTTGGTAAGTGCCGATGGGAAGCGTGAGGCGATTGCCTGAAGCAAACGCTATGTTGCAAGCCACGTTGTGTTCGGCTGTTCCTTTGCGTGTTACTCGCCTCACAAAGGCATATTGTAGTTGACAGTTAAGAATGTGCCGCCTATCAAACTTATAGGGAAAGGTTCTGCCATAGTTGATAGAAGGATAGGTACGGGTGGTTTTAGAGAGCGTGTAGGCCAATGAAGCAGTAAAGGTTGGCAGGATGATTGCCGAACTTGCTTCAAGTCCAAATGAGCGACCTGTGCCACTCGTAGCCTCTTCTTCCCACGTGGAAGTGTTTAATCCGAAGGCGTTAATGGGGCTGGTGTAGCTTACAAGATTGTTCATCTCTCTATAATATGCGCCTATTGTGGCATTAAATTTTCTGTCTTCAGTCCATGTTCTTTTGATAAAGGTGCCTGCGTAAAATTGGTTTGTTTGCTCGTTGGGGAAGTATTTGTTGCTTGGTATTCTAATGTTGAGTGGCCAGCCAGTGGGTAATCCTTCTAAAATATGGTGAAATTGGTTTAGTCTATCGTATGCCAACTCTACACCCAGCCAAGGCTTGAAGTACCAATGGCTAAGCGCATGGAGGTCGATATTTATGGGCAAGCTCTCTTCGTTAAAGCGAACAATGCCTCTTATACCTAATTTCAGGTCGGCTCGTTTGGCAAATTTTAGGTCGGTTTCTGCAAAAACAGCACCAAGTGTGCTAGGATTAGTCTGCACGTTGTTTATGCTTCGCTCGCTCGTTATGCTTCGTTGCGTGCCATTGGTAAACCTTTGGTTTTGAAAAGAAAGGCCTGCACGCATGGCCACATTTTGCCCCCAAGTGTGGGTTAGCATAGCTCTTAATGCCCATTCTTTTAGTTTAGAGGCGATAGCAACATGCGAGCGGGTGTCGCTACTGTTAGGGGCGAAGAAATCAGTCTCTTGAATGGAAAACGCAGAAGTGTGGTAAGCCAAGAAATTAAAGCTGGTTTGTTCGCTCAACTTAGTGTCCCATTGTAGCTTGGTGGCAGTGGCTTTCCAGGCTTGATTGTTTCGTGTCTCTTGGTATTGGGTGTATTCGTAAAGGTCGTTTGTGTGGAAATAAAATGCCGAAAAGGTGTTTCGCAGATTGGGCTTATAGTCTAGTTTTATGCAAATGTCGTAAAGGTCGACGCGCAGTTTGTCGTTGGTCTTATTCATCCAGTTCAGGATATAGGGCAGGATGGTGGTACGTGCAGAGAACCTTACCGACATCTTATCCTTTATTAAGGGCAAACTGGTGTGCAATCCGCAAAGGTAAGGCGATATATAAGCCTTACCGGTGCTTGGTGTGCCATAGTTGTTTTGGGGCAAAACGCTTATTAAAGCCGACGAATAGCTGCCGCTCGTGGCTGGTAATCCCCCTTTGTAGAAGTCGGCTTTGTCGGCCATTTCGGGTGGAATAACCGAGAAAAGTCCCATTAGGTGCGAGGTGACGTATAGCGGAACGCCATCGAAATGAAGTCCGTTGCCACTGGTGTCGCCACCCCTCACAAAGATGCCCAGCGTGCCTTCCATGCCAAACGAAGTGCCAGGTAAACTCAAAGTATGCCTTATTACATCGGGTTCACCAATGATTGAGATGGTTGAAGCGGCCTGGCGAGCATTGTAACTAAACTCGCTACCATGGTTGTTGGAGGTAGTTGATGTGATGGTGGCTTCTTTTAAAGCAACGTTTTTGGGTACTATATATATGGTGTTGCCGTTCAGCTTACGAAGATCTACTTGTTTTGGTTCGTAAGCCACGTGCGAGATGGTGACAGTTGTTGCCCCCACAGGTGAGTTAAAGCAACCAGTGTCATCGGTAACGGTTGTGCGTTCGGTGGTTTTGTTGTCGAACATTACACGGCAACTGCGCACGGCGACTTGGGTTAGGCTGTCCCTAACCATGTATGTAGCAGCCTTGTTTTGTGCAAAAAGGCATGCGTGCACACAAAAAACGACGATGAAGAGGGCAATGTTTCTCATCTGTTATTCGGGTAAGGAATTGTTGCAGTTCAACAAAGTCTCTTCGTAAGCGCCGAAAATGCCCACCCCGTTTTCTATGTTCGAGTAGATGGCGTTTTCTTCAAGCCATTGTGTAGGATCTTGAAACGACTCGTAAGCTTGCATCTTCAACAGACTACTTTTAAGGTAACGGTCGTACTCCTCAGAAACAGCGATAAACGAAACAATGCAGCTGTAAAGCGGATAGAGGGAGAAAGTGGTGGGCACAATAGTTGGCAGCATTCGGATATAATGGTGATGAAGCTTCACTTTGTTGGCCTCCGTTGCCTGCATGTTAAATTGGTCGGTTCGTGGATAGTCGGTGCCGATGTCTTCTATCATTTTATAATTGGGGCGTATCACCACGGGGCGCATAATGGTGTCTTGGTCTTTGAAGAAGGCGCATGCCCAAAACGTTTCAGTGTTTTTCTTTATTCGGAATGCACGCTTTTTCTCCTTATCCTCTTTTCTTAACCTATGGATGGGCAGATGTTCGGGAAAGGTGGTGGTAGCGGTGAGGTCGGGGTGGTTTGGTGTTTGTATTTTTAGTGTGTATCTTCCGCCTCTCACGGGCTTAAAAGCCAATTGCCATTCGCCATACGCCACCTTGTGAAATTCGCCCACTAATTGGTTGAATTCATACAAGGTAACGATGGCTTCGGGAACTTCCTCGTATGCCGTATTGTTTAGTTCGTTGGTGTAGGTTAGCGTCAGCTTTTGCACTTTGTCGAGCGTGAGCAAGCAGTTCACCACTATTTGGCGCTGACCCTGGATTGGCGTGGCAATCTCTTCTACGCAAGCGGTGAGCAAACCAACCAACGTTAGCACTATTAGCCATGTTTCGAGGCAGTTCTTTTTCATATCATTGGATATTAGGGTGCCAGTTTCACAGCGGCAGCTGTGGTTTTAATCGATTTGTCTTCGCCCGTTATCAGCTCAATGGTGAATTGTGCGGTTACGGGTGCCGACACACTAACGTTATCTTTAAATCGCAGGTATATCCCCGCGGGTGCCATGGCTTATAAGACAGGTATTGAGAAAGGCTTATTCCAACAATCTTTTTATCGTCTGTAATCACGTTTTTGTTGGAAGTCACGATGAAAGCGTGGTGTCGGAAGTAATCTTCAACAACGAAGAGGTCGGTTAATGATTGTCCAGGAGTTCGTCCTGCTATCTCTGCCGAAGACGTGATCTTAATGTCTTTGAGCCACGTAAGTCTGTAATCCACATACACTAGGTGTGCTGCAGGCATATCATAAACGGCTCTTGTATAACGATTCTCAAGCTGTTGCTTTAATCGCGTTTCTATAACAGGGTCTTCTTTATCGGCCATTTTGTCTGGCTTAGTGGAAAGCACTATGAAAGGTGGAAAGTCTATCAATAGGCTTTCACCGTACTTTTTGTACGCTTCTTGGTAACCTTCCCAATCTGGCTGCTTCTTTATGTCTTTAATGTCTACATTGCAAGTGGTAAATCCTAGTATAAAGTCGCTTGCTTTTAATGTCGTGTCTTTTTTTAGCGAACTTATTTTTGTTTGGACAAACCCTTGATGCGGTATTTGTTTAATGTAACCATTAAACGCCCATGCGTAGTTACATTCCCTAGCGGTGAGGAGATAATGAGTCCCCCCTCCGATTAACTCTTTCTCATCCTTAGGAGTGCAGGCAAGAAAAGAAAGTACGAGCAGCACTAGACTAATGTATTTTGTTCTCATCATTACTTATTATTTATTTGTTAATTGGTCTTATATGATGATATATTCTTTTGTTGTAACGGTAATTGTGTCCACCTGCCGACCAAATCTCCGCATTGGGGGAAAATTCTAGGCTGTTACTATTCCCGTTCCATCCCCAATTCATCAGTAGGTAGCGAGAGTTATTATCATAAACATTATATGTCCTATCGTATTCTCGGATACCCATAGATCTTGCAGCGTTAATGTGAAGTACTTCTTCGTAGTTACCAAGTGAAGGTTCTGTTTCTTCCTTAGAATAGTCTACGATAACAGGTTCCATTTTTAACAGGTGAATGTTATAAGAGGTCTGCCGTGTATTTTGCAGTTTCTAGATTGATATTTAGATTAGGTACATAATGGTTAAAAGCAGTATTATCATTCTCCTGCTCTTGATTGCCATCAAGGAAACTGTCTTGTTGGCATGCTGAGCCGACTAGAATAATTGGCCCAACAATTGTAGTAAATCTTGTTTTCATCGTTGTATTTTAGTTATTGGTTGATTTTGGTAATAGTTTCATTATCCGATGAAAGTTTTATAACGTTCAATAGGAAACGATGCTAGTCAATATGGTGAGAGCTTGGCCTTATTTGCAGTGCTAGTCGGACCTTTGGGGTTAACAATTATTTGCTCTTGCATTGTAATGGCAAAGTAAATACGTCATATTTTGTATGGCGTTCACTCATAATTTGTTGTTTACTAGTACGATTTCGCAAACTTAAGAAAAACATTTTATATATACAATTAAAATGCTATTTTTGTTTTTATATTTCTTTTTATTCATTAGTTCGCTTGCCTTCACCCTTAAAATATGGGAAACAAGGAGAGCAGCCATAGCAGTTGTTTGCGACGCAGCTGACTTCTAAACATTTTAAGCGTAGAGGTGAGATAGTTTTTCACGGTTTGGGGCGATAGGTTAAGTGTCTCAGCAATTTCTTTGATGGGCATATTTTGTTCGCGACTCATTTCGTAAATTTTGCATTCCTTGCTGCTTAGCAGTGCTTTAGCTTGTTGTATGTGTACTTTAGTCTCGTTAAAATAAAGGCTATCTTCGGGTGATGTTGCGTTGGATATAGCTTCGTGTTGTTGCAAATAGCTTTCGATATCTACGTTAGCTGTTTGTCGGCGAAAGGCATCGATGATGAGATTGCGTGCCATGGTGAACACCAAGGCTTGCACATTGCCATAACAATTGAGGTTAGAACGGTTGTTCCATAGTTTTAGAAATGTGTCTTGCACCACGTCTTCGGCCATTTGTTTGTTTTTGGTTTGCACCAAAGCAAAGCTATACAACCTGTCTGCGTACAGGTTGTAGAGCATGGTAAAGGCTTCGCGCGAACCTTCTTTCAATGCCGTTACATATTGGTTGTGATCCTCCTTCATAGGAGATGGTACATTAGTGGCAATTGGATTAGGTTGCAAATATACAAAAACATGTCGAAAAGACCAAATTTATGTACATTGAGAAGATGCCTTCCTTATTTATCGAGAGGACCTTCTTGATGGTTTTTAGGTTGTGTGCTGCATAGCCTAAAGCCTTTGTTTGAGGCCTGCATTGACCTTTTTGCATAGTTTTGTGGTGTGTTTTAGGTCTGTCGCAGTTTGTTTTGTCGGTCTGTTGTGGGCTGTTGCTTCGCAATTCTTAACGAGGCAGACAAAGCCAATTGCGATTAGACCTAAAACACATCCATCTGAAGTGACATTTATTTCAGTGGGAAGGTAAAGTGTTTTTTCTCTTTACTGTTAAGTCCCACATAGTCTACTTCCATTTTTCCACCTTTTACTTGGCAAAGCAAATAGGTGTTGTTGCTGTTTACCAGGTTGGGAAAGTTGATAATTTCGCCTGGTTTTTCGTATCCATAGCGGTGCAAGTGTCCCGAGAGCATCACCTTTACATTCATTTTATTGAGTTCGGGGACGATGGTTTTCTGCATGTGATAGGGTCCGTGCCAGTCTTCGAGTGTAGGGGGCATATGCGAGAAGGCCACCACGGGATAGCGTCCCAGTGTTTTATTGGCTTGCATTTCGCGCAACCATTTGGCTTGTTCTTCGCGATAGGCGTCGTATTCTGTTATTCCGCTGTATTCGATATCGCTATCGGGCTTGTCTTCGCCCGAGTCGATGAAGAGGAAATCCACGCCACAAACATGTTGCAAACGATAGTATTTGCCTGTGCGTGTGGGAAAATAGCGGTAAAGATTGTCGGCAAATGGGCCACGCAACTCGTGGTTTCCGCGATTGAAAAGGATGGGCACACGTGTGGCAAACATGCTCACGCACGAGTCGATATAAGCTTGGAATAAGTGGTCTTGCGAGTTGATGCGACTAGACATGTCGCCATTGAGCAGCACAAAATCAACCTTGTTAAAGTCAACATTTTTGCAAAGCTCCTTCATAAAGTCGGCTCGCTCGTGAATATCGTTGAGCACCAAGAAAGTGAAGTCGCGTGGTTGAACAGGGAAAGTGCGAAACTCGTGGGGTTTACCGCGCCACACATCGGTGGCTGTAATTTTGCCATAGGTAATCCAATCATCGTATTTCCACTTCTCAACAGGTTCGCTAAAGATGCGATAACGGTAATGCGTGTCGGGCTTTAGTCCGTCGATGCGCACGCAGTGCACGCTGTCTGTAAGTAGACGCCGGCCGTGTAGGGTGGCATAATAGCGAGGTCGCTCCTTGCCATAGAAGTGGCCCATGGAGTCGTCGGCAATTTCAACCCAGGCTCTTCCGGTTTATCGGTCACCCAAACAATGGTTAAGCCCGTACTGTCCATGTCGCAAATGTAGGGGCCGTGAGTTACTTTGATGGCTTTTGCGCTGAGCAATGGCAAAAGCATGGCTAAGAATATCAGTCGTTTCATCTTCAATGATTTGGTTTTACGAGTTAGGGATCGCCTTTTTTGCTGCTCGGGCGGTGCAAAACAGTGCTGCAGGTGGGCAAAAAGCGTATGCCCAATGATGGTTTTGCGCATTTTTGCGCAACGCTGTATTGATAGTAATACGTAGAAAGGTGCATGTGGTACTTAGATTTTAGCTTTTTTTTTGATGTTAACTATTGTTTTTGGTTAGTAACTTTGATGTTTGCTTCAATGATAAATGGGCATTAAGTGTTATTTCATGAAATAATTACTACCTTTGGATGCAAATTCTTAAACAATCTAACGATGGAAATTTTACGCCAAGAAAACTATAAGAGCAGCGTTTGGACAGGAGGACTAACGCGCGAAGTGTGCATTTTGCCTGCCGAAGGATGCTGCTTGGCCGACCGCAATTTTGATGTTCGAGTGTCGTCGGCTGTTATTAATGTAACAGAAAGCACGTTTTCAGACTTTACAGGCTTTACGCGTTATATACTTTGTTTGGAAGGTAACATAAGGCTAAATGTGGATGGACACACGGTGACTTTAGACAACGAGCATCTATTTCAGTTTGATGGAGCTTCAAAAGTTACGTCGGTGAACTCTTCGGGGGCGATAGATTTAAACGTTATCTGTAAAAAAGGTACGCGTGCGCGCGCACGTGTAGCACATGGCGAGCAGCATTTAACAAGCGTTGAGCGCATGCTGGTGTTTGGCATAGGTGGCGAAACCATGATTAATGATACGCCCCTAAGGCAGTACGACGCGGTTTGGGTGAGTGGCGATGTGCACATTGTGGGGCACGTGCTATGTCTTGAACACGATTTTTGAGCCTATATGTTGGGTAAAAAGCCTTAAGCGTGTCTACGTAGGCAGATTTGTTTCTTGCGTTTAGAAGAAATAAAACGTTATAGACAAGGAGCATTCTAGGAATTGAGGTTTAAACGCAATTGTAAAACCTGTTTCTTGTGCAGTATGATTGCAAACGCTTCTGTAGCTTATCCTTGCTTTTGGGAGTTAGTTAAGTTGTATTTCTAATTTTGATTGTAAAATAAAAGGTGTAAAATTTAACATTATGAGTGCCTTCTTTGCGCACGAAAGTTCACTCGGGCGCAAATTTTCGATTCTCGCGGAGGTTTGTTTGGATGCACAACAGACAAGGACAAGTGAATGTAGATGTCAACATGTTTTGTTGCGAAAACCGAAATTTGTGCGAGAAAATAAGCTTTTTATAGGAAAAAACACTGCGTTTAGCACCAAAACGCCTTGTAATATGCAGCTAAACGCAGTGCGTTTTGCTGCTAAATGCAGTGCGTTTTGCTGCTAAACGCAAGGTGAAATGGTGCAAAACGCAAGGTGAAATGATGCAAAACGCTGATTTTTGAGCTGCCGAAAATCTTACAAACAAGATGAGAATTACATCAGTTTGGTGTGAAAACGGCTAATTAATGTGGTATTTTAACCACTAAAAACCATTTTCCGGACGGTGAAAAATTGCTCGCACGGCACGAAATAGAAGTGCAAAAAGGTGCATATTGCAGCAATAAGGCTGAAAAATAGTGTAAAATAAAAAGCTGAAGGACTAAAAAAGGTGCTAAAAGCATGTTGTATGGCATGTATTTACGCTAGAATGGATTGATTTTGAAAGTAAATTTTGTAAAATAATAATACCAAAATTAACAAAAAAGGATAGAAGACATACTTGTAAGCGAAAAGCTAGGGTATAATGTAAGCATTAAACATAGCCCTATGGTGCAACATTTGTCAGGGTATTTGTGCAGTAGGGGTCTGGATTGATGGTTGAATACCTAGTATGATTTGCGCAATCCCCCTAGTAGAGTAGCGGTTAACGTGTAATAGAACTTAGTGTTGGTTTACTTCATGTACATAACCTTCCAATCTGTGGTGAGAGACGATTAGATATTGTGCATTGTTGAGCACATTGCGCGTGTTATCTGCGAGGGCGTAGTGGTTTAGGCCAAAAGAATAAGACAGGCAAGAAGCCGACAAACTAACCAAAGAGGGAGAAGTAACAAAGATAACAATCTAAAGCAAATGATAAGCAGGCAGATCACCAATTGGGCTTAAACAGTATGCATCCCTGCATCTAAACCAAGAGAAGCCGAGGAGAGCCAAGCCCATAGTGCCAAGTACCAGACTAAAAAACAAACAGGCATCCCCCAGAAAGAGGGATGCCTGTTGCGTTGTTATGAGCTGGTGCAGCGGGGTAGGGAAGACAAAGACTTAAAAGCCTTAAGTAAAACAACTGCAAAAGCAGTGGTCGTCACCCCCCTTAGCGCACAAGTGATTATTCTTCAACCGCAGCTTGAGCAGCAGCCAAGCGAGCGATAGGCACTCGGAAAGGCGAGCAGCTAACGTAGTTGAGGCCTACACGATGGCAGAACTTAACCGATTCGGGTTCGCCACCATGCTCACCGCAGATACCACAAACGAGGTTGGGGCGAGTAGAACGGCCCTTCTTAACACCCATGTCAATGAGTTGTCCAACACCCTTTTGGTCGAGAACTTGGAATGGGTCGACATTCAAAATCTTCTTTTCCAAGTAAACGGGTAAGAAGCTAGCGATGTCGTCGCGGCTATAACCAAAAGTCATCTGTGTGAGGTCGTTCGTACCAAAGCTGAAGTATTCGGCTTTCTTCGCGATGTTTTCAGCCACGAGCGCAGCACGAGGCACCTCGATCATTGTACCAACATGGAAGTTAATTTCCACACCTTCTTCCTCGAAGAGTTGTTTAGCGGTGTCGCGGATAACCTTTTCTTGTTGGTCGAACTCGTGAACAACACCGATAAGGGGAACCATGATTTCGGGATGTGGGTCGAAACCTTCCTTCTTTAGCTGAATGGCAGCACCAAGGATGGCGCGTGTTTGCATTGCAGTGATTTCGGGATAAGTGTTACCAAGGCGACAACCGCGGTGACCCAGCATGGGGTTGTGTTCGCTAAGCGAGTTAACACGGTGTTGAATTTCTTGCACCGAGATACCCATTTCGGCAGCCATTGCTTGTTGTCCTTCCAAATCATGAGGTACAAACTCGTGCAAAGGTGGGTCGAGCAAGCGCACGTTAACGGGGTGTCCGTCCATCGATTTAAGAATACCGTAGAAGTCTTGACGTTGGAAAGGCAACAGTTTGGTAAGCGCCTTTTCGCGTCCTTCTTTGGTGTCGGCCAAAATCATTTCGCGCATTGCTTTAATTTTCTCGCTCTCGAAGAACATGTGTTCGGTGCGGCAAAGACCAATACCCACAGCACCGAAGTTGTGTGCAACTTGTGCATCGTGTGGTGTATCAGCATTGGTGCGCACCACAAGCTTGGTGTATTTGTTGCAAAGTTCCATCAGTTCGGCAAGGTCGCCAGTAACTTTAGCGGGCTGAGTGGTAACTTCGCCCAGGTAAACTTCGCCAGTGCTACCGTTAAGCGAGATGTAATCGCCCTCGCGTAGGAGCACGCCGTCTATTTCAAGTGTGCGTTGTTTATAGTTGATGTTGATGGCACCAGCACCCGAAACGCAGCATTTACCCATACCACGAGCCACAACGGCAGCGTGCGAGGTCATACCACCGCGAGCCGTAAGAATACCTTCGGCAGCAGACATACCAGCAAGGTCTTCGGGTGAGGTTTCGATACGCACCATAATAACTTGCTTACCCTCTTCGTGCCAGCGAGCAGCATCGTCGGCAAAGAACACCACCTGGCCACAAGCAGCACCAGGTGAAGCAGGCAAACCACGTGTAAGAACCTTAGCTTGCTTTTGCGCAGCCTTATCAAATACAGGGTGAAGCAGCTCGTCTAGTTTGTTAGGTTCGCAGCGTAGAAGTGCCGTTTTTTCGTCAATTTCGCCTTCGCGCAGCAAGTCCATGGCAATTTTCACCATTGCGGTACCAGTACGCTTGCCATTACGTGTTTGCAAGAACCATAGTTTGCCATCTTGAACGGTAAACTCCATATCTTGCATATCGTGATAGTGGCGTTCCAATTTCTCTTGAATAGCGTTAAGTTCGGCAAAAATCTCGGGCATATTCTCTTCCATAGAAGGATATTGGCTAGCGCGAACATCCTCGTCGATAAGCTGTTGAGCAGCCCAGCGCAGCGAACCCTCCTTTGTAATCTGCTGCGGAGTGCGAATACCAGCCACAACATCTTCGCCTTGCGCGTTAACAAGGTACTCACCATTGAAGATGTTTTCGCCAGTTGCGGCGTCGCGGCTGAAGCAAACACCCGTAGCCGACGTGTTGCCCATGTTACCAAACACCATTGCTTGCACGTTAACAGCCGTACCCCATTCAGCAGGAATGCCCTCCATCTTGCGGTAGAGGATGGCACGTTCGTTCATCCAACTATCGAATACTGCGCAAACAGCACCCCAAAGTTGTTCCATGGGGTCGGTGGGGAAGTCTTTACCCGTTTGGTTTTTGATGGCCTCTTTAAACAGTGCAACGAGCTTTTTGAGTTCGTCAACGCTCATTTCGTTGTCCAGCTTAATGCCACGTTCGGCCTTAACCTGCTGTATAATCTCTTCAAATGGGTCGATATCTTCCTTGTTTGTGGGCTTCATTCCCAACACAACGTCGCCGTACATTTGTACGAAACGGCGGTAGCTGTCGTAAGCAAAGCGTTCGTTGCCCGACTTTTCTGCCAATCCTTTGGCCACTTCGTCGTTCAATCCCAAGTTAAGAATGGTGTCCATCATGCCAGGCATTGATGCACGTGCGCCCGAACGAACCGAAACAAGCAGTGGGTTTTGTACATCGCCAAACTTGCAGTTCATCAAGTTTTCAATGTGATGCACAGCATTTTCCACTTCATTTTTAAGCAAAGCAACAACCTTCTCTTTGCCTTTTTCGAAGTATTCGTTGCAAACATCGGTGGTGATGGTGAACCCAGGAGGCACAGGAACGCCAATAAGATTCATTTCAGCCAAGTTGGCTCCTTTACCACCAAGCAGATTTTTCATGCCTGCTTTACCTTCGGCAACGCCATTGCCGAAAGTGTAAACTCTTTTCTCACTCATTTAATTAGAACGTATAATGTTATCTTGTTTTTACCTTTTGCAAATATAGGGATTAATTATCGATTTGCAAAATTTTTGTGCGCGATTTTGTAATTTGTACATAGCAAAATATACTGTTATCGTAAACGGTGCATAATTTTTTGGGCTATTGTTATAAAATTATGTAACTTTGCAGCGATGTAGCTTAAGCATAAACAGGTGAAGAGTGCTGTAATAGTGTGTTTTTTGTAGCAAAAAGAGTGGCAGGGGGCTCTTGTTAAGTGACCTTGAACATGCAAGCTACACCTTATATTATAATATGGCAAGAAAGAGAAAGGAATTTCCAATACTGGAAAACGTCACGATAACGGACGTGGCAGCCGAGGGAAAGGCGCTGGCGAGGGTCAACGACATGGTTGTTTTCGTTCCATTCGTGGTGCCAGGAGATGTGGTAGACCTCAAGATAAGGAAGAAAAAACATAGTTATTGTGAGGCCGAAGTTGTGCGTTTTGTAAAGTATAGCGAGACGCGTGCTGAGCCTGTATGCCAACATTTCGGCGTGTGCGGAGGATGTAAATGGCAAAATTTGCCTTATGAAGAGCAACTACGAGCTAAACAACAGCAGGTGTTCGACCAGCTTTCGCGCATATCGCATGTGCAACTTCCTGAGTTTAACCCCATCATGCTCGCAACTAACGCTGCATTATCGCAATAAGTTGGAGTTTGGATGTTCTAATAAGCGCTGGCTAACACGAGAACAAGTGGCCTCGGGAGAAACTTTCGACACCATGAACGCTATCGGTTTTCATATCACTGGGGCATTCGATAAGATATTGCCCATTGAGAAATGTTGGCTGATGGACGATTTGCAAAATCGGATAAGAAACGAAATAAGAGACTATGCACTGGCTAATGGTTTCACTTTCTTCGACTTAAGGCAACAGGTAGGCTTGCTGCGCGATGTGATGATACGCAATAGCGACACCGGAGAATGGATGGTGCTGGTGCAGTTTCACTTTGAAAGCGAAGGCGACCAACAAACGGCCGAAGCGCTTTTGAGCCACTTGGGCGAACAGTTTCCGCAGATAACATCGCTGCTTTGGGTGGATAACCAGAAATGTAACGACACGTTTGGCGACTTGCCTGTGCAGGTATTTAAGGGCAACGACCATATATTTGAGGTGATGGAAGACCTGAAGTTTAAGGTAGGTCCGAAGAGTTTTTACCAAACTAACACGCTACAAGCTTACCATCTTTATGATGTTGCACGACAGTTTGCTAATCTAAATGGTAACGAAATTGTGTACGACCTCTATACAGGAACAGGAACAATAGCCAATTTCGTGGCTAGAAAAGCCAAGAAGGTGGTGGGCGTGGAGTATGTTCCTGAAGCAATTGAAGATGCTAAGGTAAACAGTGAACTCAACGGAATTGATAATACAACCTTCTATGCAGGCGATATGAAGGATATATTGAACGATGAATTCATCGCCGAAAATGGTCAACCAGATGTGATTATCACCGATCCACCGCGCGCCGGAATGCATGCCGACGTGATTGAAACCATCGTTCGGGCCAATCCTAAGCGTATTGTGTATGTGAGTTGTAACCCTGCAACCCAAGCTAGAGACCTCATTGCGCTCGACAATAATTATGAGGTGAAAGCCGTGCAACCAGTAGATATGTTCCCGCATACGCCACATGTGGAGAATGTTGTGCTGCTAGAACGACGATATTAAACCATTGACAATAACTTTCCTAGACAAAACTATTAGCAAAATACTCATGAAACAGAAAGCAATTATTGCATTGCTTGTGGCGGCTGCATCGCTGCAGGCTAACGCACAAACCGGCGAAACGCCGACAGAAAGAAAAAAAACTAACGCTGGTTAGCAACCTCAAACTGAGCGGATACTTGATATCGCAATATCAATGGGCCAATCAAGAGGGGGCTGAAAGCAATGGGTTTAACATCAGAATGGCGCGTGTGTCGCTCGAAGGACGAGTGCTGAACGACTTCTATTGGAAAACTCAAATCCAGTTTAATGGCAATACTGCTACCCTTGGTACATCACCACGCGTGGTAGACGTGTTTGCCGAATGGCAGAAATTTAAAGGCTTCCGCGTGAAACTGGGACAATTCAAAAGACCATTCACATTCGAAAATCCTCTGCATCCCATCGATCAGGGATTTATGTCGTTTGGACAAAGCGTGTTGAAACTATCGGGTTTTAGCGACCGCACGGGTGAAGCTGCAAGCAACGGACGCGATATTGGTTTGCAATTTCAAGGCGACCTTTTTCCTAATGCTAACGGTAGGGCGCTGCTTCATTACCAAGTGGGAGTGTTCAACGGACAAGGTATCAACGTAAAAGATGCCGACCAACGCAAGGATGTTATTGGTGGACTGTGGGTTATGCCCATCAAAGGAATGCGCTTGGGCGTGTTTGGCTGGACAGGTTCGTATGCTCGCGTGGGTAATTACACACTGGTAGATCCCGACACACATGCACCAATACTCGACGGATCGGGCAATACACAAGTGGTGAAGGGAAAACAAACGGTAGAAAAACGGAGATTTGCTGTGAGTGGCGAATATGTTTCGAAGGGCTGGACCTTCAGAAGCGAGTACATTCGAAGCACAGGATACGGATTTAAAACCGTTTATAACACGAAATTCGACCTGCAAGACGCGAATATTAACTACGCAGCAGGCGACAAAGCTTATGGATTCTATGCATTAGCTATTGCTCCGGTGGCAAAGATTTATGGTAAAACGATGCACGTAAAGGCCCGTTTCGACCAGTATTGCCCCAACGGAACGAATGCAACGGCTAAAACTTTATATGAGGTGGGCGTGGATTGCGAACTGTCTAAAATGCTAAAACTCAGTGCCGAATATGCACGAGTGAACGACAAATCGCTGAAAACACCCAACTATAATCTCATCGATTTCCAGGTGGGATTGCGCTTCTAACGCGATTGGCTGTTGGCGAACGCTATTCTGTTGTTCGCCAACAGCTATTCAAACAATCGCTGTTACTCTCGACAACCAGTAGGTATGCAGTGGCATCTGCTGGTAACTTGCAAACTAAAACATAAAACTTCAAAAGAAACAAAGAACAAAAAGAACAAAAAAATCGCGGAAACTTCCAAACTAGTAAATTTACAAACACTTAAAATGATAATACGTAACAGGACAAACAGGTAGATTTGAAAGCTATAATACCTGCAAATCCAAATTTGTGTTATCCCAATTAACTCAATAGCTTGTGGACTCGTTTATTCCTCAACAGGTTCACTCGTAATCATAATTATAAAACTAGCCTCACTAAAACCATTCATCATGAGCAGTGTAAGTCATAGAGAATTAAGTGCAGAAGAGCGCTTTAAGCAGAGAAACCTTAGCTGGCCCGCACGTCGTCGCATCATTGCACGCGTACTGTTTGTAGTGCTTAGCCTGATTGCTGTAGCCGTTTTGGCTTTTGCATTTTGGGTACATACGGTTGAATAGACTTGTTTAAAAGCAGAATTCAGCCAAGTTAGATGAGTCGTATGCCCCATTCTGGTGGTGTAGCAAATTGTTGCGTACCAACGGTTGGGTAGCTATTGGCCTCTAATGTCATATCTTGTTATGTGCCCACCGCGTATTTAGGCGCTTGCGTATATAATAGTTACCTTGTCATTTGTTTGTTAAATGACAAGTATGGGGATAATTGCGTCTTTTCGTTACTACTTATAGTATGTGCGATGTGGATTTCTCAGTCGTTTGCATGAGACCTTTTTACTGTCGTTTCCCTCATTTTTCAAACATAACGTTTCTATATTTTCAAACGCAATGCTCCTTTTTTTTCTGCTTGATGTTTGTTCTTCTGGTGCTTAACGCTGGTTCTTTTTTCGTGAAGCTTGTTCAACTTGCGTTTGGCGTTCCCTTTTCTCGTGCTTTGCGCTCCTTTTCACAAGCAAAATGGCTATTTTCTTAGGCGGTAAACTTGTTGGCAGTAAGAATAAACAACGAAAAGGAGTGTCTCCCTACATCGTTCCGTGTGTCTATGTGGTAAGGAGAAATAAGAATAAACAACGAAAAGGGGTATCTCCCGACACCCCTTCACATATTATACAAAAACATTATGAATTTTATTTAGCGAACAAGATTAAAAGTTATCGTTATATTCTTTATTTAATTTGGCTTATTCTAAAGGTGTATTCTCTTATTGAGTCACTTTAAAAGTGCGCTCTTTGCGTTCGCAATAGCGTTCGCATTGTCGGCAGATGTCATAGCCAAGCATCGCTCCTAGGATAAAATCCTCTTCGGGGCTAAGCTCGTTTAGTGGGCGATTAATCATCATCCTGATGGCGTTGAGGCATTCTTTTTTGCCGAAAAACAGGTTAAGGTTTTCCTTTCCAACGGGAATTATCAGGTAATCGATGTTTTGTCGTTCAAGCCTTGCTATGGCAAACTGCTCGTATTTTTTGTTGAAGGTGTATAAAACCATTTGTCGCACGCCTTTCTGATACTCATATATATGGTTCATCAGCACCTTCATATCGGCTGAAAACATTTCTATCTGCGGCATAGTCTTCTAGGTTTTTTAATGACAGTGGGGCTTTGTTGCAGTCCCCACTGTCGGGGTTTGCTCAATGCAAAATTGTTTCTTTGCAATATTTAATTACAAAGCAGGCTTTATTTCTTCTAGCCATGCGTCGATGCGACCTTCTGTTTTGTCGTCTTCGTTCACATCATCGAGGGCCAGGCCTACGAATTTCCCGTCTACAACAGCTTCGCTATCGTCGAAAGAATAGTCTTCGGTAGACACTTCGCCAACCATCTTTGCACCGCTTTCTTTTGCTGCATTGTATAGTTCGGCCATTGCTCCGCAGAACGTATCTGAGTAAGATTCGGCGTCACCGCAACCAAATACGGCTACTGTTTTACCAGCCAAGTCAGCTTCTTTCAGTACTTTCACACCGTCGTACCAGTCGTCTTGCAATTCGCCAGCGCCCCAAGTAGAGGTTCCGATGAGCAAGTTTTCGTTTTCTGCAACAACGTCTGCGTTGAAGTTTGTAACGTCTAGGGCTTCTACACCCAGTTTGCTTGCTATTGTTTCAGCAATGCTTTGGCAGGTTCCTGTTGAAGAACCATATACTACCACCGTTTTTTTCATTTCAATTCTTGTTTTGATTGTATTGTTGATTATGGTTGCAAAGTTAATTACAAATCAACAATGGCACAATACCTAGAAATGGTGTTTTTTGTTTCTTCAATTCTTTAGCGATACCAAGTGTTGTAGCTCTATTTTTCAACAAACCTAACTAAGGTGCTGCCGCTTAGTTTTGGGCTATCTGCTTGTATCTGAATAATATACACTCCTGTTGCTATAGTTCCTAAATGTATGGTGGATTGCGCTGCTAGTAGTGTGCGTGGCCTACTTAGAATTAATGAACCCGATAGCGAATACACGTTGATGGTGCAGGCGTGTGATTGGCCATCAGCAAAAGTTATATACAGATTTCCATTGCTCGCAGGCGCAATATTCACCCCTTGTGGTTGGTGATGACTGATGCCTTGCACCTTGCTAATGCCCAGAATGTGCAGCAAACCGCGATAAACATCAATCTGCCCGTAGCCATAAAGGTTGTTGGGATGGGGTAGAGTGGTATCGTGTCGCATGGCTGTTTGTGCCAAAATGCTGCGTGCTTCGTTGGCTGTGAGTGTGGGTCTAGCTTGTAGCCAAAGGGCAATAGCGCCTGCAACGGCTGGAGCCGACATCGAAGTGCCCGTGTTACAGTTCCATGCATAGGTGCTACCCTTATATTCAAAGTGCTCCACATCCCATTGAACATCGTTGTTGGTGGGATGTTTAGCGATGTAAAAGCTGTTGTACGATGATATAATGTTGCTTCCTGGGGCCACCACATCAGGCTTAATCAGACCTTCTGTGGTAGGTCCTTTCGAAGAGTAAGGCGCTATTACACCACCGCTTCCGTTGTTCGATACCTTTTCTTCGCCCTTATAATTGGTGATATGTGTGCGATAAGATGATGCGCCCACAGCGATAACAGCGGGTGAACAGGCTGGTGAAAGGATTGTATGACTGTTGTCGCCACTTTTTAGTGCTGGTTCTCTTTGGTTGGTTTCCCAAGTTCCTGTGCCGCGAAACAGTTCCACGTCTGCCCCTGCACCTATTATAATAAGAGCTGTGGGTGGCACATAGGTGTTCTTATCTAACGCACGCAGAAACATTTCGTAGGCCAAAGTACCCTTCTCGTTTGTGCGATAGGCCAGCGTTTGTAACTCGTAAGTAAGTTTTCCAAAGGCGAGTGTGTCTGTCAAAAGCGAGTCTTTCGCGGCCAAAACGTGGCGCGTATTGATGTCGTGTGTGGTGATTGTGCCCACGCGATGAAACCTAAGTCTGAACAAAAAGTGCGCTTTGCTTTTTGCAGAAACGCGTATTCTTCCACTGGATGCTTTGACAAAAGTTCCCGCCGAGTCTATTCCTGCAGGTTTTCTTAAATAACTTATGCGCCCACCTTCGTTGCCAGCCGAGGCCACAATGATGCGCCCTTCGCCCTGCATGCTGTCTAACACGGCGTGAAACAGTTGGGTGTCGCTGTCGAACCGAAAGCTAGAGCCCTCGCTAAAGGATATCACGCAGGGTTGATGATGGCGTTTGGCATAATCGAAAATGTATTTAAAACCCAGTGCATCCGTGGCTGTGGTATATTTATAAAGGTGTTTTGGGTCCACCAAATTTTTGTTCTCGCTTGTTATGTTAGCCACAAGGCAGATGTCGCTTTCCCAGGCCACACCCCGGTAAGCACTGTTAAATCCACTACCGGCGGCTATGCCTAGTGTGTGTGTACCGTGCGTTTCTTGTTTACCATCATACGAGTGGCGTAGCTCAAGTAACTGTTGTGGGCTGGTGTAATCGCGCCCCACGGGTAACTGAGAGCCTATGGTGTCGGGCGATAGCTGGTCCCATAGTGCTTTGATGCGGAGTGTTTGTCCCGTAGAGTCGCAGAAATTGGGGTGGGTTAGGTCGAATCCGATGTCTTGAACGCCCACCACCACGCCCTTTCCTGTATAGGCTTGAGGTAGCTTTTCGCCTTGATACGCATGTTGGGTGTTCATCACAATGTTTGTGGTGTCCATCACAACACTGTTGCTTTGGCCTGCTTCTATGCGGTTCACCCATTTCGAAAGCGACAGGTTAGCTAGCTGGTTGAGGGGGATATTTACGATGTGGATATTGCCGAAGCTAGCCAATAGCTTGCATCCGTGTGCTTTAAACACTGTTGCTGCATGGCCATTGGTGCGCACAAAGGCACAAACAAAGGTTGCTTCGGATGCCTTTGAGCGAGTGTCTGACAGTTTTGCTGCTTGCGTTTCTGCAAAAAGTTGTCGCATTTCGCCCGACATTTTGGCATAGTTGGCTCGTTGAGCGTTTGCATTTTGCATTCCTAGCAGTGCAATAAGTATTAGCGTAAGTATATTTTTCATCGTTCGTGCTTGGACAAGTGGTGATTTGGGGCTTGGGCGGTGTTGTCGTTTACCTCTTGGTACGATGCATCTCGCCTAACCAAAGCAAAGTTACGTAAAATAATGCAGATAGCAATTGATGGACCGTGAAAAATAAAAAGCTCGGATTTTTCTATTCTATTTGCGCCAATTTAGAATAATTTCTGCTCAACTATTGGTTGATTATGATAAGAAAAGTTCCACATATATGCACAACAATAGCAAAACTTTGCGTGCTATTGCTATTAGTGTTGGCTTGTTCTTGTTACGGGGAATTTTTAAAATACACCATCTAAACAGAAACTTTTTCGTAACTTTGCAGATAATGTGGCAAGCTTACGCCCTTAATTTATGGTATTAGGCATGTTGGCATCATTATTGCATGAAAGAAATTAAAACGAAATACAACAATGGAAAAAGGAAATAACAAGTTTATCGCCGTGGCTTACAAACTGTATTCAGTGGCCGATGGCAAGGAAACACTCATCGAAGAGGCACCAGCCGACCGCCCCTTTGTGTTTATTACGGGCTTTGGTATTACGCTAGATGCTTTCGAAAATGGGGTGGAAGACCTGCCTAAAGGCGAACTCTTCACACTCAACATCGAAAGCGATGAGGCTTATGGTGAACGACTTGATGAGCGTGTGCTCGACTTAGATAAGGAGATTTTCACGATTAATGGCCACTTCGACCACGAGAATATCTACAAGGATGCTGTGGTGCCTTTGCAAAACGAAGACGGAAACCGCTTCATGGGGCGTGTGCTCGATATAACAGACGATATCGTGAAGATGGACCTCAACCATCCTCTTGCTGGTCTTGACTTGCTGTTTAAGGGCGAAATAGTAGAAAATCGTGAAGCTACCAACGAAGAAGTGCAGCAAATGCTTAACCATATCAGTGGCGAAGGTGGATGCGGTGGATGTGGATGCGATCACGACCATCAAGGAGAAGGCTGTGGATGTGGCCACGACCATCATGGCAAAGAAGGTGAACATGGCCACGGATGTGGCTGCTCACACCATTAAACCTTGCTCTGAATAAGCAGACTTCATGCTTTTATACAATGGCGAACACATTCGGGTATGCACTTTAGCTGCCTGGTGTTCGCCATTTGTTTGTATCTGAGTTATTTAGTTTTTTAGTTCTTTAGTTTTTGAGTTGTGAGGGTTTAACGCATACAATGCTTTTCTTGCGCCACTTCTCAATGCAGTAAGTTGAAGCACTTGTTGTTTGCTGAACGCATAATGGGATTTAGACTTTCTCTTGCTTATCACCAATGCAGCTTCTAAAACTCATTGACTTGAAAATTGAAATGTTCACACACCCCTTAAACGAACAAACCTCATCCCACATAACCATCATGCGCAACACATTTGGAAACCTTTTCACCCTCACAACTTATGGGGAAAGCCACGGACCGGCTATCGGTGGCGTGGTTGATGGTATGCCTGCGGGCATCGAAATAGATTTGGATTTCATCCAATCAGAACTAAATAGAAGGCGACCAGGACAAAGTAAGCTTACCACCAGTCGCAACGAGGCCGACCGAGTGGAGTTGCTTAGCGGTGTGTTCGAAGGCAAAAGCACTGGCACACCCATTGGCTTTGTGGTACGCAATAGTAATCAGCAGTCTAAAGACTACGATAATATGCGCCGACTTTTCCGACCATCGCATGCCGATTACACCTATTTTAATAAGTATGGCTTACGCGATTATCGTGGTGGTGGGCGTTCTTCGGCGCGCATTACTGTGGCTCGTGTGGTGGGTGGCGCATTGGCTAAACTGGCTCTAAAGCAGATAGGGATAGGCATTTCGGCCTATGTCTCGCAGGTTGGCGACATCGCTTTGCAGAACGATTATAGACTTTATAATCTGGAGAATGTAGAGACCAACCCTGTGAGATGCCCTGATGAGACTGCGGCTAAACGCATGGAACAGCTGATTTTGGATGTTAAAGCCGAGGGCGACACCGTGGGTGGCGTGGTAACTTGTGTGATTAAAGGCTGTCCTGTTGGCATTGGCGAACCCGAATTTGATAAGCTTCATGCCCGTTTGGGTTATGCCATGTTGGGCATTAATGCGGTAAAAGGCTTCGAAATAGGCGAGGGTTTTCATTTTGCCGAATGCAAGGGAAGCGAGGTTAACGATGTTTTTGCTTCTGATGATGGCCAAGTTTACACCCGCACTAATCACAGTGGTGGCATTCAAGGCGGAATAAGTAATGGGCAAGACATCTTTTTTAGGGTGGCATTTAAGCCCGTGGCAACAGTGTTGATGCAGCAAGACACGGTAGACGAAGAGGGTGCACCCACCACATTTGTGGCTCGTGGCCGACACGATCCCTGTGTCGTGCCACGCGCTGTGCCTATTGTCGAGGCTATGGCGGCAATGGTTGTGATGGACAATCTGGCTATGGCTGGCCATCGCTTTGCTGCAAACGATTGATAAACAATCGTTTTTACACGTGCTGAAAATAACGCTGAGCTCGGTTGTAAACGTTCTACCCTTAAGTTGATAACACACTTTTGGGCAAGAAAACAAAGCGAGGTGACAAGAAAATAAAACGGGTTGGAAAAGTAATTAAATACCTTTCCAACCCATTTTTTTATTAACCAGTTGACGCGTAAAACTCTTAACAAGACGAAAAGTCAATCTGTTTGCTCGTCAAATCGTTAATCATTTCATGGACTTTCTTACGTTCTAAGATTGGGATAAAGGTCTCCCAGTTCTTTCAAAAACCTTTTACCCGCAGCGTAGCACATCATTTTGCGACGCTTAGAATAAAACATGAAAATTTGCGACGTGGGATAAGCCACCGCACAGAGTATTAACTCGTACTCAAAGCCGTTACAAGGCACATTAATCATGTAGTATCTTGCACAGTCTCCAAGAACTTTAGGCGATTTATCGTACACAAAATGACTGAGAGTTGCGTTCTCCAATCGAGATGGCTCGAGTAGAAAATGCTTGTTAACACCGCCCTCGGCATCAAGCTCAAAGATGTGCAAACCATCATCGGCCAGCAGTAGAGGTGTGGGCATTTCCACGGTGGTAAACCTCATAGTACCAAGAGAAGCCAAAGATTTGAGTGCATCTTTACCCGCGTTCTTCATGCGCTCTTTCATACCCGTGATATGAAAATAGTAAGATGCAGCCACAACCTTGTGGTCTTTTAGTAGTTTTATGTAAGGCCCAAATTCTTTTCCTAAGAACGCAAAAAGTTCAGTGTCGTTTATTTTTTGTATTTCATTTTCGGCCTCATTATAGTTCATGTGTCTGTGTTTCAGCACGTACGATGCTGCTAGAATAAGCACGACCATGATTATAATATTGATGCCGATGAGGATATACATGCTCGACATGATACCTGCTGCTTATAGTTTGGTGGGTTCAGCCTTGTCTTCTTTCTTGCGAGAGGGAATTTGTCCCCAAATCAAAAAACCGATAAGAATAACCAAAACAGCCTTGCCACCATAACGGGTGTAGAAACCTAGCTTCAGCAAGTCGCTCTCGTCCAGCTTCTTTTCTTTGATATATTCTTTCAAGAAAGCTTGCGATTGAGGTGTTGTCATTTCATAGTAGGTCTCTGTTGGAGCATCATAGAGCACCAGTTGAGGTTCTTCTGTCACCCATATAGGCAAGATGTAGGCGATGTTAAACTCTTTGTGCATGCGCGCCAAGTTCACATGTTTGCCATCAATGATGATGCTGTCAGACTCGGGGATGTTGTAAACGATGTCAATAACGTCGCGTGTTCCAATTGGAATTTTAGCTCTTGCTTGTGCGATTTGAGGAACAAAAAGCATTAATGCGATGCCTACAAATAGGGCTTTACCTAGAAATTTTAGTTTGTTCATTGTGCTTATAGTTAATTTGGATGAATAATATTAGTGCGCTAAATTAATTAAAAAAAACGAATATTGTTATCGGAAATAAGTAAAATGTCAATTATTTAACACTTATGGGGTTTAATTTAATTATATTTGCGTGGCTTTTTTTGACGTTATTTCGTGTAGGTGGTGTGGTTAATGTGTTGTGCCATAGGGTGCTATGTTTGTGTTTGGTTGTCTTGTTACATTCTAGGAAAAGAGTAAATAGCTAGGTAATAGCAGATTGTAAATAGTCTAAAAAAATGCTTGTTAATCCTCTCTCTTCAGTCGATAGTAGGCTTAGTAAGCCTCATTCAATGCGTAAACATTTTTTAAGTACAGCAAGCTAATTATTTAATCCATTTGTTTTGCCATTTCGTAATTATTCCTTAATTTTGGAAACACAATCAAAATACCAATAAGATGTTCGATTACTTTAGTACAAATCTCTGGCTTTTTTGGCTTCTCATCAGCCTTTTATGTCTGATAATGGAAATGGCCTCTGGCACGTTTTATATCCTTTGCTTTGCCATCGGTGCGCTCTTTAGCATGGTGGGTACATGGATTGGTCTGCCTTTTTGGGGTCAAGTGGTGTGCTTTGCCGTCTTCTCCATCTTGTCTATCTTTGCCGTTAGGCAGTGGTGCTTAACTATCTGCACCCCGAACACCAAGAGCGCAAGAGCAATGCAGACGCTCTTGAGGGGCGCGAGGGCGAGGTGATAGAAGACATTCAGCCACAGCGAAGTGGCTATGTAAAGGTTGATGGCGACGAATGGCGCGCCGTTACGGCCGATGGCTCTTTTATCAAGATTGGAGAGAGGGTGCGCATCGTCAAGATGGATAGCATCGTGGCCACGGTTGAGCGTGTCTAACCACATGCTCTTTTCCAGCAACTCGTGTTTGGGGCTGTGTCTCTTTATTGTGGCTCATGGACATTGATGTGCTTCGTTGTGTGTGCTTCATGCTGGTCTAAACCTTATTTTATGTGCCACAACAAGGGCTTAATCTGCACTTGCAGGCCCATTGTCTAGTATTTAATAACCATAAAACAATATAATTAAATGGATAATTTAGGAGTTTATTTACTTGTTGCAGCCGTGGTGCTGGCACTTGTCTTCGTTAAAAAGGCACTTGTGATTATTCCCCAGTCGGAAACAAAAATCATTGAACGCTAGGTAAGTTTCATGCAATACTCAAGCCGGGTATCAACATCATTATTCCCTTTGTAGATAGCGCCAAAAGTATTGTACGAATGGTTAATCGTCGCTACCTCTATTCTAGCACAATCGACCTACGTGAGCAAGTTTACGACTTCGATAAGCAGAATGTTATCACCAAGGATAACATCCAAATGCAAATCAATGCTCTGCTTTATTTCCAAATTGTCGACCCCTTTAAGGCGGTTTACGAAATTGATAACTTGCCCAACGCTATTGAGAAGCTCACGCAAACAACATTGCGTAACATCATTGGTGAAATGGAATTAGACCAAACCCTCACCTCGCGCGATACCATCAACACCAAACTTCGCTCGGTGTTAGACGATGCCACCAATAAGTGGGGTATTAAGGTTAACCGCGTTGAGCTGCAAGACATCATCCCACCATCAAGCGTGTTGCAGGCGATGGAGAAACAAATGCAGGCCGAACGTAATAAACGTGCCACTATTCTTACCAGTGAGGGTGAGAAACAAGCCGTGATTTTGCAGTCGGAAGGTGAGAAAACCTCTACCATTAACCGCGCTGAAGCGGCCAAACAGCAGGCCATTCTCTTTGCCGAAGGTGAGGCACAGGCACGCATACGCAAGGCCGAGGCCGAGCTATTGCCATTCAAAAGATTACAGAAGCGGTGGGTACTAGCACCAATCCTGCCAACTATCTGCTCGCACAGAAATACATTGCCATGATGCAAGACTTGGCACAGGGCGACCAAACCAAGACGGTTTACCTGCCTTACGAGGCTACCAACCTACTGGGTAGCATTGGTGGAATTAAAGATTTGTTTAAGATGCCCTAATCGCTTCGGTGCGTTGATGCATTAAGTACAATAGTGGGTGTGGCGCTTTCTGAATGAATGCGCCACACTTTTTATTCTCTCGCTCTCGCTCCTATATATAAATAGGTGAGAGACGGGGGATTTTTGCGAGCAAAGTGTGGGGTATTTGTACGCTATTGATAACTCGGTTGAGTTATAATCCCCAATCGGTAATTTTACCACAATGTTTCTATCATTCTTGTTTTTGTGTTGTTTCCTTACATCTTTTATTTTCTTGTCGGCATCTTGTATGTCTTTGCTACTTGACGTAGCCGCAACGCCTGCGTTACAAAGACAAGCTATCTGCTCGACAATAAAACAACATCTGTTTAGACTCTAATCACCGATTGGGGATAATGCTGTTCTTTCTTGTGCTTGTATATCACCTCAACCATCACATGGTGCCGACTTTGTGGGCTGTTGCATGGTTAATGCGGGGAAAAGGCTAAGTACGATGTGTTAAATGGGTAAATATATTTTACAAAGTACACTGTTCGATCCGACGCATTCTAGACGAAAATTTCTTCAAAATGGCGAAAATATTCGCCGTCTTGTGCTAACGAACAGCGAGCGAAAGCGCGTTTTATTTCCTTTTTCTGCTATTTAACATGTTTTTGTGCTCCTTTTTGAAGAATAATTGTGCCAATTTTGCGTTCTACGCGATAAGAAAAGGTGGCAAAAATGTTGAATTTGGCAAGACGTTCTGCATAAATTCAACAGCTTTTTGCATGAACACGAACGGCTATTTGCTGCAAAACGCGATGTAATCTCCTACAAAATGCAATGCTAACTCGTGCTAAACGCAATGCTAACTCGTGCTAAATGCAATGCTAACTCGTGCTAAATGCAATGCTATCTCATGCAAAACGCAGTAAATACGCTAAAAAGTAGTGTACAAATGATTATAAGTGGCCATTTTTTCAAGTTATCAACGAAAAATGTTTTAGTGGATAGTGATTTCCGTTTTTTATGCAACGCGTTGCTATATTTATGCCAATTAAGGCTGTTTTTTACTATTTTTCAGGTAAGATGCTGTAAATCAGGTGATTGAAACCTCTTAAAATACGCCAGAAAATACGCCCGATGCCCAAATCTTTTAGGGAGATGGCACTCATAATGTTAAATTTTAGTGTAAATATTTTACAAATTTGCTGATAGTATGGCTCGAACCCCAATCGGTGATAATAGAACAGCAAACGTGCAGAAATCGGCGTAACAGGCGATGGTGGCTTAAGCATATAGTAGGCCATGGCATCCAAAATCAAACATAAGCAGCACGACTCAAACACCCACAAAGGAGAAATGCAGCGCAAAAAATAAAAAGGTGAAAAGATAAACAAGCGAGCTATGCACTAGTATTGCAGTAAGTGCCACCCATTAGCCTTATTTATCTTTTCACCTAACAAGTAAGGTGTAGAGGCGTTGCCTTTATTTCACAACACCGATAATCTCTTTCACGTCTTTCACGCCATGGTTATCCAGCCATTCGTTAATGCCGTCGCGCACCTTAATAGTGACAGTGGGGTCGAGGAAGTTGGCCGTTCCAATCTGGATGGCCGATGCACCAGCCATAAGAAACTCGATGGCATCGGTGGCATTGCATATTCCACCCAAGCCGATGAGGGGTATTTTTACCGCCTTTGCCACCTGCCACACCATGCGCAAGGCCACCGGTTTAACCGCAGGGCCACTTAATCCGCCCGTGTTAATGCTTAAAAGCGATTGCCTTCGTTCAATGTCGATGGCCATACCCATGAGAGTATTGATGAGCGAAACACTGTCGGCCCCTTCAGCTTCCACGGCTTTAGCAATCTCAGCAATGTCGGTAACATTGGGCGAAAGCTTCACGATGAGCGTTTTGTTATAACGTTGGCGCACCGCCTTCACCACGCTTGCAGCGCCAGCGCAGGTAGTACCAAAGGCCATACCGCCCTCTTTAACGTTAGGACACGAGATGTTAAGTTCGATGGCAGGAATATTTTCCAAGGCGTTTATCCGTGAAGCACATTCCGCATAGTCTTCGGGCGTGTTGCCACTCACATTCACAATCATGCGCGAGTTCACGTCCTTGATTTTAGGATAGATGTGTTGGGCGAAATAGTCCACGCCTTTATTTTGCAATCCCACGCAGTTGAGCATACCTTGTGGCGTTTCGGCCATGCGTGGATAGTCGTTTCCCTCGCGAGGATGCAGCGTGGTACCTTTCACAATGATGCCACCAATGCCGCTTAGAGGTACGAAATCTTCGAACTCCAAGCCATAACCAAATGTGCCCGAAGCCGTCATCACGGGGTTTTTCATCGACATGTTGCCGATATTCGTAGTAAGAATGGCCATTACCAAAGCAGTTTTTGAATGTTAAACACTGGTCCTTCTTTGCATGCACAGAGGTTACCCTCCACGGTTTTCTCCACACAACAGAGGCATGCGCCAATGCCGCAGGCCATCAAATTTTCGAGCGACACCTCGCAGTTAATGCCCTTTTCGCGGGCATAGCGAGCCACAGCCATCATCATAGGCTTAGGTCCGCAGGTAGAAATCATGTCGAACGTTTCGTTTTGCAGCACCGAATGGTTGGTTACAAATCCCTTTTCGCCAGCAGTTCCGTCTTCGGTGGTAACCAGCACACGGCCAGTGCTTTCAAAGAGTTCTATCTCAAGTAAGTCGGTAGCCGTGCGAGCGCCCAGCAAGAATGTGGGTTGTGCGCCCATTTCCTTAATTATTTGTCCGAGGAAAAGCATTGGAGCCACGCCCACACCTCCACCAACGAGCAAGAAACGCTCATTAGGCGAAGTGGGAAGCGTGAAGGGATTGCCCAGTGGGAACACACAATTAAGCGTGTCGCCAGCTTTAAGCAAGGCCATATGTCGTGTTCCTTCGCCCACAGTAGCCACCAATAGTCCCATCTCGTTGCGTTGTTTGTTAACAAAGTTGATAGAGATGGGTCGGCGTAGGAATGTTTGTGGTGAGTGGTCTACGCGCACTTCAACAAATTGTCCTGGCATCATAGGAGGCAGGGGCTGGGCATGTGTGAGCCTGATGAGCACATATCGGGCATTCATTCGCTCAACATTCACGATGTTAAGGTCGAGGCAAAACTTCTTCATTTCTTCGTTCGTCATGTTTTCTTAGTGAGCTATTTGCTTTTTGTTTTGCGGTATAAGTCAGAAGCCGACACGCTTTTCGAACCCTTGTTCTTTGTAGCAGGCTTGGTGTTAGCCTTGTTGGAGTTGCTGTTTGTAGAGCTATTAGCAGCCGATTGGGTAGCCGCCTTATAATAAGCCATCGCTTCGGGCAGCAGTTGTTGAATGGCAGCGATACGCTTTGCGTCTGAAGGGTGGTCGCTAAACATGTCAGAACCATTGCTGTTACCAGATTTAGCGGCCATTCGTTGCCAAAATCCCACAGCCACAGAGGGGTCGTATCCAGCCATTGCAGCAAAGATAAGGCCCATGTGGTCGGCCTCCGACTCGTTGTCGCGCGAGTATTTCAGGTTTCTAAACGAGAAATATTGTCCAGCAGCTATTTGTGCAATGTCGCCCACCGTTTGTCCGCCAATAGCGCCAAGAATACTTCCACCAATCTGAGTTCCATAGGCTTGGCGCATCTTTTTTGACATTTGTTCGGCCGAATGTTTGGCCACGGCGTGTGCAATTTCGTGTCCCAAAACGATGGCCAACGAAGCTTCGTCTTGCGAAACAGGCAGCAGTCCCTCGTAAACCACAATCTTACCGCCAGGCATACAGAAAGCGTTAACCTGGTTGTCGGCCACGAGATTAAACTCCCATTCAAAGTTTTTCAGTTCGTCTTGGTAGCCATTGTTCACCAAATAGGTTTCCACGGCTTTTGCCAAGCGTTGGCCAACACGTTTCACCATGGCAGTATTAGCAGCGTTAGACGATAGTTTTGCGCTACTTAAAAACTTAGAGTACTCTTGTTTACTGAGGCTAAGAATTTGGCTATCCGACACCAAAAGCGAATGTTTGCGCCCAGTAATAGGCACCTTGCTCGAAGTTCCGCATGCTAGCATGAGTGCTGCAAGTGCACTAATGAGAAAATAATTAAAACGTTTCATATTTACTTGTACATTCTTTCTTATAGTCGCACAAAGATAGCTATTTAAAACCGAAAACATGTAGGAACAACAATTTTATTCGTATCAAGTTCAAATTCGGATAAGTAAAGTTTTGCGATTTGACGATTATTTTTTACTTTTGCATTGATTGCACAAACTCGGTTGGTACGCAGTTGTGGGCCTTTAGTAGGCTTCTTTGTGTTCATTCTTCGGTTTAGTACATCAGAAACAGGTCTAAAATCAATGGAAAGAGATATGAGAAAGGTTGCTTTGTGGGCGATAGCCTTATTGATGATGGTGTGTGGAACGGCCTTCGCCGAGTCCTATGAGGTGCTGTGGAAACGCTATGACGTGGCCATTGCTAAAGATTTGCCCCGAACTGGTATCGACGTTCTGAACCAGATAGCAGCTCAAGCCAAGGCTGATAGGCGTTATGGCACATTGCTTAAAACCTATATTTGCAAGGCTTCATTGATGGAAAATATTGTATCTGATTCGATTGTTGGCGAGGTGCAGCGCCTGGAAAAAGAAGAACAGGCATTGAGAAACACACAGCCTGTGGCGGCTGCCGTGTATCAAGCAGCCTTGGCACTGATGTATCAGAGTAATTACTCTCTTGGTAGTACAAGGGGTAAAAAAGCAAGTGAATATTTCAATATGTCGCTGCAAAATCCCGAAATGCTAGCAAAAGCACAGGCCAAAGATTTTGAACCGATATTGATACCGGGTGTAGATAGTAGGTTTTTTAATAACGACCTGCTGCATGTGTTGGCTATTTACGCTGGTGAATACCGCATGATGTACGATTTCTACGCTAAAAAAGGTAACCGTAGGGCGGCTTGTATCGTGGCGGCGATGATGTTTGACAAGGGCATGGGTTACCGTTTTCTTGATGAAAAAGAGGTTAAAGCCAAAGAAAACAAGAAGTCGTTCTACAAATCGCGCATCGTTCATAAGTTAGATTCTTTTATGAACGTGTACTCCGATTTACCCGAAGTGCCGAATTGGCTGTTGTGCGATACGGATATATGAGTAATGCCGACGACGTAACCGTTGAACAACAAATAGAATACATTAAGTATGCGCTGGGCAAATGGGGTTCGTGGCAAAATATGAACAGACTGCGCAACGCATATAAAGAACTAACCAATCCCACGTTTTCTGCCCAATCGGCTAGGATGATATTGCCCAACCAACCAAGAATGGTGCATTTTACGGACGTTAGAAACATTGCTTCAATCACAATGAAGGTGTGGCGACTAAATGTTAAGGGCGACTTTGAAGAGGATGTGGAAGAAGAACGCGTGTATAAAAAGCTAAAACGAACCATGAAAGCCGTGCCAACGGCCACACGTATGTGCAAATTTGTGGGTAAACCTAACTATGTTTTCTCTGCCGACTCGGTGCAGTTGGAGGGTCTACCCGTGGGGATGTATCTGCTAGAACTTGCTGCCGACAATAAAAATGTGCCCGCTAGACGCATGTTGATGCGTGTTACCAACCTCGTTCCGATTGTGCAAGCCATGCCCAATGGCCGTTTGCGCTTCGCAGTTTTAAATGCCACAACAGGCCACCCTGTGCCTAATGCAAAGATAAGGATTACGCTTAGCAACTATAGAACAGATAAAACATGGACCGAGGTTCTCACCTGTGGCGACGATGGCGAAGTGATTTATACAGAAACTCGTAACATCAATCTAGAGTCTTTTTGTGCTTATACCAAAGACGATGTATATTATCAAGAAGCCAGAAACCGCTCTTGGTACGGCTTTTCTGAAAGGGAAACCAATTTCACATCTAATTATCTTTATACCGACCGAAGCATATATCGCCCTGGACAGACAGTAAATGTAGCGGGTATCTTGATGAGAGCAAGTGAGGATGTGACGCGTAAACCCGTTGAAGGCGAAAAACTTAAACTCACGCTTTACGATGCTAACCGTAAGGAGGTTGAGACGAAAGATGTTGTAACCGATGCCTTTGGTAAGTATGCAGCGCAGTTCTCGTTGCCCAATGATGGTTTAACGGGTAGGTATAGCGTACAGGTTACGGATGCATGGCGCAGCACCGTGTCTTTTAATGTGGAAGAATATAAACGCCCAACCTTTGAAGTGAGCTTCCCAAAAGTGGACGAAAAATATGCTCCTGGCGACACCGTGGTGGTTGTGGGGCATGCTAAGAGCTTTGCAGGTGTACCCGTTCAGGGCGCGCAGGTTAGCTATGAGGTGAAACGAACACCAGCTTTTTGGTGGTGGTATGATAGAGATGGCAACAGTTCGGGCAATTACATCCATCGAGGAACAGCCGTTACCGATGCTCAAGGAGGTTTCAGCGTGAGCATACCCATGATGCTTCCCAAGGACAATAAACGTTCGGGATTTTACAATATCCAAGTAACAGCCACCGTGGTAGACCAAGGTGGGGAGACTAGAGAGGTCTCTATGGCCTTGCCACTAGGGGCTAAAGCCACCGCTCTGGATTGCAATTTACCCGAAAAAAGCGAGAAAGATAGTCTCAAAAGCCTTTCCTTTAGCTTTAGAAATGCCTCGGGTGTGGAAATCCCTGGCAACGTTCGATACTACATAGACAACGAGTCGAACATGCAAACTGCTAAGGCCAACACCGAAATTGCCTTTAATGCGAAAGCGTTCAAGTCGGGTAAACATCGCCTTGTGGCCATCTGCGAAAACGATACCATTAATCAAGAGTTTGTGTTGTTTAGCTTAACCGACAGCCGGCCGGTGACCGAAACACCTCAATGGGCTTATCAAACAAGTACTCAGTTTAATAGCGATAACCGCCCAGTGTATGTGCAGGTAGGCACATCGCTTAAAGACACTTATGTGCTTTACGCCATTTATTCAGGAAATAAGTTGTTAGAGAAGGGCACAACGGTACTCAGCGACTCGCTCATGACCATACCCTATACCTATAAACCCGAATATGGCGATGGTATAACCATTAGCTATGTGTGGGTAAGGGGCTATAATTGCTATAGAAAAGAGTTCAGTATCAAGAGGGCGGCACCCGACAAACGGTTGGTGGCCGAATGGAAAACGTTTAGAAACAAGTTAACTCCAGGACAGAAAGAAGAGTGGACGCTGAACCTGAAATATCCCAATGGCAAACCTGCTAATGCGCAGTTGATAGCCTCATTATATGATAAGTCGCTCGAACAGATTAAAAAACATCAGTGGAGTTTTGACCCTAGTATCTATTTCAGAGTGCCTTCTGTAAATTGGTATTGGCCTTGGAATTTGAATTACGATGACCTCTCGGCTTCTTATTCCTTCGTTTCGTTGCACGAAAAAGATTTTAGTTTCTATCACTTTGATAATTCGTGCTTCTATTATGATAGGTATAGCAGTATGTATGAGCTTAGAGATAAGGGCGCTGGTGTTACAGCTAAGGGTAATGCCCATTTAAGAAAAGAGGGTGGCACACGTGCTTTAATGGTTAGGGGAACTAAGGCTTATAGTGGTGAAGCGAAGGTTTCAGGGTATGCTGTTGCAGAAATGATGAAAGATACTGCAGATGACAGAGTTGAAGAAAACTCAAAAAGGGGCGTCACCAACGAAAATCCATCTGTGCGCACAAACCTTAACGAGACTGCTTTTTTCTATCCTGCACTAACGTCTGATGCTAATGGCGATGTGGCCATCAAGTTACGTTGCCCGAAAGCATCACCACATGGCGCTTTATGGGCTTGGCCACGGATAAAGACATGAATAATGTGCTGGTTGAAAACGAGGCTGTGGCCTCTAAAAAGATGATGGTACAACCCAATATGCCACGCTTTATGAGGTTGGTGATAAGGGATGGATAACGGCGCGCGTTATTAATACAACCGAAACGGTATTGAAGGGTACGGCATTGATTGAAATTGTTGACCCCGAAACAGAGAAGGTGTTCTATAGCGAAACAAAGAATTGCACGGTGGATGCAGGCCAAACAGGCAACGTTAGCTTCTTACTCAATCTGCAAGAGGGTACAAAGTTCTATGCTGCTGGCGTTAAAGTGTGGGTGTGTCGCATATCTGTTACAGGCAAAGGTTTTAGCGATGGCGAACAACATTATTTGCCTTTGCTTAGCGATAGCGAACTGGTTACCAACTCACGAACTTTTACTCAACATCGTGCGGGCACACTAAATATCGACTTACGCAAACTCTTCGCTGTTCAAAGACCCGACAATCGCCTCGTTATCGAGTACACCAACAACCCCGCTTGGATGATGGTGCAGGCGCTACCTTATATGAGTGATGTGAACGTAGACGACGCCATCTCTCTGGCAACGTCGTATTATGTGAATAGTTTAGGTAATTATCTGCTTAACCAAGCACCCGTAATAAAGACCACAATCGAACAATGGAAACAAGAAAAGGGTACTAATAGTTCGATGGTTAGTGAATTGCAGAAAAACGAAGACGTGAAACAGCTGGTGCTCAAAGATACGCCTTGGGTGCAAGCTGCTGATAACGAAACGGCACAACGCCGAGAACTGACTCGATTTTTCGATGAAAATGGTATTAAATATCGTCTTAACGAGGCCACGAACAAACTGCGTGCTTTGCAGAAAAGCAATGGCTCATGGGCTTGGTATCCTAAGATGATAGGCAACAAATATGTTACCTTGTCGGTGCTTGAGATGTTAACGCGCCTGCAAACCTTAACTGGTGTACGCACAGATATGGATCGTAACCTGGTAAAGGCATTCGCATACATGGGTAACGAGGTGGCCTTAGAGGTGGCCGGAATGAAGAAACGTGAGAAAGAAGGCGAGAGCAACCTACGTCCAAGTGAGTGGGCGGTGAACTATCTCTATGTGTGTTCGCTTGTAGATAAAAGCTATTACGAAGATTATAAGGCCGAACACGCCTACCTCGTTGACCATCTGGCTAAACAACCCCTTGCCCTGACCATCTATGGCAAGGCCATTACAGCGGCTATTTTGGCCACAAACGGATATGAACAGATGGCTAAAGAATATCTGCAAAGCATACGCGAGTATAGCGTATTTACCGAAGAAATGGGTAGATATTACGATACTAGAAAGGCGTATTACAGCTGGTCGGATTACAAAATACCTACTCAGGTGGCTGCTATTGAGGCACTTCAAAACCTTGAACCCAGTGATAGCACAACCATTGACCAAATGAAACGCTGGCTGTTACAGCAGAAACGCACCCAGATTTGGGATACGCCCATCAACAGTGTTAATGCTGTTTATGCCTTCCTAAAGGGCAATACGCAGGTGCTACAAGCTGCCGCCGACTCGCCCGCAAAGCTTTTGGTAGACGGCAAACGTATCGAAACAACCAATGCTTCGTGTGGGTTGGGCTATGTAAAGACCACCATGACGGGGGCCAACCTCAACACATTCACTGTGAACAAAACTGCTCCAGGCACTTCGTGGGGTTCTGTTTACGCCCAGTTTACACAGCGAACCACCGACATCACCGATGCTTCTATGGGACTAAGTGTAAAACGTGAGCTGATTTATGATGGCGAACTGAAGGTGGGAAGCAAAGTGAAAGTGCGCATAACCATCACAGCCGACCGCGATTACGATTTCGTTCAGGTAGTTGATAAGCGCGCAGCTTGCATGGAACCCATCGACCAAATATCGGGTTATATGCGTGGATATTACTACTCGCCACGAGACAACGCCACCTATTATTATACCGACATGATGCGAAAAGGCACGCATGTGATAGAGGCTACCTATTATATAGACCGCCCTGGAACATTCACCACAGGTACTTGTACGGTGCAATGTGCATACAGTCCGGCATATATGGCTCGCACCAAGTCGCAAACGCTAATGATTAAATAAAACAAAGAGAATAATGAACAAAAACATTTTGGCCGCCATGTTCCTCTCTATGGCAGGCCTATCAGCCTCTGCACAGCGTATGGAAGCTGTGCGAACGGCCATCGACTGCGGTCAAGTGCTCTATCGCACACCCGTAACCGCGGTCTTCGAAGTAAAGAATAAGGGTGGAAAACCACTGCATATCACCACCGTTCGCAAGAGTTGTGGATGTACAAAGGTGGATTATCCCACAACAGAGATACCCGCAGGGCAGGTGTTTAAGGTGCATGCCACCTATGATGCGGCCCAAATGGGACACTTTAACAAGCAAATAGGTCTCTATTCGGCTGCTAATAAAGAGCCGTTGGTGCTCACATTGAAGGGAATTGTGGTAGAAGAGGTGAAAGACTTCTCGGGTACTTATCCCTTTACATTGGGCGATGTGATGGTTGAGAAAAACAATATCGAGTTTGATGATGTTAACCGTGGCGACCGTCCTGTACAGAAAATTCACATCATGAACAATTCGGGAAAACCAGTTCAGCCCGTGTTAATGCACCTCCCTCCTTATCTCAATGCCGAAGTCTCGCCTTCAACCATCATGTCGGGACGAGGCGGTGTGGCCTCTATTACACTCGATTCGCGCGAGCTTCGCCACTTCGGACTAACGCAAACCAATATTTATCTGGGCATGTTCCCAGGTGATAAGGTGTCGCCCGATAAGGAAATAAGCGTTTCGGCAGTACTTCTTCCTGGCTTTAACAATCTCTCTAAGGCAGCACTTAATAGGGCTCCGCAAATCAAACTCTCAACCACGAAGGTTGATTTGGGTAGCATTTATGGTAAGAAAATGAAGAAAGCTGAGATTGATATTGCCAATGCTGGCTACAGCACATTAGAGATTAGCTCGCTGCAAATGTTCACTGCGGGCTTAAAACTTTCGCTCAACAAAACCCACATCGCGCCTGGCGATGTTGCAAAACTTAAGATTACGGTAGACGAAAATCAACTTAAGAATGTTAAGTCGGCACCTCGTGTGCTCATGATTACCAACGATCCTAAGCAGGCCAAGGTGGTGATAACCATTAATGTAAAATGATTCAGGTAGAAATAGACAGCGGAAGCGGATTTTGTTTTGGGGTAACAACAGCCATTAAAAAGGCCGAAGAGGAACTGGCTGCTGGTAAAAAAATGTATTGTTTGGGCGATATTGTGCACAATGGCATGGAGGTGGAACGCCTTACTGCTATGGGTATGACCACCATTAACCACGAGCAACTTAAAGCGTTGCACGATGTGAAGGTGCTTTTGCGCGCACATGGCGAACCGCCCGAGACATACGAATTGGCTAAACGCAACAATATCGAGATTATAGACGCCACTTGTCCGGTGGTTTTGCAACTACAAAAACGCATTAAAAAGCAGTTCGACACCAATCCCAACGCACAAATCGTTATCTTTGGAAAGAACGGACACGCCGAAGTGCTGGGACTTGTGGGTCAGACACGTAGTGAAGCCATTGTGATAGAGCATTTCGACGAGGTGCATAAGCTTGATTTTGAACGCGATATTTACCTCTACTCGCAAACCACAAAGAGTTTGGACGAGTTTCATCGAATAATCGAATACATCCAATCGCACATCAGTGATAAGGCTATTTTTCGCAGTTTCGATACGATTTGCAGACAGGTGGCTAACCGCATGCCTAACATTGCACGCTTTGCCACCCAACATGATGTGATAATCTTTGTGAGTGGGCGTAAGAGTAGCAATGGTAAGGTGCTCTACAACGAGTGCAAGGCGGTTAATCCTAATAGCTATCATGTGGAGAATGCCAACGAGATTAGTCTCGAATGGTTTGCTAATGCACAGACCGTGGGTGTTTGTGGGGCTACTAGCACACCCAAATGGTTGATGGAAGAGTGTCGCGATTATATATTAAGTCATGTAAAATAGCTTTACATTAGCATAAAAAGGTTTGCCCCCGCTCTGTCTTAATGCTGCAGAGTGGGGGCAAATGTTATTGTCGCAGTGGCGTTAGGCGTAGTTTTTGATGGCAGTTAGCCGTTGTGGCCTTAGGTTTTGCCAACCTTTATCTTTGGTTTTGCCCATGATTAGAACTCGAAACCCACCTGCAATTTGATGCACGAGTTAATTTCAATATCGTTAGCTGAGATATATACAGAACCAAAATTATACTTAACATTGTTGTTGTCATCAAAGGAATTCATTGTTTGCATAACATATCCCACGGCTGCATGTAAGGCCAATTTCTTGGTTAGGCCAAAGCGATAGCCAAAAGAGGGGTTGAAATAAAGGCCATAGAAGTCTTTGGAAATAACATAACCCACCTTCATTCCGATAAAAGGTGTGATACCTTTATTCTTGAAGTTGAAGCGTACATCGGCAAAAATAGGAAACGAATTAAGTTCAGTATCGGGGTAATATTCAAGTCCAATACCACCACCAACAAACAATTTGGGGAATATTTGGCTGCCTAAGCTCACTGTAAAGCCAAATCTATTGTATTCGTTTCCGTCAAAACTAAGCGAATAGCTTGGTTCGACAAAGCCTTTAAAGCCTCTAGCAATTTGTAGTTCGCTTGCAGGTGCAGCGTATGCAGCAGGTGTTTCCTTGGCAGAAGGGTTCGCCTTGAAGGTGGCGTTATTCGTGTTCGCGGTGTAAGGCTGTGTTGTTCGGCCTGTGCTTTGGGCATAACTCAAACTTGTGGGCATCGTCTCAGCGCTAGTGGCAAAGGCCAAATGCTCATTCTTTAGTTGTGCAACGCCAGTTGAATATTGGGCGTTGGCGACCAATGATGCCGTAAACATCAAGGTCAAAGTAAGTATTTGTTTCTTCATATTGTGGTTATTAGTGATTGTTTTGCGTTATAAAATAGTCGTCAGCCCTTGCCTTTTGTCCCAAATGTGCCTTACGTTATTTTTTAGTTGGCTTTCTCTTCAGATCTTTGTTAACAACGTGGCTCGCCTCTTGCCGTTAATTGCGGTTGTTGTTGCTTCTGTTAATCGGTAATGAGGTTCGTTTTAGGTTGCTGATTGTATTTTTTTGAGTTCGTCTATATGTTTCTTTATTAGTTGCAAAGGTAAAATATTTTATTGAACAACCTACTTTTTTATTCCATATTTTTTGCTCTTTTTCATCGCGTTTTATGAGTTTAGTGTTGGTTTTGCTGGTTGTTTAATGTGGCGAGTGGCATGATTAGTGCAAAATTATGCTGAAGCAAGAGGGAAGGGGCGTTAATTTTGCTACAGACATGTGATAAAACCTCATGATGTTTTGTACCATTTTCGCCAAATAGTTGTACCTTTGTACTAAATAAAATAGACGAAAATGAACATCTGTATCGTAGCGGGGGCGCGCCCAAACTTTATGAAAGTGGCGCCCATCGTGCATTCAATAGAGAAAGCCAAAGGGCAAGGAAGAGACATTAATTACCAATTGGTATATGCTGGACGTGAAGACGACCCTACGCTTGAGGGCACGCTCTTTGACGATTTGCAACTAGCACGCCCAGAAGTGTACCTCGGTGTGGACTGCGAGAACCTAAACGATATTACCGGACAGGTTGTTTCGGCCTTCGATAGGTATCTGCAAGCTCATCCCACCGACGTTGTTTTGGTGGTAGACGACCTTGCTTCTACGCTCGCCACAGCCATTGTAACCAAGAAAAAGGGTATCTTACTGGCCCATCTAGTGGCTGGAACACGTAGTTTCGATATCGATATGCCAAAAGAAATCAACCGTTTGGTTACAGATATGCTTAGCGATTTGCTCTTTACTGCTGGCATGCAAAGCAATAGTATAGCCACACGCGAGGGCGCTGAACTGTCTAAAATATATATGGTGGGCAACATCCTGATGGACACCTTGCGCTTTAATCATACGCGTTTTGTTCGTCCCGCATTGCTTGCTGAATTGCAATTGCAGGATGGCGAGTATCTTGTCTTTACCCTAAATCGTAAGGCACTTATCGCCAATAAGTCCAATCTCGTGGCTATGGTCGAGCAAATTGTGGCTGTATCTGCCCATATCCCCGTGGTTGCACCATTGCGCGGAGCTGCTGCTAAGGCCGTTAACGAATGCTTGGAGCAGCTGGGAGGCGCAGATAATGTGCATGTGGTTAGTCCGCTTTCGTATCTTGAGTTTGGTTATCTCACGGCCCACGCTAAGGGAATTGTTACCGACTCGGGTAATGTTGCCGAAGAAGCTACCTTTAATGGCGTGCCTTGTATAACGCTAAATAGTTATACCGAACATGCTGAAACGGTGAAATTGGGTACCAATGTGCTAGTTGGCGAAGACCCTAAAGCATTGGGCGAAGCTCTTAACACACTGAAAGAAGGTAAATGGAAACATGCTTCGATACCCGAAAGATGGGATGGACGAAGTGCCGACCGCATTGTTAGCATCTTGTTGGAACAAAGAAAAGCGAGGGACTGAGTAGTTAATAAGTTGTGACGCGGATGGTTTTACGACTATCGTGATGAAGGAATTGACGGGTTAACAAGTTTAAACCCCAATCGGTTATTATACCACAATGTTTCCAGAATTCTTTTTTTGTGTTGTTTCCAAGCATCTTTTATTTTCTTGTTGGCATCTTGTCTGTCTTTGTAACTTAACGTAGACCGCTACGCTTGCATTATAAAGACAGACAAGATGCCGACAATAAAACAAAACCTCTTTAGGCTCTAATGACCAATTTGGGTTAAATCTTAACTTGGCAACTCGTCAATTTGTTTACTCGTATCCTCGTTTTCTCATCAATCAATCAGTTAAACATCACCTATTACTCCCCCTTTCCCCTTATAATGGGTAGGGGTGTCATTTTTTTTATCAATAAACAATGGAGAAACGTACACTTCCTGTGGTGGGACTTGCTTGCTCGGCCTGTTCTGCAACGTAGAAAAGAAACTTAATTCGCTATCGGGCGTAAAAAGTGCATCGGTAAATCTGCTGGCGCGAACGGCTTTGGTGGAATATGATGCCACAGAAATAAGTCTGGAAAAGATGAAAAGTGAGGTCAACGCCATTGGTTACGACCTTGTGATTGAGAGCAATCGTTCGGCCGAAGCCATCGAAAGGCGCGAGTTGCAGCTGTTAAAACAATCCACACTTCTTTCGTGGGTCTTCGCCATATTGTGCATGTGCGTGTCGATGGGGTGGCTAAATCTGGGTGGAAAGGCTATGAACAACCAGGTGGCTTTGCTCTTGGCCTTGGCCAATTTCGTGGTGTGTGGTCGTGGCTTTTTCGTTAAGTCGTGGCAGCAATTGCGCCATGCGTCGGCCAATATGGATACACTGGTGGCCTTATCCACAGGCATTGCCTTTGTGTTCAGTGCGTTTAACACCTTTTGGGGCGATGCCGTTTGGAGTGTTCGAGGCATTGAATGGCACACCTATTTTGATGCTTCGGTGATGATTATCACCTTTGTACTTACTGGTCGTTTATTAGAAGAGCGTGCTAAAAGCGAAACGGCAGGCAGTATTAGACAGCTAATGGGACTGGCACCCAAGACTGCCCGACTCGTTGAAGCTGGCGAAATACGCGATGTCCCCATTGCAACTATAGCCGTGGGCGATGTGTTGGAAGTGCGAGCAGGCGATAAAGTGCCCGTTGATGGTATCGTAACTCAAGCCGAAAGCTTTATGACCGAGGGCGGCGCATATGTAGACGAGAGTATGATAACTGGCGAACCTAGCCCCGCTTTAAAGCAAAAAGGGGCGCGGGTGCTGGCAGGAACGGTTGTATCGCAAGGCAAATTTAGGTTTAAGGCACAACAAATTGGCGAACAAACGGCCTTGGCTCAAATCATCAAGATGGTGCAAGAGGCACAAGGAAGCAAAGCCCCCGTGCAGCGCGTAGTAGACCGTGTGGCGCGTGTTTTTGTGCCCGCGGTGGCTTTGATAGCCCTTGTCACCTTCCTTTTGTGGTGGCTGGTGGGCGGAAATGCGGCTCTTCCGCAAGCCATTCTCTCGGCCGTGGCCGTGCTGGTTATTGCTTGTCCCTGTGCCATGGGCTTAGCCACGCCCACTGCTTTGATGGTGGCCATTGGCAAAGCAGCGCAGATGAATGTGCTGATAAAAGATGCGGCTGCACTTGAAAGTTTGAAAACGGTTAACGCGATGGTGATAGACAAAACGGGAACGCTCACCATTCCTAATCAGAATATCGACTTTACCAAGGCCGACGACCTACCACTTGAAATGCGCGAGACCCTTAAACCCCATGCCGAAGAGGCTATGACCGAGTTGCAAAACATGGGCATCGAGGTGTATATGATGAGTGGCGACAAGGATGAGGCCGCGCATTATTGGGCTGAAAAGGCGGGAATAAAACACTATCGCAGTAGGGTTTTGCCACAGGATAAGGAGAACATGGTGCGCCAACTGCAAGCCGAGGGCAAGCGGGTGGCGATGGTTGGCGACGGCATCAACGACACGCAGGCATTGGCTTTGGCCGATGTGGGCATCGCGATGGGGCGCGGAACGGACGTGGCAATGGATGCAGCGCAGGCCACTTTGATGGGCGACGACCTACGCCGACTGCCCCAAGCCATACGCCTAAGCCGTAAAACAACGGCTATGATTGGGCAAAACCTGTTTTGGGCCTTTATATATAATGTGGTGTGCATACCGCTTGCGGCAGGTGTGCCCCATCTTTTCGGCATCAATTTCCAGATAACGCCCATGTGGGCCAGTGCACTTATGGCCTTTTCTAGCGTAAGTGTGGTGCTCAACAGCTTGCGTTTGAAGTTGGCCAAATAGCTTTCGTAGAATAACTTAACCCTCTAAATAAAGATAATATGCAGAGAAAACGTTTTGCTATTTTTAGTCGTGGGCTAGCTTTGGTGCTGTCATTGATGTTGATTTTGTGTGCGCAGGTGGCCTTTGCCGACCGGCCTTTGAAGTTGTTGGCCATCGGAAACAGCTTTTCGGAAGATGCCATCGAGCAGAACCTCTTTGAGTTGGCGGCTGCAGCAGGGCACCAAATGGTTATCGGCAACATGTATATTGGCGGTTGTTCGCTTGAAAGACATTGGGGAAATGCGCAGAGCAACAAACCCGATTACGACTACCGCAAGATAGACATAGACGGTAAAATGACCCGTACGGCCAACTATACGCTCGACAAGGCTTTGCGCGACAAGCAGTGGGATTACGTTAGCTTGCAGCAGGTTAGTCAGCTTTCGGGCATGTACAACAGTTTCCAGCCCCATTTGGATAGTCTTATCGCCTATGTTCGTGCGCGTGTTCCAGCCACCACTAAGCTGATATGGCACGTTACTTGGGCATACACACAGAACTCAACGCATGGCGGATTTGCCAACTACGACCGCAATCAGGACAAGATGTATCGTGCCATCGTTGAGGGTGCACAACGCTTGAAGAAAGAAAACGCACAGTTTAGCCTCTTTGTTCCCGTGGGCACGGCTATTCAAAATGCCCGCACCTCGTTTGTTGGCGACCATCTTAACCGCGACGGTTTCCATCTCGACCTAGTGTTGGGACGTTATACGGCGGCCTGCACCTGGTTCGAATGCCTGTTCGGAACGAAAGTTGTTGGCAATAGATATGCACCAAAGGGACTGAATAAGGCCCAGATAGCGGTGGCGCAATGGGCGGCGCACCTCGCTGTTGAACTACCTTTTGAATGTTCGCCAATAGATATTGTCAACACCGCCACAAAGGTTTCGGCAGGCGGACTGGTTGAAAAGAAATAGAATGAAAGCAGGCGTGAAATACCTTTAAGGTACATCACGCCTGATTTTTGTTTAGCCCAAACGGGTGAAGTGGACGTTTTGCTTGCATGGTAAGCACGTGGCTACTATGTTTAGAATGGTGTTGGGCGTGTAGGTTCGTAAACATGTACGTTGTAATCTAACGCCTTTTATTCGCCAAATTCAGCCTTTTGGCCTATTGCTTAATCTCTATAAGCGTGGTTTGGTTACCGTTTACAAACAACGCCTGCTGGTTGGTGATGGGTTTTAACCCCAGCTTGGCATATTTGACAAGCATTTTTTCGGTAACTTCTTCGAAAGGGAAACTCTTGTAATGGGGGAGCGGATAGAAGTCTACCAGTCACAAACCCTCGAACGATTTTAATTGCGGTGCAGCCTTTTCTGCTACATCCATGTCTTTTGCGTACGAAATGTTCGGTGCCATAATAATTGAACCGGCCGACTCGCCAATGTAGGGTTTGCCCCCTTTCACTTGTTCGAGTATAATGGTTTTTGCACCACTCTTTTCCAATTCTTGTAGTAGGTAAAACGTGTTTCCGCCCGAAACATAAATCAAGTCGCAACTTTGCAGTGTGCGTTCGATTAAATCCTTGGGCGCACTACTCACGTCCAGCACTTCAATATTTAATCCCAAATTCTCGAAAGCCTCTTTGGCTTCGTCAACGTAGTCGGTATATTCTTCGAACAAACTTGCGGTAGGGATGAACGCCAACTTCTTACCTTTCAAGTCGCCACCTACAAACTGGGGTGTGAAAGACGAAACAGCGGCAAAATAGGAGCATAAGAATAGTTTTACCATCATTTGAATGTTATTTGTGAATAGATAAGTGGGATGTTGGTCTCTGTGGGGCTTTCCATCTTAATATAGGTGGTTAAACCGTCTGATAGTAAAACTGTTAATGCGTGGTAAAATATACTTATCAATGCTGTTCAACGGCTTCCAACATTAATAAAAACCAGCGGACAAGCAAAAGAAACGCAAAAAAAGTTGTACCTTTGCAACCACAATTAAAAATAGAGTGCTTGGTAAACCTCTTTAAAAACAAGAATTATGAACAACAAGGATAATCAAGTGAGTGTGCTGTTCATGCTTTTCAGCATACTCTTTTGCGTTTGCTTGATAGCGGCAAACGTGTTAGAAACAAAGCAAATAGCGTTTGGTTCAATCAGTTTGACAGGTGGATTAATTGTATTCCCTGTGTCGTACATCATCAACGATTGTGTATGCGAGGTTTGGGGATACAAAAAAACGCGCATGTTGATATGGATTGGCTTTGCATGAACTTCTTTTTCGTGACTCTTGGAGCCATCTGCGACGTGATACCTGGTGCACCTTACTGGACCAATAATGATGGGTTTCATCAGATTTTTGGCCTCGCGCCACGCATAGCGTTCGCTTCTTTCCTCGCATTCATTTGTGGCTCGTTTGTTAATGCTTATATAATGAGCAAGATGAAACTGTCGTCGGGTGGTAAAAACTTCTCGTTGCGCGCTGTGGTTAGCACTATTTTCGGCGAGTCGGTAGATCAATCATCTTTTTCCCCTTGGCATTGTGGGGTGTTGTTCCCACCGAAGAATTGCTTGGTTGATGCTTTGGCAGGTGATTTTGAAAACCGCTTACGAGATTGTTGCATTGCCTTTGACCATTCGTTTGGTGCGTTATGTAAAGCAACACGAGAAGGTTGATACTTACGACAACGATGTAAACTATAGCATTTGGCGTGTGTTGAGTATATAGTTTGTGAGTTGATGAGTTTATAAGTTGGTGAGTTTTTGAGTTGATTAGTTTGTGAGTTAATGAGTTGATGAGTTTATAAGTTGGTGTGTTTTTGAGTTGATTAGTTTGTGAGTTAATGAGTTAATGAGTTTTTAAGTTGATAAGTTTTTGAGTTGAGTAGTTTGTGAGTTAATGAGTTAATGAGTTTTTAAGTTGATAAGCTTTTGGACTTTTAGCTTATGAACTTGTGAATGATATGGTTTCTAAGGCTCACCAACTTAACAACTTATAAACTTATAAACCCAAGAAAGATAACAAAATGGAAAAGAATAGAGAAACCGAAGGCTTAAAATCGTTGGGAAGTAGCACCAAATACAGCATGGATTATGCACCCGAAGTGTTGGAAACATTCGAAAATAAGCATCCCGAAAATGATTACTGGGTAAGGTTTAATTGCCCAGAATTTACCTCGCTGTGCCCTATTACAGGCCAACCCGACTTTGCCGAAATACGTATTTCTTACGTTCCCAACGTGCGAATGGTTGAGAGTAAGAGCTTAAAGTTATATCTCTTTAGCTTTCGTAACCATGGAGATTTTCATGAAGACTGTGTGAACATCATCATGAAAGACCTCATAAAGCTGATGAATCCCAAGTATATTGAGGTGGTTGGACTGTTCACTCCTCGAGGTGGCATCAGCATTTACCCCTATGCCAACTACGGAATGCCTAACACAAAGTACGCTGAAATGGCCGAAAAGCGTTTTGCTGAGTATGGTGGTTAAGTTGTGTTCACCTGAATTTGTGATTTGCAAGTTGGATAGCTAACGCGTAAACACAGCTTTTGGTTGAGCAAGTTGCCGGGCAACAAATTTGTTTTTAAACGAGTTGACCAATAAACAAGTGGCGAGTAAAGTATTTGTAGCTCCCAAACTTGTTTATTGGCCAACTCGTTTTCTTGTTAACAAACGCCTTGTTAACAGTTTATCCCCCCTTTTATCCTGCAAGCAGCACCATCAATCCGCCTATTACAATGTACAAAGCCGCATAGGGAAGGGCCGATTTTAGTATCTCGCCATCCTTGCCAGGCATGTCGCAAGCCGCCGTTGCAATAGCAATACTCTGTGGCGAAATCATTTTACCGCCTGTTGCCCCAGTGGTATTTGCAGCCACTATCCAATTGGGGTTGGCGTGATGAAGCTGAGTTGCCACGTTGGCTTGCAATTTAGCAAAGAGAATATTCGATGATGTGTCGCTACCAGTAACGAATGTTCCGATGGCACCGATTAGCGGAGCAAACAGCGGGTAAGCCTTCCCTGTGATGCTTGCAAGCGTGTCGGCGATAACAATTATCATACCCGAATAGTTCATTATGGCAGCCAAAGACACGAGCGAGATAATCGTGATCGTGGTTTTGCGAAGGTTTACCACCGTGCGGGCCAACGTTACGAGCAACTCTTTGGGCGAAACTCCCTGCACCAAACCGCCCAACACCGTGCCCAGAAACAGCATTAGGCCAGCATTGCCAATCCACGCAAACGAGAAAGCGGTGCCTGGAGCATGGATGGGCAAAGCAATTCGCGACACCAGCGTAGACTTTAAGAAAGTGTTAATGGGTGGAAAGAGTGGTCCCGAAATCAATATAAACAATAAAATGAAGGCATATACCGCCCAGGCCTTAAGCGTTTGACTGGCTGTGTAAGCCTTTTCGCTCTCCGTTTTCTTCTTTGGCGCAAACACTTTAGCATAAACCACAATGCCCACAATGGCTGCAAGCGACCCAATGATGGCAGGAGTTTCGGCTCCCAGATGGAGAGCCACGAGATATTGCGTGCCAAACGACACCACTCCAACCCATAACGAGAGCCACAAATTTTTGAATATGGCGCTCTTACTGCGATTGGTAAGTGTAAGGATGATAAAAGGAAGAACGAAATAAAGCAACGACAATTGCAGCACGGCATAAACAGAAAGTTGCGAGATAAGTGCTTGCGAGGCTGCTCCACCAGGGGCAATTTCGTTGGCCAGTGTTATCACTGGCACGCCCACCGCACCAAATCCCGTGGGCACGGTGTTAGCAATGAGCGACACCAATGCGCTGAACAGTGGTTTATAGCCTAAAGAAATAAGTATCGCTGCGGGTATGGCAACAGCCGTTCCAAAGCCTGCCATGCCCTCAAGCAGTCCGCCAAAACCCCAAACAAGCATCAACACCGTGATGCCATCATCGTCTGAAAACGAAGTGAATTGCGCTTTGATAACCTCTATTTGTTTGCTTTGTACCAGCACATTATAGCTAAACAGTGCCATCATAATGATGATAAGGATGGGGAACACCGATTTGAGCGTGCCCTCCACAAAAGCCCATGCCACGCCCATTTGCGTAAAACCCTGTGGCGCAAACTGCATGGCAGGCGCCAAAAGCACGGCAATGGCGGCCGTGATGAGTAAGCAAATAAAGGCACTACGGTGGCCTGCCATCTTGAAACCAAGCATCAAGACGAATAGCAGAACGATGGGAAGGATAGAAACTAGTGCGGCCATAAGGAGTTGTTTTGTTGGTTATAGTGGTTGTTGCAGGCTTGTGTTGCGTTTTGTTTGTTGTCTGTGGTCTGCAAAGCATGTGGCAAATGTAATAAAAAATACTGATAAATGCAGCGTTGTTGTCATAAAAAGTGATGGGGCGAATGCACTTTAAAAGAACATTCGCCCCATTCTATGGTTTAAGTCTACGACGATTTAGTCGTTATAGTCGGCCACAATCTCGCAAATATTGGTGATTACGTTCATGGCTTTTTCCATCACCTGCACCGAGACAAACTCGTATGGGCCGTGGAAGTTAACGCCTCCAGCAAAGATGTTGGGGCAAGGCAAACCCTTATAGCTCAGTTGTGCGCCATCCGTTCCGCCTCTAATGGGTTTCACTTTGGGCGAAACGCCACTTTGCATCATGGCTTGTAGAACGATGTCTATTACATGCATATTGGGGTCAATCTTCTCCTTCATGTTGTAATATTGGTCGTTTAGCAGCACTTCAACCGTTCCTTCGCCGTATTTTTCGTTCATGATGCGCGCGCATTTTTCGAAAAACGCCTTACGGTCTTCAAACTTATCGCGGTCGTGGTCGCGTATAATATAACTCAGTTTAGCCGCTTCGGTGCTTGTTTGCATGCCAATGAGGTGGAAAAATCCCTCGTATCCCTCTGTTGTTTCAGGCGTTTCGTCGTGGGGAAGCATAGCACAGAACTCGCAAGCAAGTCTACTAGCGTTAATCATTTTCCCTTTAGCATAGCCAGGGTGCACGCTAACGCCTTTGATATTCACTTTTGCCGAGGCTGCATTAAAGTTTTCGTATTCCAGTTCTCCCTGGTCTCCGCCATCGATAGTGTAGGCCCATTCGCATCCAAACTTTTCAACATTAAAGTGATGTGCGCCTTTTCCAATCTCTTCATCGGGATTAAAGGCCACGCGAATATCGCCATGTTTCACCTCGTTATGGTCGCGCAACCAGCACATGGCTTGCATAATTTCAGCAATACCGGCCTTATCGTCGGCTCCTAGAAGCGTTGTACCATCGGTAACAATGAGGTCTTCGCCCACATGACTTTTTAGTTCGGGGAATTTTGTTGGCGACGACACGATACCTGGCGACAATTCTATGTCGCCACCATCGTAATTCTTCACGATGCGTGCCTTTACGTCTTTGCCACTGCTGTCGGGGCTAGTGTCGTAGTGAGAGATAAAACCGATAGTTGGTATTTTTTTCTTGCAGTTGGCTTTCAGCGTTCCATAGAGATAGCCCATTTCGTCCATCTCCACATCGCTAAGCCCTTCTCGCTCCATTTCTTTTTTAAGATATTCAGCGAAAACAAGTTGTTTCGGGGTGCTCGGAACCGACTCCGAACTGTCGTCCGACTGTGTGTCGAACTTGGTATAATTAATAAATCTTTCTGTTATTTCCATGTTTGGTTTTAAGTTTGAACGAGCCACGAAATAGGGCTTTTTCTCCTTTTTGCGTGGTTTGGCATTTGCTTTGGCGCTTCTTTCGTGTTGTTATTTTATATGGTGTATGCTTCTGTATGGTGCATTCCTTTTATTCAAAAGTTGCGTTTGGCAGCTGTTCAGCCGTTCGTGTGGGTTTATTTGCTTTTGATGTTAATGTATTTATCTATATTTTTGCCCAATAAAGGCGTCTGCACACCTATGTTCATCGCAAAGATAAAGCCTTTGGCTTGCAGTTGGTTTTGCAAAGATACGAAATGTTTCAAAAAGGCAAAACAAAAGGGCAAAATCTTTTACGCGGAGTGGGGTGCAAGTTGATGATGTTTGAGTGGTAGGAGGGGAGCTGGAGTGGGTGGATTGGTTTGAAAAATATACTTAGCGAAGTGCACGATAACACGAAGCGCTAAGCATTAGCCAGTAAAGCAAGTGTAGTAGGCGAATGTTCGGGTGTTCGCTCTATCCCATTTTCCCCGTTTTCAACTCGGTTTGCAGAAACGAGAACACATATCCTGGGCTTTGGTAGTAAAGCTTTGTGGCATCGTTCATCAGCTTTTCGTATGTCTCGGAATTTATTACGAGCGTTAAAGCCTGTTCTATTGATAGGGTGTTGTCGTTGGCCATTAGCTGTTTTGCCAACTCTTTCACCAAAAAGCCTTTCATTTCTTCTTTCTCTGTCATAGTCGTTTCAGGTGTTTGCTTAACAAAAGTGCATGTGTTTGGGCAAAGTCTTTGGCCTGTTCCACCTCGGTAGACAAGTGAAAGCTGCGCCCGAAATCTTTGCTGAGCTTAGACATCGTGAGGTCTATCTCGCCAAAGTCGCTCGTTGTGCCGTGATAAAGCCTCATTATAACGCCCCTCCCATTCTGCGACAGTACTGCGAAAGCTCGTCTACCATTGTGCTGAACGATTGTGTATGGGCATAGCCATAGTGCTTGTCAATGAAGTCGATGGCCTTAAACCGCTGCAAATAGCCAAAGGCCTGTTTCATTGTTAGGTCGTACTTCTTCCCAAATTCATAGATGAAGTAGATTATCCATTCTAGTTTCTCTTCCGTGCTATATTCCATATTCCACTCCTTATATATTTTAAACTAGTTGCTTTGAGTAGAGAAATAGATCTGTGAGTGCCTATTTCCAACTTGCGATTGGGGAAAAATAATCGTTTCACAACAGTTATTATACCTAGAAGTCTGAAGCCTTATCTATATAATAAATGGGTCCATATTTTAGCCATAAATAAAGGCGAGGAACGCCATCGTTAGCATTTCCCTTTGTTAGTACAACTGAACCTAACCATTCTCCACTCGTTTTTGGATTTTCCCCAAACCAATAAAACCTTAGGAAACTTCCGGTATTAAAAGTCCCGCATTTATCTCCATATTTTTGTTTGAGCAGGGAATATAGCGCATCAACATCAGCCTCTGCCGCTTTTTGTTCGTCAGAATTATAGATTTTCCAAAATTCAGCATGGTTAAAATAGGTATTTTTATCGTCTCTCTGAAAGTTAAATTCCCCCTTGTTGAAACTAATATCTCCCATGGTTAAACCAAAAACGTGAAGTCCTCCTTCTTTTGCAAACACACTTGTTGTCCCAAACCGTTCCTCAAGGCGGCTCTTAACATAATCGTATGAACTTCCAAACTTTATGCCTAGAACCGATTGTGCACTACATGTAGTAACTTGGGTAATTAAGAGGACTAAAAATAAAAGTACATTTTTTATACCTGTAATCATAATTTTAAAGTTTTCTTTAATGGTAAAAATCAAATTGTTGTGTGGGTTAAAAGGCAAAAACGGGAACTTAAGGATGAGCAATTTAATAAATCCTAGATGGATTTCTACATACAACTAGTGTTGTATATAGTATTGGATTCCTTTTCTAACATGATACGTTACGCATCTATTATGGCTCTGTTTTTGTTTATCCACAAAGGAGATTGTAATCCCTTGCATTCGAGAAACCTATAAGAGGAACACCCTAGCATTCCCCCTTTTGTGACCCCGGCGGGATTCAAACCCACGACTTCAGGAACCGGAATCCTGCGTTCTATTCAGCTGAACTACGAGGCCTTTGTTACTTATTGCGCTGCAAAAGTAAGCATTTTTGTTGGTTTGAGCAAATGTGTTGGCGCTAAATATAAAGGCGGTTTGGAGTTATCTGCATGGCGGTTAAATCTTTAGCAAGGCCACTTGCAGGGATGAAACAACTGCGGTGAGGGCGAAAGAGACTTTTATGATGTATGTAATTAAGGTTCTTTTGGTTGCTAAATGATGGAGTTTGATGAAGTTTTGCATCAAATTGTGACATTCTTTTCCGTGTTTCGTCCATTTATTGTTTAATTTGCTACCTTTGCACAACAAAATAATATTTCGTAAGATGAGTACATTGATAAAGCCAAATGGTTACCATGCACACTTAGACAAGGTGAGAACGGAGCAAGCAATAAAGCTGATAAAGGACTTTTTCCAGCAAAATCTCTCCACCGAACTACGCTTGCGCCGAGTTACGGCACCGCTTTTCGTGATGCAAGGACTGGGCATTAACGACGATCTTAACGGCATAGAACGCCCCGTTACCTTTCCTATTAAAGACTTGGGAGACGCGCGTGCCGAGGTGGTGCATTCGTTGGCCAAGTGGAAACGCCTAACGTTGGCCGAATATAAGATTAAACCAGGCTATGGCATTTACACGGATATGAATGCCATTAGGGCCGATGAGGAGTTGGATAATCTGCATTCGCTCTATGTAGACCAGTGGGATTGGGAGATGGTTATCACCCCCGAACAGCGCACCTTGCACTTTTTGGAACAAACGGTGCGCCGCATTTATGCTGCCATTTTACGCACCGAGTATCTCACTTGCGAAACTTATCCTGGTTTGCAGCCGTTTCTGCCTGCCGATATTCATATTGTGCACAGCGAAGAGTTGCTGCAGATGTATCCCAATCTTACAGCAAAAGAACGCGAAGACGCCATTTGCCAAAAGTATGGCGCAGTGTTTATTGTGGGTATTGGGGGTGAGCTTAGCGATGGTAAACCACACGATGGACGCGCGCCCGACTATGATGACTGGTCGACAGAGGCCGAAAATGGCCGCTTTGGACTTAATGGCGACATCCTTATATGGTATCCTGTGCTGGGGCGTTCGGTGGAATTGTCGTCGATGGGCATACGCGTTAACGATGAGGCTTTGTTGCGACAACTGCAAATTAGAGGTCAAGAGCATCGTGCACAATTATATTTTCATCGGCAATTGCTTTCGGGTAAACTGCCTTTATGCATAGGCGGTGGCATAGGACAAAGTCGCTTGTGTATGGTTTTGCTGCAAAAGGCGCATGTGGGCGAAATTCAAGCCAGTATCTGGAGCGACGAAATGCGCGCCGAATGCCAAGCTGCGGGCATGCCTTTGATTTAATCCAAATCTGTAGGTACACTGCTTTGTGCATGTTTTATGGTGCAGTAATTGTGGCTCGTGCCTTTGTTTGGCTCGATATTGCAAGGCTTATAGGTAGATGAGATTGTAAAATATTTATACTAAATTTTAACATTATGAGTGCCTTCGCCGTAAAAAATCTGGGCGTTGGGCTTATTTGCACGCGTATTTTTAAAGTTTGTAACCGTTTGATTTACTGGTGGTTGTGGCGGAAAAGGCGAAAATTTCGCCCTTTTTACGTGTAAAAGGCGTACAAAGCATGGTAAAACGCTTTGTAAAAAGCAGCAAGCGGATTTTCTTTTAAATCGAGAAAATAGGTCATAAATACTATTGTTTAAGCCATTTTTTGTGTTTTTTAGAAGCTATTTGCAGCAAATTGCCCTGCGTTTAGCAACAAAACACCTTGCGTTTTGTTGCTAAATGCAGGGCGTTTTGTTGCTAAATGCATTGCGTTTTGCTGCTAAATGCAAGGTGTTTTGGTGCTAATTGGTCAGTAAAGTCAAGTGTTTTTGCTGCATTTTTTGGTTGTTGCGAATGCAAAATTTCGAGATTTTTCTTCAAAAAGAAAGGCAAAAACATAGTGTTTTGCAAATGCGAGTGGGGAGAAGGGCTTGTTGTTAGTTGCAAATCTTGTCTGTTTTGCGCATTTTATATCGCTTTTACGAGTATATTTTTCTAGAATGTTTCGGCTAGAAAGCGTGTTTTGTAAAATATATTTACCTAATTAACAATTTTGTGTTACATGCTTAGTTGCAAAACAAGTTGCTTGTTACGTGGCATTGGTCAGCATCTTGGCATAAGATGAAAATAAGGAGCAACGATGCACACAGCCACAAAACAAATCGCCCATGGCTATTTACCACGAAGTAAACAGCCATGGGCCACCCTAAATGTATCATTATTAAGCGAGTTCCAGGCCCAGTGCGTTGCGCAGTTTGTCGATGGCAGGATTAGCTTTAAGCATGTTTTCGTAAATTTCTTTTTTAGAAAGAATACGCTTCATCTCCTCCATCTTGGCCAATCGGATGTGCAATTTCAGTTGTCCGTTGTGCAAGTATTTCGCCAGTCCGCCTTCAATGCGTGTTCGGATATTGTTCACCTCTTCCATCACAATTTCGTTATCGGCCAGCACCTCTATGTTGGGGAAATCGGTAATGCGTGGTTGCATGTTCTTCATGCGCGTTGCAATGGCCACCATAGCTTGCGGCATGCGGTTGCAAAGGGCCATCCATTGCAGTTCAAGTTCTTCTTGCGAGAACACGTTGCACTCTTCTTTATTTGTAATCTCCTCTTCTTTCACCACTCCCATTTTTTCCGGTCCGCGTTTAAGGTCGGCAAACGAAGTACAAGTTGTGCAATTTCAGTTTCCCCGTAGGCATTCCGGTGCGTATTGTTGGCAGTGGGTGTGCTACTGGTTTGAAGCGAAGTTGTTGTAGCAGTATTGGCAGGGTTGGGAGACGCGGTAGCGAGCGCGATTATTGTTTCGGTGCGCGTTGCCGATGTAGTGCGCGCCATTGTTTTCTCCCCACCGACCACCTGTTGAGCCGGTTTTGGTTGGGGAGAGGCAAGTTTTCTGAACAGGGATTTCAAGCTCTTGGGGCTACGCCCCGCAGCAGGTTCGTCTTCGGGTTGCGTTATTTGCGCCACTTGTATAAGGGTAAGTTCTACCAGAAGTCGCTTATTGCTGCTTGCTCGATACTGAATATCGCATTGGTTCATCACCTGCAAGGCCTTATAAAGAAAAGGCGTGGGGCATTTTTGAGCCTGTGCTTTAAAGCGTTCGCGTTGTCGTGCGCTCACTTCGAGCAGAGGCAAGGTGCTCTCGTCTTTGGCCATGAGCACATTGCGTACATGCGAAGCCAAACCGTTAACTAGGTTTCCACCATCAAAGCCTTTAGCAATGATGTTGTTTACCAGCAGCATGATGTCGCTCACTTTGTTTTCAATGGCCAGGTCTATGATGTTAAAATAATTATCGCTATCAAGCACATTGAGGTCGGCAATCACGCTTTCGTAGGTGAGATTGCCTTGAGCAAAGCTCGCTGCTTGGTCGAAAATAGATAGTGCGTCGCGCATGCCCCCGTCTGCTTTTTCGGCAATCACGGCCAGCGCTTCTTCTTCGTAGGCAATGCCTTCTTTTTCGGCCACGCCTTTAAGGTGGTCGATAATTCCCGGAACAGTCATTCGCTCGAAGTCGTAAATTTGGCATCTCGACAAGATGGTGGGTAAAATCTTGTGCTTTTCGGTAGTAGCCAAAATAAAGATGACGTGTGCGGGCGGCTCTTCCAGTGTTTTAAGAAAGGCGTTAAAGGCCGCCGTAGAGAGCATGTGCACCTCATCGATGATGAAAACCTTGTATTTACCCACCTGTGGTGGAATGCGTGTTTGGTCCATCAGCGTCTTGATGTTCTCTACCGAGTTGTTGCTGGCCGCGTCTAGCTCGAAGATGTTGTACGAACGTTGGTCGTTAAAGGCCTCGCAGCTTTCGCAATGGTTACATGCTTCGCCCGCTTCGGTGGGTGTAAGGCAGTTAATGGCTTTGGCAAAGATGCGTGCGCAGGTGGTTTTGCCCACGCCTCGCGGACCGCAAAAGAGGTATGCGTGGGCCAGTTTTCCGCTTTTTACCGCGTTTTTCAGCGTTGTGGTAAGAGCCGATTGGCCCACCACCGAGTCGAAAGACATGGGTCGGTATTTGCGCGCCGATACGATATATTCTCCCATACGTAGAAGTGTTGTGTTGCTTAATGTGTTTGGTAAAGGCCCAAGGAATGGTGTTTAGGGCCGTTAGTGGGGCGTGGTTTTGCCCGTGTTGCAAAGTTACGCATTATTTTTGGCTTTTCTTTTTGTTCGCGCTTTTTTATTGTTGGAGCGCAATATACGGCATGTGCGTCAAGGCTCAAAAGCTATTGCGAAGTGGCCAAAAAGTAGTTGCAGTAGAATTATTTACACAATAAGTGTGCTCGTGGTGCATGGCGATTGAAAAAAAAGTTGTAAGTTTGCAACAAATATCTAAGCTATAATGAGCAGCAAATGGACTGAACTGGGGAGGATGCTTAACCACTATCGTTACTTAATCGTAATAGTAGTGGGCATACTTATCGTTGTGTTTATCGACGATAACAGCATTATGCGCCGTTTTCAGTACGAACTACAGATAAGTGATTTAAAGAAACAAATAAAAGAATATAATGAACGGCACAACACCGACTCGGAAAGGCTACGCCAATTGAGGCGCGACCCCAAAGCCATTGAGAAGATAGCACGTGAGCGCTACTTTATGAAAACCGACGACGAAGATATCTATGTGCTGAGCGACGATGAGAAACCTACACAAAAACAAGATGAAACAACTGAATAAAATACAAACCATTGTGTTTGCCGTGGGTGGTGTGCTGATGGTTATTGGTGCTGGCTGCTTTGCTTTTATGTGGCACCAGCAGGTGGTTTGTTGGCTGTTTTTGGCTGGAGCGGTTATGTTCAGCCTGATGCAATCAATGCAAACCTATGAAGGTAGCGACTTTGTGCTGCGCCGATTAAAACGCATTCAGAGCGTGGCCAACATCTTTTTTATGCTTTCGGGCATATTAATGGTAGACACCGCCTTTATGTTTTTTCGCCCCATTTTTAATAGTGCTATTACCTATGTAGACTATTTGTACAATAAATGGGTGGTGTTGCTGCTCATTGCAGCCTTTTTAGAGATATATACTGTGCATCGCATAGATTCAGAAATGAAGAAATGCAAAAATAAATAAACCTTAAGCACCGCTACACCTCTTTTATATATAAGTACGCCAAAAGCTGTTATGAAGCATTAGAGAATTTCTCAAAAAATACTTAAAAGACGGCTTAATGAATTAAATAGACTGAAATTAATTCGAAAACCCATAAAAGCGTATTATCTTTGTGAAACCAGACAGAAACAATCAACTTATGGAAAAACTTCTATATACATTGCTCGCGTTGGCGCTGCTTACATCATGTGGAGGCAGTTATAACATCGAAGGCACTTCCAATATTTCAACCCTTGACGGCCGAAAGCTATACCTGAAAGTGCTAAAAGATAATGAATACAAGAAACTTGACTCGTGTGACGTGGTGCATGGCAAGTTTGGATTCTCTGGCTCGCTAGACTCTGTGTGCATCGCTAATATCTTTATGGATGACGAAAGCGTGCTGCCTCTGGTGCTGGAAGATGGAAAAATCGTGGTGAAACTTGACGATGCACAACAAAGTGTGTCGGGAACGCCGCTAAACGATAAACTGTTTAAGTTCTTTAATAAGTACAACCAACTTAAAAATCAAGAACAAGAACTGCTGCATAAGCACGACCAAGCCATTATGAATGGTAGCAATATGGATGTGGTTAACGCTCGGCTGAACAGCGAAGCCGAACGCCTGTCGGGGCTTGAGGATAGGCTCATCACATCTTTTGTATGCGAAAACTTCGACAACGTGCTAGGTCCTGGCGTGTTTTTTATGGTTACTATAGGCTATGATTACCCTGAACTAACCCCATGGATTGAAGACATCATGAGCAAAGCCACTGATAAGTTTAAGAACGATGCTTATGTGAAAGACTATTATGCCAAGGCGCAAGAGAACCAGCAGATTATGAATGGCATGAAAGATGTGCCCGTGTCTAATAGCGCACCTACCACAACAACGCCTCCTGTGGCACCTGCGCCCACGCCAAACGATTTGGCTAAGCCTGCAAAATAATGAAAACACTAATTTACGGTGCTACGATAGTAAACGAGGGAAGGGCATTTAAAGGATGCTTAACCCTTGACAACGACCTGATAGAAAGTGTTGTTGAAGGCGAAGAAGTGCCACAAGGCACGTTTCAACGAAGGATTGATGCCACGGGATGTGTGGTTATGCCAGGCGTGATAGACGACCATGTGCATTTTCGCGAACCCGGATTAACAGCTAAAGCCGACCTAGAGAGCGAGAGTAGAGCTGCTGCATACGGAGGCGTAACAACGTTTTTCGAAATGCCCAACACACTTCCGCAGACCACAACACTCGAAGCACTGAACCAAAAACTGGAACTTGCAAAACACAAGAGCCATGTTAATTATAGCTTCTTCTTTGGAGCAACCAACCAAAACGCTGCCCTCTTTGAGCAGTTAGACACTAAGCGCCTGCCAGGCATTAAGCTTTTTATGGGCGCTAGCACAGGAAACATGCTGGTGGATAGGCTTGAGACGCTTGAAATAATATTTAAGAACGCCCCGCTGCCCATCATGACGCATTGTGAAGACACTGTGCTGATTAACCAAAATATGGCCGAAGCCAAACGCTTGTATGGCGACGACCCTGCCATTGCGCATCATCCCCAAATAAGAAACGAAGAGGCTTGCTTCCGTTCGTCGGCATTGGCCGTGGAACTGGCCACCAAATATGGTGCACAACTGCATGTGGCGCACCTCACCACCGCACGCGAATTACAGCTGTTTGGTCATCATCCGCTTATCACAGCCGAAGCTGTGATTGCCCATTTGTGGTTTTGCGATGACGATTATCGCACACGTGGCACAAGGATTAAATGTAATCCTGCAGTGAAAACACGGGCCGACCGCGAGGCTTTGCGTGCAGCATTAACCGATGGACGCATCACGGTGGTGGGCACCGACCATGCTCCGCATCTGCTTTCTGATAAAAAGGGTGGGGCGGGCAAAGCTGCTTCGGGCATGCCGATGGTGCAATTCTCGCTGCCTGCAATGCTCGAACTATGCGAAAAAGGCGTGCTAAGGATTGAAAGAGTGGTGGAACTGATGTGCCATGCACCGGCGCGATTGTTCGCAGTGAGCAAACGTGGATTTATTAAACCAGGATATAAGGCCGATTTGGCCATTGTTAAACGGGGCGAAGCTTGGACGGTGAACCAGGATTGCATACAAAGCAAATGCCAATGGAGCCCAATGGAGGGCGAACAATTCCGGTGGCGGGTGGTAACAACCATCTGTAACGGGCACCTTTTGCTTGATGAAAACGGCATGTTCGATGCCCAATATCATGGCGAAGAGGTGGTATTCGAACATTGATGGGCTAGTGTGGCGCATGCGCCTTGATGCTGTTAACCCCCAAAATATATTGCTATAATACAAAGATGATATTAAAATATAAAGTCAACGAACTGCGCCCATATATCAGTTGGCTATACTTTTTCCACACATGGGGCATGAGTGGGAAACCCAAAGAAGAGAAAGAGAAGTTGCGCAACGAGGCCGAAGAGATGCTCGATGTGATGGAAACGCGGTATGAAACGTTTGCCGTTTTTGATATTTTCGATGCCAACAGCGATGGCGACGACCTCCTTATAGGTGATAAACGCCTGCCCTTGCTGCGCCAACAGAAACCAAGAAGCGCTGGGGCACCCAATCTTTGCTTGGCCGACTTTGTGCGGCCGCTGGCCAGTGGCATAAAAGATAAGGTGGGAGCCTTTGCCACAACGATAGACCCAAGCATAGAACACGACTTCAAAAGCGATGATTATCAGCAGATGATGGCTAAAGTGTTGGGTGAAAGATTGGCCGAGGCAACAGCCGAACGCATGCACGAAGAGGTGCGAAAACATTATTGGGGCTATGCGCCTGATGAAAATTTCGACCCACAAGAGTTGCTTAAAGAGCCTTATCAAGGTATTAGGCCAGCCGTGGGCTATCCCTCGATGCCAGACACAAGCGTAAATTTTCTGCTCAACGAACTTATTGATATGGGGCAGATAGGCATACATCTAACTCCCACAGGCATGATGCAACCGCATGCAAGCGTGTCGGGACTAATGTTCGCACACCCCAAATCACAGTATTTTGATTTAGGAAAAATAGGCGAAGACCAACTAGCCGACTACGCCAAACGCCGTGGCGTTCCGTTGAATATGATAAAGAAATTTGTGCAGTAAGCACAATAGGGCGTAAATAGAATATTAAGCAAGTGATTTTAAGAATACTCATACCTCTATTATTAGTAATCCTCTTGCCCGACCTCTATATCGAACGGCGCAATTGGAAAAGTAAACGCAAGGCGAAATGGCCTATGCGCACGCTCAGATGGATGATAACTCTGGGCATGGTGGCGTTTACTATCGTGATGGCAACAGCTAAAAATTTCATTCCCGACAGCGTTGAGGTGCTCAACATCTTTATCGTTTGTCTGGGATTGCTTGTTGTTCCTAAATTTGTTTACGTGTGTTGCGCCATCGTGGGGCGTGCCATCGCACGCATGCAGCACTCCACAACAAACTGGGGAAAGGCTGTTGGCTATATGTTGGCGTTGTGTTGTATCTGCTTTTTTGCTTACGGATGGACCATCGAAGCCAATCGCTTAGTTGTAAAGCAAGTTGAAATCTACTCGCCCGACCTGCCAGAGGCTTTCGATGGCTATCGCATAGTGCAGTTTAGCGATGCGCATGTGGGTAGTTTTGTAGGCAGACATGCACACTTTTTAGAGCGAGCAGTAGACACAATTATGGCTCAACGCGCTGATGCTATCGTGTTTACGGGCGACTTGCAGAATGTGCAGCCCTCAGAATTATATCCTTTTCGCCAACTCTTAAGCAGCATTAACGCTCGCGATGGGGTGTACTCGGTACTTGGAAATCACGATTACAGCATGTATTTCAACGGAGATGAGGCCGTGAAGATAGCCAACGAGCGCGAAATGGTGTCGCGACAACGTCAGTTTGGATGGTACTTGTTGCTTAACGAACATCGAGTGATACATCGTGGAGCCGACTCGATTGTGGTGGCTGGTACCGAAAACGATGGCAAACCGCCATTCCCCAAACGTTCAGACCTGGCTAAGGCCCTCAAAGGGGTGAACAAAAACGCTTTCGTGTTATTGCTTCAGCACGACCCCTCGTCGTGGGAACGCAGCATATTACCCAGTAGCAACGTGCAAGTAACACTCTCGGGGCACACCCATGGCGGACAAGTAGATATGCTTGGATTGCGCCCCACACGCATATTACTTCATCAAGACAAGGGACTATACACTCAAGGACAACGCTCGCTCTTTATTTCTTCGGGATTGGGAGGAGTTGTTCGCTTCCGTTTCGGCGTTCCACCCGAGGTGGTAGTCATCACCTTGCGCCGCGGACAGGTGCAGTAGGTAGTACGGTAGTAAGGAGTAAGTAGTAAAGGAGTAAGTAGTAAAGGAGTAAGTGGGCTAAGGATTAAATTAAATGCTTGTGTGGAAGCTTAGTATATCAGTCAGCAAGTAGTTGAATAAATCCCAAATAAGCTCTTTATAGCTTTGCTAGCTTGTTAACTTGTTAAGCATTAAGTTTGTTAGCTGCTCGACTTGTGAACCCATCAATATCTCATAGAAACAACAATGTTAATTATCTATCGTATCTATCAGTTGTTAGTGGCTTATCCATTAATAATCTTGGCCACAGCGTTAACAGCCCTCGTAACCATCGTGGGGTGCTTTTTAGGCAACGGACACGTTTGGGGTTACTATCCAGGTAAATGCTGGTCGTGGTTTGTTATTCGCATATTGTTATTACCCATTAAGGTAGAAGGTCGTGAAAATCTACAGCCTGGGCAATCGTATGTGTTTGCAGCCAACCACCAAGGAGCATTCGATATCTTTATGATTTATGGCTTTTTGGGTCGCAACTTTAAATGGATGATGAAGCAATCGCTCCGCAAAATCCCCCTAGTGGGTAAGGCTTGTGAGGCCGCACACCATATCTTTGTAGACAAACGCAGTGCCTCGAAGATAAAGAAAACCATCGACGAAGCTCGGCAAACCCTAAAGAATGGCATGTCGTTGGTGATTTTCCCCGAAGGCGCACGCACCTTTACAGGCCATATGGGCGTGTTTAGACGGGGAGCTTTTATGTTGGCCGACGAGTTGCAATTACCCATTGTGCCAGTAACCATCAACGGATCGTTCGACGTTATGCCACGAACACGCGACCTAAAATGGGCTAGATGGCACAGGTTAAGGCTCACAATACACGCCCCGATAATGCCAATTTCGCAAGGACCAGACAATATCAAGTTTCTAGAACAGCAAAGTTATGAGGTGATAATGAACGGACTTGTACCCCAATATCAGGGCTTTGAACACAATCCCGACCAATAATCGCAACCTTGTTATCAAAAAACACGCACGTTGCGCTTTGAACTTCTAAGAAATAACCTTACCTTTGCAAAAGTAGAACCAACACAGAACACGGCATGAACACAAGCGACAGCATCGTTATCATCCCTACTTATAACGAAAAAGAAAACATTGAGAAAATTATTCGAGCCGTCTTTGCACTCGAAAAATGTTTCCATATCCTTGTTATCGACGACGGAAGTCCCGACGGAACGGCCGCCATTGTGCGCCGACTAATGGAGACTGAGTTTGGCGAACGCTTGTTTATGCTTGAGCGAAAAGGCAAACAGGGATTGGGAACAGCCTATATCACGGGCTTTAAGTGGGCGCTAGAACGCGACTATCAGTATATCTTTGAGATGGATGCCGACTTTAGTCACGACCCAACAGACTTGCCTCGACTTTATTCGGCCTGCCATGACGAAGGCTTTGATGTGGCCATTGGGTCGCGTTATGTTAGTGGCGTAAACGTTGTAAACTGGCCTATCGGGCGTGTACTGATGAGTTATTTCGCCTCTAAGTACGTGCGTTTCGTCACTGGTTTCACGGTTCACGACACCACAGCGGGCTTTAAATGCTACCGTCGCAGGGTACTTCAAACCATCCCGCTCGACGAAGTGCGTTTCAAAGGCTATGGTTTCCAAATCGAAATGAAATACACCGCTTATAAAATAGGCTTTAAAATAAAAGAAGTTCCCGTTATCTTTGTCAACCGACGAGAAGGAACAAGCAAAATGAGTGGAGGCATATTTGGTGAAGCTTTCTTTGGAGTGATGCGTTTAAGACTCGATGGATGGCTTCGTAAATATCCGCCAATAAAAGAATGAACACCCATGGGTGAACATGAAAAGGAGTGGAAAGCACTTGCGGCTTCCACTCCTTTTCATGGCATTATGAGTTTGTACGATTATGAGTTAGTGAGTTTATGGGTTGCTGAGTTATTGAGTTTGTTTATTGCTCGATACGATAATTAGGGAGAACGAACCATCAGTAAATCAATATTTCTGCACAAACCAAGTAACACTTCATCACATAAGCGCGCGAACGCAAGATAAAAACAAACTTAAAACGCATCACATCACACCACCAAATATTCGAATGTCGATTAATATCCAACATTTATATGCCGGTGAGCCTCAGGCTGCCGCTCTCGATAAAACCCTTGCCGATAGCACCATTCGTCGCATTTTTCTTCAAGGTATGGTCGCTTCTGCCGCGCCCGTGTTCTTTTCGGGCATGGCCAAACGGCGCCCACAAACAACTATTTTCGTGTTACAAGATGCCGACGAAGCAGGATATTTCTACCAAGATTTGGTGCAATTGATGGGCAACGACGATGTGTTATATTTCCCCTCGTCGTATAGACGCGCCGTTAAATATGGTCAGCGCGATGCTGCTAACGAAATATTGCGCACCGAAGTGCTGGCTAGATTGGCCGCCGAGAGGTGCACTTACGTGGTTTGTTCGCCCGATGCGTTGAGCGAACTGGTGGTGTCAAAGCAACGATTAGACGAACGCACCTTGCGATTAAACGTGGGACAGACCATTGATGTGGTGCAGATGGTGAAGACATTGCGCAGCTTCGACTTTCAAGAAGTGGACTATGTGTACGAACCAGGGCAGTTTGCTGTGCGCGGAAGTATTGTAGATATCTACTCGTATAGTCATGAATTGCCTTTCCGTATCGACTTCTTCGGCGACGAAATAGACACTATTCGCACCTTTGATGTAGAAAATCAGTTGTCGAAAGAGAAGCGACAGGCCGTCGAAATAGTGCCCGAATTGGCTAGACAATCCAATGAAAAAGTGTCGTTCTTAACCCTTTTGCCACCAGATGCCTTGTTGGTAATGAGAGATTTTGGCTATGTTCGCGACACCATTCAGCGCATTTACGAAGAAGGTTTCGCCCATCAAGCCTTAGAAGCACAGTTGGATGGCGCCACCGAAGTGGAACAACAGCAAATAAAAATGGCCATGCAGAAAGAGTTGCAGCTTATAACGGGCGCTAGGTTTGCCAATGATGCGTTGGCCTTTCGCCATGTTTACATCGGCAGCAAACCATCTGATGACGTACAAGCCACCATTAATTTTAACTTCTCGGCCCAACCATTATTTCATAAAAACTTCGACCTTCTGCGCCAAACACTCGAAGACTATCAGCTGCAAGGCTACCGATTGGTGATCTTGGCGGATAGTAAGAAGCAGCAAGAACGTCTTCGCGACATCCTTATTGCCGAACAAAAGTCGGCCGTCCCTTTGCAAATGGAGTCGGCAGGCGAATTTACTTTGCATGCAGGATATGTGGATAACGACCTGCGTATCTGCTTCTTTACCGACCACCAAATATTCGATCGCTTTCATAAATACAACCTTAAGAGCGACCGAGCACGTGCAGGAAAGCTGGCATTAACAATGAAAGAACTGCAAGAGATGGAGCCTGGCGACTTTATTGTGCACGTAGACTTTGGCATTGGTAAGTTTGGAGGATTGGTTCGTGTGCCCACTGGCAACTCTTATCAAGAGATGATACGTATTGTTTACCAAAACAACGACAAGGTAGATGTCTCTATTCATTCGCTTTATAAGATTTCGCGCTACCGTAAAGGCACGGCAGCCGAACAACCACGACTCTCTACTTTGGGCACAGGAGCTTGGGAACGACTGAAAGAGAAAACCAAAAAACGCATCAAAGATATTGCTCGCGACCTCATAAAACTTTATGCCAAACGGCGCACCGAGCGAGGTTTTGCCTTTAGTCACGACTCTTTTATGCAGCACGAACTGGAAGCTAGCTTCCTTTATGAAGACACACCCGACCAGCTAAAGGCTACAACCGAGGTGAAAGCCGACATGGAACGAGCACGCCCAATGGACCGACTAGTGTGTGGCGACGTGGGTTTTGGTAAAACCGAAGTGGCTATAAGAGCGGCATTTAAGGCCGCATGCGACTCTAAACAGGTGGCTGTGATGGTGCCAACAACGGTTTTAGCCTTCCAACACTTTAAAACTTTCAGCAAACGATTAGAGAATTTACCCGTAAGAGTAGACTATCTGTCGCGCGCTCGTTCGGCAAAACAAACCCGACAAGTGCTCGACGACCTTGCTGCAGGTAAGATTGATATCATCATTGGCACGCATAAGCTCATCGGAAAAACTGTTAAATGGCACGACTTGGGACTGCTCATTATCGACGAAGAGCAAAAGTTCGGCGTGTCTACCAAAGAAAAACTGCGTACGCTTAAAACCAATGTCGATACGCTCACCATGTCGGCAACGCCAATTCCGCGCACGTTGCAGTTCTCATTGATGGGTGCGCGCGATATGAGTGTGATGAGAACGCCTCCCCCAAACCGCCATCCCATACACACAGAGATAGCAACTTTCGATGGCGCATTCATTGCTGATGCCATCAATTTCGAAATGAGCAGAAATGGACAGGTGTATTTCGTCAACGACCGCATAGCAAATCTCCCCGAATTGGCCAACATCATACGTAAGCATGTGCCGATTGCCGTGTAGTTATAGCGCATGGACAGATGAAACCAGAAGACTTGGAGAACGCGCTTATCGACTTTATGAACCACGAATACGATGTGTTGCTCTCTACTTCGATAATCGAAAACGGCATCGATATATCCAATGCCAACACCATTATCGTGAACCATGCCCACAAAGTGGGCTTGAGCGACCTGCATCAGATGCGCGGTCGTGTGGGTAGGAGCAACCGCAAAGCCTTCTGTTACTTGCTTGCGCCACCCCTTTCGGCCTTAACACCCGATGCTCGACGCCGCTTAGAGGCACTCGAAACGTTCTCCGACCTAGGCAGTGGCTTTAACATCGCTATGCAAGACCTGGATATTCGCGGGGCTGGCAACCTACTTGGAGCCGAACAGAGTGGTTTTATGGAAGATTTGGGCTACGAAACGTATCAGAAAATACTGTCGCAAGCTGTTACCGAACTGCGTAACGACGAGTTTGCAGACCTCTATGCCGAGAGTATTGAGCAAGGAGAAGAGGTGGGAGGTGACCAGTTTGTGGAAGATTGCGCCTTGGAAAGCGACCTCGAAATGTATTTCCCCGACAACTACGTGCCAGGAAGCAGCGAACGAATGTTGCTCTATCGCGAACTGGATAACATCGAGAACGATGCCGAACTGGACGCTTATCGCAATAGGCTTATAGACCGCTTCGGTCCTGTTCCGCCTCAAGGCGATGAACTGATGCAGGTGGTGGCACTGCGACGAATTGGCAAACGATTGGGCTGCGAGAAGATAATGCTAAAGCAAGGTCGCATGCTGATGCAGTTTGTTAGCAACCCCAACAGTGCCTACTATCGCTCAAAGGCATTTGATAACGTGCTTACTTACATCGGAAACAACCCCAGACGTTGCGACTTGAAAGAAACTAACGGCCGAAGAATGATGCATGTGTCGAACGTTCCCACTGTGGGCGATGCCGTTAAGGTGCTGCGAACCATCGAAAATAAAACTAAAATAGCAGTGGGGTAGGTCTAAAACCTTAGCTACACCTTATTATATATAGCGCGTGCGTGCGAGAAACAAACGCACAATCATCAACCAAGGGCCACCAATGATGTGCCCATAACAAGAAAGAGAATATCAATTATGACCATCACACACACCAACAACGAACGCCAAGGCGAGTTTGTGGCCTTCGAAGGCGAAGAACGAGTGGGCTACATCAGCTACGAATGGGTAGACAATAATTGCTTTGCCATTCTGCATACCGTGGTTTTGCCCGAACATAAGGGTAAGGGTATTGCCAAAATACTGCTTGATGCTGCCGCCGATTACGCTCGCAAGCATAACAAGAAGATAAAAGATGTATGTTCTTTTGTCACTGTGCAGTTTGAACGAAACGATAAATACAACGATGTTAAGGCCTAGTCGTCTTGACAAGAGGGTGTCCATAACTAATCAGTATGAAGCTTTTAAATATTAATTCCAACGCTTTGTACAACGTTTAAGTGTCAATAAGTTTGTAAAAAAATCACCATTCGCCCACGTTATTACAATTATTTTTCTTACATTTGCACATTGTAATCATTACAATAAGAATGAACAAGACTAACTTTTGGTATCGTGTGTTCGATCTATACTACGATGGTTTCAGAAGCATGACCCTAGGAAAGAAGTTGTGGTTGGTGATATTCATCAAGCTCTTCATCATGTTTGCCATCTTAAAGGTGTTTTTCTTCCCCAACTTTTTAAAGGCCAATGCGCCTAAAGGTGGGGAAGCCGACTTTGTGTCGCGTACACTCAACGAGCGACAGGCTCGATAATAGTCCTGTCTCGCGCGTGCTAATGCCCTAGAATGACTAGGAAAGCGCAACAACTAGATAACCTAATCCCCCCAAAGGCGAAACTAAATATTATTAAAATAAACTATGTTCAATCAACTATTTCTAGACATCTCTGCAGGTACGATTGATTGGTCGCGTGCGCAATTTGCCCTAACGGCCATGTACCACTGGCTATTTGTGCCATTAACGCTTGGTCTTGCTGTTATTATGGGCATCACCGAGACATGCTATTATCGCACAAAGAAGCAATTTTGGAAAGATGTGGCGCGTTTCTGGCAAAAGCTTTTCGGCATCAACTTTGCCATGGGTGTGGCCACGGGTATCATTCTTGAGTTTCAGTTTGGAACCAACTGGAGCAACTATTCTTGGTTTGTAGGCGACATCTTTGGTGCGCCTTTGGCCATCGAAGGCATTTTGGCTTTCTTTATGGAAAGTACATTTGTGGCCGTAATGTTCTTTGGATGGAATAAAGTTTCTTCGGGTTTCCACCTTGCATCTACATGGCTCACGGGTCTTGGTGCTACCATTTCGGCTTGGTGGATATTGGTGGCCAATGCTGGATGCAATACCCCGTGGGTTGCGAGTTCAATCCTGATACCATGCGTAACGAGATGGTTAGCTTCGTAGATGTGGCCTTGTCGCCCTTTGCTATCGACAAGTTCTGCCACACTGTTACCTCTTCGTGGATTGTTGGAGCTGTATTCGTAGTAGCCGTTAGTTCTTACTACCTTCTTAAGAAGCGCGAAACAGAATTGGCTAAGCAGAGTTTGAAGATTGCTGCTTGCGTTGGCTTTGTGGCTTCGTTGCTCGCTGGCATCACAGGTCACCATTCAGCAACGCTCGTTGGTAAGGTTCAGCCCATGAAATTGGCTGCCATGGAAGCACTCTGCAAGGGTGGCGAGAGCCAGAGCCTCACTGCAATTGCGCTAGTTAATCCCTTTAAACAATACGATTATCGTAGTGGCGAAGAATTGGCATGCCATGTTTCTATTCCTTATGCTCTTTCGATGATGGCTACGCACAGCATGCATGGCTTTGTACCTGGTGTTAACGATCTGCTCGACGGATATGTTAAGGCTGATGGTACACGCGAACCATCGGTGGCCGAGAAGATTGTGATGGGTAAAGCTGCTGTTAATGCCTTGATGACTTATCGCAAGGCAAAGACCGAAGGCAACCAAACCCTGGCGCAAAAGATGTTGCCTGTTATCAGAGCCAATATGAAATACTTTGGATATGGCTATGTTGAGAATGGCGATCAGATTGTTCCCAACATCCCTCTTTGTTTCTGGTCGTTCCGCATAATGGTGGGTATGGGCTCGTTCTTCGTACTTTTCTTTGCCGTTCTCTACTTCTTCTGCTATCGCAAAGAAGTTTCCAACGCTCGTTGGTTGCTCATCTTGGGCATTTGCTCTTTGCCAATGGCTTACATCGCATCAGAGGCAGGATGGGTATTGGCCGAAATGGGACGCCAACCTTGGACCATTCAAGACATGCTGCCCACTTGGGTGGCTGTGAGTGATGTCGGTGCTTCGTCTATCGCCACAACCTTCTTCCTCTTCTTGGGCTTGTTCACCTTATTGCTCGTGGTTGAGATTAGCATCTTGATTAAGCAGATTAAAAAAGGCCCTGAGTACGGAAAATAAATGCTAACCCCTTGTTTGGCCGTAGGCTGTGGGCTTGCTTGTCCTTGGTTTTGCCCCTTGGGGCGAATGTTGCATGGCAAACTGCCTGCGCATAAGTCTCAAATAGTGGTATTGTCTGCACGCTTTGCATCGAAAGTATAGGCCATAGACAACAATCACAAACGAACGTGCCGAACAAAAAGAAAAGAAATAAACTCATGTCATACGAATTTTTGCAACATTATTGGTGGTTCTTGGTGTCGCTCTTAGGCGCGCTCCTCGTGTTCCTGATGTTTGTTCAGGGCGCCAACACCCTTATATTCACCCTCGGCAAGACCGAGAACGAACGTCGCTTGGTGGTTAACTCCACAGGGCGTAAGTGGGAATTCACCTTCACCACATTGGTAACGTTTGGTGGAGCCTTCTTTGCTTCCTTCCCTTTGTTTTATAGCACAAGCTTTGGAGGCGCTTATTGGCTTTGGATGATTATCCTTTTCTCGTTTGTTATTCAGGCTGTTAGCTATGAGTTTCAAAACAAATTGGGTAACCTTTTAGGTACTCGCACCTTCCAAACATTCCTTATTATTAACGGTGTACTTGGTCCTGTTCTCTTGGGTGGAGCAGTGGCTACGTTCTTCAATGGCTCTAATTTCATTGTCGACAAAGGCAATATCACCAGCATGGTACAACCTGTTATTAGCCGTTGGGCCAACGCTAGTCATGGACTTGACGCGCTGCTCGATATTTGGAATGTAGTTTTAGGTGTCGCTGTGTTCTTCTTGGCACGTGTGTTGGGCTTGCTCTACATCATTAACAACGTAGAACACGACAACATTGTTACCCGTTCTCGCAAGCAATTGGGTCTTAACACGGCCGTGTTCTTGGCTTTCTTCTTGAGCTTCTTGGTGCATTTGCTGTTGAAAGATGGCTTTGCTTACGACCCACAAACAGGACTCATCTTTATCGAATCTTATAAGTATCTGCACAACCTGCTGTCGATGTGGTATCTCACCCTCGTGCTTTTGGTAGGTGTTGTGTCGTTGCTTTATGGCATAGCGCGCACCCTTTTTAGTGCCAATTTCAAGTACGGCATCTGGTTTGGCGGTGTAGGTGTGGTGCTGGTGGTATTGGTATTGCTGCTTTGTGCTGGCTGGAACAACACCGCTTATTATCCTTCTAACGCTGACTTGCAAAGCTCGCTCACCATTGCCAACAGCTCTGGTAGTGTGTTTACACTAACAGCCATGTCGGTTGTGTCGCTTCTTATCCCCTTTGTTTTGGTTTATATATTTGCTGCTTGGCGTGCCATCGACCGCAAGTCTATTACCGAACAAGAGATAACCGAAGACGAAAGTTACTAAACATTTACGGGTTGACGGGGCTGTAAGCTTCTAAACCAACGGGTTCTTTTAAGTATTGATGTGTGGGTATTCATCTAGATGTCTGCCCAACGCATTGTTCTTAACATGTGCGAACCATTTGGTTAAGACGTTTACAGCAACGTCAACCCTCTTTTTTTCTCACTTTGCGCGCCAGTGCGTAAATACATCAATTCAACATAAACATCTGCCTTATGAAAAAAACATTGTTCGCCTTTTTATTCGCCATGTGTGGCATGGTGGCTGTGGCCCAAACGCCTACCGACACTGTTAGGCATCAGGTGCTTTTCGAAACCAATATGGGCAACATTCGCGTTGTACTCTACAACGAAACACCCAAACACCGCGACAATTTTCTCCGTTTGGTAAAGTCGGGCTATTACAATGGTACTATTTTTCACCGTGTAATCGAGAACTTCATGATACAGGGAGGCGACTCCACTTCTCGCCATGCTGCCTTTGGAGAACCTGCTGGTGGCTATTCGCCCGATTACACTGTGCCGGCCGAGATCGTGTTTCCAACTTACTATCACAAGCGTGGAGCTCTGGCTGCAGCGCGCGAGGGCGACGATGTTAATCCCAAGTGGGAATCGTCGTCGGCTCAGTTCTATATTGTTTATGGCAAGCGTATGACCGATTATCAGCTAGATGCCGTGCAAGCGAAGCTGGATTTGAAAACCAACAATAGCGTAAAACTAACGCCCGAACAACGCGAGATGTATTATAAGAAGGGTGGCACGCCCCATCTTGATGGCACATACACCGTGTTTGGCGAAGTGGTTGAGGGAATGGATGTGGTTGAAAAGATACAGAAAACGCCTTGCGACGAACACGATCGGCCATTTGAGGATATGAAAATTATCAAGGCCGTGGTGGTGAAATAATATTGTTAGGCGCTTTGTTAGGCGCCTTTTCAAACTTTTTTGTGGCTCGTTGTCTGCTCTTGCTTACTAAGCATGGGCAAGCAACGAGCCTTTTTTTCTCTAGCGGTATAACTACTCTTCCCAACGCCTTCTATAGCTGTTTGTCTGTACGCAGCTTATCGCATGGTTAATGTTGTTGTTATTGCCTCGTCACCATCTTTCGTGTGCTTGTGGGCATCTTGTCTGTCTTTTTTCACTGATGTAGTTCGCCATCTCTTCAAACATAAACCAGGCTATTTACTCAAAAATACACGTACTCAGTACAGGTTTTAGGGTGGTTATCGAGTTTGAATTGTAAAATATTGTGTCATGAATTTAATAAAAAATACGGCTTTTAAAATCACCAATCGTTCTTTTGATTGCAAATAATCAATTCTCGCAAGGGTTTATTTTCGTGATAAACAAGCGGTGATGCAATTGCATAGAAATTGATAATGTGGTGAATAAATACGCAAGTTGTAGTTCAAAATGTGCGTTTTGCAGCAAAACGCGGTGCAAAATGCAGCAAAACGCGGTGTTAACTCTATGAAAACGCAAGGCTAAATGGTGCTAAATGCAAGGTGAAATGCAGCAAAACGCAGAAATAAATGGTGCAAATCACCAGTTTAAATGCATAAATTTTCATGTCGTGAAGTGGTTGAAGGCATGTTGAAGGGGTGATTTTTATGTATGTTTTGTGCAATATGTTCTGTGAAAAGTAGGTTTTTAAGGTCAAAAATCTGGTTTTTGGGCCGACTAAAATAGCTCGTTGATGGTAATCTAGAACGGCAAAATGGTGCAAAACGTTATTGTTACGCTCAAAAACCGACTGGAAATTTGTTTTGAAATCAATTTTTCGTTCTTTATTTTGCCCTTTTAGGTGTTTTTTTACGCTAAAAATGCTCGTTTAAAATTGTTAAAGTGTAAAATAAAGATACTAAATTTAGTGCATTAAATTAGGCCATAAATATGAAGCTAAACATTCAACCCAAAAAGGTGATTAGACCACAATGTTTCCAGAATTCTTGTTTTTTGTGTTGTTTCCTAACATCTTTTACTTTATTCTTGATATCTTGTCTGTTTTTGCAACTTGGTGTAGCCCGTTACGCCTGCATTACAAATACAGGCAATCTGCTCCACAATACAACACAATCTGTATAGGCTCTAATAACCGGTTTGGGTTAAAGAGCATTCTCTTTAAACTCAATGCCATTATTTTTTTAGCGTTTGTTTTATTAGAAGTTAAGCCAATGCCTGGATATGGTTATATCCAATCCAACAAAACTCATAGTCAATTATAAGGTGATTGTGTTTCAACAAAGTTAGTTTTATGCTCGCTGTAGCCTGCTTACGGCCTATAATTTATGTGCCGAAGAATTGTGGTTATTCACGTTTTAAAAGTAAATGCTCTGTTTCTCTTCACCAATATTTACTGTTTATTAGCATCCAGTAGTTCGCCATCCGTACAGATAATATCAAAAAGTGCCACACAGGGGCATGGAGAAACCCAAAATAATCATCTTTTTTGTAATAAAGTTTTGCAAATGTAAAATATTATATCGAAATTTGTGGCGTAAATCTACATTTGTGCGTTAGCGATTAATGAAATAAACCCCGCAACCTAGCGATTAAGCACTGCTATGAGCAAAGCTTAATTGTATAATTCTGTTTCAATTAATTACGCTTGTGTGGCTATAAAATCTCGTCTTGAAAAATAAAAACAATCAGTATGAAAGTGAAAATGATACTACCTGCATTGCAGGAGGCCGAAAGTCCTTACTGGCGTCCCATCAAATATTCGCTTTTTCCGCCACTCGGACTGGCGACACTTGCTGCGTATTTCTCTGATGACGACGAGGTAGAAATTCAAGATCAGCATGTGGAGAAACTCACATTAGACGATACACCCGACTTGGTTTGTATTCAAGTCTATATCACTAATGCCTATCGAGCCTATAAAATTGCCGACGATTATAGACAAAGAGGCGTGTATGTAGCCATGGGCGGACTGCATGTAACCAGTTTGCCCGATGAGGCCGCACAGCATGCCGACACCATTTTGCTTGGGCCTGGCGAAGAAGCGTTCCCGCGTTTTATCAGCGATTTGCGTGCAGGCAATCCGCAAAAGCGCTATGTGGCCACCAGTAGAAGTATAGAAAACATTCCACCCGTGCGGCGCGACCTTATAAAACGCGATAAATATTTTGTGCCAAACTCTTTGGTTGTATCTCGTGGTTGTCCACATCATTGCGACTTCTGTTATAAAGACGCCTTTTATGGCGAGGGTAAGTCGTTTTATACGCGCAAGGTAGACGATGCTTTGGCCGAGATAGACAGTCTTCCGGGTAGACATCTTTATTTTCTCGACGACCACCTGCTGGGCAATCCTCGCTTTGCATCACAATTGTTTGAGGGTATGCGCGGCATGGACCGAGTGTTTCAAAGTGCTTCAACCGTAGCAGCGGTGTTAAATGGCGACCTCATTGAGAAGGCTGCCAAGGCAGGATTGCGCAGCTTGTTTCTAGGTTTCGAAACATTCTCGCCCGAAAACCTACGCTCTAGCAACAAACTCCAGAACTTATCAAAAGACTATGTGGCTGCTGTGGAACGGCTGCATAGCTTGGGCGTTATGATCAACGGCAGCTTTGTTTTCGGTCTCGACCATGATGACAAGGATGTGTTTCGCCGAACCGTTGATTGGGGCATTGAACACAGCATTACAACCGCTACATTCCATATTCTTACACCCTATCCAGGTACACGACTGTTTCAGCAAATGGAGCGCGATGGGCGTATCACTTCTTACGATTGGAGTAAGTACGACACGCGAACCGTTGTGTACAAGACATTAGGTCTAACAGCCCAAGAGCTAAAACAAGGTTACGATAAGGCATATCGCGACTTCTATTCGTGGAATAATATCTTTAAGGCCAGTTTTGGACACGACAATTTAAAACAACAATTGGCGCATTTGTTTTATATGGGTGGCTGGAAGAAATTTGAACCACTATGGAATTTTATGATTCAATACGGCAACCTCAACCGTATGTTGCCTCTATTAGAAAACTTATTGGCTCATACCAAAGGGCAAGGCGCGAAGAAACCTGGGGCAAATGTGGAAATAGAACGTTTGCAAAAAACAACTCTCTGAGAACAAAAATACCATAACCATAGGTCTTTACTACGCGTCATGAACGTAAAGCAGTGGGGATGTGGTCGATTTTCAAAAGTAGCCATAAATGATAATCAGCAACACAATAAAAATGAAGACAAAGAGCTTGTCTTATTTGCTATTGCTTTTAGCTGTCTTGGTGTTTGCAACAGGGCAGTATCGCTTGTTATGAATATTGTTGTTGGTATGTATAAACAAGAACTGTATAAAGTCGCGCCCTGTGATGGCTCGTTTCAAAGCATCGTATAAACTGCTGCTTTTATTGTAGTTCTTGGCCATCTTTACGGTTATACCTAACTATTTTCAGCGCGGAAGAACCCAATTGGCTTATATCAACAAAGAAGGACACCGTATGTGTGCGCCCCTAAATGTGTCTCTGCTAAATGTGCTGTTTCCCGAAGAACAAGTAATGAATGTGTGCATAAAAACCGCTGCTATTATGCCTCCTACAAATTTAATGCCTGCTGAAATAGCGTTGGGAGGACAACTCTTTAGAGATGCTCAGCGTGATTTTGCATTCTTTATTAATCCGATAGTAGAACTAGAGAAATAACGCCCAAGCACAGAGTTTTTTTTGCGCTGAGGTGCTACACCAGTTGTGCAGCCAAAGCCATGGTGCTAAGTGATTAGTACTTGCCCAAAGCAGTAAGCCCCATGGCAACGAGTTGCAAGCCAATTTCATACAAACGAAAAAAGCGTTTCATAGCAAGCAGATGCACACTAAGCTTAGCATCTTACTTGCCACGAAACGCACCCAGAAGGAAGTTAGCCCCTTTTATATTAACTGCTAGAATTAGCCCTTCTTAATCTCAACAATCTTTGTTGGGCTTTGTTCTTTGTTGCGCCTGTTGGTAACAGTAACCACAGCTTGCGCCAAATTGATGAAGGCCTGGCCCGTCATGGTGTCGGCATTCATGGCAGCAGGCGTGCCCTTATCGCCGTTTTCGCAAATACTTTGCACCAGTGGGATTTGTGCCAGCAGAGGAGTTTGCATCTCTTCGGCCAGCTGTTTCACACCGTCTTTGCCAAAGATGTAGTACTTGTTTTCGGGCAATTCGGCCGGAGTGAACCACGCCATGTTCTCAACCAGTCCTAAGATAGGCACATTCACCTTTTCGTTTCGGTACATGTCGATACCCTTACGCGCATCGGCCAGCGCCACATTTTGCGGAGTGCTTACGATAACGGCGCCCGTGATGGCCAACGTTTGCAGCAAGGTGAGGTGAATATCGCTTGTTCCAGGAGGCGTGTCGAGAATAAAATAATCCAGCTCGCCCCAATTGGTATCTGCAATAAGTTGCTTTAACGCATTGCTTGCCATGCTTCCTCGCCACAAGGTTGCAGTTTCGGCGTTTACAAAAAAGCCGATGCTAAGCAGCTTAACGCCGTATTGTTCAACAGGCTCAATTAGGTCGCGCCCGTCTACCTTTGAGGCATAGGGTCGCGCGTTCTCCACATTGAACATCTTAGGCATTGACGGACCGAAGATGTCGGCATCCAAAAGGCCCACCTTATAGCCCAGTCGGGCAAGTGCAATAGCAAGGTTTGCCGATACAGTGCTTTTGCCAACGCCACCTTTACCCGAACTAACGGCCACGATATTTTTTACCTGTGGCAGCAGTTTTCCAACTTCGGGGCGCGGTTTAGAAGCAAATTCGGTTTTTATTTCCACCTCCACATCTTTGCTAACATGATAGTGAATGGCCGATTCGGCAGCCTTCAGCGTTGATTTTAAGAAAGGGTCGGTCTCCTTAGGAAACAGCAATGTGATGGTCACCTTCATGCCATCGATGCGCACATCGTCGGCCAGCATACCGCTTTCGATGATATTTTTTTTCGTTCCGGCATACATCACCGTAGCCAAAGCGTCTGTAATCAATTTGGGATATAGTGTCATGATGTTTTTGTTTTTTCGTTATGCAAATGTAATTATAAAATGGGGATGAGCCAAACAAAAGGGTGAAAATGGTTATTGCTCTCGCCCTTACACCCCTCTAAGCGAAGGAGTGAAGGATGGGCATTGTTGATTTGGCTACGTTTTTGTTTTCTTTATTCGTAAATTACAAGCGTATGGGCATGGCAAGTACCAATTCGGTGAGGTCGGCTTTGGTTTTATGAGCCTTTACGTTTACCCCCACAGTAAGGTTGTTAAGCCACGGCAGGGCATAATGCACGCCAATGCGTTCGTAATAAGGCGTCTCATTCACCTTGGCATTGTCGCCCATGTGGCGATAAAGATACACGCCAAACGATAGAGCTAAGGCCAAACGACCATAGTGAGCTTGATGTTTGGCGGCCAAACCTAGTGAAAAAGGCGAGTGGCGCAGTGTGCGATGGGCTTGCTGGTCGAGTTCTTCGATGCGCTTGGCATATGTGCCATAGAATGCATCGACGCCCAATCCCGACGACCAACGCCGGGCATAGCGCCACATAACATCGGCTTGTAACGAGTAAGCAGGATAGATGCGGAAACGATCGGTGCGATAATCTGGATGGCTAGGCGGTGTGCCAAATTGGGTAATGAGCCAATCTTCTAATAGCGTTTTAGCCCCCAGACCAGCCGCGAAGTTGAGGTATAAGCCCTGTTGAAATGGCTTTTTGCGAAGCGTTGGCTCTGCGCGCAACGTTTGTTCGTAATAAGGTGTGTAGAGCAAGGCCAGCGAAGCGCCCACGGTGTTGCTGCCTTTGTTGGGTCGATACAGTGCGCCATTGCTATGATGCACAAATTCTAACGAAGCCCGCACGGCCCATTTGGGAGCAAAATGAAAGGATTGGTGCACGCCAGCAGCAAAATAAATGGAGGTGTGCGAACCGATAAACTCGTTGTCGATGGCGTTATTCTTATTATAAATGGAGGACGAGAAACCCACGCCACCACTGAGCGAGTAGGCCGTTTCCCATGTTCGCGAACGGTGAAGCGGACGATAAAACGTGGTGTAGAGCGAGAGCGTGTTGCCCAATGGCGAATGATAGCCCACGGGAATGAGCATTCCCCAGTCGGTATCAGCCTCGCGGTGCAAGCTTACTTTGTTGTTAAACGTGTAGCGCACACCAAAGGCAAAGGTGGGATTACCATAGTCGGCAGCAAAATCATCGCTATCTTTGGGCAGTGGGGCACGCATTAGTTCTAGCGCAAGCGAGAAGTTGTCGCCTCGTTTGAGCCATTTTTTCACATACTGGTCGGCAGCTACCACTTCGCCTTTCATAGCCGAAAGGCTCATCCCCCATCGCGAAACGCTGTCTGCTTGTTGAGCAGAAGCCGTGTTGCAGGCAAGCATTAACATCAATGCAAAAAGGCAAAGGCGCAAGTTTTGCAGGCATTGGCGGTGAAGGGATGTTGTAAAGTGGAAAGCTAAAAACATGTTATAAGGATTAGTTAAGCACCTCTTGTGCAATTTCTTCGGCAGCAATTTCCTCGCTACCACGTTTCACATCGCCATTTTTGGCCACGAGATAGAAGCCCTTACCAGGTGTCCACTCCATGCAAAACAGCTGGCTTGGGTTTTCGTAGCCATAATGTTTGATGTGTCTAAGCACCCATTGGCGCGTTTTTCCGCAATGAAACAACGAACTGTCTACAATGGCACCGTTGTTTACAAGCAGATAAGATTCGTTCACTTTTCCCACTTCGGCCACAGTGATTGAACCATTTGTCTCGAATCGAACATCTTCAATATCGAACATCGAGAACACCCCTTTCTGTCTAAGAAGCAAGCGGAATTGTTCCATCTCAAGACTATTGCGCTTAAAGGCCTTAAAGTTGATGGCTCCATTTTTTACCAAGTATACGCTATCGCCTTTTATGAGGCGACGCAAAACTTTGGAGCGCATACAGAAACGAATAAAGAGATTAAAAGCAGTCCATACAGCAAGGGCGAAAAGAATGTGGAGAGCCGTCATGTCGGGATTGTAAAGCACACCACCGACCAGTGCTCCAATAACAAAAGCACTCACCGTATCGAGTGGCGTTAGTTGTGCCATCTGTGCCTTTCCTGCAATGCGCAGGAACACCAAAATACCAATCATACCCGTTAAAAGCTTAACGGCAATTTCAAAATACTGCATCCTGATAATGTTTAATGTTTGTTGATGGGTGCAAAGGTAAGAAAATGTGTGCAAACCATTATCGTTGCAATCGTTAAAAACGATGAGTAAAGGGTGGCGGCGTATGGGAGTAGGACCAAAGATTATGTTGTAGTAATGACCAATGGCGGTTCTCCAAACCTTTTTACCCACGCACGGAAGCGCACAAGCCCCTCTTCGCCAAACTTCGCTAGACTTTTTTCGGCTTGTTCCACCGTTTTTTGTTGGTTGAGTTTGGTTTTACTAAAAAACTTATCGGCATAACAAATGAGCTGTTCTTCGAGCGTTTCGGGCAAGAAGTCTTGCAAGGGTAGGGGCAATTGCTGCTTTTCGATGGCTTCGCGCGTGATGCCAGCGCCCGTATGTCGTTCGCAAACGCGAGCATGGCGAGGCATACCTTCGGCACGAAGCATGTCGGCGCCCAGTCGGCCGTGGCAGATATAGGGGTGCGTACCAAAGCAATGAATAGACGGCGCATTGCAAAGCACGATGCCAATGTCGTGAAGCATGGCCGCCTCTTCAATGAATTGTAAGTCTAATTGCAATTCAGCGTGCTGTTTAGCCAAAGTCAAAGCCAAGTGGGCCACACTGCGACTGTGGGTTAATAAAATGTGTCGTAGCTCGTTGTCGAGCGGATAATATTTGTCGATAACGGCTTGATATCCTGTTTGCATGTTATGTTGGGGTTTGGTTTTAGGTTAAAAACGCTCATCATTAATAAATATTGTACGTGCGTAATAAATAATGTGGGTGCGCTATAAAAGCAGGGGTAGACCCAGAAAACGAGTGCAGAAGCGCTTTTTTGCCCCAAACAATTTGGGTTATTGGCGATAATTCTCTAAATTTGTGCTTTAAAACAATTAAGAACCAAGTATTATGATAGACGTAAAGGAAGTATTGCAGGATTCGCAAGACCGTATGGAGATGGCGGCGATGTATCTAGAAGAGCAGCTGTCGCGCGTTCGTGCCGGTAGGGCTAACGTGGCTATACTCGACGGCGTGCGTGTTCAATCGTACGGAATGACTGTACCTCTTAACCAAGTGGCTAACGTTTCGGCCCCTGATGCACGTACCATCGCCATCAAACCCTTTGACAAAAAGGCTATTCGCGACATCGAAAAGGCTATTATGGACAGTGATGTGGGCATCACACCCGAAAACAATGGCGAGGTTATTCGCCTGGGAATACCACAGCTACCGAAGAACGCCGTCGCGAATTGGCTAAGCAATGCAATAAAATTGGTGAAAAAACCAAGATTGAAGTGCGCAACGTGCGTGCCGAAATAAAAGACAAATTGAAGAAGGCTATCAAAGACGGACTGTCGGAAGACAACGAAAAAGACGCTGAAGAACAACTCCAGAAGCTGCACGACAAGTTTATTAAGAAGATTGATGACTTGCTTGAGGCTAAGAACAAGGAGATAATGACGGTTTAATGCCGCGCCCAAAGCACAACATGCAAGGACTGGTAATAAAGAACACGGGCAGTTGGTACACGGTGAAAACCGACGACGGCTGTATTGTGGAAAGCAAAATAAAAGGCAATTTTAGACTTAAAGGCATACGCAGCACATCGCCTGTGGCTGTGGGAGACCGTGTGCAGCTTGTAAATAACCAAGATGGCACAGCCTTTATCGCTGAAATCGAGGACAGAAAGAATTATATTATCCGCAAGTCGTCGAACCTTTCTAAGCAGAGCCACATACTCGCGGCCAATCTTGATGTGGCATTGCTCGTGGTAACGGTGAACCATCCACAGACTTCAACCACCTTTATCGACCGCTTTTTGGCCTCGGCCGAAGCCTATCGCATACCTGTTGTGCTGGTGTTTAATAAAACCGACCTGCTTAACGAAGACGAAATGCGCTACCAACAGATGGTAATGAACCTCTACGAGACGGTTGGTTACCACTGTTTGGCCATTTCGGCCGAGACAGGAGCAGGCGTTGACGATGTGCGTGCCTTACTTAAAGGGCGCATTTCGCTTTTAAGTGGCAATAGCGGGGTGGGCAAATCCACTCTTATTAATAAACTCTTGCCCACGGCCAACCTGAAAACGGCCGAGATTTCTTATGCTCATAATGCCGGAATGCACACCACCACGTTTAGCGAAATGCTGGAATTGCCCGAAGGCGGATGGGTTATCGACACGCCAGGCATTAAAGGTTTTGGTACGTTTGACATCGAACCCACCGAGCTAAGCAGTTATTTTAAAGAGATATTCGAATTTTCTAAGGGCTGCCGATTTAATAATTGCACCCATACACACGAACCTGGATGCGCCGTTTTGCAGGCTTTGAACGACCATTATATCGCGCAAAGCCGTTATCAATCTTATCTTAATATGCTTGAAGATAAGGATGAGGGTAAGTATAGAGAGGCTTATTAAGGTTGTAGTGCAGTGCGGCGAGTGCTATGTACCTGTATTTTGCGCTCCATTGCTATGCCTAAACCTCGCTGTGTAATGGGTGTAAGGTGGTTATATCGGCTGAAGGGTTTGTTTTCTTCCCAACATTTGCTACTTTAAAAATACAAAACCGAGCCAATCTCCCTTTGTATTGAAAGATAGTGGCTCGGTTGATTCTTTGATTTTATTGTTATTGGGTTTGCCAATAGCTTAGAAAGGCACGCGTTTACCAAACACTCGTTTTACATTTTCTGAGGTTTGGCGGGCAATCTCGTCGCTAGTGGTGGCGTAGGTTTCGGCCATTTTCTCCACCACATGTGTGAGATAAGCACTCTCGTTGCGTTTTCCCCGCATGGGAACAGGGGCCATATAGGGGCCATCTGTTTCTAGAACGATGCGCGAAAGGGGAATATGAGGCAGCACCGAGGGCAAGTTAGACTTCTTAAAGGTAAGCACACCACCAATGCCCAGCACAAACTTGTCGAACTGAAGAAAAGCATCCGCCTCGTGTTCGTTGCCAGTAAAACAATGAAAAACGCCACCAGGCAATTGGCTTTCGTACTTTTTAAGGATGTGTACCATCTCGTTTTGCCCCTTTCTGCAGTGTATCATCAGGGGCAAATCATATTCAATCGACCAACGCACTTGTTCTTCGAAGGCTTCAAGTTGTTGTTGCTCAAATTCTCTACTCCAATAGAAATCAAGTCCAACCTCACCAACGGCGATGAACGAATGTGACTCATCAAAGCGCTTTTTCATGTGTCGAAGCACCTCGGCATAGTCGGCTTTAACCTCTTCGGGGTGCAAACCCATCATCGCAAAGGCATAGTTGGGATAACGTTGAGCAAGCAAAAGGGCAGCATCCCCACTGCTTTCGTCGATGGCAGGGATGAAAACTTTGGTCACATCAGCATCTTTAGCTCGGGCAATAACCTCGTGAAGGTCGTCGCGATAGTCGTCCACGTCAAGGTGGATGTGTGTGTCTATAATTCCTGTAGTCATTTGTTTGTTTGCCAGTTGTAGGCAGCAATGAGGCGCAAAGGCGCAAAACAAAGCCACTTTCCAAGTCAATGAGAAGAGAACAAGCCCCCAGAGTGCGCTAAACGCGCGCGGAGACTGTTCACAGCGCATGCGTCTGTGTCACGTTATAGCCTACAACGAGAAGCTAACCGTACAGATGTTCCTCGTTTCGGCGGTAATAATAAATCACCCCTAGCTTTCTACATTCCGCAAATCGCACTTCAGGCGGTTCGTGTTCGAAATGTTTTTCAATTTGGTTCCATAAGTCAAGGATGATGTTGTCTGTTTCAGGGCGCAGCGTTTGCAGTTTGTCAACGGCCTTATTCGTTCTAGCCTGCAGAGCCTTTTGTTGCCTATATGTTTCGATAAAAATGTCGTAGTGCGTCGACACCATCCCTATTGTGGGGTTGTATATGGGTCGTCCGCCCAGCTTAATGCGTTGTTTTTCGCCTTCAATCACCTGTTTTCCGTATTCGGCCAGGCCCTCTTGGGTTTTAAGATTGGGCAAAGAAGTAGCGTGTTCGCTAAGTCCATAGAGTTTTAGGGCCGACTTTTTTATTTCTCCTCGTTCAACGCACATAAAGAGAACTTGCAAGAAATGGCTCACATACATCACAGCATTGCGTTGCACGCGGTCAATTTTGTCGGTCTGTCTAGCCTGTGCAGTCAGCGAAGTACGATATTGTTGTGCCGCTGTCAGCAGTCGGTCGTAGGCTGGTCTGGCCCTGTTGATAACACTCCAGTCAATAAATCTGTTTCTAGCCGCATACACACTTTCGTTTTCGAGAAGCATTTTCAGAGCCTTAAGGCGTGCGGCATCTGTCTTAGGTAGTCGTCGGTATGGCATGGTATTTGGTGTTTTATGGTGTTCCCTGAACGCCAATTGTCGGTAGACAAAGGGGTCAAGCAAACAGGGTATAAGGCAATGAGCCATTTCAGGCATCAACTTGTGGTTTAGTAGGGCGATAGATACCCGTTTCACAAGCGTGTTTTCTTGGTTTCAGAGTTCACCGTTGTTAAGCTGTCTAGTATTTCCTGTTCATCATTTTGAGGGCATAGTTAATGAGGTTTACTTTTCTTTCTGCGGGCACATTCACCTTATCAAGCAGTTGCTTACCGCAGTCAAAGTAGTGTTCTATTTTTTGTTCGGCCATCTTGTCGATGCCCATATCGTTGTAAAGTTGGGTTATAGCCGCAATCTTTTCTTGCGGGTTACATTGTTCTTGCTCCACCCATTGTTTTAGTTCAGCCTTTGTTTATCGTTGGCTTTATTAAAAGCATTAATGAGCATGTACGTTTTTTTGTTGCAAACGATGTCTCCGCCGATGGCTTTTCCGAACACTTTGCTGTCTCCATACACATCAAGAAAATCGTCTTGCAGTTGGAAAGCCAGTCCAATTTGTTCGCCAAACTTATAGAGTAGGTCGGCATCTTCTTGTGGAGCATTGGCCAATATAGCGCCCATTTTCATAGCACAGGCGAGCAGAACGCTTGTTTTGAGTCTAATCATTTCGATATATTCCGCTTCGGTTACGTCGTTGCGGTGTTCGAAATCCATATCATATTGTTGACCTTCTCCAATCTCCAGTGCTGTTTCAGTAAACAGTTCCATCACTGGTTTGAGCTTTGTTTCATCGCATTGTGCCATCTGTTGATAAGCCAGCACCAACATCGAGTCGCCCGAAAGGATGGCCGTGTTGGCGTCCCAGCGTTTATGTACCGTGGGTTTACCACGTCGCAGTTCGGCATTATCCATCAAATCGTCGTGCAGGAGCGTGTAGTTGTGGTAGGTTTCCAGTCCACAAGCAGGTGCAAGTATGCTTTCAGGGTTGTCTTTAAACAAGTTGTAGGCCAGCAAAGCCAAAGTAGGCTGATGCGTTTTCCCCCGATAGAGAGCACGTATCTTATGGGTTCGTAGAGCGAATTTGGTTTTCTGTCGAAGGGTAAAGCGTCTACGTATTGGTTTATTTTGTTGAGAATGATGTCGTCTGTCAGCATGATAACTTCATTTTAGAGTTTAAATACGATGGGTATGGCAAAGAGCGTGCGGCATGGTTTGCCTTTGTCGAGTCCTGGTTTCCATTTGGGCATGTTGCTTATAACACGCAGCGCCTCGGCGTCTAATTCTTCGTTTACGCCACGAACCACTTTTTGTTCGGTGATAGTTCCATCTACATTGACGATAAACGACACCATCACACTTCCTTGAATGCCCTGTTGTTGGGCCGTTGGAGGATAGCGAAGGGTGCGTTGCAGCCACTTCATAAACTCCACAATACCCCCTGGATATTCAGGCATTTGTTGCACAATGCGAGGCTTATTGTCGTCGGCAATAGGTTCTGGCACGGGCTGTTCGATGGCCGTAGTAGGTGTTTCGTTTTGTTGCCTGGTGGCTTCATTGCCTTCTTCCTCCTCTTCGTTTCGCATATTCACCTTTTCGGGCAGTGTCACAGGCGTGTCCACCGCTTTAATTTTTGTGGTGATAGATGGTGCGGCAGTGGGTTTGGCGGCGCTCACCATTTCGTTTTTCTCCACTTCGGGCAGCACTTCCATCTCTTCAAAGATGTCGTCGGGCAGCTCGTCGTCAAGGTTAAATGTGCGCGATTGGCTGTTATACTCTAGGCCCACGAATAGGAACGAGAGCACAACAACGAGTCCAAGCAGATAATTTGTTACGCGCTTGTTCTCCAAATTGGCACTATGTGTTTTCTTTATCTCCACCTTCTGGATGTCGTTGTATCGTTCTTTGAGCTTTCACGGTTAATGATACTCAAATCACCTACAAATATAATGATATAATTGGAAAAAGGTGTAACTTTGTAGATAAAAAGGAATTTAGTTGATGAAAAAAGTGTTTTTCGCCCTCGTTTTGGTCTTTATGGGGGGTGAAATGGTGGCGCAAGAGAGCCAAACGGCCTATAATTTCTTGCGACTTCCTGTGAGTGCGCATGCCGCTGCATTAGGAGGCGATAATGTTACACTCATTGATGACGATGCTTGGTTGATGTATAACAACCCTGCTTTGCTGTCGTCGGTGAGTGATAAAACTGTTGCTTTGAACTATATGAACTTCATGCGAGGCGTTAATATGGCTGGTGTTGCCTACAACCGGGTGATAAAAGAGCGTGCTTCGGTGGCGCTCTCGGCCAATTATGTTAACTATGGACAGATGCGATATACCACTGCCGAAAATCAAGACTTGGGCGAGTTTTCGGCTAAAGATATTGCTGTTACGGCTTATTTCTCGTATATGCTCACAGATAAACTGGCTGGTGGTATTGCTGCAAAGGTGCTCTCGTCTAGTATTGGGCATTATCATTCGGTGGGCGTGGGCGTAGATTTGGGGCTGAATTATTACGACACCGACCGCGAATTGTCGTTGTCGGTGGTGGGTAAGAACCTTGGTGGACAGCTTAAGGCCTACGATGATAATTACGAAGCTATGCCCATCGACGTGCAAATAGGGGTTAGTAAGCGTTTGAAACATACACCCTTCCGATTTTCGGCCACGTTAGTCGACCTTAATCACTGGCATTACTCCTTAATGAAGCATTTTGTTTTTGGAGTTGACGCGCAGCTTTCGCAAAACATCTGGGTGGGGGCAGGCTATAGTTTGCGCCGTGCCAACGAGATGAAAGTGGGCGATGCCGACACCGCCAGCAGTCATGGCGCAGGGCTTTCGCTGGGTGCTGGCTTGCAGCTTGAGCGCTTTAAGCTTAATCTGGCTTACGGAAAGTATCATGTTTCTAGTTCGTCGGTGGTGCTCAATCTCTCGTTTTCCTTGTAAATCAAGACTGTGATGCCTTGCCTTTAGTCGTTTTTAGAACATCTCAATGCGCCTGTCTTCATACCTAAAGCTTTTACAAACCACTTGTTGAAGGGGCTAGAGCAGGACTATATAAGGCTGCAAGTTATGAAAAGAAAGGAGTACTGCACAGCTAAATATATTAATAGCATTTACGCATAACATTTACACATTATTATATAACAACAAATCATGAAGAAAATAACCATCGCCATCGACGGATTCTCGTCGTGCGGAAAGAGTACCATGCCAAGATGTTGGCCAAAGAAGTGGGCTATATCTATGTTGACACTGGCGCAATGTATCGCGCTGTTACCCTTTTTGCCATGCGCAACGGTATGATTGCACCTAATGGCGAGGTAAACCGCGATGAACTAAAGCAGAAAATGCAAACGCTGCGCGTGGAGTTTAAGCTCAATGAGCAAACGGGTAGGGCCGAAACTTATCTCAATGGCGAGAACGTGGAGAACGAGATTAGAGGCATGGAGGTGTCGTCGCATGTTAGTGCCATCGCTGCAATTGACTTTGTTCGCACGGCTTTAGTGGAACAACAACAGCGCATGGGACGTGATAAAGGTATTGTAATGGATGGTCGAGACATTGGCACAGTGGTGTTTCCCGATGCCGAATTGAAGGTGTTTGTTACGGCTTCAGCAGAGATTAGAGCGCAACGCCGATTTGACGAGCTGAAAGGTAAGGGCGTTGAAGCCAACTTTGATGAAATTCTTAATAATGTTCAGCAGCGCGATTACATTGATAGTCACCGCGAAGTAAGTCCGTTGCGCAAGGCCGATGATGCCATCGAGCTTGACAATGGCGAACTAACCATTGCCCAACAGCTACAATGGCTTGTTGAAAGATTTGAAGAAAGGGTGGCCCAGTAAGGCTAAGTGCCTGCCGTCCTCGCTTGTTTGTTGGGTCTATGTGCGTCTGCTGCTTGCGTTTTTGTTGCAAGGGGCGCACATTGGCCTATCCAAACAAGTTGTGTTTTCTTCGTTAGTTGGAGCGTTTTGTACAATAATATTACGTGTTTTAACTTTTTAAGCCTATCATATTGTAAGAGCTATACAACAAATAGCCATCTACAAACCAGAACAACGCACCTATAACGTGCTTGGTAGGGTGTTTAAGTGAGCAGAATGATTGTGGGTTGGTGTGCAATAGTTGTGTATTTGCTCACGGACGCAATATTTTTTTGCTTTATCAATTACGCAAAAAATACGTGCCTTGCAGTGCCCTCTTTCCTTGGTTTGGTATTGAAAAAAGTTTGATGAAGGGGTGAATGCTTTGTAAGACTTCACCTATTTCTTATCTGAAAAAATGACAACATTGACAGCCTATTTGACAAATAGAATGCGAAAGGTTTCAAAAAAAGAATTAATTCTTTGATTTTGCCTGAATTTTTGTCACGATAAAGTTTGTGTTTTCGAAAATCCTTTTTATCTTTGCAAACAGAAAAATAGGTTGAGGGGATAAGTACTTAATAGGTCTTCCCACAACAATTAATTACGAACATCCTAATTGTCAGTAAAAATAGATTATAAATTTTGAGTTAATTACTGTTTTTGGAGGAGGTTCTTCGCGATGAAGGGGCTCCTTTTTTCATGCCTTTTTGTGAACGGTTGTTCGTTTAGTTTTCATTATCCCTCTTTATTTTCTTGCATTTTTGCTAGCATCTCAACTCAAATAGGTCGTTAGTGTGGTTTAGATTTTGTGTATTGTTGAACACATTGCCTATGTTATGCTTAAAGACGAAGTGCACTATGTCTTCAAGAATAACGCAAACAAGATACCGATAAGCAGATGCAAGGTTAGCTGGAAGCATGAAAAGAATATAACAACATCGGATAAGCCTTTAACAACCGATTGGGATTAAATTGTCTTTTCTTTTAGCATTGCTGGCATAATGCCTGTTATGGCGTGCTTACAAAGGGCACATTCAAAGGCCAAACTTTTGCTCTTGCGCATTGTCAAAGTACAAGGGCAGTGGCTAAATTCTGCAATTTTATTTTGATTATCTGCCAACAAACTTTAAAGGCACAACCCGCAACAAGTTGCAGGCTGTGCCTTTAAAGTAATTTATTAAGCTTTTATGGCTCGATATTAGTTCTTTTGTTCGCGTTCGATGTAAGCCACCACGTCGCCCTTGTTAACCTTGCTGCCTTGTTTAGCGTTAATTTCAACAAGCTTTCCACCTAGAGCGGCAGGAACAGTAACGATTTCGCCCCATGTTGCAACGATATAGCAGAACACATCACCTTCTTTGTACTCTTTACCAATGTAAGGTTCAACCGTTGGTGCGCATTCGCCATCGCCATTAAATTCCCAGAACAATTGTCCTTTAACAGGAGCCACCAGCGCATCGGCCTTAGCGTGCTTAAATGCAGCCAGTTCTTCAGCCGAAAGTTTGCTACCCATCTTCGCGTCCTTAGCCTTTTGCAGGTCGGCCAAGAAGTTTTTCTTAGCCTGTCCGCTCTTATAGTTGCGGTATTGTTCGGGGTGCATGGCCAGTTCAAACAGTTCTTCGTTGTCTTGTCCGTACTCCCAACCATTCTCGTCCATCTCTTTCTTAAAGTCGTCGAGGTTGTTTGGCAGCAGTGTATGTGGGTCGGCATCGGTAAATTCGAAACCTTTCTCTTTAGCCAGAGCCACCAATTCGGGAGCGATAGTTCCAGGAATCTTACCGCTCTTACCCAGAATCATACCCCACATTGCATCGTCCATCATCACAAAACGTCCCTTGCCCTGCTCCATTGTGAGAAGGTTCATCAGTGCAATGTTCTTAACATATTGTGAGAAAGGCGTAACCAAGGGAGGATAACCCACGCGAGGCCATACATATTCCACTTCGTTAAAGAGGTTGATAAGCATATCGTCGGTAGACAATTCGGCCTCTCCCTTCTTCGTGCGGATGCTGTTGATGGTGCTATGTATGCCAGCTAGGTCGGCCATCATACTCCCCATCATACCTCCAGGCAAGCCACAGCCTAAGAGTAGCGAACTCATCAGCTTGTTGGCAGGATTAATAAAGTAGCCCAACCATTCGTCTATAAACTCTTGTGTCAATGCGCGAGCCTTCATGTAAGCGCTCATATTGATTTCAGGAACATCAAAGCCTTCGTTCTTCAGCATGCTTTGCACCGAGATAACGTCTGGATGCACCTTACCCCAAGATAGTGGTTCGATGGCAGTATCAATGATGTCGGCACCATTGTTACAAACTTCAAGGATTGAAGCCATAGACAATCCGGGGCCAGTATGTCCGTGATACTCGATGATAATTTCAGGATGTTTGTCTTTAATGGCTTTAGTAAGTTGGCCAAGCAAAGCCGGTTGTCCAATGCCCGCCATGTCTTTAAGACAGATTTCTTTAGCACCGGCTTCAATAAGTTGGTCGGCAATGTTGCTATAATACTCCAGCGTGTGCACTGGCGAAGTGGTGATGCAAAGTGTTCCTTGAGGAGTCATGCCAGCTTCGGCAGCCCATTTAATACTGGGGATGATGTTTCGCACGTCGTTCAGTCCGTCGAAAATACGGGGAATATCCACACCCTGAGCGTGTTTCACCTTATACATCAGTGCTCTAACATCGTCGGGAACGGGATACATGCGCAAGGCATTGAGTCCACGGTCTAGCATATGGGTTTTAATTCCTACCTCATTGAAGGGCTTACAAAATGCGCGCACGCCCTCATTGGGGTTTTCGCCAGCCAACAAGTTCACCTGTTCGAAAGCACCGCCGTTGGTTTCAACACGCGAGAAACAACCCATTTCGATGATTACGGGAGCGATTTTCTCCAACTGATCTTTGCGTGGCTGGAACTTCCCAGAGCTCTGCCACATGTCTCGATATACGAGGCTGAATTGTATTTTCTTTTTCATAAGTTGCTTATACCATTTACTATAGGGATAATATAGCGCTGCAAAATTAGATAAAAAAAATCAAATACGGACCATACCATTGAAGTTTTTGCATGTGTGTGGGCGTGTATAGACGTTAAAATAACATGAGTTTGGGGTGCAATTCATGCGCGTTGGGCTTGTAGACTATGCTTGGCAACAGTGTTATCACTGGTAATTGTAAGTGTTAAAAAGGGATAAGAGCAAGAGGGTTCACCATTAAATCGTTAATTTTGTACCCTAGAATGCGAAGAAAATCGTTAATTGCACTACTGCTGTTTGTCGTTGTGTTTGTAACGGCTGGGGTATATTCGCCCCTAACTCAGCGAAATAAGACGGCCAAGACGGCTGCCCAAAGGCAGGCCGACTCTATTCGGCGCGACTCGTTGGCACGTTTAGCCAACGACACTACACGCATGGACTCGTTGCAACGGGCTATCTATCGCCATAATAAGCATGTAGACGACTCCATACGGCTCGACTCAATTAACCGGCAAAAGAAAAACGGTATCGATGCGCCCGTGGTGTATTCGGGTACCGACTCCTTAGTATATAATGCCCAATCGAAGATGGCTTACATCTACGGCACAGGCAAAGTGAAATACGAAAACATGGACTTGGCCAGCGAACGCATACGCATCAACACCGATAGCAGTGTGGTTCATGCCACTGGTGTGGCCGATAGCAGCGAAAAAGATGGTATCAAGGGCAAGCCTGTTTTTAACATGGGGTCCGACAAATACACAAGCGACACCATGGCCTTTAACTTTAAATCGAAGCGCGGATTGATTAAAGATGTGCGCACACAGCAGCAAGAGGGATATCTTTATGGCGAAAAAGCAAAGCGTGATGCCAACGGCGACGTCTATCTGCAACACGGCCGTTACACCACTTGCGATAAAGATTGTCCCGACTTCTACATTGCGCTTTCGCGTGCTAAGGTGCGTCCTGGCAAGGATGTGGTGTTTGGTCCGGCTTATCTCGTGGTTGCCGATGTGCCTTTGCCCTTGGCCATTCCCTACGGATTCTTCCCTTTTACTCAGAAATATAGCAGTGGTTTTATTATGCCTACTTACGGCGATGAGAGCGAACGTGGCTTTTATCTGCGCGATATGGGTTATTATTTCGCACTTGGAGATAAATGGGACTTGAAACTTCTTGGCGAAATCTACACCAAAGGCTCGTGGGGTTTCTCGGCTGCTTCTAACTATCGTAAGCGCTATCGCTACAATGGAAGCTTCTATTTTAGCTACCAAAACACCAAAACTGGCGATAAAGGCTTGCCCGATTATTCATCGCAAACAAGCTTTAAACTGCAATGGAACCACCGACAAGACCCCAAGGCCAACCCCTTTAGCACGTTGTCGGGAAGTGTAAACTTTGCTTCCACTAGCTACGAACGCAACAATTTAAATAGCCTTTACAACCCGCAAGCCCTTACGCAAAGCACCCGAACCTCGTCGGTGAGCTGGAGCACGGGCTTCTCAAGCATCGGATTGACGCTGAGCGCAACGGGTAACCTCTCGCAAAACATGCGCGACTCGAGCATCGCTCTCACGCTGCCCGATATCAATATCTCCATTGCACGCTTCTATCCCTTCAAGCGTAAGCACGCTGCAGGTAAAGAGAGATGGTATGAAAAGATAGCAATGAGTTACACCGGACAGCTAAGTAATTCGATAAACACTAAGGAAAACCGCCTGATGCGTTCGAACCTCATTAAGGATTGGCGCAACGGAATGATGCACACAGTGCCCATTAGTGGCTCGTTTACGCTCTTTAATTATCTTAGTCTTAATCCCTCGTTCTCGTTTGCCGACCGTATGTACACCAATAAGGTTACTCGTTCGTGGGACGTTGCTCGCCAAACCGAGGTGAACGACACCACTTACGGATTTCATAACGTGTACGACTGGCGCATGAGTGTGTCGGCCAATACCAAGCTTTATGCTTCTGGACACCTAGTCGCAAACTCTTTGGCGATAAGATTGTGGCCATTCGCCACGTCCTCACTCCACAAGTGAGCTTTAGTTATGCACCCGATTTCAGCGCATCGCGCTATGGTTACTATGCCACTTACCAAAAAACCGACGCAGCTGGCAATGTCTCGCTCGTGGAATACTCGCCTTTCGAAGGCTCGCTCTTTGGTGTTCCTGGACGAGGTAAAACGGGTAGCGTGTCGTTCGACTTAGGAAACAACATCGAAATGAAAGTGCGGTCGGACAAAGACTCTACTGGATTTAAAAAACTAAGCATCATCGACGAGCTTGGCGCTTCAATGTCGTATAATATGGCTGCAGAAACAAGACCCTGGAGCGACCTTAGTATGCGCCTTAGATTGAAGTGGTGGAAAAACTATACCTTCAGTCTTAACGCACTTTTTGCCACCTATGCCTACGAACTGGATAGCAACGGCGTGCCTTATGTGGGCACACACACCGAGTGGAGTCGTGGAAGGTTTGGACGTTTCCAAGGTATGTCGCAAAACATTTCGTTCACACTCACACCCGAAAAATTGGCTAAACTCTTTGGTAAGAAAACCAAAGACGATGACAAGAAGAAACCTAACGGAGACGATGAAGGCACGGATACCAACATCGAAAGCAATATCGACGATGATATGATTGAAGGACAACGAGGCGCTTCGGGTGGAAGAGACGGCGGAAAAACCGAGACCGACGAAGATGGTTACATGAAATTCTCCATGCCTTGGTCGCTAACTTTTGGCTATGGTGTCACTATGCTGGAGAATACCGACGTGAAAAAGTTCAACTATAACACCATGCGTTACCCCTATAAGTTCACACAATCGCTTAACGTTAGTGGTAACATTCGTATTAGTGATGGCTGGAACATCAGCTTCTCGTCGGGTTACGACTTCGAAAATCGTAAGATTTCTATGACCACCGCCTCGCTTCAACGCGACCTTCACTGCTTTAGCATGAGCTGTTCGGTGGTTCTTGCGCCCTACACCAGCTACAACTTTAGCTTCCGTTGTAATGCATCCACACTTACCGATGCACTGAAGTACGACAAACGCAGCGGTGTTGGTAATGCTGTGCAATGGTATTGATGAGGCAAATCCACAACAACTAAACATATAAATATGAAAAAAACAACGCGCGCCATACATCAACCTTATAAGCGACGCGATGCCTACGATGCGCTTAGTATGCCTGTTTATAACGCTGTTGCGTACGAATTTGACAACGCACAGCTTATGAGCGACGTGTTTTGCGGTAGGGTGTCGGCTCCCGATTACTCAAGAGTGGGCAACCCAACAGTTGAAAATTTAGAACAAAGGGTTAAAGGCATAACCGGTGCAACCGATGTTGTGGCCTTTAATTCGGGCATGGCTGCCATCAGCGCCGTGTTTATTGCGTTGGCGCAACAGGGTAAAAACATTGTTAGCTCGCGCCATATGTTTGGCAACACCTATTCACTTCTTACCTCAACTCTCAAACGTTTCGGCGTTGAAGCTCGCCTTTGCGACCTCACTAACGTTGAACAAGTGGAACAGCAGCTAGACGACAACACCTGTTGTGTGTATCTTGAGATAATGACTAACCCACAACTTGAGGTGGTAGACATTGTGGCTTTGGCGGCTTTGGCTCATCAGCGGGGCATACCTTTGGTGGCCGATACCACGCTAATCCCCTTTACCGAGTTCTCTGCAAAAGCGCTTGGGGTGGATGCCGAGGTGGTTTCTAGCACCAAATACATTAGCGGTGGTGCTACTTCGTTGGGTGGACTGGTTATTGATTACGGCACATTTCAACCCCTTGGGCGCGCGTTGCGTGGCGAATTGCTGTTTAATTTCGGTGCTTATATGACGCCACAGGCTGCTTATCTGCAAACCGTAGGGCTAGAAGTGCTTGATGCACGCTATCGCATTCAGGCTGCCAATGCGCTTGAATTAGCTAAACAATTGCAAATACTGCCACAGATTAAGCATGTAAACTATGTGGGATTGCCCGACAATCCTTATCACGAATTGGCCAAAAAGCAGTTTGGTAACACGGCTGGGGCGATGATTACTATCGACTTAGATAGTAAAGAGGCTTGTTTCGCCATGATAAACAAACTGAAACTCATTCATCGCGCCACCAACTTGTTTGATAATCGCACGCTTGCTATTCATCCCGCAAGTACCATCTATGGAGCTTTTACAGACGAACAGCGTCGCGAAATGGATGTGAACGACACAACAATCAGGCTTAGTATAGGATTGGAAGACGTGGACGACCTCTTAGACGATATCATACAGGCGCTCAACTAACAATCAACGCTCAACCCCGTAATCTTTAAAAACTAAAATGGCATGCACAACTACAACTTTGACGAGATAATCGACCGCCGAGGAAGTGGCGATCTCAAGCACGACGCCTTGAAACCACGTTGGGGACGCGACGACCTTTTGCCGCTTTGGGTGGCCGATATGGATTTTGCCACACCTTCTTTTATCGTAGAGGCTATGCGCAAACGTTTGGAACACCCCATTTTTGGCTACACTGTTACGCCCGAAGAGTTATGGCAGAGCATCATCAACTGGCAGCAACGCCAACACCAATGGCAGGTGCAACGCCAGTGGCTTACCTATATCCCTGGCATCGTTAAGGCATAGGCTTTGTTATTAACGTGTTTACCAACCCCGGCGATAAGGTTATTATTCAACCACCGGTGTACCATCCCTTCCGCTTAACACCCTTGGCCAATAGGCGAGAAGTGGTGTTTAATCCGCTTAAGCGTAAGGCCGATGGTTATTACGACATGGATTTTGATAACCTAGAGGCTGTGTGCGATGAGTATTGCAAACTCTTTGTGCTGTGCAATCCTCATAACCCCGCAGGACAAGTGTGGTCGAAAGAAACATTACAACGCCTGGCCGACTTCTGTTTTGAACGCAACATCATCGTGATAAGCGATGAAATACACGCAGATATGGCCCTCTTTGGTCATCGCCATACACCATTTGCCACAGTGAACCAACATGCTGCCGATATTTCTATCACTTTTGGTGCACCCTCTAAAACGTTTAATATTGCAGGTATTGTTAGTTCGTTTGCCATCGTGCCCAACGAAACCCTTCGAGCTAAGTTCTTTCGTTGGCTCGCGGCTAACGAGTTAGAAGAACCCACTATCTTGGCTCCCATCGCCACTATTGCAGCCTATACGCAGGGCGACGAATGGCGAAAACAAATGCTGAAATATGTTGAAGGCAATGTGTGCTTTGTAGAAGAGTTTTGCAAAAAACACATCCCTGGCGTTAAACCGCTTCGCCCGCAAGCCAGTTTTTTGGTGTGGTTAGACTTCACCGACTTGCATCTCACGCACAAACAGCTATTAGACCTCTGCATAGACAAGGCGCATTTAGCCCTTAACGATGGCGAAATGTTTGGTCAGGGAGGCGAATCGCACATGCGCATGAACGTGGGCACGCCTCGCGCCATACTACAACAGGCCATGGAACAGTTGGCTAAGGCTGTACAAAGCATTTAGTAGCTCAGGTTTTAGCATCTTTGCGTATCGGCTTGTAGCTTTATGGCTCTTTATTGACTTTGTTTGAGGGAATTTGTTTTATACGAAATGTAAAATATTCCGCGTGAAATTGGGCACGAAAAGTGCCCTTTTTCTTTATCAGGTGCCTGTTCGGTCGCAAATATTCAATTCTCGTGCGACTTTGTTTTTGTGAAATAAGAAAATGATTTGTAATGCATAGAAATTTATTTTGCGAGGACTAAAAGCGCAAACTTTACGCTAAACCGTGCGTTTTGCAGCAAAACGCAGTGCTAAATGCAGCAAAACGCAGTGCTAAATGCTGCAAAACGCAAGGTAAAGTGCAGCAAAACGCAAGGCTAAATGCAGCAAAATGCAAGATTAAAACAGCAAAACGCGAGGTAAAACGTAATTTAATTCAGCGGCAAGTGTATGTTTATCCGTATTTTCTGTGGCTATATGGTGGGTTGTTGGTGCAAAATGTTGGTGTTTACGAACAAATAAAGTGCCAAATAGTGGTGTTTTTGCAACAAAAAGCAGGTTTGGGCGTGATGAAAAATTGTGCGTCGGCGACAAACTAGAAAGCCAAAATGGTGCAAAATGCTGATAATCCTTACTCCAATGGCTGAACTTTTAAAACGATGGTTCGATTTTTGATGCTTAATAGCAGGTTTTAAGCTGGTTTTTTCGCTAGAATGAGTAGCCGAGAATGTATCGTTTGTAAAATAATATTACTTATGCTAACGCGTGATAGACTTAGGGGACGTGTTTTAAAAATGGGCGTTAATGATTTGTTTGAACATCGTTTTTAGCACCAAATCCCCCTAAGTTTAAGACTAAGATTTACTTCATAGTTATTGCCCCATTATAAGCTGATGCTCGGCATCGCTTGTTATATTGTGCTGTTAAGCAAGTGTAACTGCTGGCAAGTGCACTAATTTCCGAAAGGGTTTTATGGCAGTGGAGTAGGTGGTGCGCATATTGATGAAGGCACAAACCTAGTCTTTGCGCATCAAATGCTTTCGTTGTGTGGCAGATAACTTCTCAATAGCATAGCGCAACATGGTTCGGGGCATCACCAAACGATGGTTTTCCACAAAATCAATCAATCTTTTTTCATCGCGTTTGCCTGCTTCGCGCAGCATCCAGCCAATAGCCTTATGCATCAAGTCGTGCTTATGGCCCATCATTTTTTCGGCCAAGGCAAACGTGTCGTCTAATTGTCCCTGCCTGATAAAGGCGTAAGTAGACACCATGGCAATGCGATTATCCCACAACAAAGGGCTTTCGGCTAGCCGATAAAGCAAGTTGCGCGGTCTGTCTAGCAAATAAGTGCCGATGGCTTTCCACGCGGAAAGGTCCACGAGGTCCCAATTGTTGGTGTGTTGCGTGTTGTTTAAATAGAAGTGTACAAGCTCGGTGCGTGTTGGTTCATCTCCTTTATTGAACTGAATCGTAAGAATGAATAAGGCGCAAAGGCGCACTTCGTGCCACTCAGACCGAATGAGTTGTTGCAAATCGGCCAAATTCACACCGGCATGCGCCATAGCCACACGGCGTGTTTGGGGTACGGTAACGCCTAAAAAGCGGTCGTTTTCGCCGTATTGTCCCTTGCCTGTTTTGAAAAACCTACTTAAATGTGCAGCCTTTTCAGCTCTTCCAAGGGTCTGCAATTCGTTAGTGATAATTTCTATAGCACTCATTGTCTGCTTCTTTAGATTGTTGATGAGGATGTTTATCACCACAAAGTTAGTTAAAAGCACCCGAATGCATAGCACGATACCCTTATTTTTTGATAATCACCAGCATCGTGCGCGCCTAACATTGAGGATTACCAGATAGATAACAACACCTTACTGCAATATCTACCAAAAATGAGGAAATATGTTGTATTATATTACAGGTTATTCGTGAATAACGAAAATATGTAAGTCTCTGATTTACCTATATGTTAGTAGAATATTACTTCGTGTTTTTATGTTTGAGTTCAGTAGATAGTTATGTTATAAACTTTCTAATATAGTTGATAAACAGAATATTATAAGCAGTTTTATTGTTTATTAATATCCGTTCTTTATGCAATTTGTAACTATGAATGTACAAAATATTTCATATTTAAATATTTTAACACGTAAAAAGTAAAGAAACATTTGTTTGTATTGAACAAATGCACTACTTTTGTCGGAATTTCGATTTGGTCGTAGGCCATTTCAATAAGCTAACCGAACAACGTTTATCTACAAACCTGAACAATCAAGCAAAGATTAAAGCTGAATTAACAATATTTATCAATAAAACCTAAGTCATGAATCCAAAAGAAAAGGAACTATTATTATGTCTTGCATTGTTGGCACCGACCTCTGCAAGCATGATGCCGGCATGGGCAAGTCATCCATTGCCCACGGCATCACCTATTGAGACCGTACAAACGCGCGAGCGTGTGGCCGCCGGAATAGTGAAAGACGAACAAGGCGAGCCTGTTGTTGGGGCCACGGTGCAGGTTATTGGCACGGGCGCAGGTACCGTTACCGACCTCGATGGACGGTTTAGACTGGTGCTGCCTGCTGGCAAAACACAAATTAGAGTGAGTTATGTGGGCGTTGAACCACAAGACCTTCAAGCCAAAGACCACATGCAAATTATCCTCAAACCCGTGTCTAAGGGTTTGGACGAGGTGATTGTGGTGGCCTATGGTACGAGTAAGAAGTCGGCTTTCACAGGTTCGGCCGCTATTATCGACAGCAAGGAGATTGGCAAGGTGCAAGCCACCAACCCTCTCGACGCCATGAAGGGTAAGGCTGCAGGTGTGCAAATGGTGCAGGCTTCGGGACAACCTGGTATGGGGTCGCCCACCATTCGCGTGCGCGGTATCAGTTCAATCAATGCTGGCAATGGCCCACTTATCATCGTAGATGGTTCGCCCTATAGTGGCAATCTGAACATGATTAACCCGCTAGATATCGAGAGTGAGACCGTATTAAAAGATGCCGCATCGGCTGCTTTGTATGGCGCACGAGGCGCAAATGGTGTTGTGCTCATCACAACAAAGAACGGAAAGCGCGACCATTCGTCTATTTCGTTCGATGCAAAATGGGGTCAGAACGAACGTCAATTGCCAGATTACAACTATATCAACAATCCCGCAGCCTATTATGAGATGTGGGGAAAGGGCTTATATAACTATGCCATCGACAAGCTTGGTTATGATGCCGATAACGCTTTGGTGTTTGCAAACAATAAATTAACGGGTAACGACGCTTTCGGATTGGGCTATAACGTGTACACCGTGCCACAAAACGAACTGCTCATTGGTAGAAATGGCAAGCTTAACCCACGCGCAACATTGGGCGCAACGGTGATGGGAAAAGATGGAAACACCTATTTTCTCACGCCCGACAACTGGAGTGATGCCACCTTCCGTAAGAGTTTGAGACAAGAATATTCGCTTACGGCCAACTATGGCACACCCACTTCAAGCCTCTACATGTCGGCTTCTTATCTCAAGATAGACGGTATCTCGCCGGGTTCGGATTATCAACGCATCTCTGCTCGCTTCAAAGGCGACGCCCAAATGAAACCATGGCTCAAGCTGTTTGGTAACATTAGCTATGCCAATTACCAAGCCAACTCGTTGCGCGGCGATGGCAATTCGGCTTCGCCCACCAATGTGTTTGCCCTTACAAAGGTGGCGCCCATCTATCCACTTTATTTCCGTAATGCAGCTGGAGAAATGCTTTACGACCAAAGAACAGGGCTGCCACTCTACGATTACGGCGATGGCACAATCTTACCCAATGTTAGAGCTTTTATGAATCGTTCAAACCCGCTGTCGGATAATCAGCTCGACACCAACGGAGGAAATGGAAACACCTTCAACGGTGCCGGTAATGCCGAGGTGAGATTTTTGAAAGATTTCCGTCTGTCGCTTAATAATACCGTGTTCTGGGGCGACTATCGTGGCACTACAACCTATAACCCATGGTACGGACAGAATGCATCGCAGAAAGGCCATGTGTTTAAAACGCACGACCGTTCGCTTACTTACACCCTGCAACAGCTGCTCAATTGGCATCGCGTGATGGGTTTGCACGATGTGGAAGTGATGTTGGGACACGAGTATTATCGCTCTCTTTACTATTATCTTAAGGGCGATAAGCTCAAAACATTCTCGTATCTCACCACCGAATTGAATGGTGCAGTGCAGGTGGGTAACACCTATTCGTACACCAGCGAATACAATACCGAGGGCTATTTCGGGCGTATGCAGTATAATTACGATGGTCGTTACTTCGCTTCTTTGTCGTTCCGTCGCGACGCCTCATCACGTTTCGACCCCTCAAGTCGTTGGGGTAATTTCTGGTCGTTTGGTGGAGCGTGGATGATTAACAAAGAAAAGTGGTTCAATGCCCCATGGGTAGACCAACTCAAGCTTAAGCTATCTTACGGAGAACAAGGCAACGACAACATTGGAAACTTCCGTTACATCACCTATTATAATATAGAAAATTCAAATGGTAACGTAGCACTCACACCTAGTTCGCTGGGAAATGCCGACATCACTTGGGAAAAAGGTGGCAACTTTAATGTGGGCGTAGAGTTTTCTTTGTTTAATCAGCGCTTCGGTGGCGATATCGAATACTTCTATCGCAAAACATCCGACATGCTATCGTGGTTTACTTTGCCCGGCTCGTTCGGCTTTAAAGGCTATTGGGCCAATGTGGGCGATATGCGAAATAGCGGTGTAGAACTCGACCTACATGGAGACATCATTCGCACAAAAGACCTCACTTGGACCGTTAGAGGCAACATCACCTCTTACCAAAACAAGATAACCCACCTGGATAAAGCCGTGAAACGTTCAGAACTTGATGGTGCAGAAGGTTATAATAGTGGTGACTATTTCTATGGAGAAAACCTTCCTATCTATTCATGGCGCATGTATCGATATGCAGGTGTGGACCATGAAACGGGCGAAGCACTATATTATAAGAATGTGTATAAATATGATGCGCAAGGCAATCGTATGAAAGATGCAGCCGGTTTCGACATCATTGAAAGCACCACAACCACTAAAAACGGAGGCGAAGCAAGTTATTACAATTGCGGAACAGCACTTCCCGACGCTTATGGCGGTTTCGGAACGAGCCTGTCGGCCTATGGCTTTGACTTCTCAATGGACTTTGTTTACCAGATTGGCGGTAAGGCTTACGATAGTGGTTACGCTTCGGGTATGTCTTTTTCGCGTGGAATGCAGTTCCATGCCGACCTTGAAAAGGCTTGGAATGCAAACAATAGAGAGGCCAATGTGCCACGCATTCAATACAATGACGTAGACATGGCACGCTTCTCCGACCGTTTCCTCACCTCGGCAAGTTACCTCAATCTGCAGAATATTACGTTGGGTTACACCGTACCAGTGCGCTTAATCACCCGCTTCGGACTGCAAAATGTACGCGTATATGCATCGGGCGAGAACCTCTGGCTGTGGTCTAAACGCCAAGGTTTCGACCCACGTCAAAGCACTATGGGTGGTAACTCAAGCACTCAATATTCACCACTGCGCACCATATCAGGTGGTATTACAATCACATTCTAAACATTAATGAATTTAGTATGAAGTCTTTTAATATAAAATATTCAATAGGACTGTTGATACTTTCAACACCTTTGCTTTGCGGATGTATAAGGGAAGTGTTTCCCTCTGATGTGGCTACCACCACACAATTGGCCCAATCGCCCGATGCCACAGAGTTTCTTGTGAGCGCCATACCCACAACAGCCAAGTCTATTTACAATGATCATGTGTCTTATTCGTGGGGATTGGGTGGCATTATGCATATCCGCGACGTGATGACCGAAGACCTTGCCACACTTTCTAACCGCAATTGGGACTGGTTTTGGTGGTGGTCGGAGTGCACAGATATTGGTGCACCTTGGATGTGTACACAGTATGTTTGGGAATGGAACTACCAATATGTGCAGGCAACCAACAATGTTATCAATGGCGTTAACCCCGATGTGGCCACTGATATGCAAAAAGCTTACCTCGGAGTGGCATACGCTAATAGGGCAATGATCTATCTAGACATGGCTCGTATGTACGAATTTTTGCCTAATAAGGTGACAAATGGGCGCAACGAAGCTGGAATTGATGTAACCAATCTCACTGTTCCCATCGTAAAAGCTGGTATGAAACAAGACGATGCACGTCAAAATCCACGTGCCACGCGCGAAGAAATGGCAAAATTTATTGCCTCCGACCTAGATGAGGCGGCTAAATATCTGCCTCTATTGGTGAATACGCGCAATAAAACTTTCCCCGATGTGGCTTGCATCGAAGGTCTGCGCGCACGCTTAGCCATGTGGCTTGAAGACTATCCTGCTGCCGAAAAACATGCCCGATTGGCTATTAATGCAGCAAGAATTAACCCCATGACCAAAGACGATTGCCTCAATGTGGCCAACGGTTATAACCAAATTGAAAAGTGGATGTGGGGCGTTCAGTACACAGACCAAGACGATGCCGTGAGAGATGAATGGCTAAACTGGACCTCATGGATGTGTAACGAGACGCAATATGCTATGCCAGAAAGGGCGCTTTCCAACTAATTGGTAAGCGTGTGTACGACAGAATTGCGAACACAGACTTTAGAAAACTGCAGTGGAAAGCACCAGATGGCTCGCCTTTGGCCGACCAAGTGCCTTTCTTAAAGCCTGCATACAAGCAGAGTTTGCCTGCTTATGCATCGTTGAAATTCCGTCCTAACCAAGGTAATGATGAGGCTTTCAAAATAGGTGAAGCGTCGGCTTTCCCCATCATGCGCGTGGAAGAGATGTATTTTATCGAAGCCGAAGCCGCTGCACATCAAGACCCTGCAAGGGGAAAACAGTTGGTAGAGAACTTCATGAAGCAACATCGCGACCCCTCTTATGCTTGTAATGCCACTGCCAAAGACGCCATTGTGGAGGAAATTGTGTTCCAAAAACGCATCGAACTATGGGGAGAAGGACAAACGTTCTTCGACGTGAAACGACTCAATTACTCTGTTACTCGAGGATATGAAGGCACCAACTTTGAACCTACCGAACGAATTAATACCGACGGAAGGCCTGCTTGGATGAACTTCGTTATCGTTGACCAAGAGGTTATGTCTAACCCCATTCTGAACGATCACAACAATCCCGACCCCTCTGGACTATATAAACCTTGGACGGGGCATTGATTATCAACCAATAAAGATTATGATTATGAAATCCATAAAAAGCAAAATAACAGGCATGTTGGTGTGCGCCAGCTTGCTGATGTGTGGCTGCGTAGAAAGTTATGAGTATGAAGCTGCGTCGCTCTCTGGCGAAGGTAATGCCTTTATTGTGGGCAATGCCATCACCACGCTGGGCTTCAAACCAGGCGATGCACTTACGTTTAGCGTAACCATTCAGCGCCCCGATAGTAGCGAAGCAGGCACTGTGCATCTTTCAACAACAAGCAAAATCGTTACGCTGCCTGAAGGAATAAACTTTGCAAAGGGCGAGAAAAGCAAGACCGTAACCCTTTCTTTCCAAAGCCAAGAGGCTACAACCGATACTGTTAAGATTAGTGTGGCACCCGCCGACGCTTCTAATTACGGCGTTACATCGGCCACCTATATCCTGAAACATTATAAGGTGCGCCATGTAGATTATGTGTCGGGCTGGTTCGAAAAAACCTGGAACAACCTCGAAATACTGGAAGCAGGCAACGGAAACTTTAGCTTGTCTATCCCACTTAATGATGCTAACAACAATGCTTTCTTGCCAATCGAAATTGTTAAGCATACCGATGGTAAGGTGTTTGTGCGCCCACAGGATGTGTATGCTTCGCGAAGCAACAAGGGAGATATACTGATGCTGCGCGTGGTGGGCAACTGGACAGGCGATGCCAGTAGGCTTTATAACGATGCCGACATTGCAAATGCTAGCACCTATGCGGGCAATTACAATGCCAACGACGATGCTTTCGAATTGAATTTTGCATGGTATGCCCCTAATTACGGTTGGTGGGGATGGAACGAAGAGAAGTTGTATTTCCTTGATTAATGCGTATGGAGAAACTTCTCATTGCAGCGTTATGCTTCTTTTCGCTTAGCGCAAAGGCTGCTACACGCACCGAAAAAGAGATGAGCCAGGCAGCTTGCCAGGCTCTCTCTGCCTTGTTTGTACCCACGTTACGGGCCAATGGCATGCCTCAAAAGGCACCTTCTACGATGCAAAAACTATATGCCGACGACCAATTGGCTGTGTATGGAGCGGCTCAAGGGGGCTATGCACTGGTGGCTTATAATGATGAATGGCCGGCAGTGTTGGCCTGTTCGCCCCATGATTTCGCAGGTGTAAGTGCTTCTTTGGCATGGTATATGGAGGCGGTTAAGCAAGCAATGGCAGCCAAAGTGCCATCGGAAGCAGGTCTGCCTGCAAGCTATGGCTACGAAAATGCTGTGCAACCCTTTGTAGAAACGCACTGGGGACAGACCAAACCCTACAACCAACTATGCCCAGCCAATACGTCGGGCGAGCATTATCTCACTGGATGCGTGGCCACGGCTATGGCACAAATCATGAGATACCATGGTTATCCCGCTCATGGCAAAGGAACAAACACCTATGGGTTTACTCCTCATGGCGAAGCGGGCACGGGTTATAACATCACAGTTGACTTTAGTGCGGCTTCGTATGATTGGAAAAACATGCTTGCCTCTTACAAAAAAGGCTATAATGCACAGCAAGCAAAGGCCGTGTCAACACTGATGTATCATTGTGGCGTATCGGTTAGCATGCAGTATTCTATGACTTTCAGCGGTGCTTTTACAAGAGAAGCGCGCGAAGCATTTATCAAACACTTTGGTTATGACGAGGGAGCAAACATTTGTACGCGCGACTTTTACTCGGCAAACGAATGGATGCGCCTGGTGTATGGTGAGCTTAATGCTCGTCGCCCCATATATTACACGGGCGTAGACAATAACGCTGGCGGTCATGCTTTTGTGCTTTGTGGTTACGATACGCAAGGTCGCGTGTGGGTTAATTGGGGATGGGATGGCAACGATGATGGCTATTACAACATCGCTTTGCTCAATCCTGGCACCCTTGCTTTCTCTTCTAGGCAAGACATGGTTATCGGAATTAGTCCTAAAAAGGTGATGGAACACGAGTCGCACCTATGTATGGACCAGCCGTTTACTGTAAGTAGAGCCGGTAAAAACGTGTCGATAAACGGAAGTAATGTTATTAATCGTGGCGGTGCCCCCTTTGTTGGGCGTGTGGCTGTTGTGATGCAGAAGGGCAATAAGCAACTGTTGCTCTGCTCAACCAATATCACATCGCCTATAGCTAACTACGACCACCAGTCTGTTTCGTCGCTCTATACTGTGCATTCTATGCCTACTGGCATCGAAGATGGTGTGTGGCGCGTGTTTATGGGGTCGCGTGATAGCGAGGATAAAGATTGGAGATTGGTGCGCCATTGGAATGGAAACCAGAACAATTATAACAGTGCGATGGTTACTATTCGTAGCGGTCGTATCGTTAATGTGTCGCAAGAAGACGACGATCGATGGTTTACCACTGCCATAACGGCGCCTCGCGCCGAGCCTTCTGCCACTTCTGCCACGCGTGTTTACGATATTGAAGGGCGTTTGGTATTAACTTTGCCCCACGGAGGTTACACTGCTTCCACGCCTTTGCCTGGTAAAGGTATGTTTATCATCAAGCAAGGCAACCACACATGGAAGGTGTTTAGATAATCATTGCTTTTATTGCAAGGCGCCAAATGCCCTGCGCAACATCTGCTATAACGTGCCCTTTATGTGCCAAAAGGTACATATAGGGCGCGTTTTGTTTATAGAAGTGTTGTTGCTTGCTAGGGTAGGGGTGTGAAAAATAGGGCAGACGTATTGTCTATTCCTGTTCTTGTTGGGTTAATTTGCTAGGTTTAGGGTTGTTTATTTCGTAAAAGGTGCTAATAATAACATTCAAAACGAGTTTTAAAGCACAACTATTTATGGCCTTTCTAGTGGTGTAAAGGCACAAAAGCGGTGTGTATCACATTGCCCAATAGCGTTAAACCTACATCAATAGATGGTAATAAGCTGATTTTTAACTAACTTTGCAAGCATGAATATCGAAGAATTGCAAGGAAAAAAGATAGCCGTGCTGCTCTCGGGTGGCGTGGATAGTTCGGTTGTGGTGTACGAGTTTAATCGGCTTGGACTGCATCCCGATTGCTTTTATATCAAGATTGGTCCTGAAGAAAACGAAGAATGGGACTGCTCTTCTGAAGAAGATTTGGAGATGGCAACGGCTGTAGCCAAACGTTTTGGGTGCAAACTAGAGGTGGTTGACTGTCATAAGGAGTATTGGGAGCAAGTAACGCGTTACACCATGGATAAGGTGAAGGCCGGATTTACGCCCAATCCCGATGTGATGTGCAACAGATTGATTAAGTTTGGTGCTTTTCACGAGAAGTGCGGACACGAATACGATCTCATCGCTACGGGACATTATGCCCAAACAGAATGGATTGAAGGCAAAAAATGGTTGGTTACAAGTCCCGACCCGGTGAAAGATCAGACCGACTTTTTAGCGCAAATATACGATTGGCAGTTGCAAAAAGCCCTCTTCCCCATAGGGCATTACCAAAAAGGAGAGGTGAGAGAGATTGCCGAACGCGAACATCTTATCAATGCAAAACGCAAAGATAGTCAGGGTATTTGTTTTCTTGGAAAAATCAATTACAACGATTATATCCGCCGTTTCTTAGGCGAAAATCCTGGCGAAGTGTTGGAATTGGAAACCGAAAAGAAGATTGGCATGCACCGTGGACTATGGTTTCACACCATCGGTCAGCGTCATGGACTGGGCTTTGGCGGTGGACCTTGGTATGCTGTAAAGAAGGATGTGGCGCGTAATGTGCTTTATGTGAGCAAGGGGTACGAGCCTGCTACAGCTTATAAACAAACTTTTAAGGTGAGCGACTTGCACCTGTTGACAGCTCCGCTTGACGACCTTGACATCCGATTTAAGATAAGACACACACCCGAATATCATCGTGCGCGACTCGAACCGCTAGCCGAAGGTGGCTATATGGTGCATGCTGAGACGCCCATGCAAGGTGTTGCGCCAGGACAGTTTTGTGTAATCTACGATAAAGACCATCATCGTTGTTTCGGTTCTGCCGAGATTTCGTGGTGAGTAATGCCCGCTAAAGCTGGCGTTATGGGCCGTAACGTCTAGCACAAAGAACATATTGGCCTTAACAAAGCCCAAAGTGACAAACGTTTTCACGCCATGTGCAATGCCAACCATGATAGAGGCATTGCGCATGGCGTGAAAACATATTGTTAACGGCCCGTTAGGCCTTGCTTTTACTTTTTGTCGAAGGCCACAAACTCTTCGTAAGTGGGTGTTCTACCCGTTGCAACTTCCATCACCTTATTATAAATGGCACGTCGCGAGGGCGCATTAAATTCTGTGCTTTCGGTGTCGGTGATAAGCATAATGCTGCTTTCTGTGGGTCGCCACACGCCCGTTGCATAGCGAGCACCGCCACCTTCGAAGAAGCCTAAGCCTGATTAGCATAACGCGGGTCGGCTAAGAACTGGGCCCAAGGTGCTTTTGTGGGGTCGGTAGTTGTCGAAATGTTTGTCAACCAGCCCAAAGTATGGCCATAACGATAGCGCTCCAATCCTTCGGCATCTATGGCAAGGTTCTGCAAGTCGTATTCATCGTCGAGCTTACCAATGGCATGTCCAGCCGTTTCGTGTATCAAAGTGTAGCGAAAATAGTTGCCGTCAACGCCGCCATAGAGTGTGGTATAGGCACAGGCCAGCGTAGAATTCCAGTCGTGCCAGTAGGTAATACCACCCGATTTTGTAGTATTCATCACCACGCTGATAACCGAGTTTTCCTCTTTATAGCCAGGAACGGTAGAGGCATAGAGCATTGTTTTATAGTCCAGGTTATCGTCGTTTACAAATCCGCATACCTTGTTGGCACTACTAATAGCACTACCTAGGGCCGTAGCGCCATTTAAGTCGCTGCTTAAAGAAACCTTTTGCACCACATAAACATTAAAATAAGGGCGCAACGACTTCATTGGTTCGAGTGAAAAGAGATGTTCGGCCGACTTCTTCATCACCTCATCGTAGGTTCCGTTTTTAATCATATCAACGGTAAAACCGTCTCCCATGAGGATGATATTGTAGCCGTTGCCTTTGGTTGCCGTTTGCAGTGTGGTTACTTTGCCATCAAGCGCCACGATATCGTCGGTGTTTCTTGTTAGTGCCGCTTGCTCTTCGTCGTCGACACGCTCGTTACATGCCGCGATAGTTAGTGCAAAAGCGGTAAGCAAGGTATAAGTTAAGTATTTGCAGTTGAAACGCATAAGAGATTTTTTAGATGTTAAAGGGGTGGCGACAGCATGCGTCGTCACCACCCATTTGTTTATTTAAGTTGGAAATATAGGTACACCCAGCTGTCTTCTGAGCCGTTGCTATACTTGGCATAGTTGATATAAATCTTACCCCAAGTGCCGTTAGACGAGTACGAAGAGTAGTCGGGACCACCATAAAGTACAAGTTCTTTGATAGAAGGTTCGCTTCCAGTGTTGCCCAAAGGATACAATGTGTAGGGTTGTAGGCGATTGTTGATAAGTTTATGGAAGTAGAACGTGTATCCGCCTTCTAGCGAAGCGTCGGGCACGATGCTCGCTTTAGTCCACGAATCGCTTTTAACGGTGAGTACACCCGATGAGCTAGTGTTAAGCCAGAGGTTCTCTCCCGAGTGCATAAAGTCTTTGATGAAGAAGTTGTTGTTACCCAAATCCATCAGCGTTTCTTCCCAATAGTTAAATAGCGAGAGGCCATTAGAGCCGTTAGCCATCCAAAAATCGGCCTTCTTTGCTTCGGGGAAGTTGAGTTGTCCAGAGAAAACAATTCCACCATCGAGTTTTGAATAGGGGTCAACCTCCTTCCCTTCCAGTTTCACTTCGTACTTATACACATCTTTCAATTGCACTTGTTGTGGAGCTTTGATGTTCAGTTCTGCCAGCGAATCGCCCGCAGCGAAGGTCACCGAAGTAGGAATTTCCAGTCCTGCCGATTGCGAAACAACCTTCACAGGCATGTTCAGTTCAGCGCCAACATTGTTTCGTTTAAGAATAAGTGTGGCTGTTCGTTCGTTGGCATTGTCCAAGTTGAGCACACAAATGGGGTTGTTGGTGTTGGTGAAATGCACCTGTTGGCATCCGCTAGCCACCTCAGGCCCCGGTGTATAGTCTTCTTTATTAGTGCAGGCGCCCATCAATGCCGTTGCCACCAAGGCGCCTAACAAGCCAATATGCTTGAATGTCTTCATGTCTAATCGTTGTTAATTGTTTTGAAAATCAATGATTAAAAGCTGTTATTCGTGAACGTTCGTTGGGTTGGGATTATTAACGAGGTTCTCGTTGTACATTGTTTCGTAGTGGCTTAAGCAGATATTCATGCGCGGTGCCACGTATCCAGCCTTGGTGTTAAACTGATAACCTTCGGGATGGTTCGAGCCATCGTAGCGTCTGATGACAGCTTTCTCCAGGCGTTTATAGTCGAAGAAAACAATACCTTCGCCCCAAAACTCGATGCGTTTTTGGCGTAATATCTCGTCGTTGAAGCCATCCATTGTTGTGGCATTGCACAGATAAGAGCCATCGTCGTATCTGTAAGTGTTCAGATAGTTGGTTAAAGCTTGCTTGCCAGCCTCCAAACCCTCGTAATGTGCTTTTGCTTCGGCCTCGATAAGATACATTTCTTCGGCGCGCATCAAGGGGATGTCTACAGCAGCGCCCACCTTATAGTTCTTCATCTCGCCACTTCGTGGGTGGAATTTCAAACCCGTATAGGCTGGCAGTTGTGCCCATTCGGCGGCCTTAAACAGGGTGGTGTATTTCGAATAAGCGTCTGTTTTGCCAGCATCAGCAGGATCAATCCAAGTGCTTTTGCGCCAGTCGCCCGCCTCAATAGTTTTGTATAAGGCAGCATCAATTTCGCGGAACGCTTTATATTCGAGGTTGTTTACACCGAAAGTGTTTTCAGACGACATGTTTCCAACAAAGTTTTTCCAGTTCCAGTGAGAGCCATTGGTCATGTCGTTCGAATTGATTTGCACTGCCAACAGCCATGCTTCGTTGGCCGTATTAAAGCCCGTTGTGCTGTTAAACCATTCTGCTTTAGTGGTTGGACGATGGCCTTGCGAGATGGCTAGGCGAGCATATTGCGCAGCTTTTTTAAAGCAGTCGTTGGCCGAAGTGATGCCCAGTTTGTTGTAAATAGCCAGTGCTTCATCGTTTTCATGACTGATTTGCGCTTGCAGGTCGGTGCTGCTTTTCTCAAATCGCGAACCCATTTGCAGCCACAAACGCGCCTTCATACCGAAGATAACGCTTTGGTCAATCATGTTAGCGCTTGTTCTTTTATATCCTTGCAGATACTTCTCGGCCCGGTCAAGATCGGTCATGATAAAGCGATACATGGCGTAGAAGGGTGCTCTGGTGTCTTTTGTAGCCTCCTGTTGCGTGGTAAACTCAGTACGAATAGGTACCGTTAAGCCGTATATCTTGTCTGCTTCGGCTTTGCTGTCAAGCTGTGTAAAGCCAGTCTTCTTATATTCGTAGGCGCAAGCCATGTCGTAATAAGCAAATGCACGATAGCCAAGAGCGTTGCCCACATAAGCTAATTCTTCGGCAGAAGTAAACTCGGTGATGGGTACAGCGCCTAACGTAAGGTTGCATTTCTTAATGAGTTCGTAATAGAATGGCCACCAATCAGTAGCCACATAATATTCGGGGCCCAGCTGATGGTCAAAACCTTCGTCTTGATAGAAGTCGTAAAGCGTGCTGTAAACGGGTATCTCGGCACCCATCGTCTCTCTATCCATGGCCAAACCTGCATATCCATAGTGTCCGTTTCCGTTGCCCATGCGTAAGAAAGCTCCAGGTATGGCTTTGCTTAATGCAGCTGCCGAGTTGTCGGTTTCTTTAAGTTGCTCTTGCGTAAAGCCTTGTCCGGGGTACACTTCTTCAAGACAACCTGTTAGTGTGGGTACTGCCAGACCTAGGAATATGATGCTTTTAATGAACTGTTTCATAAATGTGGTTCCTTTCTTTGTTCTTAGAATTTAACAGAGATGCCGGCAGATGCGGTGCGCATTGGCGAATAAGAGTTGTCGTAAACACTGCCATCGAGTGAGGTTCGTGGGTCGAATCCTTTGCGTTTGCCCCAATAGGCCACATTGTCGCACGATATAAAGAGGCGCAAACTGCTTAACTGCAGTTTCTTAACAAGCTGTGCTGGGAAGGTGTAGCCCAGTGTAATCGACTTGAATGTGAGGGTACTAGCATCCACCAAGAACCTATCCGAGAAGGCCGAAGTGTTGAGATCGCCGTATTGGAATCGAGGAACAGTGGTGTTGGTGTTCTCGGCCGACCAGGCATTGAGCAGGTCTTTGTGGTAGGCTTGTGGTGCGATAGAAGGTTCGGGGTTGCGCATCATGCCTTCGTATCCGCTGTCGTAGGCTTTTCCTCCCAACGAGTAAATAAAGTTAACGTTGAGGTCGAAGCCGTAAGCGCGTAGCGAAGTGCCGAAGCCACCATATACATCGGGATGCGGACTGCCACCTAGATAGTAGTCGGCCGAGCTGTAATCGGTGGTTGTTTTCATGTCGCCTGTGGTGGCATCGGTGTAATACCATGTGCCCAAACCTTGTTCGTTTACACCGGCATACTTCTTAATATACCAGGTGTTGATGGGTAAACCTTCGCCCACATAACGCGAACTGTTGGCATAACCTGCGTGTCCTTCCTTTTCCAAGGTTTTGTTTTGTTCGGGAAGGTAGCTAATATTGTTGTGGTTGTGGGTGATGTTGAAGTTCATTGCCCACGTAAAGGCCTTTGTGCGAATGAGGTCTGCATCGAGATTTAGCTCCACACCGCGGTTCATCATGTCGCCAACGTTGTCGTAATAGCCATCATAACCCAGCGAAGGAGGCACCGAGAACCATAGCAGCATGTCGGTGGTTTTGCGTTGATAGTATTCCACGCTACCCGTTAAACGCTGCTTGAAGAGTTCGAATTCGAAGCCCAAGTTCATGTTGGTGTTGGTTTCCCAGGTGATGTCTCGTTTGCCTTTGTTGCTGAATGCCAACGAACCTTCGCCGTTAACGGCCGAAAGATTGTAGAAGTCTGAGTAATAAAAGTCGCCGATGGCGTCGTTTCCTTGCTGTCCAAAGCTGGCTTTAAGCTTCAGCATGTCCATCCAAGTGGGTTTAAACCACTTTTCTTTTGTAAGAATCCACGCACCACCAAACGACCAGAAGTTACCCCAACGGTGTGAGGGATGGAAGCGCGACGAACCATCGCGACGGAACGATGCCGATGCGAAAAGCTTATTGTCGTAGTCGTATTGACCGCGGAAGAAGAAGCCTTCAATATTATAGAAGTTCTTATAACTATTGGTCGACACCAGCGAAAGCGCACCAGCGAGTTCGGTGTTCATTTTAAATGCAAAGATATTGTTCTTTCTGCCAGTAAGCGTGGTGCTGGTGTTGCGTGTAAATTCGTGTCCTAGCAATGCCGAAACGGTGTGTTTGCCAAAGGCTTTGCTATAGTTTAGAAGTTGTTGCGTGTTGAAAGCGAAAGTGCGATAGTGCGAAACGCCCACCTGTCCGCCACGTGTTTTGTCGAAGCCGTAGTAAGGATTAGAGGCGTCGTTGTCGCGGTTTTCGGTGTTATAGATACTCACGTTGAGTGTAAGTTTCAGGTCTTCGATAAACGAAATATCGGTATATCCCTGCATTCCATACGAGTTGCTGCTATTGGTCGACACGTTTAGGCGGTCGTCTTGCAAGGGTGCTTCGTTCAAAAATATTTCTCTTGTTACGCCGTTTACCGCGCCATTACCATAGTCATACATGTTTCCGTTGCGGTCTTGCAGAATGTTGCCTTGTCCGTCGCGCAGATATAGAGGTAGATGGGTGGTATTTGGTGGGCTGCACCGAATGCATTACCCGAGGCATTAGATTCAGAATGAGTGTAACTAATGTTTCCTCCCACCGTCATCCATTTGCGTGCTTGGTATTCAGACTTAAGGCGAGCCGAGTAACGCGTGTAGTCCGACCCATAGCAGATACCATTATTCTTCATATAACCCAGGCTAGCGTAGGTTTTAAACACATCCGTTCCACCATTAATACCAATATTATATTCTTGGCGGAAGCCTTTCTCAAGCCCTCTTTCTTCCAGTCGTCGGGATAAAGCAGATATTCTTTACCATTGTGTGTAACGATATTGCCAAGCGTGGCATGCGGGTTGAGTTTGCCGTTTTGGCCAATCAGATATTCGCCAGTGGGCACACTATATAGAATACTGCCCAAACCGCCCTCGCTACCACGTTTATACATGGTTTGGTTAGCCTTGATATAAGCCGAATAAGCATCTAGCCCATCAGCGTTATGAAATTTGTTATAGATGGATTTAAAGAACAATTCATAATATTGTCTGGGGTCGCTAACGGTTTCGTAATCCACTTTTGCGTCTTCGTTATATCCCCATTTTGCGTCAACAGATATGGTGGCTGTTCCGCGTTTTGCCGTTTTTGTGGTGATAAGGATAACACCATTGGCGCCACGAGCACCATAAAGCGAGTTAGAAGCGGCATCTTTTAGCACGCTGATACTTTCAACATCGGCTGGGTTGATGTCGCTGTAATAGCCAGCATAAGGCAAACCATCCACCACGATTAGCGGGCTGTTGCCTGCGTTGAGCGAACCAATACCACGAATTTGTATGGTAGGCGACGATGAAGGGCCGTTGCCTTCAATCATCTGAACGCCCGATACCTTACCGTTTAATGCCGATAAAGGGTTGTTTACTTGTCGCTCGGCAATCTTGTCTGCATTAACAACACCAGCCGAACCCGTGAATGCTTCGCGCTTTTGTTTACCGAAAGCCACAACGATAACGTCGTCTATTTGTTTCGAATCAGATTTCATCACAATGCGCATCTCGGGTTTAATCTGTGTGGTTACGGGCAGCATACCAATATACGAAACCACTATTGTGCGTGCAGTTCGCGGTACATTGTCGAGTGTAAACTTGCCATCTAGGTTGGTAGCCACGCCAAGCGTTGTGCCCGTTACCTTTACCGAAGCACCGATAATGGGTTCGCCAGACTCGTCTACCACTGTTCCACTGACCTTCATTGTTTGTGCCGAGGCGAAGAAGGCCACCAAGCACAAAATCATTAATGTTGCAGTTCTTTTAATCATAGAGTAAAGTCAATTGTTAATAGTATGCGTTATGTTAGGCTTTAGGTGTATTCTAAAATGCTCCCCACATGTTATTTTGGGCCCTTTAATAGGGTGTCGCTTCAATGTCTTTTTGCTTTTGTCAGGCAGTTCCACTCGCTTTCTTTGCTATTTGGCTTGCTGTGTTGGTAAAAAGTAAGTGAAGTCTGTTTGGCGTTCAGTCAAAAGGCTTGTTGAAGGTGGCATTCAGAACCACCAAAGGCTAAATTAAATGTTTCGTTCTTTGATGGCAAATGTAAGTGATTTCCATTAAAAGTGCAAATATTTTAAAAGAAAAAAGATAATAAGTGGAAAATGGTTACAGGTTGTAATTAAAAACGTATTTCTCGAAAGGTGTTTAATCTCAACGAATTAGCCGTTTGTTAGGGCGCACAATTCATTATTACTTGGCTTTGTTGCTTGTAAATGTAGGGGCTAACAACGGTGCTGTGCAATGCTTGCGCTGAGTATGGAGGGGAGGGAGTTGGAAAGGGTTCGCCCTTAAGTGGGTGTTTTAGTGTTTGCGCCCACCAATATGCGCGCGCATTCTATTTGTGCTTGGTGTCTTTCAGCTACATTTCATATCGCCAGTGGCTGCGTGTTTGATGTTCGTTCTTCTTGATAGGGTGTGTGGGTTGTGGGGTTTGATTTGTTAATTAAGTAAACAAACTTTACAAAATACACTCTCTAATCCAGCCTATTTTAAACCCAAAAAGCGGGTAAAACCTATGAAAAACGCTCTCGAAGAGCAAAAACAACTGTCTGTTTTGAGCGATTTTTCTCCCCGTTTTTGCTATTTACTATGAAATTGGCTTTCTATTTTGCGAAAAATAACGCCAAATTTGCGTTGCGTAAACAAACATTTTGTTCCAAAAAAGTAGGAATTAGTTTTCTAATAAGCACCATTTTACCTTGCTAACTCCAGCAAAACACCTTGCGTTTTGCTGCATATTACCATGCGTTTTGCTGCATATTGCAGTGCTATTTGGTGCAAATAGCACTAACTTTTTGTTGCGAAAATACGGTTGTTTGTGTGTTTGTGTTTTATATATGGATAGAAACAGTTCAAAATGAAATCAAAAACAGGTTATTTGTGACGGTCTTTTGCGGAGTTAGAAATTCATTATAAAATGGTACTTTTTTACCGATGCGCAGGCGCTAACGTGGCAAAAATAGTTGGTTTAGAAGGCTTTTAAGGGTTATTTTTGCCTGTTTTACGTGTAAGTAGCACAAAATCAGCAGGTTAAAAACTTTCGAAATATGCAAGAATTTCGGAGCTTCGCCAAGAAAATTTATAGCGATGGCACTCATAATGTTAAAATATAGTACAAATAATTTACAATTTTACTTCGTGCTTTGCTGTTTTATCTTCATCAAGGCGCAACACGAGTTATAGTTTTACTCGCTGTTAAGAAGCACAAGTATTAAGAATGTAGGTTTAGTAGTTGTATTTATTGTAGTTAAGTTCCAAATATAGCATTGTTTATGGATCATCTTTGTAGCTAAATAAGTAAATGTATAATGTCCTATTTTGTTTCTGCAACTACCCTTAAGTTGTTTGTGGTTCTGTCTTTTGCGTCGCATAGACTTGTATTTTTATGTTTGTAAAAATTGCAAACATCATTAAATAAAACACAAGAAATACGCATAATTAGTTTAATTGTTAATTTAATTAGCTAAAAACGGCTATAATTAAAAAATAATGAATATATTTGCAAAATGATATGAAGTATTAAACTAGATATCAAAGTTATTATAACAAGATTATTTTAAGGCCGAAGCATTTGCCATAGAGCATGGTTATGTATGCATCGGTACATGAGTAAACTATAATCAACCTAGATAATTGCATTTATGAAAGTAAGGATTTGGATGTTGACCCTTTGTTTGTTAACTGGCTTAAGTCAGGTTTTAGCACAAACGATAACAGTAAAGGGCAACGTCGTAGATGAAAACGGGGAGGCCTTGCCAGGTGTAAGCATCGTCCCTAAGTCGGCTCCTAAGACGGGCACCGTGTCTAACATAGACGGTAATTTCTCTATTAGCGTGCGAAGCGGAGAAAAACTCACGTTTAGTTTTATGGGTTATAACAGTCAGGAGTTGGCTGCTTCGGCGCAGATGAAAGTGCGCATGCAGCCCTCAGACCTCATGCTAAACGATGTTGTAGTGGTGGGTTACATGGAACGTAAGGTGGCCAACACCTCGCTTCGGTGGTAAAAGTAAGCGCTAAAGACCTTGCCATGAAGCCTGTGGCCAACCCCCTAGACGCTGTTCAGGGCAAAGTAAGCGGTTTGCAAGTGTTTTCTTCGTCGGGCGAACCCTCTGCTCGTCTTTCAATGGCCTTGCACGGACAAGGCTCGTTGGGTGCAGGTACGGGCTTACTGATTATACTCGACGGTATGCAAGTAAGCATGAACGTGTTACAATCCATGAATCAAAACGACATTGAGAGCGTTCAGTTTCTTAAAGACGCGGCGGCAACCTCTATTTATGGTGCACGTGCGGCCAATGGTGTGATGTATGTAACCACCAAACGCGGCCGAACAGAGACGCGCCCCACTGTAAATCTCAGGGCACAATATGCTGTTTCGTCGTTGGCTAACACCGATTATTTCGACCAATTGATGTCGGGACCAGAGCTGTTGCGTTATTATCAAGAAACAGGTATCTACACCCCAGCCGAGATTGCAGCCTTTAAAGAAAATTATTTTAAGGAAACCGACTTTCAATGGTATAAGTATGTGTATCAGCCTGCGCCCATGTACACGGCCGATGTGTCGGTGTCGGGTGGCACAACAGGCGTGAGATATTACCTCTCGGGTGGAGCATTGAGCCAAGACGGATTGCGTATGGGCTCGAGTTACAAAAAGGTTTATGGACGTATTAACCTTGATGCCAATTTAGCCGAATGGGTTAAGGCCAACGTAAACACACAAGTGTCGTATGATGATACGCAAGTTTCGCCCTTCGGAAGCAACAATGCCGTGGGTGGCGGACTAGCTGCTATGAACGCTCCCTTTGCTTCTCCCTACGACCCAAACACGGGATTGGAGTTGGAACGTGTGCCTTTGCTCGACCTTTCAACGCCCAAGCACGTCATCTCTACCAATCCTGCCAAGACCAATGCCTTCATACTCTCGGCCAATGGTAGCCTAACGCTCACTCCTATAAAGAACCTTACCATCCGTTCGCTCGCAGGTTTGGAGCTAAATTATGGCGATAGTCGTTCGCGCACCTTGCCAAGCTATTACCGTGCATATGGCAATGGCAGTTCGCAACGTGCCTATTCAATGGCTTCTAACGTCACCGTAACCAACACCGTGGCCTACAATATGGGTTTCGACGACCATCATATCACGGCATTGCTAGGTCACGAATACACCAATTATAAAGACGATGGTTTCTCGGCAGCAGGTTCGGGCATCCTCGACGATCGCCTTTACCTGCTCAATAACGTCACCCAAAGCAAGTCGGTAGGCGAAGACACCAACAGTTATGCCTTTCTATCGTTCTTCACCCAGTTGTCTTACGACTTCTCGGAGCGTTATTTTGTCGATCTCGTTTTGCGTAACGATGCTTCGTCTCGCTTTGGTCGCAACAAGCGCAACGGTCTATTCTGGTCGTTAGGTTTGCTATGGAAGGCCAAGAGTGAAGCTTTTCTTAAAGACGTTTCGTGGCTCAACGAACTCGACTTGAAGGCTAGTTATGGTACACAAGGCAACTCTTCCATACCGCCTTACAGCACTTCGTCGTACGTAGGAAAGGTGGGACAGAAGAAGGGTGGCATGAGTTTGGGTTTCGTTAGTCTTGGAAATCCCGACCTAGGATGGGAACATCAAAGCAAATTTACTGTGGGCGCGAAGGCTCGTTTGCTCAATCGATTGGATGTAAACCTAGAATACTACAATCGTATAACCAGCGATATGCTTTTCGAAGTGCCTTTGCCCTATACTTCAGGACTACCTGTGAGCAGTGCGGGTTATGCCACTCGATACGAGAATGTGGGACGTTACCTGAACCATGGTGTAGACTTTCAAGTCAATGCCGACCTTCTTCGCGGTCGCGACTGGGGCGTTTCGGCCAACATTAACTTCAACTATAACCGCGATAAGGTGCTAGAACTGTTCGAAGGTCGCCAATCATGCACGAGCCAGGCGGACAATTGGCCTACATTGTGGGCAAACCCATCACCTTTGTTTTGCCCCTTTATAAAGGCGTTAACACCCAAACAGGTGTGCCCGAATGGTATAATCCAGGAACAGATAAAGACCAAACGCGCCGCGACGACAGCGATGTTGTGTCTGAATATACCACAGCATTGAACCAAAACACAGGCGTTAGCGCCTACACACCCTTTACTGGAGGATGGGGAATATCGGCCTATTGGAAAGGATTTTATGTTAATGCCGACTTCTTTTTGGCGCTTGGCAAGCACATGATTTCAATGGATAAGCAGTTCTATGAGAACGATTACCACGTGCGTAACCGCGAAGGCAACTACAATGGCTCGCGTAAACTGTTTGATTATTGGAAGCAACCAGGCGACAATACCGAATTTCCATCGTTGGATTGGGTGCGTCAGGCCAATCACCAAAGCACCTATCTCGACTCTAAGATGCTGGAAAACGCCTCGTTCATGCGCCTTAAAAACTTTACATTGGGCTATGACATCCCTCGAAAGAGCCTTGGAAAACAGAACATTGTGCGCTCGGCAAAAGTGTTCTTTACTGGTCGTAACTTGCTAACATTTACTAAATTCCGCGGTATCGACCCCGAAGTAAACCGTAATGTTTCGTATGGCGTTAATCCCAACACCAAGCAAATGAGCGTGGGTGTGGAGATTGGACTCTAACAACTCACACAAAAATGAACACGAATATGAAAACAACGAAGATATTTTTATGGACACTCGCGCTCGCAGCCATGCTCCAAGGGTGCAATCTCGACCGCGAACCAGCCGACTATATAGACTATAACAACGCTTATCTCAACATGCAAGACGCCGCTAAATGGGATAATGGCATCTATTCAACACTTCGCGGCAAGTTTGGTGGCGGGTATGTGCTGCCACAAGAGGCACAAGCAGACATGCTTAACGCGCATGCAGCCTTCGGAAACCTTTATGGTGAGTTCCACGGATGGAAGGTTTTGCCCGAAAGTAACGTGCTGCAAGAAATCTACCATTCGTATTATTCGGCTCTCGTTGATGTCAATGTGGTGATAACCAACCTGCCAAACCTCAATGTTAGCGAAGCAGAAAAGCCTCTGAAAAATCAGTATTTGGGTAACGCTTACTTCGCTAGGGCCTTTTATCACTTTAACTTGGCTTTGCGTTGGGGCACTGTTTACGATGCTGCTACGGCCAATAAAGACCTCGGAGTGGTGCTGGCGCTGGTGCCAGGCGACCTGAATAAGCCCAAACGAGCCACTAACGAGCAAACTTATAAACAGATTTTAGACGACCTCAACGTGGCCGAAACATTGCTCTCTGGCGTTGAAACCAAGGTGGGCAACAGCGAAATAAGTGCCGATGCCGTGCGAGCACTTCGCGCTCGTGTGTATCTTTATATGGGCAATATGGACAAAGCTTATCAAGAAGCAAAGCAATTGGTAGACCGAAACACTTATCCGCTTATTGCTCCTTACGTGTCTACACTCAACAGTGAGGGCAAAATCAATCCTCAAGAGGATGCTTTTGCACAGATGTGGTTTTATGATAAGGGTACAGAACAGATATGGCAACCCTACGTAGCAAAAGAAAACGAAGTGCCAACAGTAACTCCTCTCTATGGCGCCGACCTCTCTACAACTACTTATTGGGATGAAAGCAATAATTCGAGTATGGTAGGCGACTACAATAAACCGCCCTATGTACCAACACGCGAGGTGATAAACGACCTCTTTGCAAGTGAAACCGACCATCGTGCACTGGCACTTTTCGAGTTTGTTAATACCACGGTGAACGATAAAAACGCGTCAACACAACTCTACGTCGTGTCTAAGTTCAAAGGCAATCCCAGCTATTCCACCCTCAATTCCACGCATTGGGGAGGCTATGTTCCTAACGGCAATCAGGCTCCAAAGCCTTTCCGCATTGCCGAACAATACCTCATCGTGGCCGAAGCTGCTTATAACTTGGGTAATGTAGCCGATGCTCAATACTATCTTAACATGCTAAGAGACTCGCGAGGGGTGCCTACTACCAGTGCAACGGGCAACGAATTGTACGAAGAAATCAAAAGCGAACGTGCGCGCGAATTGGCTTTTGAGGGCTTCCGTCTTTGGGATTTGCGACGATGGAAACAAGGCTTTAGCAAGCGTTCGTACCAAGGTGCGCAAGGTTATTACCAAGTTCCAGCCTCCTTCTATGCAGCAGGCTTTAGAGTAAATATTGCTCCAGACAACAAAATGTTTGTGTGGCCGTTCCCCGAAAACGAAGTAAGAATAAACCCCAACATCGTACAAAATCCTTGATGTGATAAGCAATGAGACATAAGCAAACAAAAAACACATACGCTATGTATAAGAAAATAAAATTATGCGCGCTGCTCATCGTGGCATTGTTGGCTAGCGCATGCCAAAAAGATCTTATCTTGGGCGGCACCGAAAACATCGTTCAAGGCGAGGCACAGACCTTTACACTCAAGCAAGAGGGCGAAACTAAGGCCGTGAATATGGCCACACTTGGCGACGAATGGCAAGTGGAAACGGGCTCTTACGGTGCTTGGCTCTCTGCAAAAAAGGTGGGACAAACGCTCGAACTCACCGCCACAGCCAACGATGGCGCTGAAGAACGTCGTGCAGAAGTGGTGATTAACACTCCCACTGGTAAGAAAACCTTTGATATTACACAGTTTGGCACCGACCTTTCATCGCTGTTGAGGGTAGCAATGGCACGGCAATCTTCAACCATGAAGCGCATTCGGGCGTTGAACTAAATGTTATTTCTAACTCGGATAATTGGCGAGTGCAACAGGTGGACAAGCAAAATAATAGCTGGTTAACCTATGATGTCGACCTCAAACAGCGTAAGTTGAGGCTTAACCTCACCGCTATCGAACGCAATAGTCAATGGGCACAGACCAGTAGATCCGAGAAACTGTTTCTCTCTAACGGCAATAAGCACTTCTTACTCAACGTAACTCAAAACGGATTTGTGCAGTTCCAAATGCCTGTTTGGGACATCGAAAACTTTGATTTGGCACGCGTTACCGAGCTTGAAGCACAAAGAAACAACAGCCGCGATAAGACTTTCGAGATTGATTCGCTCATGCCTTTCAAGGAAGATAGGGATAAAATATACTACGCTTTCCACTCTCCAGGCGAACAATCACCACGAATTTTCTACATGCCTAACTACGAAAGCAAGAAGATTTACAATGCTTGGCTCAAAGCTCCTAAGGGTCAAACCTTCCAAAAAGAGTCTTTCGACCCCTGGTTAAAGCAAAACAACTTTAAGCTTGGCAACAAACAGCGAGACGAAACCGAAACACAATACTATTGTGAAGAAGAAAACGTAACCCGCTTGATGCATGTTTACAACGACCCCAACAACTTTAAAATGTATGGAGGCATTTATAAAAGTGCCTGTATGAAGTATGTTGTGTCTTCTAATAGTATGATTGTGGGCAGCAATGGCCGTGCAACTTGCTTCCCTGTGTTCAATTCTAGTCGTTTACATAATAAGAATTTCAAACTTCAAGAGGTGATTGAATTTGAGAAGAAGCGTGGAATGAAACCCGACTTCAACAACGAATTCAACGATGAGAAAATCACAACCACCACCGAAGACCCACTTTGTCGATACTCACGCCTGCTTTTCGTTCCCGAAAATGCTAGCTACGAACCTGGCTCGCTGGCTAATGTAACTTATTATTTCAACTGGCAAGGAGCCACACCCGAAGACTTAGATGCGGGTTTGGTACCCGATGTTGAACTCAGTGGTACTGTTGGTTTATGTCATGTGTTCTATATGGGTGGCGATATCCTATACAAACGCGAGCTAGAAGGCACCCCTGGCGTGTACGAATGGTACACTTACACCTTGCCCGTTAGCACTAGAAACGTTATCGAAGATAAGGGGTACACCTATTTCCGCGGTGATGATAATGGCTTTGTTACTTTCTTCCGTGGCGAAGAAGACCTCATCGACATGCGCCCACAGCAAACGAGAACGGTCATTACTTATTATAAGAGTAAGCACTATGTAGACCAAATCAAGAAGACTCTCAATCTCTAGACCCTTATTCAATGAAAAAGTTCAATAATAAATATGCTTTGGCAGCCTGCATTACGTTGGCCGTTGGCCTCTTCTCGGCTTGCAACGACGACTTGCTTTCGGGGCAAACCAACCCCAATGCTGCACAAAATTCAGACAATGATGCCTTTCCTTGGCAACCAGGATTGGCCTTTATTAAGCTGAAAGCTAACGTTTCGCCTAGCACGCGTGCTGCAACGCAGAGTGTAACACGCGCTAAAGTGTTCGATAACTCGAATGTAAAGGTGGAACAGGTGTTTGATATGACCAACGATTATGCCAACCTTAAACGAGCTAGAGGCCTCGATAGATGGTTCGTTGTGAAGTTTGATAGCACCAAAAATGTTGAAGATGTAATCAACGAACTACGCCACGACCCCGCCATTGAGAAGGTTCATGGCAATGTTCAGGTTGCTCCTGCTAAGGTGAAATACACCTCGGCCACGCGCAGTCCCATCTCACCACGCCGATTAAGACCGGCTAACGATGGTACTGGCTATCTGGGTTTCACCGATCCCTACCTGAAATACCAGTGGCATTACACCACTACCAACAGCGTATATGCCACCTTTAAACCGGGTGCCGACATCAATCTCTTCTCGGCTTGGCAAAAAGAAACGGGCGATCCCAATGTGGTTGTGGCGGTAATGGACTCGGGTATCGACTTCGAACACGAAGACTTGGCTGCTTCGGCATGGCAAGGTGTTGACCCTTCTACGGGTGCTACCATCCACGGACGCAACTTCTATGCGGCCGAAACAGGCAATGGCGACCCCAATGTGATTATTCCTGGAGGGCACGGCACGCACGTTGCAGGAACTATTGCCGCACGAAACAACAACGGAACAGGTGTTTGTGGCGTGGCTGGTGGTAACGGTGATGCCAACTCGGGCGTGCGATTGATGAGCTGCGAAATATACGGACGCGATGGATATAACCAAACGGCATCTACTGCTTACATCGTGAAAGCTTTCGAATTTGCTGCCGAAAATGGTGCTTCGGTTTGCAATTGCTCGTGGGGTTACGCCTTCGACCGTAACAAATATCTTAACAACGAGCATTTTCAAAACATCTTTAAAAAGCAGTTCGACTTGCTTAAAGAGGGCATCGACTATTTTACTGACATCGCTGGATGCGACCCTCAAGGCAACAAAAAACCTGGTGCTTACATGAAAGGTGGACTGGTGGTCTTTGCTTCGGGTAACGATTCGCAATACGATATCGACATGATTCCTGCTTGTTATCCGCGAGTAATGGCCGTGGGCGCATTTAATAGTATGGGCGTTCCCACCGACTATATGGATAAAGGCACATGGGTAGACTTGCTTGCACCTGGTGGTACCACCAACGCGGGAGAGGTTACAAAGGGCGTTTTGAGCACTGTGCCCGCCAATTTCTACCAACTTACCACGGGCGAATACCCCAATACCGACTTTACTTTGCCCACCGACTACAACTATGCCTACGCTCAAGGCACGTCGATGGCTGCCCCACACGTATCGGGTGTGGCTGCTTTGGTGGTGTCTAAGTTTGGTAAAGACAATCCCAACTTCACAAGCGAAGACCTTCGTAACCGACTAATGGGGGCCGTAAAGACCAACAGTCCCTATGCTGTTAAGACCGATGCCAACCTCGCAGGTAAAATGGGCGTGGGATATATTGATGCCGATTTTGCTCTTTCAGACCCCGAAACGCTGAAGCCCGAAACGCCTGTGCTTAGCGTTACGGATTGGTCTGCAGATGCTACTCGTGGATATTACGACGCTCAAATCACATGGAACGTCACCGCCGATGACGATGCTCTGAACGCCGAACGCACCGCGTTTGCCTATGATATATGGCTATATAAAAAGGCTGATATGGCCAATCCCGTGCTAAAGGTTACGCGTTATTCGTATGATATGACTGTGGGAACGCAGATACAGCACGATTTCAATGGACTTGAAACGGGGGTTGACTATGTTGTGAAGATGGTTGCACGCGACCGCTTTAACAATCTCTCGCCCGAAGTGATGGCTAATTTCACCACCCGACTGAACCATGCCCCTGTGTTTGGGGCGACTATTGGCGACACGCTGCGCCTACTCGACACGCAACCTTACTTCCATAAGGTGCTACCTGTGAACGATGAGGATGGACATACATGGATTTACAACACCACCGAACTGCCACGAGGCGTTGAATTTAAACGTGTGGGCAATGCCTTCGACTTGCTTATCAAGGTGGATAAACCGGGCTTGTACAGCTTTGATGTTACGCTTACCGACCAATTGGGTGGTCAAACGCTTCAGAAATTTGTGTATAAGGTGGTGGCTCACACTGCACCGCAACTCGTTAACACGCTGAGCGCTGTGTCGCTTTTCGAACAAGGCGATGCCGCCCAAATCAATTTGGCCAACGTTTTTAACTCTATGAGTGGCGCCGAACTGCAATTCACTGCCTCGTCTAGCAACGAAGGGGTGGTGAAGGCCTCAACAAAGGCTCGCAACTCATTCTTGAGTCGGGCAAAAGGGGGGTTGCAACCATTACCATAACGGCCATCGACGGTGGCAAACGTAGCTCCACCACGCTGCAAGTGCGTGTAACCGATAGCAATGCGCCCGATGTGCACGCCATCTATCCCATACCAGCGCATAGCTATCTCAAGGCACTGATGCGTAGCAATGTGGCACAAGTGCAGGTTATTGTAACCTCTCTTCGTGGTGAAAAACTCATCGACGAAACGCTAACGCCCAATACCACCACGAAAGAAGTTACATTGGGCATCGACCGCCTTGCGCCTGGCACCTATTACCTACTGCTCAAAACCGAGCGCATAACAAGCAAACATACTTTCATTAAGAAATAACAGCACGCTATGAACAAGATATCTATGGCACTTATCACACTGGGCACTTGCCTGGCAATGGAGGTAACGGCGCAAAGTCGCATTCTTCCTGTGCTCGAAGCCACACCCGATGCGCGCAGTGCAGCGATGGGTGGAACCCTACTTGGCCATGCCAATCAGATGTATATTTACGCTAATCCGGCTGCACTTGCCTTTGGCGACCAGCGTTTTGTGGCTGACGCTTCGCTCGAAGCACAACCTAAAACCGATGACGGCCGATTGATGCAGTATAATTTTGCTGCTGGTTATCGCTTTGCTAATCGTTCGGCGCTGATGGCTGGTATGCGTTATCTGGGTGGACTCACTGTTCCGGCTGTTAATGCCGTGGGCACTACGGCCAGTGTTTCGCCCTACGACGTAACGCTCGACCTGGGTTATGCTTTCTCTGTAACGTCTCAAGTGGCTGTGTATGCCACGGCAACCTATGCGCATGCGCATGCTGCCACCAGTGCAAACGCATTGGCTTTCTCGTTGGGAGCGGCATTTCAGCAGTCATTTTCTGTGGCTAAGAACATGCCTAGCGTGCTAAACCTGGGCGTGAGACTGATGGATTTTGGCAAATCGGTGAAGTTTAACGATACGGGGGTGCCTCAAAGTCTGCCCACTTCGTTGGTGGCTGGGGGCGATTGGCTGGTGACTGTTGCGCCTAAGCACAACCTAACTTATGCGCTTTCGTGCCGATATTTCACCCCAAAAGATGCTCACGAGACGCTCGTTGGTACGGGTTTGGAATACACCTACAACCAATTAGTGTCTGCACGTGTGGGCTATCAGTTTGCCAACAAGGGCTCTAATGCGCTTACTGTTGGTGCTGGTGGGCAACTTAAAGGCTTTAAACTCAATTTGGCTTATCATCATGCATTTGCCGATTATGGGGTTGATGCGTTGATGGTTGGCGTGGGTTATGCTTTCTAATACTACCCTTCTTTAGGCTTAATGTGGCTGGGTACGGCTAAATGCTTTGCCCGCACCTTTTTAAAGGCTGAATTCTTATTTGGGGTTCAGCCTTTTATCATGGTTTTTTGCTCATAATTTATGGCCTATATGCCTTATTTGTCTAGGTGGAATGCATGGTTGTGTGCGAGGATTTAACGCCACAACCTACCAATGGTTGTAATGCTTATCAACGAATGCTGCAATATAGATGGGCTTTTACCGAAATATATTAAGGCGCTGCGGGGGATTAGCTCATCTGGTTGTTGTTATAATATTGTTAAAGTGAGTAGTAAAACTTTACAAAACATACTCTTCTTGCCCAGCCATTCTAGAGAAAATAAATGCTTTATAGCATGCATTTTGGCCCAATTTTCGGCATTTTGTTTTTTATTTTACATCGTTTTTGAGTGCCAAACTGCTATTTAGTAGCATTTAGCCTTTCTATTTAATGCCCCAGCGCCAATTTTTAACAGCGCTAAAAACAGCTTTTAGTAGCTAAAAAGTAAGTTTTTAAGGCCGTTTTTACCTCAAATTGGGGTTGTTTGTTTCTTGTTCGTTAAATGTATATACATCCTTAATGAGCAAAATAATGCATTTTTGATTGCGTTTTCTAGCATTTTACCTTGCGTTTTGCTGCATTTTACTTTGCGTTTTGCTAGAGTTAGCCTTGCGTTTAGTAGGAGTTAGCATTGCGTTTTGCTGCAAATAGCCTTGTGTTTTGCTGCAAATAGTACGTTTTGACTGTTGAAATTGAAGTTTTCTGTAAGAATATGCGTTTTGTTGACCAACGTTAACGCAACTATTTGATGGGCGAAAAACCTTCGCGAGAATTGAATATTTGGCAACGAGTTTGAAGTTGGTGCGTAAAAAGTGAGCTATTAGTGTTAAAATGAGTGTAGAATATTTTACATTCTGGTTCGCCTTTAACGTGGGCTTGCATTACTTTGGTTTGTTGTTGTTGAGATTGGTTGAGTACTTGTTGGGGGGTGGTTGTTGCGTTGTTGCGAATGTTTTGCGTGTTTGTTGTAAATGATGCGCACTTTATGGTGACAATGCCACCGCATTGTTGCCGATAAATAATCGAAATCAGTGCACAACACAACGCAACGGGGGATGGTGAAAAATAGTGTTGAACGCGCTAACAACATATAAGGCTTAGACATAGACCCAACAACAAGTTGAAAGGGCCAAATATTGTACAAATATAAAATGCATAATTCGAAACAAGATAAATTAGGCGTTAGGCCGCTTATTCTCTGTTTTATCTTGCATTCATTGCTTCCAGTCTCTCTTTATTTTTTCCTGTCGGCATCTTGTAAGTCTTATTCTTTCTTGCGAAGCGCACTCAGCCTTCAAGAATAAGGCATTTAATTGGCGCAACAAGCAAGCAAAAACAAGACGGCACTAACAACAGATTTGGGATAAAAAAGAGGAGTTTTTATCCTAGTAATAATCTTACTAAAATAAAAAGTCCTCTCGAAGATAAAGCTATTATTTATTATTA
>NZ_BAIZ01000001.1 GCF_000613445.1 Hoylesella shahii DSM 15611 = JCM 12083
TTAGCGGACAGTAATAATTTTTTTTAGTGGACACTAGTGAAATTATTAATACAAAATAAACCCCAACTGCCTATAGAGACAATCGGGGTTCATATAGATTTGCTTTACAGTGCAAAATTATTCGGCAGCGAGAGCCTCTTCAACTTCAGCTTTAGAGTTATTCTCTTCAACCTCAGCAGAAACTTCTTCTACAGTAGGTGTTTCGACAACAGCGTTTTCGGCTACGACCTTTACAGGAACAACAACCTCAACTTCTTTGTGGAAATGAACAACAGCTTCGAAATCACCAACGCGCTTAATATCACGCATCGTGATAATCTTTCTGTCAACCTCTACACCTTGCTTCTTCAACTCCTCAGCAACAGTTGCAGCGTTAACCGAACCATATGTTGCACCAGTAGCAGATACCTTTGCCTCGATAACAAGAGCTACACCATTGAGAGCTTGTGCTTTCTTTTCAGCTTCAGCCTTGATTGCAGCCAGTTTGTGAGCTTGTTGCTTAAGATTTTCAGCAAGAATTTTCTTTGCCGAGTCAGAAGCGATAACAGCCTTACCGGTAGGGATGAGATAGTTACGGCCATAGCCGCTTTTCACGTTTACAATATCGTTCTTATATCCTAGTCCGATAATGTCTTCTTTCAGTATTAATTCCATTCTGTTCCTCCTCTCATTATTTCATCAAATCGGTTACATAAGGAAGCAACGCTATTTGGCGTGCACGCTTAATAGCTTGAGCCACACGACGTTGGTATTTTAGCGATGTTCCGGTAATGCGACGGGGCAAAATTTTACCCTGTTCGTTAAGGAACTTCTTGAGGAACTCTGGGTCCTTATAGTCGATATACTTAATACCGCTCTTTTTAAAACGGCAATACTTCTTCTTTTTGGTATCCACCGACGGTGGGGTCAAATAGCGAATTTCTGATTGCTTGTCTGCCATGCTTAAGCCTCCTCCATTTTTTTAGTCCATTTGTGCTTTCTCTTCTCGGCGTATTGTACAGCGTACTTGTCGAGCTTCACTGTCATGTAACGAATAACTTTCTCGTCGCGACGATAGCCAGTTTCGAGCAAGTTAATCACTTCAGGCTCAGCTTTGAATTCCAACAGGCAATAGAAGCCAGTTGATTTCTTTTGAATTGCATAAGCCATCTTTTTCAAACCCCAAGCCTCTTCGTTCACGATCTCAGCACCATTATCGGTGAGGAGCTTCTTGAATTTAGCGACCGTTTCCTTCATCTGTTCATCAGACAAAACGGGAGTCAAAATGAAAACGGTTTCGTAATGATTCATACTAAAAATGTAATTAATAAATGTTATTTTGCAAATTGCGGTGCAAAGGTATTGATTTTTATTGATTTAACCAAACCTTTTTAGTAATTTTGTCTTCATATTAAAGAGATTATGAGGAAAATATATCCACACTTGGGTCTTGCACTGGTTTGCATGGGCGTTATTATATTTCTTATTTGCTATTTGGGTGCATTCACTGATAGCAACCTCCCGCTATTTTTAGGATTAGCGTGTGTTGTTATTGGTGCAGTGATTCATGTGTATTGGCAAAAAAAATCAAGCAACTATTAAGGAGTGACTCTATCGCCATTGCACTGGCAACCAAAATTTAACGGGACACTGGTGATTATCACCACGCGTCCCGTTAAAGCGAAAAACTAAGGTCAAGTGTTTTTATTTACTCCACATCAGGTGTAATCAATTTATAACCTTTACCATGGATATTGATAATTTCAATATCGTCGTCATCCTTAAGATGTTTACGCAACTTTGTTATATATACATCCATTGAACGTGCATTGAAGTAATTATCATCAATCCAAATGGTTTTCAGTGCGAAATCACGTTGAAGAATTTCGTTGGCGTGCGAACAAAGCAGAGCCAAGAGTTCGTTCTCTTTGGTGGTAAGCTTTGTTTGTTTATCGCCAATAGTAAGTAACTGCTTCTGCGTATCAAACACAAATTTGCCTATATGATATAAGGTATTCTCCTTATTTTTCTTTCCACGTACGCGTCTCAAGATGGCTTCAACACGGAAAACTAGTTCTTCCATTGAGAAAGGCTTGGTGATATAATCGTCTGCACCAATCTTGAAGCCTTCTAAGATGTCTTCCTTCAGGGTCTTAGCGGTTAAGAAGATAATTGGGATTTCAGAATTAGCCTGCCTTATTTCTTGTGCCAATGTGAAGCCGTCTTTCTTTGGCATCATTACGTCTAGTACGCAAATGTCAAATTTCGTTTTCAAAAATGCCTTGTATCCAGCCTCTCCATCAGGACAAAGTTCGGCCATATAGCCCTTAGCCTGCAAATACTCGCGAAGCAACATTCCCAAATTCTCATCATCTTCGCATAACAGGATTTTCAATTTCTCGTCCATATTCTAATCTTTTATTATTGGTAATTTTATTGTAAACTTTGTTCCCTTACCGTATTCACTTTCCACGAAGATCTCGCCTTTGTGTACGTCAATAATCTTCTTGACGTATGCAAGACCCAAACCGAAACCTTTCACGTTGTGAAGGTTGCCCGTATGAACTCGGTAGAACTTTTCAAACACTTTTTTAACGTCGTCTTTTTTAATGCCGATTCCAGTATCTTTTACAGAGAGATAAAGGAAATCATCGTCGTTCCATGTGCGGATATATATATCCAAAGGCCCATCAGGCTTCTTATACTTCACCGCATTATCCATCAAGTTGAAGATAGCATTTTGGAAATGCATCTCGTCTACATATATTGTAGAGTCAATGGCTTCTATCTCCGTGTATATCTTACCTCCCGTATGTTCAACTCGAAGGGTGAAAGTGTTGGCAATATTTTCGGCCATCTCGTTCATGTCGAGTTGCTTCATGTTGAAGATAGCTTTCTTCTTATCGAAGAGCGACATCTGCAACACCTTCTCAACAAGGAAGCGCAGGCGTTTTGCTTCATCGTTAATCACGCCACCTAGATGCTTCATCATTGTCTCACTCTTAGTAACACTGGTATCATTGAGCATCTGTGCAGCAAGCGAAATACTACTGATAGGCGTTTTCAACTCATGCGTCATGTTATTAATAAAGTCGTTACGCATCTCGGTATAACGCTTTTGTCGGAAAATTACCACGATGGTAAATATGAAAGTAACCAACAAAACCAACGTGAATATAACAGATGGAATAACGAAGCGTACGCTCGAATAGATATAACTATTCATATCGGGGAAGTGTATCTTCACCAATCCCATTTTCGAAGCGGGATCGTTTCTAAACAACACCTGCGAATAGGTATAATCTTCGCCCTCGTCTGAGTAGTCGGAGCAGCGATAAATCTCTCTACCATCAGGAGTTGAGACCGTGAAATGATATTGAAGGTTAATGCCATTACTCATCAATTCGTTCTTTAAGTCTTGATCAAGCGACTTAAAGTTGATACGTTCTTTCAAAGGACGTTCTGAAGCCGAATAAAGAATAGTGTACACCACCTCATCTAACAAAGCACGTTGGTAAACATATCTATTCTTTACCACCTCTTGCATTGCCTTCGATGCTTCTGAAAGCGAATTCTTATCACTTCTCAAAATCATCGCTTTGGGCATCTGCGAAGGTTTTGTGGTTATGGTTTTCAATTCGAACGAGGTGTACATCATGCTACCCTTGTCACCAATCGTCAATTGGTGCGTTCTTGGGTAAGTGCCGTCCTGTTTACCTTTTTGAGCAGCCGAGGCATCGTCTTGAAATGTTTTATGCCCAGTTTCGCTTATGTCTTTCTCTAGATATCGAAGCGTTTCATTCAGCTCCATATTTCTAGAGGCTTGATAAAGAGCACGATTTACGGACTCGTCAAACTGCTCCTTCTTCATGTCCGCCATTTCCTGAATATACTTCAGTTGCACGAACAGAAGGGCAAGGAACGCAGTTCCCATGATTGTTGCTATTGTCCAAATCGTTCTCTTCTTCATACTTACAAAATTAACAGGATAAAGAACGCAAGCCTACGATTATGTTAAAAACATCTTCTGTTTTTAAATGTATTAACAAAATTAGCCACATATAGATAAAAATAAGCAACTAACTATTATTGTTTTTATGGTAAGATGGCGTTTTTCGAATGGTATTAATCCCCAACGGCGTTTAAAACAGCCGTCGGGGATTGGCTTTATATATTTACATCAGAACTACTCTTCTTCTTTGGCTTGTTCTGCCTCATGTTCCTTGATAAGTTCTTGTTGTATATCATTTGGAACAAGTTCGTAACTAGCAAACTTGGTAATAAACGATGCACGTCCGCCTGTAATCGAACTCAGCGAGATGGAATAGTTAGACAGTTCTTTCAATGGTATCTTAGCCATCAGTTTTTGATACCCCGCTTCGCTGTCCATACCCATAATAAGGGCACGACGTCCTTGTAAGTCGCTCATAACATCGCCCATAAAATCATCGGGTACATACACTTCGAGATCGTAAATGGGTTCGAGGATTTTTGGACCTGCTGCTTTGAACGCGTCAGAGAAAGCACGGCGTGCTGCCAACATAAATGAGAGTTCATTAGAATCAACAGGGTGCATCTTACCATCGTAAACAATCACACGCACGTCGCGAGCATAACTACCCGTTAGTGGACCGTGTTCCATGCAATCCATAATACCCTTAAGGATGGCGGGCATAAAGCGAGCATCAATAGCTCCACCAACAACTGAGTTGATAAATACAAGCTTCCCGCCCCACTCCAACGGCATTTCTTCCTTGCCTTTGATGTTCATCTTTACCTCTTGACCATTCAACTTGTAGGTGGTTGGGTCGGGCATGCCCTCTGCATAAGGTTCAATAATAAGATGCACTTCACCGAATTGACCTGCTCCTCCACTTTGTTTTTTATGGCGATAATCAGCGTTAGCCGACTTGGTGATGGTTTCGCGATAAGGAATTTTCGGGTCACCATATTTCACTTGTAGTTTCTCGTTATTTTCCAGTCGCCATTTAAGTGTCCTAAGGTGAAATTCTCCTTGTCCGTGAACAATTGTTTGCCTTAGTTCCTTGCTTTGTTCCACCACCCATGTTGGGTCTTCCTGGCGCATTCTCAACAAAGCAGCCATCAGTTTCTCTGTATCTTGGCTGTTAACCGCTTTAATTGAGCGCGAATATTTAGAATTTGGATACTTGATAAAGTCGAACCTGTTGTCGCAATCCTTAGCATTAAGGGTGTTACCAGTTTTTACGTCTTTCAGTTTAACGGTACAGCCGATATCTCCAGCATTAAGTTTGTCAACTGCAATACGGTTTGCTCCAGCACAAGCATACAGTTGTCCGATACGTTCTTTCGAGCCTCTATCAGCATTGGTCATATCATCACCCACCTTTATGCATCCGCTCATTACCTTAAAGTAGGACACTTCACCAATGTGTGGTTCCAGACCAGTCTTAAAGAAATAGACAGATGCTGGGCCTTCAGATGAGGGTACTACCTCTTCTCCACGTGTATTGTGCAGTTTAGGCATTTCGTTTACAAACGGAACCACATTTCCTAAGAACTCCATAAGTCTGCGCACGCCCATGTCTTTACCTGCACAAACACAGAAAACGGGGAAGATGCTACGCGTAACAAGGCCTTTTCTGATGCCTTCGCGTAATTCGTCTTCGGTAAGTGTTTCGCTATCGAAGAATTTCTCCATCAGTCCTTCGTCGTTTTCAGCAGCAGCCTCTACAAGTATTTTATTAAGAGCTGTGGCTTTTTCCATTTCTTCGGCTGGAATATCTTCTATCGTTGGTGCTCCACCTTCAGCGTTCCACGAATACTTTTTCATGGTAAGCACGTCGATAATGGCATTAAATCCTGGTCCTGTTTGTGTGGGATACTGAATTTGTACGCATTTCTCACCATAAATTTCTTTCATTGTAGCGATGAGATTATCGAAGTCGCACTTATCAGAATCCAGTTGATTAACAAGGAATATAACAGGCTTTTTCAGTTTATCGGTATACCTAAAGTTGTTTTGAGTTCCCACTTCAGGGCCATATTGTCCGTTAATAAGGATAACGGCAACGTCTGTAACGTTCAGGGCAGTTATCGCACCGTTAACGAAGTCGTCTGCTCCGGGGCAGTCAATGATATTAAGCTTTTTGTTGTTCCACTCAACATGGAAGACTGTCGGGAAAACCGAGTAGCCGTACTCCTGTTCAACTGGGAAATAATCGCTTACCGTGTTCTTTGCTTCTACCGAACCACGGCGCTTGATTACACCACTACCAAAAAGCATTGCCTCGGCAAGAGTGGTCTTGCCGGAACCCGCACTGCCCACTAGAGCAATGTTTTTAATTTCGTTCGTCTGATAAACCCTCATATCAAAAGATTTAAAGTGTTAGTAATCTTACGTTTTATGGACAAAAGCTTTCGTGCTTTTTCCGCCGTCTAAGATAGATATTTTATACCGTTCCACCAAAACATATCCCAAAAAGTGTATAGAATTTAAAACATTTTAGTACTTTTGCTCTCAAAAAGATAAATATGGCTGGCATTTACATACACGTTCCTTTCTGCGCAAGCAGGTGCATATATTGCGATTTTTACACCACAATCAACTTGGAAAATCAAAATCGCCTAGTGCGTGCACTATGTTCAGAACTAGACATGAGACGCAATTATCTTCAGGATAACACGCCCCCTAACGCCCCGATAGAGATAGACACCATTTATCTTGGTGGCGGAACTCCCTCTCAACTTAGCGAAGAAAATTTACATCGCCTTTTTAGCGCTATATATAACAAGGTGGAAAATGATGTTTCTTTTCAAGTTTCGCCCAATGCTGAGGTTACAATGGAGTGTAATCCAGACGACATCACCCCACAATTTGCTCAAACAATCGCTAAGCTACCCATAAATCGGGTTAGCATGGGTGTGCAAACATTCGACGACGTTCGACTAAGTTTCCTACGAAGACGACACAAGTCTGCCCAAATCACACCTGCGGTTGAACAACTTCGACAGGTTGGCGTGAACAATATCAGCATCGACCTCATCTTTGGCTTTCCTAAACAAACCCTTGACGAGTGGGCTATCGACTTACAAAAGGCTATTGAACTTGATGTTGTGCACATCTCTGCTTATAGCCTGATGTACGAAGAAGGAACGCCATTGTTTAAACTTTTACAACAACACCGTGTGTCGGAAATAGACGAAAGCAAGAGTCTTGACATGTTTAACATGCTTGTTGACACACTTACAGCCAACCATTACGAACATTATGAAATAAGTAACTTTGCACGCAAGGGCTATCGATCGCGCCATAATGCAAGTTATTGGCAGGGTATTCCCTACCTTGGTCTAGGTCCTTCGGCCCACTCTTACGATGGTAATTCTCGCCAATGGAACATCTCTAATCTTAAAAAATACATGGATGCCATTGAAAACAAGACTATTCCAATGGAGAGAGAGACGCTAGACGAAGACACAAAATACAACGATTGGATAACAACGGCACTGCGCACAAAGGAGGGGTTAAACCTAACTTTACTGAGCGATGCTCACCGCAACTATCTTTTACAAGCTGCTCAACCCCACATTAATCAAGGCAACCTTGTTCTCATAGACAATCACATTGCGTTATCAAGAGCAGGTATTTTCATCAGCGACAGCATAATGAGCGATTTGATTAAGGTTTAACACCAATTCAATCATTAGCATCTATCTTGCAAACTTGCTCTAAAGGTTTGCACCAAAACATTCAATCCGATTGAAGTATGAAACATTAATACAGAAATCCTCAATTAGCCGGCAATGCTAATTGAGGATTATCCATATTCTTGTTATTATTGAGTTTATCTCTTAACGCGCACGTCTCACTTCAACACCGAATTATATAAGTTCAAAATAAGCGCGCATGTGTCGAGATTACAAACCCAGCGATTTCTTAATATCATCTATCTTTGCATCTGCTTCCTTCAAACAACGTTCGTAGCAGCCTGTGCATTTCATTTCGCCCTTCAATTCAAGATAGAACTTAATCTTGGGTTCGGTACCCGAAGGACGAACAGACACCTTTGTTCCGTCTTCACAGAACCACTGTAGCACATTGCTTGTTTCGGGCATATCTAGCTTAGTAACCACGCCATTGGCATCGGTTTGTTCCAAACTTTGGAAGTCTTTGCTAATAACCACCTTCGATCCTGCAATCTCTTTGGGAGGATTAGTGCGGAAGTTCTCCATCATAGCCTTAATTTCATCGGCACCACTCTTTCCAGGTTTAACCACATTGATGGTAAACTCGTGCGAGAAACCATATTCCATGTAGATATCCATCAGCAGTTCGTAAAGTGTTTTGCCTTGATCTTTGGCATAAGCACAAATTTCAGCTAAGAGCGAGCAAGCCGAAACAGCGTCTTTATCGCGAACAAAGTCTTCAGCCAAAAAACCGTAGCTTTCTTCACCTCCACCAATATACTTCTGCTTACCTTCCGACTTAAGAATTTCATTAGCAATCCATTTAAAGCCCGTATAGCAGTCGCGCATCTCAATATTATTCTTATCAGCAATCTTCTTAATAACCTCTGTGGTCACGATTGTCTTCACAATAAAGTCGTTGGGCTTCATTTTACCCATTTTGATACGGTTGGTGATGATGTAGTAAAGGAACAACAAGCAGGTCTGGTTACCATTAATAAGCACCCATTCGCCTTTATCGTTCTTGCAAGCCATACCCACGCGGTCGGCATCGGGGTCTGACGCCATCACGATATCAGCATCTATTGCTTTAGCATCACGCAATGCCAAGGTAAGCGCTTCGCCGTTTTCGGGGTTAGGACTAACCACTGTGGGGAAGTCGCCACTTCTTTCCATTTGTTCTTTTACACAATGAACATTTTCAAATCCCCAAAGTTTAAGTGATTGGGGGATAAGCATCATGCCCGTTCCGTGCAACGGAGTGTAAACAATTTTAAGGTCTTTATGACGTTCGATAACAGCTGGGTCGATGCTGATCGTCTTCACTTGTTCAAGGTAAATTTTGTCTATCTCTTCACCAATAATCTCAATTAGTTCGGGATTGCCTTTAAATTTCACATCGGCCACCTTCACTTTATTAACTTCATCGATAATACCCTTATCGTGTGGAGCCAATACTTGTGCACCGTCTTCCCAATAAGCCTTATATCCATTGTACTCACGGGGGTTGTGACTAGCAGTGATATTCACACCACTCTGACATCCAAAGTGTCTTATGGCAAACGAACACTCGGGTGTAGGACGCATATCGTCAAATAGATAAACTTTAATACCGTTGGCCGAGAAGATGTTGGCCACAGTTTCGGCAAACAAGCGACTGTTGTTTCGACAATCATGACAAACAGCCACCTTGATAAGCGGAAGGTTAGCAAAGTTCTTTTTAAGGTAGTTAGCCAATCCTTGCGTGGCCATGCCCACGGTGTAGATGTTCATACGGTTGCTACCAGCACCCATGATACCGCGCAAGCCACCCGTACCAAACTCCAAGTCTTTGTAGAAAGCATCGATAAGACCTGTCTTATCTGTATTTCCCATTAGTTCCTTTACTTCTTTCCGCGTTTGTTCATCAAACTCGGGAGCCAGCCATTGTTCGGCCTTTGCCTCACATTGAGCAATCAATTGAGCGTTATTCTCCATAATCTATGAATTAGTATATTTAATTTATGTTCCGACATAGGGTTTAACGGCACACCGTTATCAATATGGCAAAGATAATAAAAAATATTTTCGAACAGGTATTTTTCTCCTTTAAAATGAGGAATTATATCTATTAACACCAGCATTTGTTTGGGGCGTACGTATTTTTTAACTACATTTGCAAGCTATTTTTGGCTAAACAACAATCTAAAAATATTCATACAGATAGCATTATGGAACTATATTTTACAGGAATAATCATCGCTGTTAGCACATTTCTTATCATTGGCATTTTCCATCCCATTGTTATTAAAACCGAGTATTATTGGGGTACTCGCCCATGGTGGTGCTTTCTAATGCTTGGCCTTATCTGCGTTGCAGCTGCACTGATGATATCCAATGTCATTGTGTCATCATTGCTTGGCGTCGCTGGTGCAGCCTTTCTTTGGGCAATAGGCGAACTATTCGAGCAAAAAGAACGTGTAAAACGCGGATGGTTTCCTATGAACCCAAAACGCAAAGACGCCTATAAAACAAACGAGGAACAAGAAAAAGCAGGAGAATGAAGGTAGAGTTATTGTTTGTAGGGAAAACGGTTAACGCCAACTTTGTAGCTAGTATTGAAGACTATGCAAAACGCATTGGCCACTACTTGCCGTTCAATATTACTGTAATTCCTGAACTCAAGAACACGAAGAACCTTTCTGCCACGCAGCAAAAAGAGGCCGAGGGAGACTTAATTTTGAAAAAGCTGCAAACAGACGACCACGTAGTACTACTAGACGAACATGGAAAAGAGATGCGCAGCATCGCCTTTGCCGAATGGATAGGGCGAAAGCAGCACGTGGCTCGTAGACTGGTGTTTGTGGTTGGTGGTCCTTATGGTTTTAGCGAGGCTGTTTATACTCGAGCAAACGAAAAAATGAGTCTTTCTAAAATGACGTTTTCGCACCAGATGGTTCGACTCATCTTTACCGAACAACTTTATCGGGCTTGCACAATTCTGAAGGGCGAACCGTATCATCATGAGTAGTTTTTGCAGCCTTAGCCCCTCTTACAGTTCGTTCGTTTGTCTTTTAGTAGCACATAAATCACCTATTGCCCATTAACTTACCAACGATAATATCGCATTTTAAATTCTTAATAAATCAACAATGCTTCGATAAAATGGCCTCTAATTCCCTTTTACTAGATTAAAGGAAAGAGAAATCCAGCTACTCATAGGCAATAACAGATTTAAGGCCATCATTAACAGTTCACTGTATCAACGGTTGAATTATCTTAACACGACTATTTTGTTTCTAAAAACGCTGTTTAACAATCCTTTTTTGTCTAACACACACTTAAAAACATTTATGGTAAGAATGGATACACGTTTTTAAAATAGTCAAGGCCATCCACACATATCTCAATATATGCAACTCCTAGATTCAAGGGATAATAAATTGCTTTGTAAATCGAGACAGATAAATGTACAACAACTAATATTCAACCACAAAAAACCGTTGCTCGGCAATGACATAGCCTAGTAATGGCTATTAAATCCATACCGAACAACGGTTTGTTATTTTTTATTGTGAAGCAGCTAGCTTACCAAAGTTGCAAACGTTGGCTCTTTGGAATAAACAATTTATCGCCTTCTTTCACACCAAAGGCCTCGTACCAAGCATCAATGTGAGGCAATGCGCCATTTACACGCCATTTACCAAGAGCATGAGGGTCAGACTTTGTACGGTTGCGTATCTCTTGTTCAGTGATATTTTGTCCCCAAACAGCAGCATAAGCCAAGAAGAAACGCTGGTCGGGCGTAAAGCCGTCGATGGTTTTAAGACGCTTTTTAGCCTCAACATTCTTGAAAGCACAGAAGCTAACTTGCAGTCCGCCGTGGTCGGCAAGATTTTCCCCAAGGGTAAATTCACCATTAGCATTGAGGTCGGGAAGTACTTTTATGTTAGAGAAGAAGTTGGCATAAAGCTTTGCACGCTCTTCAAACCCTTTGGCATCCGATGCTGTCCACCAGTCGTTCATAAATCCATTAGCATCGTATTGACGACCTTGATCGTCGAAACCGTGTGTCATCTCGTGTCCAATAACCACACCAATTGCCCCATAATTATATGCTTCATCGGCTTTGGGGTCGAAGAATGGACGCTGCAAGATACCTGCAGGGAAGCAAATTTCGTTGGTAGTTGGGTTATAGTAAGCATTCACCGTTTGCGGAGTCATCAACCATTCATCACGGTCAACAGGCTTTCCAGCCCTTGTCATAATGTGTCTGTCGTGTGCAAATTTACGGCAAGCCAGTACATTCTCGTAATACGATTTCGTGGGGTCGATGGTTAGATTGCTATAGTCAATCCATTTGTTAGGATAACCAATCTTAACATAGAATTTATTCAGTTTGTTGTGTGCGGCTGCCTTTGTAGTGTCACTCATCCATGTCTGTGCATCAATGCGCTGTCCAAGCGCAATTTGCAGGTTACGCACAAGTTGCTCCATCATTTTCTTTGATGTTTCTGGGAAGAAACGAGCCACATACATCTTACCCAAAGCCTCTCCCATCGTAGCTTCCACTTGGTTTGTGGCCCGTTTCCACAATGGATATTCCTCTTTCCGACCTGTCATGGTTTTACCAAAGAAGTCGAAGTTGGCCAATCTAATCTCGTTAGTGAGATACGAAGCCGAGTTTTGGATAATGTCCCATTCGATAAGTGCGCGCAGATCGTCTGCAGTGGCGGCCGCATACAGTTTGTCGTAACCTGCCATGAAACCAGGTTGTCCCACAACCATTTCTTGAATATAGGCCGACTTAATGCCCTCGGCGCTTGCCATTGCTTCAAGATTGATGTGCGGATAGTTATCCTTAAACTCCTTCAAGGTCATTTTATTGTAGTTGGCTTGTGGGTCGCGCAATTCAGTTACGCTTTTCGAAACCAGCGCCAACGCCGTTTCCATACGGAAAATAGCATCTCTACGAGCTTCGGCTTGAGCCTCGTTAAAGCCATAAAGGCGGAACATGCGCACAATATGTTTACGATAGGCCTCACGAATAGCAACCGTAGCAGGGTCGTTATTCACATAATAGTCTTTCTGTCCTAGCGTCAAACCGCCTTGATTGATGTTAAGAATGTTCATCGTTGCGTTTTTCTCGTCAGCCCCGAAGAACGAACCGAAGCCCACGCCATAACCATCAACGGCATACTTTAGTTGAAATTGTTGAAGGTCGGCTTTGGTTTTAGCCCCTTCCACTTCTGCCAACAATCCTGCAACAGGAGCTAGTCCCTCCTTTTCTCGACGGGTTGAGTCCATCGCCATCTTGTAGAAGTCAGACAACTTTTGTTCAGTGCTACCGGGTTTGAACTTCTTCTTCAGCAGTTCGCCCAAAATACTGTTGATGCGTTTGTTGTTTTCTTCTCCCAATTGGTCGAAACTACCAAAACGAGAGTAGGCTGCTGGCAGTGGGTTTCGTTTTTGCCAACCGCCAGTTGCAAATTGATAGAAATCATCTGCTGGACGAACAGACTTGTCTAAGTCTGTCATCACAAGTCCCGATTGTCCTTGAGCCATGCCCAATGCAGGCGAGGCCATCATCAAGAGTGCGGGAAAGATTTGTTTCATTTTCATGTGTTCTTTTTTTGTTATTGGGTAATTATGATTAATTGATTTACTAATTACATGCTAACCTTACAGCAAAGACAAACAGAAAGAAGCCACTAAACCTGCGCCGTTAGCTGTTCAAGTGTTTCGCTCAGCTCCATCCATTTTTCGTTTTCGGTATCTAATGCCCTTTGAACCGAGGTATATTCGCTTACCAACGTCATATCCGAAGCATTGCTTACATCGCTCAGTAACACGTTCAATTCCTCAATACGTTTCTCCATTGACGCAATTCGAGCCTCACATTCCTTAACAGCTTTCTCGGCTTTGCTCACCTTCTTCATCCGCTCTTTACGTTGTGCGTAGCTCTCGTTGTCGGCTTTTGGGGTCTCTTCTGCCTTAGTTGGCATGGATGCCGATGCGTGTAAGATTGAGTCGATACTTGCAGGCGAACCGTTATCTACTTGATTAGCCGATGCACTTCTGATAAAGTCGTATATGCCTCCAAGGTGTTCTTTCACCCTACCCTCACCAAACTCGTATACCTTTTCAACCAGTCCATCGAGAAACTCACGGTCGTGAGACACCACAATGGCCGTTCCGTCGAAAGCTTTAATAGCTTCTTTGAGCACATCTTTCGATTGCATGTCCAAATGGTTGGTTGGTTCGTCGAGTATAAGCAAATTAACAGGCTCAAGTAAAAGCTTAATCATAGCAAGCCTGCTGCGTTCGCCTCCGCTCAACACCTTCACTTTCTTGTCCGAAGCCTCACCTCCAAACATAAAAGCACCAAGGATATCGCGTATTTTTAGGCGTATATCGCCTTTCGCCACATGGTCTATCGTTTCAAAAACAGTTAGTTCTTCGTCTAGCAATTGAGCTTGGTTTTGAGCAAAATAGCCAATTTGAACGTTATGTCCAATTTTCAGTTCGCCCGTAAAAGGTATCTCGTTAAGGATACATTTCACCAAGGTTGATTTTCCTTCACCGTTCCTACCCACAAAAGCGACCTTTTCACCACGTTTTATGGTAAATGTAACGTGGTCGAAAACAGTGTGTTCACCGTAGTCTTTTCGTACATCTTCGCATATCACAGGATAGTCGCCACTTCGCAAACAGGGCGGAAATTTCAGTCTAAGAGCAGAGGTATCAACCTCATCAACCTCAATTGGCACAATCTTATCCAACTGCTTAATACGACTTTGCACCTGAACAGCCTTTGTTGGTTTATATCGAAACTTCTCGATAAAGTCTTTCATCTCGGCTATTTCCTTTTGTTGGTTCTCGTATGCACGCAACTGCTGTTCGCGTCTCTCAGTCCTAAGCGTAACATATTCATCGTACTTCACGCGGTAGTCGATAACCTTGCCACAAGATATTTCTAGCGTTCGGTTCGTTACGTTGTTAATAAAAGCTCGGTCGTGACTCACAAGCACCACCGAACTAGCACTTTGTGCCAAAAACTGTTCAAGCCATTGAATACTGTCAATGTCAAGATGGTTAGTGGGTTCGTCAAGCAATAGCACGTCTGGTTTGCGCAATAGTATTTTAGCTAGCTCAATACGCATACGCCATCCGCCACTAAACTCGCTTGTGGGACGTTCTAAATCATTCCGGTTAAATCCTAGTCCAATGAGGGTTCTTTCCAATTCAGCCTCATAATTATTGCCTCCCATCATCAAGTAACGCTCGTGTTCGTGGGTAAAACGCTCAACAAGCGCCATATAGTCTTCGCTTTCGTAGTCGGTTCTTTCACTCAATTCGTTATTCAATTGTTCCACCCTAGCCTTCAGTTCTGTATTATCTGCAAAGGCTTTTCGCGCCTCTTCCTTAACTGTGGTGTCGTCTTGAAGCACCATTACCTGTGGCAGATAACCACAGTTGTGCCCGAAGGTACAGCCACATTACCAGCTGTGGGCTTTTGTTTACCGCATAATATTTTGAGCATGGTAGACTTTCCTGCACCATTTTTGCCAACCAAGGCAATGCGGTCACGATTGTTCACCACAAAACTAACATCTTTAAACAGTGGTTTTACACTAAATTCTACCGTTAAACCTTCTACTGAAATCATCTATCTTTTATTTATTCGTACAAAGTTAATCATTTTGTTTCAAAGATTGTACAATTGTATTAGGATAAGTTTGTTATGTCTGTATTTTACAAGAACAGCGAAATCATATCGCTATTCATTTCATTAAAGCACTGATTTTTATTTACAACATAATTCTTTGTACAGCAACTGTATATAATCTCTATCCCAATCATCTGTTTTACGTCGTTCATTGTCAAACTGCAATAAGTCTATATCTATTACCACCACATTTTTTTTTCGGTCTTCGTTCGTACTTCCCATCGCCACTTCAATACTTTTAAGCACGTCTAACACTTCATCCAACTCTACACTGCAATGCGTTTGTGCCATACAGTTGATAAAAGGCGGAGAAACAATGCCTACAGCGGGAGTTGAAAGTAATCGCGAGAATTGCATATTGGGGAATGTGGCTGTTAAATATGCTTGGGCCTCCCTAATATTTTCTTCAGCCCTGGTATTGCTTCCCAAAGCCAGTAATATATGGTGTATGTTATTTTCCATTTCGTTCATGATGTAATGAACCACAAAGGTACGAAAAAAATGGTATTTGCATGGTGGTGATATACTTTGCTTAGGTTTGTGATAAATAAAAAAGGGTCGGTTCCAACCTACCCCCTAACGGGGAGTTGAGAACGACCCAAACGAGTTGTTTACTTTATTGCCTTAATGCGTCAACGCTATACCCTATTCTGCAACAGGACGTACCGAACCGCCGAGTACACTGTTCAACACATTGTATGGCTTAATATCTCTGTTAGTAAAGTCTAAACAACTGCTACTGCTTTCATAGGTAGGAATTGCCGACCAATAATAACCTCTGTTATACTTTCCGTATATACCACCTGCGTTAGCTGTACGCGAACCAATGGCGGGGAAGAAGATGGTTGCAGTAGAAGCCGTGGCATTGGTATTGAAGTTCCATCCCTTTTCCCAATCGCCTGATACATTAAACTCAGCAACATTAAAAGATGATTCTCCTGTTGTTGTAAAACCAGTAAAGGCGAGACGACCTGGCATACGGAAGCCTACTGGACTGGGGTCGTAAATGGTTTTCACAACATTATTGCCGTTATAGGCAAGACTTGTGTTCTCCATCGACCACAAATTGTATTTAAAATATACATCTGTCCAAGAACTTCCCTCGGTATAGAACTTTTCAGGATTTTGAATACCATTGCTGATAGACATGTTGTTTCCACCTTGTTCTACGATGCTGCCACCATAAGTAGTAACAGCTCCAGGGAAAGCATCCTTACGTCCAAACTGATAGAGCGTAGAAGTGAACTCTTTGTTCGAACCATGATTTTGCACGATGGTGATGTAAGAGAACTTCTTCACGCTATTGTTAGCAATTTCTTGTTCAATCTTCACGCGTACCTTACGTGGCTTATCGTAGCTTGTTGCTTCCCAGTTTGACATGGTAAAACCAAGAATATTCTTTGAGAAATTATATCTATCTCCTTGTTTGTTTACGCATTGAATTGTGCTCAATGCGTCACTATGGTCGAACCAAAGATGCCAGCTCCACATGATAACGCCACTTGCACTCTTCACAGCAATAACAGCATTGCCATTTTTGATTTTGTTAGCAGGCACATGGAAGTTCACAAACGACCTATTACCATCATTCGTTACCGACAAGCCTCAACAATACCATCCTGATCGGCCCAAACAATCGATGCTTGAGTTGCTGGATTTGTGTTGTTTTGAATATTGATATAAGGAGTGGTAATGTCTGTTCCCGAGTGGTCTTTAAAGTTAGACAAGATCTTCTGACCCGAGTTTTGGGTTTGATAAGCACGCTTATTATCTGCACCATTCTTGATAGCATTTCCATAAACCAAAGGAATACGATAATAACCTGGGGCCGATACAAGGTAGCTATTGGCGGTATTCTCAATAACATCCGTACCATTAGCGTTGGACAAGTTATAGTAGTTGCTTGCCGAACCTTTCACCGGGGCGTCTTGAAGCGCCTTGTTATAAGCAGTCAAACGGTCGACCATTACATCTACTTTCAAGGTAGCAACGCCCTGCTCAGCAGCTGTTCCACCGCTTCCATTCTCCACCGACAGGGCCGTTAGCCATGAAGGCTTTGTTGTTCCAAGATTGTCCCAGCTATTTGTTGCATCATTAAATTCTTCGTAACCCACAGCTTTCCATTTAACAGGATATTGCGTAACGCCATCGGCTGCTGTTCTATAGCTTCTCACTTTATAATAATCGCTAGTAGATTTGTTGTAGGCCACAGCGGCAGGACTTTCTGTTTCGAGTGTATATTCCCATGTAGACGATTTGTCGCTCAGCTTATAAGTCTTAGTAGTACCTGCTACCCACGAGCCACTAAGCGTGGTTGTTATTTCAGAACCATCGGTGAAATGGAAATAAGCAACCACATTATTACCCGTTAGAGTTTGCGGAATCATATAGAACGTGAAGTTGTCTTCATCTCTACCCATGATAACAGTGTTGGGATTTTGGCTGGTGCTTACACTTATTCCATCTAAGGTAAAGGTCTTGCGGTCGGTTAAACTCGTTGCATCCCACGCAGCACCTGTTCCGTCGAGTTTATCAGAAAGGGTGTATTTCCCCTTGCTCAATGCGTTGCGAATTTCAACTTTGTCGATAGTTTTGTTCCAAGACAGGTTTTGTCCAACAGCAAACTTCACGGCTGTTAGTGCATGGCGGAAATCCAAGTTGGTTGTAGGCGCAGTTCCACGAATAGCATATTGCACATTGCCCGTGCAAGCAGTCATCAAGTCTTTTTGGTTTTTAACATCCTCTTCAACCTCGAACTCAATATAAGGATTACCAGCATACGACTTGGGAGAAAGTTGAATTTTAGTGTAGTCACTAGTTACTTCGGGGAAAATGGCATAAAAACGGCCATATCTTTGATCCCAGCTCCATGGTATGCGACGTACAAGTTCGCCGTTGCTATTGGTGGTTTCCTTATAAAACCACTGAGGAGTAGCGGTTATTGACGCTTCTGTTGCGCCCCTATGACCCGATGCCGAGAAGGTCTCTGTGATGGTTTTCACCACCTTAGCACGTGTTGCAGCGTCGGCCTGAACGGGGTTAACACCTTCAACTGTGGTTTCGATAAGACACAAACTTGCTGCTCCTGCACCGTTAATAGCCAACTTTTGCGAGGACAAATCGGTTGAAACCAGATTGGGATTAATTAATCCACGAGTTACAACATTCCCGCTTTGAGCGATGGCTTTGGTTTGTGCGTCCGTAACATTAAAAGTAACAAAGGCGTCAGCATCTTTAGAGTCGCTTCCGTCTAGCAGATTGTTATCGTTACAAGACACTATCGACATGGTAGCAACTCCTGCCAACATAAGTGTTGAAAGTTTGAGTTGACCACCGTTTAAAATCTCATAAAACTTGTTTCTCTTCATCTCTGTTGTTTTAATAGAGCTTCTTTAATTTTGTTAGTACATTAAAATTGGGTTATCCTTCGATTTCTGTATCTTCATCGTCATCAACTGGCTCAATAACCCTTATGTTACCTCTATTGTCACCTCCAGGGCGAACGTTAGGACTAGCGGCCATGATTGAACACGATTCGGATAGGCAGAATACCCTTGCTTGCGGCTTAATGTAAGCCACAGACGCACACTGTTGTTTTCTCTCCATTTACTGATTTGTTATTAAATTAATTGTGTAGTCGCCCTCATATAGTGTGGGCTTTTACATCCTAATACTACCTCTTCATTAGAAAGCCGATGATACAAAGTCGAACCATCTGTAATGATGAGGTGGATAATAATTAATTGACTCTCTTTACGATTAATATTCAAACCTTAAACACACAATGCTTAACGCGTTTACATTGTGTACTCTTGTTTTCGTATTTTCGTTATATTCCTGATACGGTTTTTAATCTTTTTGACTTATATTTGTTGCTCTCTGTTTTTTACTTTTCTAGCAAAAAAAATCATCATCTTGTTTATTATTAAAACGCGACAAATGACTTTCAATTCATTAATAATATATACAAAGTTACAATAAAACTTCTAATAATTACCATTTTTAGGTAATAATATGCTATTGTATTTTAAATTCTCTTGAAACCCATTTTAAAACCTTACCAATATAAAATTCCTGATTTTGGATAGAAAAATAAATACTAAATAGCATCTATCGATTATCACAAAAAAATAACACGGTAAATTTGTCTTACAAGTCAGCAAACCATTACCCCTATCTCGCTTAGCACTCTATAACAGCAAACTTTTATCATTTAAACCCTTTCGTTTGTAATCTTTGGGTTATCAGCATCTCTAATCAACAAATCTTCGTTTTGCTCTGAACTAGTATATGATGGTTGTACGTTAGAACTTCAACGCGGATTTACTCTATAATAATCTAGGATTATGACTACAAGGTTTATGGTAAGCAAAATCAGATGAATAAACCAATGCACCTTCTACACAAAACGGCATCCCTACTTTTGTTAAATAAAGTATTTTGATTTTACAAAACACACTCATCTAACCAACCCCTTCTAGAGAAAACAGGTAGGAAAAAGAACACTATTGCCGCCTTTTTCTGCCTTTCAGATTTTATTTTTACATCAATTTTTCGTCTTACTGCAGCATTTTGCACCATTTAACCTTCCTCTTTGTTCGCTTGTAGACGTTTTTCACATCCCCCCAAAATAGTATTTTGACGCTAAAAAGAACCATCTTAACCAACTTTCGCCCCAAAAAGTTATCAATTTCAATCATTCTTGAGTTGACGACATACACCCTAAAACTGCGATATTTATCATTTAACCTTGCGTTTTGTAGGAGTTAACTCTGCGTTTTGTAGGAGATAGCACTGCGTTTTGTAGGAGTTAGCACTGCGTTTTGTAGGAGATAGCACTGCGTTTTGATGCATTTAGCACGCTATTTTGCTGCATTTTACCTAAATTCTCACACAAATCACGGTTTAATTCATCAAAATAAATCGCTTTATCAAGCTCCAACCACCACCCTTTTTATCTAAATAAACCTTCACGAGAATCGATTATTTGAGAGCGAGTGGGAAGTTGGTGAATTTAAAGCTAGCCACAATGTTAAATTTCAGACAGAATATTTGACACCACCACCCCCACTCAACACTAAATTTAAATAAAACAAGAATTACAAAAACAAGCTTGCACGGAGAAGACAACATAAAGCATACCATTAGCCAAGTGGAAAAATGCACTAATGCGTGGAACACACGTTAGATTTAACCCAAATTGGTCATTAGAGCCTAAACAGAATTTGTTTTATTGTCGAGCAGATTGCCTGTCTTTGTCACACAGGCGTAGCGAGCTACGTCAAGTTGCAAAGACAGACAAGACGCCGACAAGAAAATAAAAGATGTTAGAAAACGATACAAAAACAAGAATTCTGGAAACTTTGGGATATAATGACCGCATTGGCGTTAAAGATAAAGATTTCATCAATAAATAACCCACTAACACAAAACATCAGCACAACACCACAAACAACCCCACTCTTTGCAATGAACAAAAGCAAAAAAATCCCGAAGGACGAAATACGCTTCGGGAATATAGTTGCTAGACAATAAAGTCTTATTATTTCAATACACCAAGTTCTTTTCCAACCTTCACAAAAGCAGCAATACACTTATCCAACTGTTCGCGATTATGGCCTGCAGAAATCTGAACTCTAATGCGCGCTTGCTCTTTTGGTACAACAGGATAATAGAAACCAGTAACATAAATACCTTCGTCGAGCATGCGTGCAGCATACACTTGCGACAGTTTGGCATCATAAAGCATCACCGCACAAATAGCACTTTGAGTGGGTTTGATGTCGAAACCAGCCGCAATCATCTTGTCGCGGAAGTAGTTTACGTTTTCAACAAGCTTGTCGTGCAATTCGTTGCTCTCGGCCAGCATCTTGAAAACCTCAAGACTAGCACCAATAATACAAGGAGCAAGAGAGTTAGAGAAGAGATAAGGACGACTTCTTTGACGAAGCATATCAATAATTTCTTTGCGGCCTGTTGTAAATCCGCCCAATGCACCACCAAAGGCTTTGCCCAGCGTTCCTGTATAAATATCAACACGACCATAGGTCTTGCAAAGTTCGCTCACACCATGTCCGGTGGCGCCAACAACACCAGCAGAGTGCGATTCGTCAACCATTACCAGTGCATCGTATTTTTCAGCTAAGTCGCAAATGCGATCCATAGGAGCCACATTACCATCCATTGAGAACACGCCATCGGTAACGATGATACGGAAGCGCTGTTGTTGAGCCTCTTGCAAGCAACGTTCCAAGTCGGCCATATCAGCGTTTTGATAGCGATAGCGTTTAGCTTTACATATCTAACGCCATCAATAATAGACGCATGATTAAGCGCATCGCTGATAATGGCATCTTCTTCGGTGAAAAGAGGTTCGAAAACACCACCATTTGCATCGAAACAGGCAGCATAAAGAATGGTATCTTCGGTTTGGAAATAGTTAGATATAGCCTGTTCCAATTCTTTATGGGCATCTTGTGTGCCACAGATAAAACGAACAGACGACATACCAAAGCCTCTACGGTCCATCATACGCTTGGCACCTTCAATAAGTCGGGGATGGTTAGACAGGCCTAGATAGTTGTTAGCACAGAAGTTAAGCACTTCTTTTCCTTTAACCGTGATAGCAGCTTGTTGAGCACTCTCAATGAGCCTTTCCTCTTTATAGAGTCCGGCTTCTTTAATCTCAGCGATACTCTTACTGAGATGTTCTTTCATTTTGCCATACATAATGATACTTAAATTTAAGTTATGTGGGACAAAGTAAATCATTTTTTTTGATACAGCAGCTATAAATGGCGTTTTTTTTACGAACTCTCAAAATTTTAAATTTCTTTAAACGTTAACTTTTTATACATATAAGAAAAAGCGTTTACTTTGCAGACGAAAAACAAAAAAACAGATAAAACAGTTATGAAAAATGTTTTAGTCATTGGATCAACAGGCCAGATAGGTTCTGAACTTACTGGCGAGTTAAGGAAACGTTATGGTAATAGTAACGTGGTTGCAGGCTATATCCAAGGTGCAGAACCAACAGGTGAGCTGAAAGAGGCTGGCCCTTGCGCCATTGCCGACGTAACAAACGCCGATGTTATTGCCGAAGTGGTGCGCAAGTACAACATCGACACCATCTACAACTTGGCTGCTTTACTCTCTGTAGTGGCAGAAAGTAAGCCTCGCTTGGCATGGAAAATTGGCATTGACGGATTGTGGAACATCCTAGAAGTGGCACGCGAAAACGGTTGCGCAGTGTTTACCCCTAGTTCTATTGGTTCGTTTGGCCCAGACACACCACGCGAGATGACACCACAAGACACAATTCAACGCCCCGCCACAATCTACGGTGTATCGAAGGTTACAACCGAGTTGCTGAGCGACTATTACCAAAAGAAGTATGGTGTTGACACGCGTTCAGTGCGCTTTCCCGGTATTATTTCGTATGTAACGCCTCCAGGCGGTGGCACAACCGACTATGCTGTAGACATCTACTATTCGGCTGTGAAAGGTGAAAAGTTTGTTTGTCCTATCGGTAAAGGTACGCGCATGGACATGATGTACATGCCCGATGCTCTGAATGCTGCTATTCAGCTGATGGAAGCCGACAAGTCTAAACTAGTACACCACAACGCTTTTAACATCGCTTCTATGAGTTTCGACCCCGAAACCATTTATCAAGCCATCAAAAAATATAAGCCAGAATTCGAGATGGTTTACGAAGTAGACCCCTTGAAACAGAGTATTGCCAATAGCTGGCCCGACCAAATGGACGACTCAGCAGCGAGAGAGGAATGGGGATGGATGCCTCAATACGATCTTGATTCGATGACAAAAGACATGCTTGAGAAACTTGCAGTGAAACTACTGAAGTGATTAAAAGCCGTCACTTATCCTCTTTAAGCCCTTGCGTTGATGTGGCGACAACTACGCATAGCAATGTGACGTGGACAAAATTGTCTGCAATCTACCTGATAAAAGATACACACTTGCCGTAGACAACGGGTTGACCTTTTAGGCAAACGTTTGAGTTAACCCAATGAAAATCTGCTGAAAACAACATCAAAAATAACATCAAGGCATACTTAGAAAGAGGAATGCTCTGAAAAAAAGCGTAATGGCAGTTGCTCGCACCATATAATATGTTGGTGATCGAACAACTGCCATTCGCTATATAGATTTAACTTACCGCCTACAACCTTAACACGGCCTTAAGTGACTGACCCTCTTTAACTTTTAAGCTGCGCTTTCAAGTATTTTCCTGTAACGCTTTCTTTGCATTTTATCATTCCTTCGGGTGTTCCTGCAAACACAAGCTTACCGCCTCGGTCGCCTCCGTCGGGCCCAAGATCAATCACATGGTCAGCACATTTTATCACATCCATATTGTGCTCAATCACAATCACCGAATGACCACGCTCTATCAGAGCACTCATAGCCATCAATAGTCGTTTAATATCGTGGAAATGTAAACCTGTTGTTGGTTCATCAAAAATAAAAAGCGTTGGTTCTGCTTTTTCCTGACCAATAAAGTAGGCTAGTTTTACGCGTTGGTTTTCGCCTCCCGACAAGGTAGACGAGTTTTGACCCAGCTTAATATAACCCAAGCCAACATCTTCTAGTGGTTTCAACCTATTGACAATGGTGCTTTGCTTATTAGCAGAGAAAAACTCGATGGCTTCCGAAACCGTCATGTCTAGGATGTCATTGATATTCTTTCCTTCGTAACGCACATCCAAAACATCCTGCTTGAAACGTTGTCCATGGCATGTTTCGCACTCCAGAACCAAGTCGGCCATGAACTGCATTTCAACAGTTATCACGCCCGCACCTTTACATTCCTCGCATCGTCCGCCTTCAGCATTAAACGAGAAGTATTGCGCCGAGAAGCCCAATTGCTTGGCTAAGGCTTGGTTTGCAAAGAGCTGACGAATGGGTTCGTAAGCTTTAACGTAGGTAGCAGGGTTAGAACGGGTGCTCTTTCCTATAGGGTTCTGGTCAACAAATTCGATATGCTTCACCTGTTTAAAGTCGCCTTCAAGTGCTATAAATTCTCCTGGTGGGTCGGCCACATCGCCCATGCTCCGTTTAAGTGCTGGATGAAGGATACCCTTCACAAGCGACGACTTGCCCGAACCGCTCACGCCCGTTATCACTGTTAGCACGTTAAGCGGGAAAGTCACGTCTATGCCTTTAAGGTTATTCATTCGTGCGCCCTTCAGCACTATGGCCTGGTTCCACTTTCGCCTCGAAGTTGGCGTTTCTATCTTTTCTGCACCTGTGAGATAAGCCACAGTATGACTGTTAGGATAGATTTTTAAGGCGTCTTTAGTAATGCAGGATGCAGGAGCATTAAAGACGATCTCGCCCCCCAGACGCCCGGCATCGGGTCCAACATCAATAAGATGGTCGGCTTTTCGCAAAATATCCTCGTCGTGTTCCACTACAACGACAGTGTTACCAATCTGCACCAGGTCGTTCAACACCTTTACCAAACGGTCTGTGTCACGACTATGCAAGCCTATACTAGGTTCGTCGAGTATGTATAACGATCCCACCAGCGAGCTACCCAATGATGTAGTGAGTTGTATTCGCTGACTTTCGCCACCGCTAAGCGTATTAGATTGGCGATTAAGCGTGAGGTAATGCAGACCCACATCAAGCAAAAACTGCAATCGGTTGTTAATTTCGGTGAGCAAACGGGCGGCAATCTTAGCATCGTAGTCGCTCAATTGCAGATTATCGAACCATGTTTTTAGTTTGGCAATAGGCATTTCCACAAGGTCGGCAATGCTCATACCATCTATTCTAACCCATGTTGCCTCTTTCTTTAGTCGCGTGCCATGGCATTCAGGACAAGTTGTTTTCCCACGATAGCGGTTTAGCATCACGCGATATTGTATCTTATACTGGCTTTCGCGCACCATCTGAAAGAAGGAGTCAATACAAATTTGGTCATTCGCATGGCTTCCTTTTTCAGAAGGAAGACCATGCCAAAGCATGTCTTTCTCCTTTCTTGAAAGTTCGAAGTAAGGTTTAAAGATGGGAAAATTGTCTTTAGCGGCACGTCTACAAAACTCATCTTTCCATACGCCCATCTTGTCGCCATGCCAGCATTGCACACATCCATCATAAACGCTGAGCGTAGAATTTGGGATAACAAGACTTTCCTCAATGCCAACAACCTTTCCAAAACCCTCGCAAGAAGGGCAAGCACCGAGCGGCGAATTAAATGCGAACATGTTATCAGACGGTTCTTCGAAGGTGATGCCATCGGCTTCGAAGCGCGAAGAAAATTCGTAAGTGATATTTGAGGGGAAAAATACCAGTCTACACTCACCTTGTCCCTCGTACATAGCAGTCTCCACCGAATCGGTAAGTCGCGAAAGATGCTCCTTACTATCATCAACAGCAAGACGATCAATAAGCAAGAAATAATCCTGAGCATTGGCAGCCTTCATATTGTCTTCGTTCTCTGTAAGGTCGTCAATACGCACAAAGTCGCCTTTATGCCACAAACGTGCGTAGCCTTCTTGCACAAACATATTGAGTTGCTTTTCAAACGTTCTGCCCTCTGGCACATGAATGGGTGCAAGAACAACAAATTTCGTTCCGTTAGAATATTGTTTGGTGCATTGAATAACATCTTCAACGCTGTGCTTCTTTACTTCTTGTCCTGAAATAGGCGAGAACGTTTTACCAATACGTGCAAATAGTAGGCGCATGTATTCATAAATCTCTGTTGAAGTTCCCACCGTTGAGCGAGGATTGCGTGTGTTTACCTTCTGTTCGATAGCAATAGCAGGAGGCAATCCCTTGATAAAATCGCACTCGGGCTTGCTCATATTGCCCAAGAATTGGCGTGCATAAGAAGAGAGCGACTCCACATAACGCCTCTGCCCTTCAGCATAAAGCGTGTCGAAAGCCAATGACGACTTACCCGAACCGCTAACGCCAGCAATGGCAATGAACTTATTTCTAGGAATGTTAAGGCTAATGTTTTTAAGGTTGTTTACCCTTACGCCCTTTAATTCTATATGTTTATCCATAAATGCTAATCTTATTTGAACAAGCAAAGTTACTGCTTTTCTCTTATGTTAGGAAATCAAGTGGCTTAAAAATTCATGCATTCACGAAGTGCATAGCGTAAACAGGTAACTGCTTTTCATCATTAGAGATGTATAGAGACAAAAAAAGCGACGACCTTCTCAGGCTGCCGCTTCAGATCTTCAATAGGTATTAGTCCTCTTCTAAGGTAAAAAGATTGTTTTCAGGATAACGGATGCAAAGGTAAACTTTTTTTGTCGATTTTCCAAGTATTGACTAACAAATAGATTGTTTTCTACCTTAAAAGAATATTAAATATACCTATTTTTACCCTTTTATGCATAGCTATGCATGCCACCTAGTATATAATTTACGCCAAAATAGGTCATAAGCACTGTTAGGAAAGCCAACACTATAAACAAATGATAACACATAGCACCATTAAGAGGTCTTAACGACCGGTGATGAACTACAACGGCATAGACCATCAAGGTTATTAAAGCCCACACTTCCTTAGGTCCCAACTCCAATATTGCCCCCAACTAACGTTTGCCCATATCGCTCCGACGAAAATTCCGATAGACAATGTAACCAGTGCAGGATAAAGAAAAATGTGCGAAAGAACCTGCAAAGCTGCTATTTGCAAGCTATAAGAGTTTGGCACTGACTGCTGTTGCCTACGTTGTTTGTTTATGCCAGCCAAATACAATACGATGGCGCTGATGCCACATACAAATGTTAGCGACAAAAGGGCGTAACTCATCATGATAACACTAACATGCAGACTCAACAAGGGGCTGTTTAATACAGGCATAATATGAGTTATAGCTGGATCCATCTGCGCAATATGGCTCACAAGCAAGAAAAAACCACTGAGTAGAAAACCAAAAAGTACAACGATGGGGGCTTTGTGTTGCGTGAAAATGGCAAGAAGCTGAACAAACCAAGCCACAACAAGCATCGTTTCATAACCATTAGACAGGGGTATAGTGCCTGATATCTTCCAGCGAAGCACAAGCAAAAGGGTTAAGCACACAAACGAGAGGCTCATGAAAATTAGGCTTAACCTGTTAACTAGCCTGCTGCCTCTTTGGGTTTGGGATTTAATCATAGTATTGTCTTCATATTCTGATTTGTCCGCTTGTTGTTTACGCGAGAGACAATACACCACCCACGCCAACAACAATAATCCTAGCGTAAGGTTAAATACAAACAAAATTGTGGTAAAGGGGATGGAATTGTAAACACGTTCTGCTCTTGTCTGCGCTAACGACGGAATACTAGCACCACCATTTATCACCTGAAACTTGCGAAGTCCCGTAACAAGTTCTTCCACATGCGCATAATTGTCTACCAGCACATCTGTGTTGATTACACTAAACAGTTCGTTGATATACCGACTATGCAACGAATCAACAGAATTTGGCAACTTATCTGTAGGCGCATACCATTTAATATTCCCTTGAACAGTTCTGAATGGAAAAACTTTGAGCAACTTACCTTGTCGCAATTGCAAAATAAGTTGCAAGCGGTCGTCAATCTCGCCAGCCTGTTTATGAAAGCTATCACTGTTTCCTTGATACAATTCTTCAACGTAAGAAGCAAGGCGATAAGTATTACCCAATTTGAAAAAGTCGTTTGCAGAACAATAATTAGGCAATTGCAAAGTAGTTTTTAGTTCTCCATTCTTTATCTTTATAATGGGTTCGTTGCTCCAGTCATTTCCCCAAAACACAAATCCTAGTAGCACTTGCTCTGCTGTATAGCCCTTATATGTAGCCTTTCCACATAGTTTTTTGGTAAAATCAATGGCCAAAGTCTGCATCGGACAGATGCGATTGTTATAATTTACATACACCCTACCAAACTTTTCGGCCAAGGGTTTGGGGAAAGTATGAGGCAAATTCTCTGCATTACCATAAGCACCCACCAACAACATACCCACCACTGCGAAAGCCTTACGGATAAGTGGGCTTTTAAGCGACTGCCTAAACGTGCCATTAGGTGCTATGAGTAACCACAACAAGGAAACGAACAGCAATGCATAACCAACATAGGTAACAGCAATGCCATAAGAATCGCTATTAATGGCAAGAGTACAACCTTTCTGATCGCTGTCGTAGGCACTTTGATAAAGTCGTACACCCTTATAGATTTTAATCTTATTCATGGCCACGAAGGCAGCAACAGTGTCGTTGTCGGCATAAAGGGTGATATGCGATTGATAATCGGCTACGGCCTCTGTGCCCTCATGATTAATAACTTTGAAGGTATCTAGGCGCACGTAAAAAGGCAAGCTACGTGTCTCTTGCTTTTTATCACTCCCTGTAATTACAAATGTGTTTGAGGCTTTGCCCTGGCGAAGATGCATCGTACCTGTATAAGAAAAGGTCTTAGTAAGCCATGCACCACATAATATAACAACGAAAGCAAAATGGAGTAAGAGCAAATACCAACGGCGCATGCGAACACGTACAATGTAAATAATGCTTGTTGAAGCCAATAATGCCCACAGCACCGCAAACCATTGAGACCCATAAATAACGTCATGGGCATCTGCGATGCAATGACTTTTCTCGTAAAAAGTGGCGTATCCCATTACGACGACAAGAAGAATATATACGAAGATAATGATTTTCTTGAGCTTTGCCATACAGTATAATAGGTGCAACACTATTTGCCCATAGGCCAACAAGTGAAGCACCATTGATAAAAGGTTGTTGTATAAGAGTTTATTTTAGAAATGTTCGAAGAGAGATAGGCCACATACCCAACGCCGTGAATCTCTTCTACGAACATTTTTCAATTCATTTTTCTGACGTTTTTAATCATTCAACGCCAGATTTCAACACTTTGGTTATAATTCGTTCGATAATATTTAAAACTTTAACCAGTATAATTGCTCACGCATTGCTTCGAATGGAGTGTTCTCCCCATCTAAACCTTAATCGAAAGCTACCCAGGAGAAAGTTTAAAACCCATCAAAAGCACTTTAAAGCGCCATCCTATATTGAGCGAAGGAACTTAACCACGGCGTCGCGATCGGCCTTTTTAAGGCGATAGAACTTCTCAGCCGACTTATAAGCATCGCCATCTTTGCTGTAAGCATGCCACATAATGGCTTCAATTTCATTACGTGCGCGACAGTCGTGCATTCTATCTTCAGCGCCTGTGTTGGCTCTAGACAAGCCCCTACCCCATAATGGCGTTGTTCTACACCACGAACCATGAATATCGTTCTTCATTCTAAGCCTGTGTTGAACAAGGTCTGTATAGGGATAGATGGTTTGGTTGGGATATCTTGGTAAACTCAAGTTATGGTTAACCAATATAGCAGGGCGCCACATATCGTCATCTCCCGTCTTCCATTGTGGGCGATGGCAGTGAGCACAGCCAATAGCCATGAACACTTGTTTACCCCTTTGCACAACAGGATTTTGCAAATCGCGAGCACGAGGCACGGCCAGCCCCCTATGCCACACCATATATTGCCAGAAATTATTATCAGTCATCTCAGGCTTAAAGTTGTGATAAGGGTTGTCAAACTGGTTTGTCTTTGGGTCGAGCAATGCTCTTACGGCTGCTTTTATGCCTGCTTCAGTACCATCAGCATAATAAGGCGACTTCGGATCTTTCTTAATAGCGTTGATAACACTTTCTGTTTTCGACATCGCTTCAGCCCAAGCAGACGTTGTATAAAGATAAGGACGGTCTGAACGATTTACGTTAGTGATGTTCCACATAGCATTTGCGCCTGGACCATCTTGAAGTGATGCACGCGTCATGGCATAAGTAAAACGTTTAACCTTCATTGTTCCATCGGCCAAACGATAGTAGGCGCCATTAGATTTACCCAATGTTGGGTCGCCAGCCCAATCGTTCTTGTCCTTATTCCACATCAATGGATTAAGCTCCACACCATGACTAGCCTCCAGTTGGTATTGCTTTTTCATTTCCTCATCGGGTATGGCGTCAAGCAATCCTGTACCATAGATACCAATGGTAGACTCCATTCTAAAAGCAAGATTAGTGGGTTTAGGGTCGGTTCTAAAAGCAGCAATATCGATATTCACCTCTGGATAGATTAGACTATACTTCTCTCCGTCTTCGAATTGCATTTTCAAACCACTTTCCATTGCCGTTACCTCTTTCCACTCGATATGCACACCGCTCTCATCTATTGGAGCAAGGAAAGGAGATGTTGCGTTGGTTTGTGGCATTCCAGTGACTTCACTGATGTAAGGTCCATCATTGCTATTAGCCCCATCAATGGGATGATATATCACAAGCAGATAACCATTGCCACTTTCTTTTGTATTGTAGCTAGTTACTCGTTTTCCATGACCATAACCAGGGTGGCAATCGATGCATTGAGAACGCACGTATGCTGGACCAAGTCCTGTAAGAATTGGCGTTTTACTGAATTGTTGAAACCTATGTTCGAACATATATTCGCCTTTATCAAAAGCTTCAACCAAGTCGGCAGCATCAACAGCTGGCGTTTGGTCTTGGTAACAGGTGCTGCCAGTGTTTTCTGTTGTGCCAAGCTTTCCACCTGGATACCATTCATCGGCAGACATATTACCAACAGCCTGGCCCACGTATTTGTAGTCGTCGTTATCGTTTTCCACTTCAACAACATCGTCTTTCGAGCACGAGACCAAGATGGAACCAAGCAAGGCAACCCCCATAAGCAATTTGTGCGATAACAATTGTTTCATAATGTTTATCTTTTATCCCTAAGGATTATATATAATATGATTTGTTCCGAAGAACTCGTTATATAAAAAAAACACCCTTGAACGTTGTGCCCTTGTGCAAACAACAGGCGCAACGTTCAATTGATGTTTTATATCTCGTTAGTTTTTCAATATCCAAGTACTAGCCTCATTGATGGCGTCATCTAGTTCCCTAACCTTATCCATCGCGTCTTTCACTTGCTTATGGCCAGGATTTTTAACAAAAGGAATACCGCTGTCTTGGCATTTCTTCAACTGGTCGAGAGCTGCTTTCAGCTTAGCTTGCAGGCTATTAGCCATTTCTGGATTATATTTAGCCAAGTAAGCCATGATAGAAGCATCAGTATAATTAGGCTGATTGATATTACCATATAGCGCATTTTGTATGCTCATAATGTTGTCGTAGAAGTCGGTAAAAGAGTTATAGCTATATGGCGACTCGATATAATTGGGGTCATCGGCCACTTGTTTACCGTCTTCATCCTCGTGAGTACTCGTTCCATTAGATACCGAAGCGCGATAAGCCTGACCCAATTTCTGCTTACTCACCTCGGCACAAATACCCGAACAACCAGAAACAAGAATGTCTTCAACCACCTTTCTCCATGTTGCGTAAGTGCTCTTTGCCTCACCTTTTCCTGCCGACAGCATATTTTCGCCAAAGCTTGTGCCAGTTGCAGCCACTGTGGTTTTAAACAAGTCGGGATAAGCTTTCTTGCATTCGTTGATGCGCGCTTTATGAGCAGCACTAGCCTTGTCGCCCAACCACGACACCTCTAGCTGTATACAGCGGTCGCGAAGGTAAGCAGCAGCTGCTGTAGCAAAGATAAGTTCCTTATCACCTGTTACAGGATTAGCCTTAAATTCTTCAGCAGTTTCCACTGCGTCTTTCTTTAAGTTGGCAGCCTTGCGTGGTTGTCCATCGCGAAAGAACACAAATTCGATGCCGTGAAAGCCCTTATTGGCATTGCCCAGTTTGCCTACAGCGTCAATAAAAGCAGTACCATCCACATTAGAAAGTGCAGAAAGTTTGTCAGCATCATTTAGGTCTTCGGCTAAAACACTAAGTTCCAATGGCCACGTATCGATGCTAGGGTCGATTTCAAAATCGCTTGCAGCTCCATAGAGCCATGCTTCGCTCTCCTCCCAATAGGCTCTAGCGCGCTTGTAAGAGTCACAAACTTCGTTTACTTCTGTCTGTGTAATCTCTTCACCTGCGATAGATTTCTTTTTCAATGCGGCTATTTTGTTAAACAACACTTCGGTTTCATTAGCCAGATTGGTGTAAGTTTTACTTACCACATCTTTAACATAGGTATTAGTTAAGGCTTCCAGAGTCTCTTCTTTACTCATCGTTTCAGGTGTGGGTTCTTCTTCGCTGCAAGCAGAAAATCCGCTTAACATAGCAATAGCCATTGCAAAATGCAGGGCATAACTGAAAAATCTTTTCATTGTTTTGTATTTAAAATAATTTGGATTTGATATGTCGTTTAAAGGAAAAATCCTTCATAAGCAACGCCGATGTTTATACTTGGTTCGTTATTATATCCGCTTTTAAACATACGGTTAGAATAGTTGGCCTTGATAACAACTTGTGGAATGGGAAAATAGTTTACGCCAAATGCCACACGTTGGCGAGCTGTATAAGTGTAAACTGGTTGTAATGCCCCGGCCACATGCGAGTCATAGGTTTCGTAACGTGCAAAAAGATAAAATTTCTGATTGTCTGCGCGCATCTTAACAATCTGCGAGAAAAGGTCATATCCTGCTTCAATACCAATAGCATAGGCATTTTTTCCTACGTTTGTTTTATCGTATGGCGAACTCTTCTGCATATTGGCCTTAGCCACACTCAACCTTTGCGCACCTGATACATAACCGTAATCAGCCTGACCACGTACAATCCAATTATGTTTATTATAAGTAAAGTCGAGTGCTCCTATATAGGTCATGGCTTTAACTCCATCGTAAGGTTTTCCTTTTCCTTCCATTTCATTAGGCGAAGTGTTGTGCATGGCTTGTCCCATATAACCCGAAACACCCAGTCGTAAACCTGGAATAGAATAGTTATCCACACGAACTACAAAGCCATACTTGTTAGCAGGTTTGAATTCGTAGGCTGAGCCTGCGCCCTTATGCACCCATCCGTCGCGTCCAAACAATAACGCATTCAATCCAGCAACAACTTGAAACTGGTATTTGAAGTCTTTTAATCTACCCCAAAAAGCAATTCCCGTGTCGTGCCAAGTACTTGGTAAGATGGTGTTTTCGCCTTCTGGGCGATATACAGTGAAGAAGTTTAGGGGTTCATGGTGTGCGTTATTCAGACCAACGGGTACAACAAAGTGACCGAGTTTAACGTTTGCCCACTTCGCAAACGATTTCTGTATCCAGAACTGCTCTAGTTCTACCTCGCCTCCTTTTTCTATTTCAGATTCAAACTCTCCGCCCTCATCGGCTTCAATCTCAACAGCACTACCAGTTCCAGTGTGTTCAAACTCGATTTCTGTGCCAAGACTCCAACCCTTTCCGAAGTCATAGCCCAAATAAATTACAGCATGCGGAATATCAAACCGCCCATTGCTAGGGTCTTTGGCATAAAGTTTCGGACGGCGATAGCGAAACTGATTGTCGCTATAAAAGTTGCGTGAGTACGCCACTTCTCCATAACCACCAATACTTAAGCGGTTTCCTTTTACATGGTTCATCACACTGTCGGCTGCATTAACCTGTGCTTGCACCGTAGAAATCGAACAAGCAGCAATTAAAGTTAAGAGCGCTGTGATAGATTTACTCATAACAGTTTTTTGTATTTGGATGTTTTTAGATGTAAGGCGACGCGGATTTCTGGTTACGTTCTTGTCTCCAATGTCCGGTGTTATTATAAGAATTGAATTGGGGATAACCACATACTTGACGATCAAGAGTTGCAATCATCACCGCGCCACCTTAATAATTCGCTGCAAAATTATATTATTTTCGGTTATAAAACAATACTTAAAAGTGGGTAATTCTTTAATCATCAATATTAGGTATGTCGGCCATTCCACCTTTAATTAACCGCATATTACATTATTTAATGCATACAATAAAATACCTATTAGTTATTATTGGCTGTCTCATTTTTTTTTATTACTTTGCAGATTGTTATAGTGGTAATAATAACGAAAGGTAACATTGGTATGAAAAATCATAAGATGTACGAGCCCGATGATAAGATGATACTTCTTATCAAAGACAATTACAACATCTTGCAGACGCTCAGCGCCTTTGGGATTAGCTTGGGCTTCGGCGACAAAAGCGTGCGCGACGTTTGTGAGACTCAAAACGTTGACACCTATACGTTCCTGGCTGTGGTGAATTTCGCCATAAACGGCTATCGCGACTATGACGATGCCGACAGGCTTTCCATACCCACACTTATCAAATATCTCAAGGCTAGCCACGAATATTTTCTTGATTTCCAACTGCCTTTCATGCGCAAAGCACTCGTTGCTGCATTGGATGAGCAAGACAACCTTGCTAGGCTCATCATCAAGCTATACGACGAGTATGCCCATAGCATTCGTTCGCACATGAAATATGAAGAAAAAATGGTATTCCCCTATGTCGATTCGTTACTAAACAATAAGGCACAAAACAACTATGACATAGAGACATTCTCTAAACACCACGGACAAACAGACGTGAAACTTCGAGAACTCAAAAACATCATCATTAAATATTTGCCTTCAGACGGACTAAGGAACAACCAGCTAACGGCTGTGCTCTACGATATTTATAATAACGAAGAATGGTTGATGCACCACGGCCAAGTGGAAGACGAAATTTTTGTGCCTGCCATTCGTCGCTTGGAAGCTAAGTCGAAACAAAACGACGTTTCGGTAAAGATATCCAACATGATTAACCACACCAGCGAAAACGTAGACAATCTAAGTGAACGCGAAAAGGAAGTTATCATTAGTCTGGTGCAAGGCATGACCAATAAGGAGATTGCCGACCATCTTTGCATTTCTATCAACACGGTTATCACCCATAGAAGAAACATCGCACGCAAGCTACAGATACACTCACCAGCAGGACTTACCATTTATGCCATCGTAAACAATTTGGTTGATATTTCCACTGTAAACCTCTAACCGCTTGCATATGATGAACAATCACCCAGAGATGAAGATGAAAGAACGCCCACGCATTGCCATCGTAGACCCCAACACGTTGGCCATTCTTGGACTAAAACAGATTTTACAAAATGTGTTGCCTATCATACAGGTAGACACCTTCAACTCGTTTAACGAGTTGACAAACGGAAATCCCGAAGCATATTTCCACTATTTTGTAGCAACTAACATTGTGATTGAAAACAGAAATTTCTTTCTCGACCACAAGAATAAAACCATTGTGCTTACAGCTTCTGTTGAACCTAGCAGTCAGATGGCTGGTTTTAACAGTCTTTGCATCAATGTTCCTGAAGAACAACTGGTGCGTTCTATCCTGCAACTTGAGCAATATGCGCATGCACATGGTCGCAATTTGCCACCTCTCCCCCATGCTTTGCAAATGAAAATATTGTCGGATAGGGAAATTGAAGTGCTTGCACTCATAGTTCAAGGTCTAATAAATAAGGAGATTGCCGACCGCTTGAATATTGGTATTACCACTGTTATCACCCATCGCAAGAACATTATGGACAAGCTAGGCATGAAAAGTGTGTCGGCACTTACCATCTATGCGGTTATGCACGGATATGTAGACATCAGTAAGATTTAGCCTTTACCCACCAAAGGTTACGTCGTGTTTTTCATTTTTCCAATAACCATAAATGATAAATCATGTCACAGTGTTTTCAATTCAAACAGTTTACAGTGCATCAAGACCGCTGTGGCATGAAGGTGGGTACGGATGGCGTGTTGCTTGGTGCATGGGCAGAAGGCGGAAAACATATTCTTGACATCGGTACTGGCACAGGACTTATTGCTTTGATGTTGGCGCAACGATGCCCCGAGGCTGAAATAACAGGTGTAGAATTAGACGAGCAAGCTTCCCTACAGGCTCAAGAGAATGTAACTATGTCGACATTTGCCCAACAAGTGAAGATTGAAAACATGCCCATTCAGCAGTTTTCAAAACAACAACTACTACATAGCCATTTTAACGCCATTGTTTCTAACCCACCCTTTTACCATTCACTTAAAAGCAAAAGCAACGAGCGCACAATGGCCCGACATACAGAGACCCTCACTTTTAAAGAACTTTTTCAGGCTGTGAACTTGCTGCTCGCCCCAAATGGCTGTTTTAGTACAGTTATACCAACCGAAGAACTAGACACATTTATGATCGAGGCTTGTATTTATGGACTGTTTGTTAGCAGACTTGTTATGGTAAAAACAGTGGAAACAAAAAAGCCTAAACGCTGTTTGATTAGCTTTGTGAAACAAAAACCACTACGCTTTAAAACAGAAGAAGTCACCATCAAAAACGCTAAAGGGGAATATACACCTTGGTACGTACAACTAACTGGCGACTTCTACCTAAAATAAAGTTCATTTACTCGCACAATCTAAAAAACAACCGCTTATGCTCACACTTCAAAATAGCCATATTCTAGGCGACAAAGATGCTCAATATTGCCTTATTCAACCAATAGACCAAAACGACGAAAAACTACTAACACAAGAGTTTAACACCATTTGCGAACTTTGCAAAGGTAAAACAATAATGTTAATTGCATTCTTAGTAGACAACTGGATGCACGACTTAACACCCTGGAAAGCACCTGCAGTGTTTGGAAAAACCAATTTTGGAGACGGTGCAAACCAAACATTGAACTATATTTGCGATGACTTGATGCCCTATTTAAAGACTAATGTGCTGACAAGACCAAAAGAAACTAATTTAATTATTGGGGGCTATTCGCTTGCAGCATTGTTTGCACTATGGGCTGTTACACAGACTAATCTCTTTGATGCCTGCGCTGCAGCCTCACCATCTGTATGGTTTCCCAACTGGACAACTTATGCATCAACTAGCCTTTTTAATGTTGATATCATATATTTGAGCCTAGGAGACACTGAAAACAAAAGCAGAAACCAACATCTGGCTCGTGTTAACAACCATATGGAGGCTCTGGTGAAAATGCTTAAAGCTAAAAATTACATCTTCGAATGGAACGAAGGCAACCACTTTGTACAATCAGATGTGCGCACAGCGAAGGCTTTTTCATGGTGCATCAATCAATTGGCTAATAAACAACCCATAATTTGACATCAAGAACGCCAATATATTGTAAAATATTTAATACAAATTTTAACATTATGAGTAGATTTTTATTCACCAACTTCCCACTCGCTCGCAAATAATCGATTCTCGCGAGGGTTTACCCTTCCAAAATACAAAACCAATTAACCAATGCCAAAAAACAGAAATTCCGACGAAACAAATAGTATTTTTGAGCGAAAAATATACTATTTGTAGCAAAATAGCCTGCTATCTCGTACAAAACACACTGCTAACTCCTACTAAACGCAGTGCTAACTCGTGCTAAACGCAGTGCTAACTCATGCAAAACGCAGAGCAAAATGATGCAAAACGCAGTTCTAAATGCAGCATTTAGTAGGTTCTAGTGAAGTATGTTTTCCCAAAAACGATTAAGAAAATCAACTTTTATAAGTAAAAAAGAAGTTTTAAAATGACTTTTTAGCCACTAAAAGCTATTTTTTGAACGATAAATAATGAGAGGTCTACAGCAAATAGAAAGGCAAAACGGTACAAAATGGAAGTATTGAACTCAATATTGATGTAAAACAAAAAGAAAGAGGAGCGAAATTTGGCAAAAATCAATGCTTTTTAGCAGTTTTTTTTCGCTAAAAGGGTCGTTAATGAGAACGCATTTTGTAAAATTAAATTACTTATTTTAACAAAAATAGAACGAAAAAATAATTACCCCCTAGAGCTTAACCCACGTTCACTTATTTACGCCAAACAAAGCCATTATAAAAAGTAAAAGAAGAGATAGCCATATACCTTACAGCCATTAGCAGGTGCTAATGGTTCAACATCAGTTACTATAAATAAAAATCAACATGAGCAAACCTGAACTACCTTCGAAAACAAAAACACGACAAATAGTCTTAGCGATTTTTCTTCTTAATATACCATTGGTGCGTAAATAGCACATATTGCGCAAATGCCAAGCAAATGCATATCAACGAAACCAAAAGAACCAAATGCACATCATCTGAAAAGAAGAAATAACCAGCAAAAAGCCCAGCAGATACTCCGCTTTCCCATCCCAACATATAGGTACTAACAGCCGTTCCACGCTGACAATGTTTGCTTAACTTGATAAAGAAAAGCAAGAAACGTGACCCAATAAGTCCCACCCCCATCCCCACAAGCACGGGCGAAATATAAGTAACAACCATCTGCTTGCGGGTAAGCGTCATCATCAAAGCTGCAGCGATAAGAATAGAACCAGACACAATCTGACTTTTAAGGTCGGCATCGGCAAACGCAAAACGCTCAGCAAGCAAGGCCAAACAAAAACCAACCATCAGCATGGCATAAAACATGGCCGTGTATTGAGTAGATAGAAGAAGGCCTAACGACAAGCAAATTATAAAAAGATTGAGGAAAAGCCACTTAGCTTGGGGCAAGAAAAAACGGTCGCCACTGAACTTCTTCACGCCATCGTCGGGGGTACGGAAGGGGAAATTAACCGTTGCCAACAGAACGAAAGCTGTTAAAGCCAAGATAATGCTTACCCAAAAGGAATTGAAATTGGTGCGAGCAAAGACAATACCAACCATCGGCCCAAGCGACATAGCAAAGCGTGCAAACCATGCAGAAGCATGATTAGCCTCGGTGCGTTGGAAAGACTCACTCTTATCTATTATCAAAGTGCTTGAAAGAATCATCTGCACCAAACCGAAACTAGCACCTAAAGTAACACGAAAAAACAGGAGTAAATAGGAAAGAAGCCATTGCTGTGGTACTTCAACCCCGACAATCCAAATGCCAAGCAACGAGCACACCACGCCCATCATAGCCCAAAGACATACCTTGTTGCGACGATAGCGCTGCACAAACCAATTGCAAAATCCACCTAATAAAAACAAACCAACACCATAAGCGCCCATCACCATGCCAACATCTCTATGTGACAGGCTTGTGTCATTATACATCCAAACCGGCAAAATGGGTATGAGCAGATAAACCGACATAGTAATAAGCAAGTTGGCGATGGCCAAAATCCAAAAGTCGGCATGCCAAAGGCTTATGTGTACAGGGGTGTTTTGGGTATCCATAGCTACGTTATTAATTAATCACATGAAGTAGAGCAGAAGGGCATACGCACAGGGAAGTAAAACGAAGTCATTACTAAACGTGCCAAGAAACCTTAATAAGACTCGTCAGCGGAAGGGAATGTAGATGTCTTTACATCGCCAATATAGGCCTGCACAGCATCAGTCATCTGCTTAGCGATGTTGGCATACTGTCTTAAAAATTTGGGTTTGAAACCTTGAGTTAGCCCAAGCATGTCGGCATAAACAAGAATTTGTCCATCCGTTTCGTTGCCTGCGCCAATGCCAATTGTGGCACACGACACCCGTTTTGTAACCTCGGCAGCCAGCAACGCAGGCACTTTCTCTAGTGTTATGGCAAAACATCCAGCCTCATCAAGCGCAATGGCATCGGCCATCAGCTTTTGGGCCTCGGTCGCCTCTTTAGCTCTAAGTCCATATCCTCCAAATTTATGCACGCTTTGAGGAGTAAGTCCCAAGTGACCAACAACAGGTATACCGATGTCTACCAGCTGTTTGATAGTATCAGCAATTTCAATACCACCTTCCAACTTCAAGGCATCAACACCCGTTTCTTTCATAATGCGCACAGCATTGGCCACAGCCATTTCTTTAGAAACCTGATAAGTACCAAACGGCATGTCGCAAACAACCAATGCGCGTTGCACAGCGCGCGCCACACTTCGAGCATGATATATCATCTCATCGAGCGTAATAGGTAAAGTGTCGGCATTGCCAGCCATCACATTAGAAGCCGAATCACCCACCAAGATGCCGTCAATACCAGCACTATCGATAATTGTTGCAGTGGTAAAATCGTATGCTGTGAGCATAGAGATCTTTTCGCCTTGGCGCTTCATCGCCACAAACTTGTTTGCTGTTACCTTTTTAATGTCTGTGTTTAAATAGCCTGCCATTACGTTCTTTCTTTATCAATTAATGGAGTTAGAGACTCGCCCCAACTCCATTCTTACTTTTACAATTGTTAATCCGTGGCAAAGTTACGCAATATTATCCACATGAGCAAATTGTGCTTGTTAAAGACACGCATATAGTTAGGCCATAAAGCAAATAAAAGCTACAACAAAAAATCGCTTTATAACTTAATATCAGACACTTGCGATATAACCAATTGCACCTCATCATCGGTCATAGTGGGGTTTAAGGGCAAACTAAGTTCTTCGTTGTGTATGCGCTCGGTAATGGGCAAGGAAAGCTGTGCCCAATGTGAATAGCACTGTTGCTTGTGGGGCGGTATAGGATAATGAATAATGGTTTCAATGCCCCGCTGGTGTAACTCCTGCTGCAACTTCTCGCGCTGAGCACACAACACAGGGAAGATATGAAACACGTTGTTGACTAAGTAATCGCGTGTGGGCAGGGTTATGTTTTCGTTACTAATCCCCTCTACATAATGTTGGGCAATAGCGTACGTCGTTGGTTGTCTTGATCAAGCCACTTAAGTTTCTCGGAAAGCACAGCAGCCTGCACTTCGTCCATCCTGCTGTTTTGTCCAACGTATTGAAAAACGTACTTTTTGTTCGACCCATAGTTGGCTATTGCGCGTATGATGCCTACAAGGACTTCATCATTGGTTGTCACCCCTCCAGCATCACCCAGTGCACCCAAGTTTTTTCCAGGATAGAAACTGTGTGCTGCTGCATGACCAACACTACCAGTCCGTTTATCATTCCACAGGCAACCATGGGCTTGCGCATTGTCTTCTATCACCAAAAGCTCATGCTCGCTGCAAAGAGAAAGTAATTCATTGGTGAACGCACATTTGCCATAAAGATGCACAATGAGCAAAGCTTTGGTACGTGGGCCAACGTGTTTAACCATCTGTTGCGCATCAATTTGAAATGTGTCGAGATGCGGTTCAACCAACACAGGCATCAAACCACTGGATGTTATTGAAATAATTGAAGCTATATAAGTATTGGCTGGCACTAAAACCTCATCGCCTGGGTGCAACAACCCCCTCTCCATGTATGCCTTAAAAATAAGCGAAAGGGCATCTAAACCGTTACCACAAGCCACACAATGCGCTGTACCAATGTATTGCGCATAAGCATTTTCAAAGGCTTTAACTTCGTTACCCAACAGATACCAACCACTATCCACCACCCTACTTACAGCAGCTTGCAGTTGCTCGCGGTGTTGTGCAGTGTAACGTTGTAGGTCGAAATACTTTAACATCATATCACGGAAGACTAATACATTATTATATAGACACAGGGAAGCAGATAATGAACACAAACATAAATGTACACGCCAAAGATTAAGGTTGCCATTCGTAGGTGTCGTAACAAACGCCACGCCCACCAAATCCCTCTTTCTGAAAAATAAGCGATGTATTTAACCACCGGCCTTGGTCTTCAGTAGACTTGCCAAAATCGAAAAAAGATTTGTGAACGAACACTTCGTTGATGAGATAACGAAACAAGAGGTCGAGCGCCCCCACACTTTTACCTTTGGGCGAAGCTGATATGTATTGTACATGCACTACGCGAGGCATGACATAAACCACCGTTCCAGCCACCATCTCTTCACCCAAATAGGCGACATATAGACGTATATGCTGAGGGAATAAGGTAGCCAAAGTCTTAATCTCGGCAAGCGAATGAACAGGACTTACGCCATAGCGCTGTTGTAAATTGGAAGAAAGAACTTCCCAAAAGGTCGCAAAATCATCACTGCTAGCAACGCTTACTCCAAGCCTTTCGGCCTTTCTCAGACAGTCTTTACGCGACTGACTAAAACTAATTTTGTTTTCTTGTGCAATTGTTGAGGAGATTTCTCGAGCCACAAGACGAGCATTACAAATATTGACAAGCGCATAGAGGTCTTCTTCGGCAGGCATTTCATGGTAGATCCATGGCACAGGACGATACACTACGCGTGTTATTCCAGCATTGCGCAACCACAAATTGAGACACACAAACATGTGCATCACCTTTTCTGTTTTAGCCCTTTTATCGGTAATCAGTCCACCATAGGTTAGTCCTCCATGCGAAGTAACACTACCGTCAGCCTCTTTATTTAGTGGTAAAAGAGCCACAAGAGACTGTCTGTCATAGATTAGCAATGAGAAATCATCGAACCGCTGTTGGTGATAGTCCATATAGTTTCGCAAGAAAAGAAAAGAACCATTTCGGCTTTTACGAACAAAAGCATCCCATTGGGTTTTCATTGCTGGCATATATCTAACAACTTCGTACATTTGAGAGGGAAGATAGGACATTAAACAGGTTTGACTTAAAGCAGAAAATCACTTTTCTTTACCGCGTATATATTGTAGAAAATCGCCGTATTCACGAATATAGTCGTCTTCATTGAAAGCTTCAGATGCTAAAACAAGACAAACGGCCCCTGAAGAGAAGTCGTCAAGTGTACGCCAAGTATCGATATCAATAAGCAAACCTTGGTAAGGATGGTTGAGCAACACCGTTTCATGTTCATCTCCATTGTCCAAAGTAACATGAAAACTACCGCTAAGGGCAACTACTATCTCTTTGCACGATTTATGCGAATGCCCTCCTCGACATTCCCCACTAGGCACATCATATACCCAATAAGCCCGTTCTATCGCAAAGGGTACATCCTTAAACGACTGTGCAACAGTTAGATTACCACGCGGATCGGTAATTTTCTGAAAATTGATTAGGGTTGTATTAAGGTGCTTCATTTTGTTTTAATCAAGTTTTTAAGCATCTGCCATTCGGGTGTAATGGCCAGTCTACGCAAATCACAGACAATCTTTTCTGCAGTTTGGGCATCCGTTTCGTTCAGTGCTTCTGCCAATTGGCGCAACGTTAGTCTTGTATTTCCAAATAATCCATAGAAAGAAATGAGTCTCTGTTCGTGCAAAGTGGGTAACAGGTGGAGCAAATGTTCAACATAATGCTCCACCTGATGGCTCACCAACTTTGGGTTATCGCCCAAGTTGATTAGAAAGATATGCAACTCCTTAGAGATGTTGTCCATTAACGATTGCCGTACATTTCTTCGTAATACTTCTGATAATCGCCACTTGTTACTTCAGCAATCCATTCTTGGTTGGCCAAATTCCACTCGATGGTCTTCACTATTCCATCAGCAAACATTGTTTCAGGATACCAACCTAATTCGTTCTTTATCTTTGTTGGATCAATGCCATAACGCTGGTCGTGCCCCAAACGGTCGGCCACATAGGTGATGAGTTCTTCATTAATCCAGTCGGTACGAATTTCTCCATTAGCATCCAGCTCTTGCTTTTTAAGCACACGGCGCAGATTTTTATCATTATCCATCAGTTCGCGAATGGTTTTGATAACCAGCTTTACAATGTCGATGTTCTTCATTTCGTTATGTCCACCAACATTATACACCTCGCCAACACGTCCTTCGCGCACCACAAGGTCGATGGCTTTACAATGGTCTTCTACATAAAGCCAATCTCTTACGTTCTCACCCTTACCATAAACAGGAAGCTTCTTACCCTCTAAAATATTATTGATGATTAAGGGAATAAGTTTCTCGGGAAAGTGATACGGACCGTAATTGTTAGAGCAACGTGTGATGCTTACAGGCATGTGATAGGTATCATGATAAGCCAATACAAACATATCCGCGCTAGCTTTTGATGCACTATATGGGCTGTGAGGGCACAAAGGCGTGGTTTCCATGAAATAGCCAGTATCTCCAAGCGAGCCATAAACCTCGTCGGTAGAAACCTGGTGATAACGCTTTCCTGCCTTCCAAGTGGGATAACCAGTTTCGTCTTTGCCTGTAACCCAAGCTTTACGCGCTGCATCAAGCAGGTTTTGAGTGCCAAGAATGTTCACCGATAGAAACAGCTGAGGGTCTTCGATGCTACGGTCTACATGACTTTCTGCAGCGAAGTTAACCACATAATCAATGTCGTTGTCGCAAAAAGCCCATTAACCAAGTCTCGATCGCGGATATCTCCACGAACAAATACACAACGTTTGTCGTCGATGTCGTTTTTAATCGTACCCAAATTGCCTGCATAAGTAAGCAAATCGAGCACAATAACCTTAATGTCGTCGTTTTGATACTTCTTTTCTAAGAGGTACTTAATGTAATTGGCGCCGATAAAACCGGCTGCCCCTGTTACGAGATAGGTTTTCATACACAAATATATTTATTACTATTTTATTTTGTCTGTTAATGTAATTACTTCACAATCGGTGTACTTCGCTCCGTCGATAGTAAGCCTCACAAGCGTTCGGTCTTTGTGATAACCAGAAATGCCAGCCGCTCCTGGGTTTATATGAAGCATGTTCAACGTTTTGTCGTACTGTATTTTCAATATATGCGAATGCCCTGCAACAAATAAATTAGGCGGACTGGCATAGAGTGTGCTTTGAATTCGAGGGTCATAATGTCCTGGGTAACCACCTATATGGGTGAGCAAAACATCTACATCTTCGACTTTAAAGCGCAACCGCTCGCGGTAAAGCCGGCGTAGATCGCCTCCATCGATATTGCCATACACAGCCCTTAGTGGCTTAATGGCTGCCAAACGCATAGACACTTCTAACGAACCGATGTCGCCAGCATGCCATATTTCGTCGCATTCTGCGAAATAGGTCTCATACCTATCATCCAATAGCCATGAGTGTCGCTCAAAATACCTATTCGCCGCATAACTTAGAATACTTAGCTTGAATGTATTGACCAAGGAAATCGGCTGTCGCAGATATGCCTAAGACAGAGGAGTTAACGCAAAGATGGTACGAAGAGGCGTGTCCCCAAGTCTTTCCCGTATAGAAATCGTAATAAGCAGCTCTACTTTCATCACCTTCGCGCACAATAGAACCTGCTGTTTTCTCATCACATTGGCGACGCTGCATCACACGCTGAATACGATCTTCGATATTTGCTGTAATGAAAAGACTTATAAGCTTAGGAGATTCTCGCAAAATATAGTCGGCACATCTACCAACAAATATACAATTATCTGTTTCGGCAGCTTTAACAATGACTTCACTTTGAAACTTGAACAACTTGTCTTGAGACAGTTCGTTTTGAAACATTTCATTCTCACCGCCAATAAAAGGAAGATGATAGCGAAAAAAACTTTTGCTAAATGCTTTTTGTTCATCGTTACGTTCAAAGAGTCGCTCACACAATCCGCTTTCTTTAGCAGCAAGATTTAGCAACTCTTGGTCGTACATCTTGTAAGCTAAGCGTTGCGCAAGCAAAGCTGCAATTTCCTTACCGCCACTTCCAAGCTGTCTGCCAACTGTTATAATAATATTCGAAGCGTCCATCGCTATATTGTCTTTTGTTTGTTAATCTTACGCATAAACAAGTACATGATAATTGCTGTTACCAGTGCCGAAATAGTATCTGCAACGGGCATAGAATACCATACACCATCAACACCATAAAGCGTAGGCAATACCAATAGCATCGGAATTAAGAAAACCAACTGGCGAGAGAGCGAAAGAAAAACGCTAACCTTAGCTTTTCCTATACTCTGGAAGAAGTTGGCGACAACCATCTGAAACCCAATAATGGGAAAAGAAACTGTTGTTAATCGCATTGCATGCACCGAAAGGGAAATAAGTGTTTCGTCGGATGTAAAGAGTCTAACGCATTGCTCTGGAAAGAACTGTCCGACAATAAAACCTACTGTAGTGACACACGTGCCACAAATAACAGCATATTTCAACACACGCATCATGCGGTCGAACTTCATCGCACCATAATTATAACCCGCAATAGGCTGCATACCCTGATTAACGCCTATGGTTATCATCACAAAAATAAAGACAATTCGGTTGATTATACCATATGCACCAACCGCCATATCGCCTCCATGATCAACCAAGCTGTTGTTAATGATGATTACAACAAAGCAAGCGCACACGTTCATTGAGAAAGGAGACATACCAATACCAATGATATTTTTCACCAGTTGACTCTTCAATCGATATATTCCGCGCTTAAAATGGATAAATTCAGCCTTATTGCTAAACATCACCACCTGCCAAATCAATGCAAATAGTTGCGAAAGAACAGTGGCATAAGCCGCTCCACGAATCCCCAACCTAATGGCCAAATAAAAATGGGGTCGAGAATGGCATTGAGAACCACCGTAAAGATGGTCATATACATAGACAACTGAGGCTTTCCAGCAGCACGTTGCAAGGCATTAAGTCCAAAATATAAGTGCGTAATAACGTTTCCGCAAAGAATTATCTCCATGTAGTCTTTGGCATAGGGTAACGTTTGAGCACTTGCTCCGAAGAACATCAAGATCGGATCAAGAAACAACAAGGAGATAATTGAGAAGCTAATACCTGTTATGATATTCAACATAACTGTATTACCAAGAATATTTTGGGCTGCTCCGTAATCTTTTTGTCCCAGTTTTACAGAAAGTAAACTCGACGCTCCCACCCCAACTCCTGCACCGAAAGCAGTAGAAAGGTTCATCAAAGGGAATGTAATGGCCAATCCTGAAATGGCCATGGCACCCACGCCCTGCCCAATAAAGATACTATCAACCATGTTGTAGAGCGACGATGCGGTCATAGCGATAATAGCCGGGACGGCATACCGCATCAGCAATTGCCCTACAGGTTTAGTACCTAACTCAAGTGTAGCTTTCTGATTATCCATTGTTTAATTTCTCTTTCACATGCAAAAGTAATAATTATAGCTGGCTTTCCCAAATTACCCGTACATTTAATTCTTACTATTCTTACAACACCACGCATTGCTTATCTGGAAATTGTGCTGCACTTGACAAGTATATTCTGCTTGATACACAAATAAAATATTTGATTGGTTTGGTTAAACAGATTAAACAAAATGTGTGTTGTACAGATATGTAATTTATCATCTCCTCACAAATTTCTCTTTTGAAACATAAGATTATGTAGAAAAGGCCGTTACATATTTAAAATTTATGGATTATGAAAAGCATAACGCAAACGTAATTACATTGGTCTCCATAATTCCTGCAGAGCATAATTCAGTTGTTATGATGCAGACAGCACTTAAGTATTTGCCAATAGTGGTGTGAAACATTGGCCAATTATTTTGTAATTATCGCGATTTGCGTTATCTTTGCACCCATATTTCGAAATAAAACTTTTATTATACCATTTCATGAAACAGTACAAGTTAGTGAACAACGTGCTTGGGTGGCTTGCTTTTTTTATTGCTGCCTTCGTATATTGTTCAACAATCGAACCCACTGCAAGCTTTTGGGACTGTCCTGAGTTTATCACCACAGGCTATAAGTTAGAAATAGGCCACCCGCCTGGTGCTCCTTTCTTCATGCTTACCGCCAATTTGTTTTCGCAATTTGCTAGCGATGTTACACAAGTGGCTAAGATGGTAAACATTATGAGCGCGCTATTAAGTGCCACAACCATCCTATTCCTCTTTTGGACTATCACACATCTTACGCGAAAACTTATCGTTAAGGATTGGGATAGCATGACTCTAAGCAAACTCATTGCCATTCAAGGCTCGGGATTGGTAGGCGCTTTAATCTACACTTTTAGTGATACATTCTGGTTTAGCGCCGTAGAAGGCGAGGTTTATGCCTACTCATCTGCATTTACTGCTATTGTATTCTGGCTTATTTTGAAATGGGAAGACCATGCCGACGAGCCACATAGCGACAGATGGCTAGTACTTATCATGTATATGACTGGTCTTAGCATTGGTGTTCACTTGCTCAACTTGCTGTGTATTCCTGCCATTGTCTTGGTATTTGTATATCGCAAGTTCCCCAACATGGAAGTTAAAGGTTCACTGCTTGCCCTCCTTGTATCGTTTATTGTAGTGGCCGCAGTGCTTTATGGCGTTATTCCTGGTATCATCACCGTTGGTGGATGGTTCGAATTGTTCTTCGTTAACACACTTGGGATGCCTTTCAACACTGGCGAAGTGGTGTATATCATGCTTTTGGTTGGTGCTGTTATTTGGGCTATCTACGAAAGCTACTCGCAGAAAAGCGAGAGAAGAGAAAACATTTCGTTTATCATTGCATTTGGTTTACTAGGTGTTCCGTTCTACGGTTATGGCTGGTCGGCCTTCTTTATCGGCATCATTGTTCTTGGTGTGCTGTATTATGTGCTGAGCTTTAAGCGTAAAAACGAAGCAAAAAAACTGATACCGCTCATCTCTTCAAGAATAAAAAACACGGTTTTGCTTTGTATGTTGATGCTGATGATTGGCTATTCTAGCTATGCGGTTATCGTTATTCGCTCGCTGGCCAATCCTCCAATGGACCAAAACTCGCCTGAAGACATCTTTACTTTAGGCAGCTATCTAAGTCGTGACCAATACGGAGACAGACCTCTGGTTTACGGACAAGCTTTCACTTCTCAAGTGCAGCTCGACCGCGAAGGCGACATGTGCAAACCAAGAACCAACGAAGGCGCACCCATTTATCAGCGCAAAGAAAAAGCTAGCAAAGAAGAAAAAGACTCTTATGTTGTTGTTAGCAGAAAGAATAAGTACGTTTATGCACAGAACATGTTGTTCCCACGAATGTGGAGTCCACTTCATGCGCAATCGTATAACGACTGGTTAGGAGGTATAGATGGCTCAGAAGTGCCTTACGACAGGTGCGGAGAAACATTGATGATAAAGATGCCGAGCCAGATGGACAACATCAGGTTCTTCCTTTCTTATCAATGTAACTTCATGTATTGGCGCTACTTCATGTGGAACTTTGCTGGAAGGCAGAACGATCTACAAGGAAACGGCGAACTGGAACACGGTAACTGGATTTCGGGTATTAGCTTCTTAGACAACGCTCGATTGGGAGATCAAAGTAAGTTGCCCGACGATTTGAAAAACAACAAAGGACACAACGTTTATTATTGCTTGCCTTTGTTGCTTGGTATTATTGGTTTGTTCTGGCAATCGTTTCGCGGACAGCGTGGCATACGACAGTTCTGGGTGGTGTTCTTCCTCTTCTTCATGACAGGATTGGCCATCGTTATCTATCTTAACCAAACACCATCGCAACCACGCGAACGCGACTATGCCTATGCAGCCTCGTTCTATGCCTTTGCCATTTGGTGCGGTATGGGCGTTGCAGCCATTATCGACTTGCTTAAAAAACGCGTTAAAATAGAAGGCACAATCGTGTCGGCTGTTGTTGCAGCGCTTTGTCTTTTCGTACCCATCCAAATGGCTTCGCAGAACTGGGACGACCACGACCGCAGCCATAGAGATACTTGCCGCGACTTCGGACAAAACTATTTGATGACCCTTCAAGACGAAGGCAATCCCATTATATTCACAAATGGCGACAACGACACGTTCCCCTTGTGGTATAATCAAGAGGTGGAAGGCGTGCGTACGGATGCTCGTGTTTGTAATCTTAGCTACTTGCAAACCGACTGGTACATCGACCAAATGAAGCGTCCTGCATACAATTCGCCTTCTGTTCCCATCTCATGGCCTCGAATTGAGTTCTGCTCGGGAACCAACGAGTATGTTGAGGTGGTTCCGCAAGCCAAAGAACAGCTGATGGAGTTCTACAAAAAATATCCAGATGAAGCCAAAGCCAAATATGGCGACGACCCATTTGAGTTGAAGAATATCCTTAAATACTGGATTCGCTCGAAGGATAAAGATACGCACATCATTCCCTCTGACACCATTTACGTTACTATTGACAAGGAAGCAGTGAAAAAGAGTGGCATGATGATGGCTAGCGACAGCATCCCCGACCGAATGGTGATTTCTCTTAAAGGCAAAAGTGCACTATATAAGGGCGATTTGATGATGCTAGAGATGATTGCTCAATGCAACTGGGTACGCCCGATATACGTGGCTTCTACTGTTGGACAGGACAATTACATGAACCTTGGCGAAAATTTCGTACAAGAAGGTTTGGCCAATCGTATTACTCCTTTCACCACTAACAAGCCTGGTGCAAAGAACTTCGATACACAAAAAACCTATAACAATGTGATGAACCGCTACAAATACGGCGGACTGTCACGTAAGAATATCTATATCGACGAGACCATTATGCGTATGTGCTACACGCATCGCAGAATTATGGCCCAGTTGGCATTGCACCTTATCTCTGAAGGCGACAAGCAAAAGGCTAGCAATGTGCTGCAAAAGGCTGAAAAGGAATTACCGCCTTACAATATCCCCTACAACTATATGAACGGAGGATTGGATATTGCACGTGCGTATGCAATGATTGGACAAACGGCCAAAGCTAAAGAAGTGATAAATGCTGTGTGGAGAAATGGCGAACAATACCTTAATTGGTACATGTCGCTCGAAGGCACACGATTTGCCAACTCTATGAACGATTGTATGCTGCAGATGTATATACTGAGGCAAACAGCTGGCATTATGGACCTCGTTGATAAGCAAGAAGCTGCAAAACAAGAGAAAAAACTCAACCTTCTCTTTAAGCATTATCAAGAAAAAGGTGGCACAATGCCCATAGACGACGAACTAGAATAAGAACAATTATAATCCAAGCAGGTACAAGAATAGGCTAAATGGGTGAAACTGGCACTTACCTAATAACACCTAACAACTATTCTTGTACCAGCTTAAAGGTTGAAACGAGCTGTTTGAAAGATGTTAATCGAGCAACCCGCAATATGGTTAAGGTGGCTTTATCCGCATGCTTTGTGGCGTATGGATAAGACTCACCATTCCGTTTACCTCACTTTCGACGATGGCCCGATACCCGAATCAACCCCTTTCATTCTTGATACGTTGGCAAAATATGGAGCACACGCCACCTTTTTTATGGTGGGCGAAAATGTTGAACGCCATCCCGAACTTTACCAACGCATATTAAACGAGGGACACAGGGTGGGAAATCACACCTATAACCACATGGGTGGGGCTAAACACACCGTAAAAACATACACCGAAAATGCCCAGCGGGCCGATGCACTGATTCATTCTAACCTCTTCAGACCGCCACACGGATGGATGCGACTTAGCCAATATGCTTGGCTAAGCAGGCAATATAAGGTGGTGATGTGGGACCTTGTTACACGTGATTATTCAAAGTGGATGACTGCAGAAGATGTTCTGAACAATGTTAAACGCTATGCGCGCAATGGGTCTATCATCACTTTCCACGATTCTCTCAAAAGTATTGATAAACTACACTTTGCCTTACCTCAGGCATTAGAGTGGTTAAAGAGTCAAGGGTATGAGTTTAAAACTTTCGAATGAAATAAAAGCTGAGGCCAAACGCCTCGGCTTTTTTGCTTGTGGCATAGCAAAAGCTGCACCTGTAGACGCAACAACGGCTACAGAAGTGAAGCGATGGCTCGATAACGGCTGCTTTGGAGATATGGCTTATATGAACAACTATACAGATAAGCGCCTTAATCCCAAACTACTTATGCCCGGTCTGAAGTCGATTGTGTGCGTGGCAATGAGCTATGCACCTGCAAAACGCATACCCGAGGGACAATATCAGCTAGCCAGTTATGCTTACGGGCAAGATTATCACGAAGTGGTGAAAGGCAAGTTGCGCCAATTGGCTACTCATTTTGGCTTCGAACCGCATACCGAAGACACTACCTTGGCGTGCTCTTCCTTCGTCAACGCCATTCCAAAATTTAGGGTATTCTGCGACAGCGCGCCCATTTTAGAACGCTATTGGGCTGTAAAAGCTGGCTTGGGGTGGACAGGCAGAAACCATCAACTTATCATTCCAAAAGCTGGAAGCATGTTTGTTTTGGGCGAACTATTTCTCGACATCGAACTAAATTACGATGAAGAAATGCCCAATCGCTGCGGAGCATGCTACAAATGCATTGACATCTGCCCCACAAAGGCCCTGGGAACACCCGAAGAAACAATGGGCAAACAAACCTTCTTGTTTAATGCTGAACGCTGTTTGTCGTACCAAACCATTGAATACCGCGGAGACTTACAGCCCGAAATGGCTAATGCCATGGGCGACACCATTTACGGATGCGACAAATGCCAAACCATTTGTCCGTGGAATGCTCACCCTGTGGCAACAAATATCGAAGAACTATCCCCCAGACCCGAACTCATGAACATGACTCGAGAACAGTGGCACAATCTTACCGAAGACGATTATAAACGACTTTTCAAAGGTAGCGCAGTGAAACGAGCAAAATATGCGGGGCTCATGCGAAATATTAAGGCAGTGGAACAATACCAAAAGCTTCACCGTTTACAAGATAACAAAGGCCCAAATGCCCTAAACAACAATGAGGAGAATAAACAATGAACGATAAACAAGACTTAATTTATACGCAAAAAACGCTTATACACGCGTTTTTCGATGGCTTTACCAACGGCATCATCGACGCCAACAAACTAAATCATAACGAACAACAAACACAGATAAAGGCCTTTCTCAATGTTTACGATAAAATTTCGGAGCACTACGCCGTGGTGATGTTGCCCATATTGGGCATTATCCACCACGATAGCCTAGAACAGTTGCAACACCAACTGGATGCTGTAAGCAGACAAGCGGATGCTGACGTGACACATTATTTTAAAGTGGTGTGTGAGAAACAAGGCACTTACGAGGCCATGGTTAACGATTATAAAGCTAATTTCGAGGCCCTATTAAAGGGTACAACATTGTCAACACAACATTGCGTCTTAAGTAATAAGGATAAATCAGCCTTTTACACTATGACCAATGAGGAACAAAACCTTAGGCTTTTGGTGCGAACCGTGCTGCGTGCCTACAACTGTGCACTTCAAACAAAGTCTTCATTACAGCAATTTAACCAAGCCACGATTATCAGAATTGTGCTTGATAATGCTGACCTTATGGTTAACGGCAAACCCACTATTGCGCAATTTATAGACGAGTGTACCGACATTCACGAATTGTATATCGCACTACTGCATACCACAGAGCGGTATAATGTGGTACAAGAAGAGCTACAATTAGAAATGGAACGACTGATAACAGGTAGCAACTAACAACCCTTACAGCCCACCTCTGCTCAACAATCACCACAAGCCAGGCATTTACTTGTTCTGGCTTGTTGTTTTTAATAACTTATTGTCAATAAAGTCTACCCCTTTTTGTGTACAAAATCCACGAAGAAACAATACGGCAGTATTGGTAAACAAATGATTAACATCGTATTTTTGAAAAATAGGGTTGCCCAATGTAAGCTTCGACGATTATGCAATGAAATTCAACACAACATTATAGTCAAAAAACGGCACAAAATAACCTTCCTTAATCCCCCTCTGCACAAAGCTGTAAGCCTCTTTATGGTCTTTCTCGCTCTTATTAGTAAGATAATTCATTACGCGAGTGTACTTACTCAATTCGCTAAAAAACAAGGGATTAACACTAGCCATTTCGGCCATATCTCGATTATAGATATAGCAAACAATATCCATCACGTTGTGCGTTTCATCTTCTGCATATCTCTGCGCATCACGTTTTCTTTCCTTATCTTCTCTCATTATGCCATCAAGCAGCAACTCTTCCTTGTTCGAATAAGTCTCGTATATCGTTCTTTTTGATATAGCAAGCGTTGTTGCGATGTCGTCCATACGTACATTGCGTATGCCATGCTGCTTAAACGCCTGCATGGCAACGGTCAAGATACGCTCTTTTAAGTGCTTACGGTACTCGGTATATAAATCTTGTTGCTCCATAATTGCCTTATATTATAGCACAAAGGTACAAAAAATATGAAAAAGAAATTTTTGTTTTAAGCCTTTTTTACTACCTTTGTGCTGTTTTCAGCGTATAACGTTTAGCAATTAAATACAACGCTCATTTAATCACACATCATGGAATTTGACTTGTCTTATCAACTAATTGTATAGCACAATGTCTTTTCCATATTAACTATTCATGCGAAAATGGTGAAAGTAACCAAAGAAGCGGCGTTAAACTACCACCAAAGTGGACGCCCAGGGAAAATTGAAGTTAGACCCACAAAACCATACCACACGCAAACAGACCTTAGCTTGGCTTATTCGCCTGGCGTGGCTTACCCTTGCTTGGAGATACAAAGCAACCCCGACGATGTTTACAAATACACAGACAAAGGCAATCTTGTGGCTGTTATCAGTAACGGCACTGCTGTTCTAGGATTGGGAGACATCGGTGCAATGAGCGGTAAACCAGTAATGGAAGGTAAGGGTTTGCTCTTTAAAATATATGGCGGTATTGATGTTTTTGATATCGAACTGGCCGAAAAAGATCCAGAAAAGTTCTGCGAAACAGTTGAAAGAATAGCCCCCACCTTTGGAGGTATCAACCTAGAAGATATCAAGGCACCCGAATGTTTCTACATCGAAGAACGACTAAAACGCACACTCGACATCCCCGTGATGCACGACGACCAGCACGGAACGGCCATTATTTCGGCTGCAGGACTGAAAAACGCACTCGAAGTGGCTGGCAAAAACATTAAGGATGTGCGCATTGTGGTTAATGGCGCAGGAGCTGCTGCCATCAGCTGTACCAAACTTTACCTTGCATTGGGAGCAAAACGAGAGAATGTGGTGATGCTAGATTCAAAAGGTGTTATCACCACCGACCGCGAAAATCTTAACGACCAAAAGGCATTTTTTGCAACCACCCGCCGAGATATTCACACACTTGAAGAGGCTATTAAGGGAGCCGACGTGTTTGTTGGCCTTTCTAAGGGAAACATTCTCACCAAAGATATGGTGCGTTCAATGGCCGATAAGCCCATTGTGTTTGCGTTGGCCAACCCCATTCCTGAAATATCCTACGAAGATGCGATGGCATCGCGCCCCGATGTGCTTATCTCTACGGGACGTTCGGACTATCCCAACCAAATTAACAACGTCATCGGATTCCCTTATATCTTCCGTGGCGCATTGGATGTTCATGCCACTGCCATTAACGAAGAGATGAAAATGGCTGCTGTGCATGCTATTGCCGACTTGGCCAAACAGCCTGTGCCCGATGTTGTTAACGACATTTATCGCGTTAACAACCTCACATTTGGTCCGCTTTATTTCATCCCAAAACCTGTTGATCCCCGACTCATTACAGAGGTTTCGGCTGCTGTGGCTAAGGCTGCAATAGAAAGTGGGGTGGCCCGAACAAGCATTACCAATTGGGAAGAATACAAAAACAGCCTAATGCAACTGCTGGGACAAGAAACGGTGTTTACTAGAAAACTACACGACACGGCTCGTCTACAGCCTCAACGCGTGGTTTATGCCGAGGGCGGACACCCTTCTATGATGAAAGCTGCAGTGCAAGCTAAGGCAGAAGGCATCTGTTTCCCCATTCTATTGGGAAACCCCGATCGCATTAACCGTCAGGCACAACGATTGAAACTAGACCTCACTGGAATAGAGATTATTGACATGCGTGCCGATAAAGAGCAAGGTAGACGCGCAACCTACGCTAAACACTTGGCCGAAAAAATGGCGCGCAAGGGATACACTTTCCAAGAGGCTTACGACAAAATGTACGAACGCAACTATTTCGGTATGATGATGGTCGAACGCGGTGATGCTGATGCCTTCATTACTGGCCTTTACACCAAATATTCAAACACCATCAAGGTGGCTACAGAGGTGGTTGGCGTGCGCGAAGGCTACCATACTTTTGGCACAATGCATATCGTTAATTCACAAAAAGGCACGTTCTACATTGCCGACACACTGATAAACCGACATCCCGATAACAATTACCTCGTAGATATTGCCCGACTGAGCGCCAATACAGTTGAGTTTTTTAATGAGAAACCGGTTATGGCAATGATTAGTTATTCTAACTTTGGTACCGACGAGATTGGCAGTCCGCTTAAAGTTCACGAGGCCGTTGAAGAGTTGCATGCCAATTATCCCAACTTGATTGTTGACGGTGAGATGCAAGTTAACTTTGCCTTAAACAGGGAAATGAGAGACGAAAAATATCCATTCTCTAAGCTTAAAGACAAAGATGTTAACACGCTAGTGTTCCCCAACCTTAGCAGCGCCAACGCAAGCTACAAGTTTTTGCAAGCGCTCGACCCCAAAACAGAGATTGTTGGACCAATACAAATGGGCTTAAACCGCCCCATACACTTTACCGACTTCGAAGCGTCGGTTAGAGATATTGTCAATGTAACGGCCGTGGCTGTGGTTGATGCCTGTGTCGACAAAATGAAAAGGGCGGGCAAAACAAAACGATAAACAACGTTGGGGATGATTTTGCCTAATACAGTTGGCTGTTAACGCCTCTATCACTTAGCATTTAGCTGCTAGTTAGCCGCAGCAGGCTTAATCAACCTTCACACTATCCAAATTAATTCGCGCTATGCCTTTTGCTGTATCAGTAAAGGGCATGCGCGAATTGTTGTTTATGCTTTGTTTTTGTTCGTTACATTCCCATTGTTCATCAATATCATTCATTGTCTACAAGGCTTGTGTACTTTACTTCTGTCCTACCATTGCTTAGTATATATAAATTAGAAATAACCAAGAAAAAAAGAATGTAAAGTTTTTAGTCCAAATTTTAACACAAAAAGAGCCCTCAAAATCCACCAACCATTTACTCGTACACAAATATTCGATTCTCGCGAAGGTTTAATTTACCTGCAAAGTGAGTTTTCTTGCAAAAGTTAACAAAACGACTTTCAGACAAATTAAACCGCTTTTTATACAACTTTTTGTGCTATTTCATACAAAATACAACGCTAAATGCATCAAAACGCAACGCTAAATGCACCAAAACGCAACGCTATCTGCACCAAAACGCGAGGCTAAATGCAGCAAAACGCGAGGTTAAATGCACCAAAACGCAAGACTAAATGCACCGAACTATGCTCCAAACGTGAGCATAAGAGCGAATAAATGATTAAAAAAGGTCGTGTTTAAAGTGCAAAAAGGTGCTAAAATGATGGTATTTTGCTGCTAAAACCACGTTACCGGGATTGAAAAAACTGAGAGAATCCAACAAACTAGAAAGCCTAAATGGTGCTTTTTGCAGGTTGAACAGCCCAAAATGGAGAAAATAATAAATTTGAAATCCCCCAAATAGATCCAAAACACATACTTTTGGGCGATATTTTCCGCTAGAATGAGCGAAAAATAACACGCACTTTGTAAAGTTTTCCAAACAGAATTAACACATTAAGAAGTAGCGGCTGTAGAGAATATAAGCAAAAAGTCGTTATGGTTTAAACATGTCGTTAAGGTACATTGCATAACAGTGGTGAATGGTAATCTAGTTGCGCACACATAAATAAGAAGCTAGGGCTTGTCTCTCACTTGGGTTAACAACACATCAGCAATAGTTTTGGGTATTGCAAACGGCAGTTATGCTTAGGCCACACAAATACCAATCGCATTCAAAAGCAAGAAAGGCGCTACAGAAAACCATCTGTAGCACCTTTCAATATGCGTTTATTGGCAAAGGATTACAAATCCCATCCCACAGCACTTGCACCAAGCACAGCAGCCGAAGAGCCTTCTAGACCGCTAATGAGGAACTTGGCCTTATCTTTGAAAATCTTCAATACATTTTCATCGTAAGCCTTCTTAAGTGGCTTCATCAACAAATCGCCAGCCTTTGTAAGTCCACCGAAGAAAATAAATGCTTCGGGCGAAGAGAAAGCAGCGAAATCAGCGCATGCCTCACCCAGCATTTTACCAGTAAAGGCGTAAACATCTAGTGCCAATTGGTCTCCCTTTTCGGCAGCTAACGAAACGTCGAGCGATGTAATATTCTCAGGTTTCAAATCGCGAAGCACAGAAGGCGTTGTGGTTTTCTCCAAGAATTCTCGTGCCGAACGAGCCACTCCCGTAGCCGAGCAATAGGTTTCCAAACATCCATGACGGCCACAACCGCAGCTACGTCCACCCTCTCTCTTCACGATAACATGACCAAGTTCGCCAGCAAAGCCATCACTTCCATAAATTACTTGTCCGTTAACCACGATACCCGAGCCAACGCCAGTACCCAAAGTAATAACAATAAAGTTTTTCAAACCACGTGCCACGCCATAGGTCATCTCACCAATAGCAGCGGCATTAGCGTCGTTGGTAAGCGCAACAGGTATTCCACCCAGCCCTTTAGAGAACATATCAGCCAAAGGCACCACGCCATCGTGTCCCCAAATCAAGTTAGGAGCAAACTCAATCGTACCATTATAGTAGTTGCCGTTAGGTGCACCGATACCCATAGCTTTGATGGTTCCGATACCGCCAACCTGCTCAATAATGATATTCAGAGCCTCAAGCGAAGCGTTAACATAGTCAGCCACATTGGTATAGGCTTGCGTTTTAATGGCAGTTGTAGCCTTAATCTCTCCACGGCTATCAACGATGCCAAATACAGAGTTTGTTCCACCTAGGTCTAAACCAATCACGTACGGTTTCAATTCTTCAAGTACACTCATGTTGTGTTGTATTTTTAGTTTAGTAATAATTGTTCTCTTTTTCAGAGTTTGGCCTCAAAATTTGCTCAAAATAATTGGTATTTTTGCACCACATTTTAGTTTACAAATTCATAATAAGACCTTAATTTAAGCGTTCACAAAGTTATGAAAAATATGGAATAACACAAACTTATAAGTTGAAAATTTGCTCAATCCGCATATTTTTTGCAATTTTGCATTCGTTATGCCCTTACCTTTTCACATAGATATTGTAGACATCGTATTCAAAGGAATACTTATTGGTCTTATCGCCTCTGCCCCAATGGGGCCTGTAGGAGTGCTTTGCGTGCAGCGAACACTTAATAAAGGCAGGTGGTATGGTTTCATCACCGGCATTGGAGCAGCAGTAAGCGATATGATATACGCCTTAGTTACGGGTTATGGCATGAGTTTCATCATGGACCTCATTACGGCTCCGCGTACACTTTTTTCGCTCAAGATTTTGGGAAGCATACTCTTGATGTTTTTTGGGATATACTGTTTCAAGTCTAACCCCACGAAGAAGGTTCATTTTAGCGGTAAAGCAAAGGGTACACTGATACACAATGGCGTAACGGCTTTTCTCGTTACCTTCTCCAATCCGCTCATTATCTTTTTGTTCATGGCCACCTTTGCTCAGTTTGCTTTTGTGGTTCCCAACAAACCGTGGTTAATGGTAGGCGGATACACGGGCATTGTTTTAGGCGCATTGCTTTGGTGGTTTGGTCTTACATGGCTAATCGATAAAGTGCGCGGCAAATTCGACAACGGAGGCATTATTCTTATCAACAAGATTATTGGCAGTGTGGTTATCATCTTCTCGGTGATATTCCTACTAGGCACAATATTCAACCTCTACACTTTCGAATACTGAAACTAGCCCTTCATTCTTTTAGGGCTCTATATATAAAAGGAGTGCTCCACATTCACCCTAGCAAAACTTCATTAAATGTACATCGCCAAACAACTTAGAGAAAAAAGTATAGCCGAATACATCTTGTATATGTGGCAAATTGAAGACTTGATACGCGCATACGGCTGTTCGTTGCAACGCATCAGGCACGAATACATTGACAAGTTTGACTATACCGACGAACAAAAAGAAGACATGCTCGATTGGTATGGCAACCTGGTGCGCATGATGAACCAAGAAGGTAAACGCGAACGCGGGCATCTACAAATTAATGCTATCATCGTTAAAGACCTAATGGACCTGCACAACCAGCTGATGCAAAGTGATAAATTCCCCTTCTATAATGCCGAATACTATAAAGTGCTGCCCTTTATCGTAGAACTTCGCAACAAAGGCGACAAAGATGTAAACGAGGTGGAAACCTGCCTCGATGCCCTTTACGGCGTAATGTTGCTGCGACTGAAGAAAAAGAGATAACACTCGACACTATGGCAGCCATTAAAGAGATTACCACCTTTGTGGGAATGCTGAGCGACTATTATCAAAAGGACAAGACTGAAGGACTTGTTTTTGAAGACGAATAAACAAAATCACCGCATAATGAACATCTTGATTACAGGCTGCAACGGCCAACTGGGAAACGAAATGCAGTTGTTGCAAGCAAAATATGCACAACACACGTGGTTTAACACCGACGTAAACGAACTGGACATAACCGATAAAGACGCCATAAAGCGCTTTGTTGAAGCCAATCATATAGATGGCGTGGTTAACTGTGCTGCCTATACTGCGGTAGACAAAGCCGAAAGCGACCCACTATTAGCAAAAAAATTAAATGCCGACGCCCCAGCATTTCTGGCCGAAGCTGTGGGCAAACAAGGCGGATGGATAGTGCAAGTGTCTACCGATTATGTATTCGATGGCACCAAACACACACCATACGTAGAAACCGACAGCACTTGTCCTAACAGTGTTTACGGACAAACCAAGCTTGAAGGCGAACAAGCCGTAACCAAACTATGCCCCAATGCCATGATTATCAGAACGGCTTGGCTGTATAGCGAATTTGGAAATAACTTCGTGAAAACTATGATTCGCCTTGGAAAAGAACGCGAACAACTGGGTGTTATCTTCGACCAAGTGGGCACACCAACCTACGCTCACGACCTAGCAAGCGTGATTATGACAGCCATTGACAAGGGAATAAAACCTGGTATTTACCATTTCTCGAACGAAGGCGTTACGAGCTGGTACGACTTTACCAAAAGCATACACCGCATTGCAGGAATAAATACTTGCCATGTAATGCCCTTGCATACGGCCGAATACCCCACCCCAGCAAGTCGTCCTGCGTATAGCTACTAGACAAAACAAAGATTAAAGTGGCTTATAGCATCAATATCCCCCATTGAAGAATCGTTGGCCAAATGTATCGCCAAACTTTAATCACGAAATGAACATGGTTAACAGCGTAACGAACTTGTAAACAAACCATCAATATTGTAAACACGTTAACTGATAAACCTGTAAAATTGAATAAGAACATTGTAAAAAATGACTGAAATAGAAAGAAGACGCACCTTTGCCATCATCTCGCACCCCGACGCGGGTAAGACTACTCTCACCGAAAAGTTTTTGCTTTTTGGTGGACAGATACAGGTGGCTGGAGCAGTAAAAAGCAATAAGATAAGAAAGACAGCCACATCCGACTGGATGGACATTGAAAAACAACGTGGTATCTCGGTTTCTACCTCAGTAATGGAATTTGATTACGAGGGATATAAGGTGAATATCCTGGACACACCGGGTCACCAAGATTTTGCAGAAGACACATATCGCACGCTAACAGCCGTTGACTCGGCCATCATCGTTGTGGATTCGGCTAAAGGTGTAGAAACTCAAACACGCAAACTGATGGAAGTTTGCCGAATGAGAAACACGCCAGTGATTATCTTTATCAATAAAATGGACCGCGAAGGTCGCGACCCTTTCGACTTGCTTGACGAACTAGAAGAGGAATTGCAGATTAATGTCAGACCACTATCGTGGCCCATCAATCAAGGCGCACGCTTCAAAGGGGTGTTTAATATCTACGAAAATCAATTGCAATTGTTCACACCCGACAAGCAGCGTGTTACCGAAAAGGTGGAAGTGAATGTAAACAGCGACGAATTAAACGGACATATAGGCGACCAAGATGCCCAAAAACTACGCGACGACTTGGAACTGGTAGATGGTGTTTACCCTGAATTTGACGTGAACACCTATCGCGAAGGACGCGTTGCCCCCGTATTCTTTGGTAGTGCCTTAAACAACTTTGGTGTGCAAGAGTTGCTGAATTGTTTCGTTGAAATTGCTCCTAGCCCCAAGCCAACAATGGCCGAGGAGCGCGAAGTGCAACCAACTGAACCCAAGTTTACTGGTTTTATCTTCAAGATAACAGCAAACATCGACCCCAACCACCGCTCGTGTATCGCATTTTGTAAGATATGCAGCGGTAAATTTGAGAGAAACCAACCTTACAGACACGTAAGATTGGATAAAACACTGCGCTTCAGCAGTCCTACTCAATTCATGGCACAACGCAAAAGCACCATAGATGAAGCCTATCCTGGCGACATTATCGGTCTACCCGATAACGGCATCTTCAAAATTGGCGACACGCTTACCGAAGGAGAACTGCTGCACTTCCGCGGATTGCCATCTTTCTCGCCCGAAATGTTCAAATATATCGAAAACGACGACCCAATGAAGGCCAAGCAACTGAATAAAGGTATCGAACAACTAATGGACGAAGGCGTGGCGCAATTGTTTGTGAATCAATTCAACGGACGCAAAATCATTGGCACAGTGGGACAGCTGCAGTTCGAAGTAATCGAATATCGCCTGCAAAATGAATATAACGCCAAGTGTCGTTGGGAACCCGTTCACCTGCATAAAGCCTGCTGGATTGAGTCTGACGACCCCAAAGAGCTAGAGAACTTCAAGAAACGCAAATACCAATATATGGCCAAAGACCGCGAAGGGCGCGATGTATTCTTGGCCGACTCGGGTTATGTACTTAGCATGGCACAGCAAGATTTCGAACATATCAAATTCCATTTCACAAGCGAATTTTAAGTTCCAGCTCTGCGCCAACCACTTTTTAACACACGCCACACGTGGCATATTTAGCCAAACATGTGCGCAATGTAAAAAGAAAATCGTATTTTTGCAATCAAATCGACATTAAACAAAAGGTATATGATAAAAATAACATTTCCGGATGGCTCCATCCGCGAGTACGAAAAAGGCATTACCGGCTTAGAAATAGCAAAAAGCATCTCGCCAGCCTTAGCACGCGACGTGCTTTCGATTGGCGTGAACGGAATCACAACCGAACTTAATCGCCCCATTAACGAAGACGCCACCATCGAGCTTTACAAATGGGAAGACGAAGAAGGTAAGCACACGTTCTGGCATTCGTCGGCCCACTTGCTAGCCGAAGCACTGCAAGCGCTCTACCCTGGCATACAGTTCGGTTTCGGTCCTGCCGTAGAAAATGGTTTCTTCTACGACGTAATGACCAAAGACGGAACACCTATCAGTGAGAATGATTTCCCCAAAATAGAAGAGAAAATGCGCGAATTTGCCAAAAGAGACGAGGCTATTGTGCGCAGAGAAGTTTCGAAAGCCGATGCCCTAAAAGAGTTTAAGGCCGACGGACAAGAATACAAGTGCGAGCATATCGACCTTGATTTGGAAGATGGTACCATCTCTACCTATTCGCAAGGTGAGTTTACCGACCTATGCCGAGGCCCTCACCTCACCTCAACTGGTGCCATCAAGGCAGTTAAACTAACTAGCGTTGCAGGTGCATTCTGGCGTGGTGATGCAGAGAAAGACCAGCTCACACGCATCTACGGCATCACATTCCCGAAGAAAAAGATGCTCGATGAGTATCTCGTTATGCTTGAAGAAGCTAAGAAACGCGACCACCGCAAGATTGGAAAAGAAATGGAACTCTTTATGTTCTCTGAACGAGTGGGTAAAGGTTTGCCTATCTGGCTACCCAAAGGCACAGAACTTCGCCTGCGTCTTCAAGACATGTTGCGCAAGATACAGAAGCGTTACGGTTATCAAGAAGTTATTACACCGCACATCGGCAGCAAAAATCTCTACGTAACTTCGGGGCACTATGCACACTATGGAAAGGATTCGTTCCAACCCATACACACACCCGAAGAAGACGAAGAGTACATGTTGAAACCCATGAACTGCCCCCACCACTGTGAGGTGTTTGCGTGGAAACCTCGTTCTTATAAAGACTTACCACTGCGTATTGCAGAATTTGGCACTGTTTATCGCTATGAAAAGAGTGGCGAATTACACGGTCTAACACGTGTTCGCTCGTTTACACAAGACGATGCACATATTTTCTGCCGTCCCGAACAAGTAAAAAACGAGTTCCTACGCGTAATGGACATCATCCAAGCTGTATTCAAAATATTCCAATTCGAAAACTTTGAAGCTCAAATTAGCTTGCGCGATCCCAAGAATACGACCAAGTATATCGGTTCGGATGAAGTGTGGGAAGAAAGCGAACAGGCTATTATCGATGCCTGCAAAGAAAAAGGACTCGACGCAAAGATAGAATATGGAGAAGCAGCTTTCTATGGACCAAAGCTCGACTTCATGGTGAAAGATGCTATCGGACGCCGTTGGCAGTTGGGAACAATTCAGGTAGACTATAACCTACCCGAACGTTTTAAACTGGAATATACTGCCGAAGATAACACGAAGAAGACACCAGTGATGGTTCACCGCGCACCTTTTGGCTCGATGGAACGCTTTACTGCAGTGCTTATAGAACACACCGCAGGACACTTCCCCTTATGGCTCATCCCCGACCAAGTGGCTATTCTGCCCATCTCAGAGAAGTATAACGACTACGCTCAGCGTGTGGCAAAATACTTAGACAGCGTTGGTGTTCGCGCTACACTAGACATGCGCAACGAAAAAATTGGCCGTAAAATTCGCGACAACGAAATTAAGCGCGTTCCCTACATGATTGTCGTTGGCGAAAAAGAAGCCGCCGAGGGACTTGTTTCGATGAGAAAGCAAGGCGGTGGCGAACAAGCTACCATGACAATGGAAGAGTTTGCACAACGTATTAACGATGAAGTGGCTAGTCAACTAGCTGCTACAGACATCCACCCAGAGGATTAATAGCAAACGAGAAATCTTTTTTGCCAGCGTAAACACCAAACAAAAGGCTGTTTACGCTGGCATTTTATAAAAGGCTCTTTCTAAATTAGCAAGGAAAGCATCTGGTTTTTGAACATGATTTCCACAAACTTGTGCAAAATATGCACTTGTTTATTAACAAATAACAAGATAACACAAGCTTTATTTTCGTACAAAAAGTGCATTTACTTAACAACTGTTCGACTATTATCAAGAAAAATAGAACAAAGACACGCTTAATTATGTATAAAATAAGGCGTATGTATAAAATAATCAAGGAATTATTTTGCCTTTTGCTCGAAAAATCGTACTTTTGCAGCCGCTTATCATAATATTGTTGAATGAAGAATGAAAGAATAAAGAACCAGTATCGCATAAACGAGCAGATACGCGCGAAGGAAGTACGCATCGTAAACGAAGGCGGCTCCTCTGTTATGCCCACCCGTCAAGCACTCGATATGGCAAGAAGCCAAGGGGTGGACTTGGTAGAAATATCTCCTAACGCACAACCTCCCGTTTGTCGCATCATTGACTATTCAAAGTTCCTCTATCAGCAAAAGAAGCATGCTAAGGAAATGAAGGCAAAGCAAGTGAAGGTAGAAGTGAAAGAAATAAGATTTGGACCTCAAACCGATGAACACGACTACAACTTCAAACTTAAGCACGCAAAAGAATTTTTGGATGCTGGCAACAAAGTTAGAGCTTACGTTTTCTTCCGTGGCCGCTCAATTCTCTTCAAAGAACAAGGCGAAGTGCTACTTCTGCGTTTTGCGAACGACTTAGAAGAATATGGTAAAGTGGAACAGATGCCTGCTCTAGAGGGTAAAAAAATGTTCCTATACATTGCTCCTAAAAAAGCTGGTGCAGTAAAGAAGAGCCAACAAAAAATGGACCGCGAAAGACGCGAAAGCGAAATGCAGAACGCAGAAGCTGAGACAGAAACTGCAAACACCGATAACGGTCTGTTCGCCAACGCGAAGAATGGTGAAGATGTGCTCAAAAAACTCCAAGCAGAATAATCCATAGCTTGTAGAAGCAGCAACAATAAAGACAAGAACGAGGTGCGTAACGCCGGGTATATGCGTTGCCACCATATATAAATAACAAATAAACAACAAAAAAATGCCAAAAGTAAAGACAAACTCCGGTGCAAAAAAGAGATTTCGTTTCACCGGTACGGGTAAGATTAAAAGAAAACATGCTTACCACAGTCACATCTTGACTAAGAAAACAAAGAAGCAAAAGAGAAACTTGGTACACTCAACGCTAGTTGATCGTACGGACATGAAGCAGGTACGCGACTTGCTTTGCTTGCGTTAAACATTAGTCAAACATTTTTAAGTTAAGAAGAAAGTATGCCAAGATCAGTCAATCATGTTGCTTCTAAAGCAAAAAGAACTAGAATTTTAAAGCTTACAAAAGGCTACTATGGTGCCAGAAAGAATGTTTGGACTGTAGCTAAAAACACCTGGGAAAAAGGTCTTACCTACGCCTACCGCGACCGTCGCAACAAGAAACGTACATTCCGCGCTCTGTGGATTCAACGTATTAACGCTGCCGCTCGCCTAGAAAACATGACCTATTCTACTCTCATGGGTGCATTGCACAAAGCAGGTATCGAAATAAACCGTAAGGTTCTTGCCGACCTCGCCGTTAACAACCCCCAAGCTTTCAAAGCTATTGTAGACAAAGTGAAGTAAATATCACACACAATAAGAAAAGAGGACACATAAGCATGTGTCCTCTTTTTTTATCCTATTCAACTTAAAGGGAGTCCTATCCCACAATCATTAAAATCGTTTATATTTTCCAAATATTTATCCAATGCATACACTATTTGTTGCATTGAAGTTGAAAAATAGCTTACACAGTTGAGTATTAGGAAGATATTTTGTATTTTTGCCCCCGATTACAACATATCACATGAGCAGCAAAATAAGGATTAAGGATATCGCAGAGATGGCAGGCGTGTCGGTTGGAACCGTTGACAGAGTACTTCATAACCGCCCTAACATATCGAAATTTGCCAGAGAAAAGGTGGAAAAGGTATTGGAAAGCATTAATTATCAACAATATGTATGCCAGTGCCTTAGCCTACAACAAGTCGTACACGTTTTATCTCGTCGTTCCCCAACACGAGTCGGAAGCCTATTGGGAAGAAATTGAAGAGGGAGCATTAAAAGCTGCTGAGGTTAGACGCGACTTCTACGTTAATGTTGAGATTATATATTACGACCGTTTTAATTCTGAAACTTTCGTAAAACAGGTGAACCATTGCCTAGAACTCAATCCCGACGGCGTTATTGTGGTGCCGTCTCAACTAGATGTAACACGCACTTTCACTGATAAATTGCACGAACGCAACATCCCATTTGTGATGCTCGATTCGTACATGCCCGATCTTCAGCCTCTCTCTTTCTATGGTCAAGATTCCCTAGCCAGTGGATATTTCGCCGCTAAAATGCTCATGATGATTGCCAACAACGAGAAAGAAATATTGATTGTAAAGCAAACCAAAGACGGCAAAGTGGTTAGTAAACAGCAAGAGAACCGCGAAATGGGTTTTAAGACATACATGAACGACCATTTCCCCCATATCAAAATCACCGACGTGAATCTGCCACTTGAGACTGGTAAGCATCGTTATGCCGACATCCTTGAAGAGTTCTTTACCCAAAACCCACAAGTGCACCATTGCATCACATTCAATTCTAAAGCGCACATCGTGGGGAATTTTTTACTACAAACCAACAGACGTAACGTGCAGATAATGGGCTACGACATGGTGGGCAAGAACGCGGAGTGCCTTAAACAAGGAAGCATCTCATTTCTTATTGCTCAACACGCTTACATGCAGGGTTATGCTTGCGTAGACACATTGTTCCAAGCCATCGTTTTAAAAAAGAAAGTAAGCCCCATTAACTACATGCCCATAGAGCTTCTTACAAAAGAGAACGTGGAGTTTTATCGCCGAACACAACTCTAACATTGCCATTCGGCGTAACAGATATGACATTCTAAACTATGTGCCCACACTTCTCATCACATTCGTGGCAGAAGTGGACATTGTATGGCATGCCAACGATACAGATTAAAGGCCTCTTGCCTTCTATCGTGCCCAAACAGTATGCTACCAACAGGTACGCTCAACTACCGTAACTAGCATAACGACAAACGGCAAGCACAACCAACACACCAACAAAGGGTAGGATTCCCCAACCCCAACACCCTTTGTATTTTCACTTAGCTGTGGCAGAACGCCATCGAGCCAAACGCCACATACTTACAACAGGATAACAAAATAATAAGAGACGTGCGCCAATGCCGTCACTTCAAACTTAACAACAGCACATGCACCATATCTCAAACAAGAAAGGACTATTAGCTTTAAGTCCGCTAATCGTCTTTATTGTGATGTATCTCGTCACTTCTATTATAGCGGGCGACTTCAAAAAGATACCCATAACCGTGGCTTTCATGATTTCAAGTATGTATGCCATCGCCACATCCACAGGCAAGCCCCTAGTTGAACGCATCAATGTATTTAGCAAAGGGGCTAGCACCAGCAACATGATGCTTATGCTGTGGATATTCGTTTTGGCTGGAGCTTTTGCCAATTCGGCCAAACAAATGGGTAGCATCGACGCCATGGTGGGCTTCACGCTCAACGCGCTACCAAGCATTTTGTTGCTGCCAGGCATCTTCCTTGCAGCTTGTCTCATATCTCTTTCCATAGGAACCAGCGTTGGAACCATCGTTGCCCTCATACCCATTGCCGTGGGCATAGCCCAAAACACAGGTATCAGTCTTCCGTTAATGACAGGAATAGTGGTGGGCGGCTCGTTTTTTGGCGACAACCTTTCGTTTATTTCCGACACCACCGTAGCCGCAACCAACACACAAGGCTGCCGAATGAAAGACAAGTTCTTGGTTAACATCTACATCGTTATGCCTGCTGCCTTAGCCATTTTGGGCATATACACCTTCATAGGCTTTGGTATCGAAAGTTCGCACAGTCTGCCTTCCATTCAATATCTCAACATCTTGCCCTACGTTGTAGTTATTGCTATGGCTGTTTTTGGCATGAACGTGATGGCTGTGCTAACTCTTGGCCTAGCCATGACCGGCATCATTGGCATTTGGAATGGGGCTTACGACCTCTTTGGTTGGTTTCAGTCTATGGGCCAAGGTATTGTTGGCATGGGCGAACTCATCATCATAACCATGCTAGCAGGAGGCCTGCTCGAGATTATCCGTATGAATGGTGGAGTGGATTATGTTATCAGTAAACTCACAGCCCGCATCAATGGCAAACGAGGAGCAGAAGGAACCATCGCCCTACTCGTTGCTTTGGTAGACCTTTGCACGGCTAACAACACTGTGGCCATACTCACTGTAGGAGGAATAGCCAAAGACATCTCTCAACGTTATGGCGTTGATAGTCGCAAAAGTGCGAGCATTCTCGACACAATATCATGCTGCATTCAAGGCATAATACCCTACGGCGCACAACTATTAATGGCCGCAGGACTGGCTCAAATCAATCCAGCACACATTGTTCCCTATCTTTATTATCCCTTTGCCATTGGTATTGTAACCATTCTGGCCATTTTTTTCAGATACCCAAAGAAGTATAGCTAACTAAAATGGACGTTATCAAGAGAAACTTTTTCGCACTCTTAAAAGCTGGTGCTTTCGGCGAGACACATAGCGTTGAACCCATGTCGGCCCATAAATGGCGTAAGCTATTTGCCGTGATGGGGGTTCACGAGGTTGTGCCTTATGCTTGGGCAGGATACAACAAACAACAATTACCTTTCGTGCAACATGTTCCGAAGAACATTATCCACGACCTTCGCAACTGTCAGCACGCTGTTTCTACGCACAAATACGAAAGCGCCCAACTCTCAAACGGCTTACTTAACAAGCGCCTCAACAACATCCGACACAACGAGCCGCACGCCATCGACACTTCAACAGAAACTGTACATGTGCTAAACATCATCGTTCACAACATTGAAACAATGCTCAATAAGGGCGTGGTGTTAAGAGGAATTGTGGACTTGGGCATCTACCTCCGCACAATGGGCCATAAAATAGACTTTATTAAACTTGAAAACTGGCTCACTAAACTGCATGTCGAAACATTAGCACAGTTTCAGGGGAGCATTCTTATTCAACTTTTGGGCTTTGATACAGACGAAGTGCCCTTCACTCGGCGCGTGATGACCGATGCAAAGAGCGTTACTCTGAAGGCTGTGGAACGCACGGTAAAAGACACGAGCTATAAATGGGACTTTAAACAAAATAAATCGCCCTGGGTGCAGGTTAATTCACAGGCCATAAAACAAAGTATGCGCCGCAGCTTTCACTATCTTCTGTACGCACCAATAGAGACAATTAGCAATCTTACCTATAAATTTGCAAAAAATCTTTCAGAATTAGAAGAATAATGAGAAGATAATGTGCGCACTCTGATGACTTTTTGTAACTTTGCATTCATGAAGAAATTACTTATCATTTTAGCGTGCACATTAAGCCCGTTCTTAGCTAAAGCACAAGACGGCTACTACATACAATGCGAAGACACTTGCAACCACATTCACGGCATAGACATTAGCCACTACCAAGGACAAGTGTTTTGGGAGGTCATCGGCGAAAATTCTAAGATGGCTTACGTATATATTAAAGCTACTGAAGGAGGCGACCGCATCGACCCTAGATACGAACGCAACATCGAATTGGCACATCAATATGGCTTAAAGTGGGCTCGTACCACTTTTTTAGGCCTAAAACAAGCCTCAAAAAGCAACTTGATAACTTCATGATGCAATGCAGACCCGCTGACCAAGACCTCATCCCTATGATTGATGTCGAAACAAAAAGCGGACTGCCTACTCCCGAATTCTGCGACTCGCTTACCAAGTTTATCGCACTTGTAGAAGAAGCCTATAAACAAAAACCACTAATTTACACCTTTACCAACTTCTACAACGCCCACATGCAAGGCGTGGTAGACGGATATCCATTGATGATTGCCCAATACAACGGCATCGAACCCGAACTAAAAGACGGCCGTGACATTACCATGTGGCAATACACTGGAAAGGGAAGAATTAACGGAATTAATGGGCTTGTAGATAAAAGTAGATTTCTTAATAATCATGGTTTACGCGAAATAAGATTTCACCACTAACCAATTATCCCTAATCAAAGATAAAAAAAGAACAATATGGCAATAATTAAATGTCCAGAGTGCGGTCGCGAGATTAGTGACAGAGCACAAACTTGTCCCTCGTGTGGAGTAAGAATCGAAAACGAAGTGACAAAATGTACCGTTTGTGGCGACGTTTATTTTAAAGACCAAGCCGAATGCCCACATTGTCACCATCGCACGGCTAACGACTTGAATACGTATAACGAACATGTAAACAACGACGCGCACTCAGCTACTACTGCTTCTATTGGGAATGCCCACGACACATGCACAACACAACAGCCCCAAAACGAGGGTTATACTGCTCCTAACAACATGGACTCTGTTCAACAGCAACAGAACATGAATTTTCACACGCAAAACGTGCAACCACAACAAGGCCAACAGCCTTATAATACCTACCAAGGGCAAAACGCTGCACAACCCGGATACACCACACAACCACAAATGGACGAGGCCAAACAAACGCCTTATGGACAAGTTCCGCCACAGACTCCTCCCCCATCAGCACCACAACAACACAAAAAAAACGCCACAACAATCGCACTCATCGTGGTTATTGGCTTTTTGATTTTTGGTTTTGGTGCTTATTGGTTCATACACTCCTCTAGCGGTAAAGAACAACAGGCATACGAATACGCTCTAAACAGCAACGACCCTGCTGTGCTTGAATCGTATCTCAACAACTATAGAGATGCTGATGCCATGCACCGCGAAAAGATAACCCAGCAGTTGGCACAACTAAAACAGGCCGAATTAGACTGGACCAACTCTGTGGTGAGTGGCTCTAAATCGGCAATGACCGACTTCCTCAACAAGTATCCCAACAGTATTCATAAAGCTGAAGCCGAACGTAAGATTGACTCGCTAGACTGGGTGGTGGCTAAAACAGCTAATACTACCGAAGCTTATAACCTCTATATCACTGAACATCCCAACGGCGACTATATAGACGAGGCCAACAATAGCCTGAATGTGGCCAAAGCTAAGACTGTTACGCCCAAAGAAAAGGAAATGTTAGCCTTGGTTTTCCGCAGCATGTTCCGTAGTATTAACGACCGCGACGACGAGGCGCTGACCTCTAATTTCAGCGATTTACTTAGCTCGTTCTTGGGTAAGAGCAACGCTTCCAAAAGTGATGTTATTGCTTTCCTCAACAAGATATACAAGGATGATATTATATCAATGGAGTGGAGAGCCAACAACGATATGAAAATATCTAAACGCGAAATTGGTATCGACGAGTATGAATACTCTGTTGAATTCTCGGCTAATCAGAAAATACAACGCGAAGACGAGGATAAAGAAACAGATGCCAACTATCGTATCAAGGCTAAAGTTAATCCTGATGGTAAAATCACCGAACTTAATATGGTGAAAGTGCTGCAATAACTTCTATTTGATGGCTTAAATATAGCAAAGCTAAAGCTATTAAGCACAAGCACAAACCCACACATCCATTTTAAATAATATGCCCCGCAATCCTCAATAAGTAGGAATGCGGGGCTTATTTTTTACCACAATCACTTAATATATGCCATAGCTGCTTGGCGTGCTTCATGCTTTTATTTTCTATGCGCTAATATTGTACTATACCTCCTATTTATTTTGTAAAATATTAACACCGAAAACGCACATCAAAACTGCCCTTAAAATTCACCAAAGTCCAGCTCAACTTCAAATATTCGATTCTCGCGAAGGTTTATTCGATAAACGATAGCATTTGCACCAAAATGGATAAACAACCATTTTTTGCTGTCTAAAACTACTAATTGTACATAATTCCGTGTAATTTGCTACATTTAGCACTGCGTTTTGCTGCAAAATGCACTTCAATTAGCTGCAAAATGCAGTGCGTTTTGTAGCTAAATGCAGTGCAAAATACAGCAAAATGTAAGACTAAATGTAGCAAAATACAAAGCTAAGTGCATCTTTATGCGGTTAAAGGATAAACTTAAGGTCTTTAGATTACTGAAAAAGCATGTGTTTTATAGGAAAAATGTACCTAAACGAGGGTGTTTTTGGCTCTAAAAACCAATTTTGGGGTGGTTAAAAAAGGCGAGCAGGACATCAAATAGAAAAGCTAAATGGTGCAAAATGCAGGTTCTTACCTAAAAAATGATGTAAAATAAAAATCAGACAGCTAAAAATAGGGCCTAAATGCGTGCATTTAAGCATTATTTTTCGCTAGAAGGAGCTCTTTTGGAAACACCATTTGTAAAATATTTGTACCACGATTAACAAATCAATTCTGCAGAAAGTTTGTTAGAAGAATAAATGTTCATAACCCATTTTAGAGTTAGATGCACCGCTTTTAATTGCGTGTCATATTGAAAGTATAGGGCAGCCCACTGTTAGGAGATAGGCTATTACCTGTGTTTTGCTTAACTTTGGTGCAACTTAAGGCTCTATTACAAAGAATTATGCCACCTTCTCAGCCCTACCACATGTTAAAAACAAGCCTATCAACAATAAGGCACAACTCTTATTAGGGGTTTCTGTACAACATTGGCGCTACGCCAAGCCCTTAGAAAGATGTTAGAACAAGCTTTCGCCATCAATATTACAAAAGTCATAAGAACCTTTTTTCAATGCACACCATACCCAAAAGAAAACTTGTATGCAAAAAAAAGTGAAGCCGTGCAGAATGAGTGGGCAAACAATCATTCTGCACGGACTGTTAACGTTAGCTCCAAAGCCACTCAATGGGCCTTGAGCTTAGGCAATACGCTGTTGTAAAAGCGTCATAAGTTCGTCGCGTCTTTCACAACTAAACACATAAATGCGGTTTTCTGTATGCACCACAAGCATTTGGTCTCCATCTTTTACATACGCCTTGTACCTTCCCAACTTGCGATTATAAAACAAACCATAGTGTCCAAAAAAGAAAGATATGCCCCAAAGGCGTAAATCAAAGGCGATATCGTCTTTAATTTCTACCCTGGTTATGCTGTTTAGTGGTATACGCACTTTGCCCATTTGTCGATGAATAACTAAATTTACATCGTTGAGCGTAACTTTACGTATCTGTATGCAAAACGCATAGAGCACCACAGACACACAAGCTACAAAAACAAGCAGATAAGTATAGAAGCGACCAGTGCCCACACCGCTGCGAGCCATACCGCCCATGCAAGCCATAAAAGCACCATGCATCAGTACCATGCCCACAATGGTAGACCCAAGCATAAATTTTGAATAGGGCGAACGAAATGTGTATGTATCCATCATATAATTGGTATTTAGTTTATTGTTTATAACATGCTTTAGTTTCAAATCTCGCTTAGTTCCAACCAGCGCATACTTTTCTCGTCTAGTTCGTCTTTAAGCACCGGCAAGCGTTTGCTTTTCTCGGTAATTTCCTCCACAGATAAGTCTCCACTCGAAAGCGATTGCTCTATTTCAGCCTGTTCGGCTTCAAGTGCAGCAATATCGTTCTCTAGCTGTTCAAACTCTATTTTCTCCTTATAAGTTAGCTTTCGCTTGGTGTCGTTGCGATAAGTGGGCTTTTCTTTCTTTTCTGTAGGAGTGGCTTTAGCCTCTGTTTGGGAAGCCAGTTGGCTCCACTGGCGATATTGTGTGTAGTTACCAGGAAAATCTTGCACTTCTCCATCTCCTTTAAACACCAACAAGTGGTCTACCACCTTATCCATAAAATAGCGGTCGTGACTAACAATAATTACGCACCCTGGGAAATCTTGCAAGTATTCTTCAAGCACTTGCAGCGTTTTAATGTCTAAGTCGTTGGTGGGTTCGTCAAGCACCAAGAAATTGGGATTGCGCATTAACACCGTGCAAAGGTAAAGTTTACGCTTTTCGCCTCCACTTAACTTGTACACATAATTATATTGTTCTTCGGGCGAGAACATAAAATGCTGTAAGAATTGAGATGCAGAAAGATGACGTCCACCACCCAAATCAACATATTCGGCAATATCGGTAACAATGTCAATCACCTTCTTTTGCTCGTCGAACTGCAAACCTTCTTGTGAGAAATAACCAAATCTAACGGTTTCACCAATATCGAAACGCCCACCATCGGGTTGCACCTCACCCAGCAACATTTTAATAAACGTAGACTTACCCGTACCGTTGTTGCCCACGATACCCATTTTTTCAAATCGCGCGAAGTTATAATAAAAGTCGCGTAAGATAACTTTCTCGGCCGACCATGCTTTAGAAACATATTGGCATTCAAAGATTTTAGAGCCAATATAAACGTTGCTGCTTTTAAGTCTCACCTGCCTTTCTTCGATGCGCTGCTTAGCTTTGGCTTCTAGTTCATAAAAAGCGTCTTCGCGATATTTTGCCTTATGTCCTCGCGCTTGCGGCTGCCTGCGCATCCAGTCTAGTTCGCGACGATATAAGTTGTTTGCATGCTGCACCTCGGCACGCGCATTATCCAGTCGTGCTTGTCGCTTTTCCAGATAATAAGCATAACTGCCTTGATAAGTAAAGATGGTGTTATTGTCTAGTTCCACAATCACGTTACACACGCGATCAAGAAAATATCGGTCGTGTGTAACCATGAGCAGTGTTTTGTTTCCACGCGAAAGGAAGCCCTCCAACCACTCTATCATCTCCAAATCCAGGTGGTTAGTAGGTTCGTCTAGAATCAGAAAATCTGGTTCAGTAATAAGCGTATTGGCCAAAGCCACCCGTTTTTGCTGACCTCCGCTTAGTTCGCCCATTGGCTGATTAAGGTTTGTAATTTTGAGTTGTGTAAGGATTTGCTTTGCCTTGAGCACCTTTTCTTCGTCGCCATGATGGTTAAAACAAGCGTCAAGCACAGTCTCCTTGGGGTCGAAGTGAGGCGATTGCACCAAGCAAGCCACACGCAGCCCATTACGATAGATAACCTCTCCGCCGTCTTTACCTTCTTCGCCCATCAGGATAGCCAGCAAAGTAGACTTTCCTGTTCCGTTTTGAGCGATGAGGCCAACGCGTTGTCCTTCTGCAATAGAGAACGAAATATCTTCAAACAGCACCTTTGCACCAAATCTTTTGGTGAGGTTCTGTACGTCTAGCACAGGTTTTGGATTTGCCATAAGCCTTATTCCGCCTCAATTTTTTTGTTGATTTCGTCGATATAATTCAGCAATTCTTCTCGTCCGATACGTTTTTCCGAACTAGTGACAAAGTAAGGTGGCAACTCTTCCCATGTGTCAGCCAGTTGCTTCATCCATTTTTCAGCGTTCTGCCTAGACTTAACCACACCTAGCTTATCGGCCTTAGTAAACACAATTGTAAAGGGAACGCCGCTTTCTCCTAGCCAATCAATAAACTCGCGGTCTATTTTTTGCTGTTCGTGCCTTATGTCTATCAGCACAAAGAGATTAACCAATTGTTCGCGTTGAAGAATATAACTAGAAATCATTTGTTGTAATTTCTGTTGCACAGTCTTCGACCTTTTGGCAAACCCATAGCCAGGAAGGTCTACCAAGTACCACGAATCGTTGATGATAAAATGATTAATGAGCAATGTTTTACCAGGCGTGGCCGATGTTTTAGCCAAGCCCTTATGGTTGCAAAGCATGTTTATGAGACTAGACTTTCCCACATTTGAACGTCCAATAAAGGCGTATTCAATTTTGTTATCTGTGGGGCAAAGCCCTATCGAGGGGGCTGAAAGAGAGAAAGCCGACTTCTTTATATCCATATACTACGTTATGTTTTTACCTTAATATATAAGGGTGATAAAAGCTTGTGGGATGCATGCTCGTTGCAATCATTGCTTGAGCACGTTCCAAATATTGATAAATACATTGCGCATGGCCCAACAACAACTTACCTAGACGGCACGCTACAATTGTTATATCCTTATGCAAAGTTAGTGAAAACAATTGGTATTTATGCTTTTCGGGGCGAAAACATCGGGAGATAAATTTACAAATAGTGATACACATCACTACGAAATAGATAAAACCCATGACAAAGATAGAAATAAACAATAACGAAAAACACCTAACATTGAAAATTAATCACTAACTTTGTCCTAAATAATACGATTGATATGACCACACAATACATCATTATAGCAGCCATTATTGCCATTGCCGTTGGCTATGTGGCCTACAAAATATACGAGACTTTTAGCAACACAAACAGCTCTTGTGGAGGCTGTAAGGGTTGTTCTATGAACCCACAACAGCAAAAAAATGAGCCAATAAGTAATAAAAAGCCCTCTTGCAGCCACAAAATGTAGAAAACATTTGGTATTACGGATTATTATCTATACCTTTGCATCGCATTAAACAAAAGGGTACCTTGGCCGATCGGTTAGGTAACGGTCTGCAAAACCGTGTAGGGCAGTTCGACTCTGCCAGGTACCTCAATCAAAACGGGATAGTTCTTCAAAGAACTATCCCGTTTTTTTAGCTATAAGTGGCTCTATCTCCTACCATTTGTAAATTTACAAAATGGCCAAAACTTACATTGCACAATGAAAAGGGTGCATTGTATCATATTTCCTAAGATAAAAAAGAATAAGAAAAGAATTAGGTTGCATGCGCCATCTTAAGCATTGCATGCAACCTATTAGGGAAAACGGCTTCACATCCTTCTTGGGCTTTTGAGCCAAACATTCTGAGTTAAATAAAAAAACGAGTAGCAGATGTAAGCAAGTTAAGCGCCATGCGCACTGCTAGCAAGTGCATATTAGCGCACCTTAGCCTTTATCCAAATAAAGCGATGCAGCCCTAACACGTGATAGTGTCTCGGGAGTCATCTGTAAATAACTAGCCACATACACCAGCGGTGCACGTAAAACCACTTGTGGCGACAGCTTACACAACTTAAGATAGCGGTCTTGTGCCGTTTCAAATCGTAACATGTCAGCATGCACTTGCGAAATAATAAGACTCTCTTCCAAAATCTTTCTGAACAGAATTTGTATGTTCACATTGTGCAAGGCCACCTCTTCCAGCTTGCGTTTAGGCATCGCATAGATGAGTGTAGGCTCAAGAGCTTCCAGTTGCAAGTGGGTGGGTTTCTCCATAAAAAGGCTTTCGATGCACATCACGATGCTGTGTTCCACCCCGATATGCTCGGTTAGCTCCTTGCCATTCTTAAAATAGAACTGGCGTGTAAGGCCACGTTCCACGTAATACACATGTTCGCAAACGTCGCCTTCTTTGAGAATGATTTCCCCCTTAGCAAACTTCATCGGCACCAAGACGCTCTCCAAAATATCGAGTTCGTCGTGAGTCATGGTGCTATACTTTCGTGCCAATTCGCGAGCTATGTCGCGAGTTGAATTGTTGAGTTCTTTCATATCTCTGCTCCTTTATAACACTTGTAGTTGGATTTAGTCGAGCTTCAGCACCGCCAAGAAAGCTTTTTGCGGCACTTCCACATTACCAATCTGCTTCATTCGTTTCTTACCTTTCTTCTGTTTTTCCAACAGTTTACGCTTTCTACTAACGTCTCCTCCATAGCATTTGGCGGTAACGTCTTTTCTAACACACTTAATTGTCTCGCGGGCAACAATCTTTGCGCCAATCGCTGCTTGTATAGCGATATCAAATTGCTGCCTTGGTATCAGTTCTTTCAACTTCTCGCACATGCGTCTACCAAAGGTTGAAGCATTGTCGAAGTGCGTAAGTGTAGACAAAGCATCAACAGCTTCGCCATTCAACAGTATATCTAGCTTAACCAATTTCGATGGTCTAAAGCTGTCGATATGATAGTCGAACGATGCATACCCTTTCGAAATAGACTTCAGTTTGTCGTAGAAGTCAATAACGATTTCGCCAAGTGGCAACATAAAATGCAGCTCTACACGATTGCCACTAACATATTCTTGGTTGATTAATTCACCTCGTTTGTCCATACAGAGCTTCATTATTGCACCAATGTAGTTTACGTTGGTGATGATTGAAGCTCGGATATAGGGTTCTTCGATATGATCTATTAGCGTTGTATCAGGCAATCCCGAAGGTTGTGCACCTCGCGTTCGTTACCCAGTTTGTCGTAAACCATGTACGAAACGTTGGTACTGTGGTAATTACATCCATATTAAACTCTCTATCGAGACGTTCTTGAATAATCTCCATATGGAGTAATCCCAAGAATCCACATCTAAAACCGAAACCCAAAGCCACCGATGACTCAGGCGAGAAAGTAAGTGAAGCATCGTTCAACTGTAGTTTTTCAAGCGACGCTCTTAAGTTCTCGTACTCAGAAGGTTCAATAGGATAAACACCAGCAAACACCATTGGCTTAACCTCTTGAAAGCCTTCAATAGCCGATTGGCATGGTTTATCGCGATGAGTGATGGTATCGCCCACCTTCACCTCTTTGGCATCCTTGATACCACTGATGATATAACCCACCTCTCCAGTATGTAATTCTTGCTTAGGCACCATGTCCATCTTGAGCACTCCCACTTCATCAGCGGCGTATTCCATACCAGTATTAAAGAACTTCACGTTGTCGCCTTTGCGTATAACGCCGTTCAACACTTTGAAATAAGCTATAATTCCCCGGAAAGAGTTGAACACCGAGTCGAAGATTAGCGCCTGTAATGGGGCGTTATCATCACCCGTTGGGTGTGGTACTCGTTCAACTACGGCATTAAGAATGTTTTCAACACCTTCGCCAGTCTTACCCGATGCTCGAAGAATTTCCGACTTATCGCATCCCAAAAGTTCAACAATCTCATCCTCAACTTCCTCTGGCATAGCGCTGGGCATGTCCACTTTGTTGATAACTGGGATAATCTCCAAGTTGTGTTCAATGGCCATATAGAGGTTGGATATGGTTTGTGCTTGTACTCCTTGGGTAGCATCCACAACAAGCAATGCACCCTCGCAGGCAGCAATGCTTCGTGAAACCTCGTAAGAAAAATCAACGTGTCCCGGGGTGTCGATGAGATTAAGAATGTAATTTTGCCCCTGATACTGATATTCCATCTGTATGGCATGGCTCTTAATGGTAATACCACGCTCTTTTTCCAAGTCCATATCGTCGAGCATTTGCCCACCCGTAACTTGAATGGTTTTAGTAAATTCCAGCATGCGGTCGGCCAAAGTAGACTTCCCGTGGTCAATGTGTGCGATGATGCAGAAGTTTCTTATATGGTTCATTCAGTATAAAGAGGATTTTATTTTTGTGGCAAAGATAAGTATTTTAATCGGGATTTTGACGCTTACGGCTGTATTTTTGCCAAATTATAGCTACCTTTGTACAAAACAAAATAAACAATGAGAAAGATATTCGTCCTTTTAATAGGTGCGGCATTGTTTACCGCATGCAACGAAAGTTTGGAAAAACGAGCCCAAAGAGAGGCCAAAGAATACACTGAAAAGTTTTGTCCTACGCCTGTAAGTAACTACACGCGCACTGATAGTGTGGTGTTTTATCCAGAAACAAAAACCTACCACTACTACTGTTCGTTTGTCGATAGGATGGACGATGCTGAGATTATTAACCAGAACAAGCAAGCAATAGACGAGATGTTGCTTAAGGCGATTATCCAATCTACCGAACTGAAGCCTTATAAAGAGGCTGGTTTTAGCTTCGCGTACACTTGTCACTCAGACAAAGACCCGAAGAAAGTGTTATTCGAAGCCAACTATACAAAGAAACAATATTAAAAAAAGGCTAACTAGCGAACTGCTAGTTGGCCTTATTATTTATCTAGTTGTTAGACACATATACCCATAACTGCACCTAAACTATGCCTCCATAACTTTGGTTTGCATAGCTATTGCACGGCTATCAGCGTGTATTAAACGTGTTATACATCATTCAATGCCGAACGCAATATGTTTTCGGCATTTTCTACACGCGTTCTTGTGGGACTGTCTATATGGTCTAGCGTATAGTTCAATCCCAATTTCTGCCATTTAAATGCACCCATGCCATGATAGGGCAACACTTCTATGCGCTTAACGTTGTGCAAGGTCTTTACAAAATCGCGTAATCCGTATAGATAAGTGTCGTTATCGGTGATAGTAGGAACAAGTACATGGCGTATCCAAACAGGTGTTTGCAACTGCGAAAGGTAGCGTGCGCAATCTAAAACATTTTCGTTAGCCCATCCCGTGAGTCTCTTATGTTCCTCACTGTCGATGTGTTTGAGGTCGAGTAACACCAAATCGGTGAACGACATCAGTTTGGTAAACTTTGAAAAGAATGGTTCTTCGCGCGTAAATGGTTGTGCTGCGGTGTCTAAACAGGTGTTAATATCCAGCGCTTTAGCCTTTTCAAAGAGTTCAAGCATAAAGTCTATCTGCAACAACGCTTCTCCTCCACTCACTGTTATACCGCCTTCTTTACCCCAATAAGCACGAAAACGCAACGCCTGTTGCAACAATTCGTCAGCTGTACGCAGGTCGTCGCACTTCATAGTCCATGTGTCGGGATTATGACAATAGCGACAACGCATCTTACATCCACTAAGAAAGATGATGAAACGAATGCCTGGTCCATCTACCGAACCAAACGATTCTACAGAATGAATGCAAGCTTTACGAAGCAACTGCTCGGTTTTGGCAGTTGTATCGGTTGACACAAACGTGTTATTGTTTTCCATTTTCTATCCTATCGGGCACTCTATGCCCTGATTAATATGTAAGTTCGTGAGTTCATGAGTTCCTGCGACCCTAAATTCATAAGTACATAAGTTTGTGAGAACGTTTGTTCAAGAGTTCATTAGTTCGTGAGTGTTCTACGTTAACACGCGTGAACTATCAAAATCAAAAACAACTTTGAAAGCCTTTTTGCAAAAGTCCCTCCGTGGCAAAACGCGGAGGGACTTGAATATTTGGCCGTAAGTCCTATTGGTTAAGCCAATTTGCTATGTGCTTGACGTGCAATAACATCGAGCTGTTGCTCTTTTGTGAGGTCGATAAACTTCACTGCATATCCACTTACACGGATAGTAAAGTTGGCATACTCCTCTTTCTCGGGGTGTTCCATACAGTCGATGAGCTTCTCTACACCAAAAACGTTCACGTTAAGGTGGTGAGCACCTTGGTCGAAATAACCATCCATCACACCAACAAGCGTATTAACGCGCTCCTCCTCATTATGACCGAGCGTGCTGGGGGCGATAGTCTGGGTGTTTGAGATACCATCGAGGGCATATTCGTATGGCAACTTGGCCACAGAATTAAGCGAAGCCAGTAATCCGTTCTTCTCAGCACCATACGAAGGGTTAGCACCAGGAGCCAAAGGTGCACCATCTGGGCGGCCATCGGGCATGTTTCCTGTGAACTTACCATAAACAACGTTCGAGGTAATGGTTAGGATACTGGTTGTGGGCTCGCTCTTACGATAGGTGTGATGCTTACGAATCATATTCATGAAGGTCTTCAACAACCACACTGCAATCTCGTCTGCGCGGTCGTCATCATTGCCATAACGGGGGAAATCTCCTTCCGTTACGTAATTAACGGGGAAGCCCGTATCATCACGAATGATGTTAACCTTAGCGTATTTGATAGCACAAATAGAGTCTACAACATGACTAAAACCTGCAATACCCGTTGCGAAGGTACGACGAACATCGGTATCAATTAATGCCAATTCGGCTGCTTCGTAGAAATACTTATCGTGCATGTAATGGATAAGGTTAAGCGTATTAACGTAAACACCTACCAACCATTCCATCATATCCATGAAACGAGGCATAAATTCTTCGTAGGTAACAACGTCGCCTAGTATCGGGCGCAATGCAGGACCACATTGCTCCCGCGTCTTTGAGTCTACACCGCCACTGATTGCATAGGTAAGACACTTAGCCAAGTTGGCACGTGCACCGAAGAATTGCATCTCTTTTCCAGTCTGTGTGGCCGAAACGCAGCAGCAAATAGAATAGTCGTCACCCCATATTGCGCATAACATCGTCGTTCTCGTATTGAATTGAACTTGTTTTCACCGAAATCTTCGAAGCATAGCGTTTAAAACCTTCGGGCAAACGCGAGCAATAAAGCACCGTGAGGTTAGGTTCTGGAGAAGGTCCCATGTTTTCAAGGGTATGTAGGAAACGGAAATCGTTCTTCGTTACCATCGAACGGCCATCCTGTCCCATACCAGCCACCTCTAGAGTTGCCCAAACGGGGTCGCCAGAGAACAATTGGTTGTAGGCGGGGATACGTGCAAACTTCACCATGCGGAACTTCATCACCAGATGGTCGATAAGCTCTTGTGCCTCTGCCTCTGTGAGTGTGCCTTCTTTAAAGTCTCTTTGAATATATATATCCAAGAAGGTAGAGATACGTCCAACAGACATTGCCGCACCGTTTTGCGTTTTAATGGCACCCAGGTAACCAAAATAGAGCCATTGAACAGCTTCACGAGCATTGTTAGCAGGCTTCGAAATGTCGTAGCCATAAATCAAAGCCATCTCCTTAAGTTCTTTCAACGCCTTGATTTGCATAGAAATTTCTTCGCGTTGGCGTATGATTTCTTCCGTCATTATGCCACAACCGCAGTTGCGTTTATCTTGTTCTTTCTCTTCAATAAGAAAATCTATACCATAAAGAGCAACACGACGATAGTCGCCAACGATACGTCCACGACCATAAGTGTCGGGCAAACCGGTAAGAATGTGGTTATGACGCACCAGTTTCATCTCATCAGTGTAAGCATCAAAAACGCCGTCGTTGTGTGTTTTGCAGTATTTTGTAAATATCTCGTGTAGTTTCTCAGAGGCTTATAGCCATAAGTGATGCAAGCTTGCTCAGCCATATGAATACCGCCATAAGGCATAAAAGCACGTTTTAAAGGCTTATCGGTTTGTATACCCACAACCTTTTCCAAATCTTTTGTACCCTCTCCTATGTAGCCAGGGCCATAAGCTGTCATACTAGAAACCACTTCGGTCTCCATATCCAGCACGCCACCCTTTGCACGTTCTTCTTTTTGAAGCACCTGCAACATGCCCCAAAGTTTATTAGTAGCATCAGTTGGTTCGGCTAGAAATTGTTCATCGCCGTCGTAAGGGGTGTAGTTGTTTTGAATAAATTCACGCATATTGACTTCATCAAGCCATTTCTTACCTGTGAAGCCTCTCCACTCTTGTCTCATTTTTATTCGAAAGTTGGTTTAACATACTGTGCTGCAAAGCACAAAACATAGCTAGTAATCTGCTCTTGGCTGATTTATGTTGCAAAGTTACACCGAAAAATAGTACGAAACAATACCAACTTTTGGGTATTATGTATATAAAACAAATTAATATAAAGTTCTTATTTGACAAGATGTCCAAAAATACAAATCAAATAAACACCAAATATAGACTATAACCTATCGTCTTAAGCCATTTAGGAACAAACAGATAAACAATTGTTAGCAGCTTTAGCACATTAACATTAAATGGACAGCGGCCAAATGTGGTTTAAATATCTCAATAAAAAGCAAAAAAGTAAGTGTTAAAGTATTAAAAATCTTTATATAACGGCCTAACAAAACTTCACTTAGCTCATTGTTTTGTCAGGCCGTTAATTATTTATGACACTTACGTTTACACTTAAACCTAAAAGTATATGTGTTTTACACCAATTTGAAACGTACCCGGAAAGTGCGCGTTTCTTCATCCCAGTTGGTACCCAACATCACAAATTTACCTATCTGTGCTGTTGAACGTACATGTTTTCCTATACACGGACAAGTATCGAAGTCGCCAATACGCACGATGCGCACCATATTAGAATAGTCGTCGGGCACTCGAGAGAGGTCAATACCCTCAGGCAAGTCGTACCTATCAACCAATTCATAGGTCACGGGCAAGTCTTCTTCAATCAGTTCATTCATACGTTGTTCAATCTCCTTTTCGTCTTGTCGCGAAGGTTTTCTGTCGAGGATATAACTTATTTTGCTTTTCTTTCGCTCAACATGCGCATTGGTTGATCTGTCGCAATCAAACATTCTAACCATCACTTGATTAAGCAAGTGTTCGGCCGTATGCGCTGGTGGGAACTCATCTTTGTTGTGCAGGCAGGGCAATAATTCATCGTCTTTCATCTTGGTTTTAAGTTTATAAATTCTTCCGCTATAAGGATTAAGTGTCATTGGGAAACATCCGTCGCGCTGAACACGCTCAATGGTTGTTTCACCAGTGAGCAAATCTATCGCGGCAAAGCGTCCTTCTGGCAATTGCAGATAATCGAAAGCATGTCCAGGGATATTTACCTGCACGTTATCGGTGTCGCCTGAGAAGTTTACAACAACCAAAAGCAGTTCGTCTTGCCATTTTCTTAAGAAGGCAAAATGCTTTGTGGGGTTGAATTTGTGTGATAGTGGGTTTACGTACATCAGGTCGAAGAATAGTCCCTCGCCCACTGCACGCTCTCCTTTGGCTATGCGTAGTATGTGTTGATACTGTGCATATATGTCGTTTTCGTTTACCGACAGCTGATCGCGATGGAAATAACCGCGATATATTGTACCAACCGTCCAATAGTCAAAGATGGTTGTTCGTCCGTCCACCCCACTAAATCCTTCGTTGTCCATGCCTGGTTCGCCAAATTCTTGTCCTGCATATATCAGCATGGGATTGCCTTGTAGCAATGCCGAGACAATGAGTGCGGGAATAGCTCGCTGTGCATCACCACAGAAAAACGAACTTGCAATACGCTGTTCGTCGTGGTTTTCAAGAAAGTAAAGCATGTGTTGACCAATATCGTCGAGCGACTGCCATTGATAAGTAATGGCAGAAGCGTTGCACTCTTGGCGCACCACGCTTTTAAGGCAATCGTACATGCCCACCTTATCATAAAGGTAATCGAAGCCCGATTGCACATAGGTTCGATATTGAGAGGGATCGTAAACCTCTCCAATAACGATGGTCTGTGGATAATTATCTTTTAAGATGGCCGTGGCATACTTCCAAAAGGCCGTAGGAACCATCTCGACCATGTCGCATCGGAAACCATCCACACCCGTTTCTGCCCAAAACAGCAAAATGTCGACCATTTTCTTCCATGTATTTGGCACTGGAGAGAAATGCTCGCTGCGCCCACCTGCATCACAATAGTCGATACCATAATTCAGCTTCACCGTTTCATACCAGTCGTTTATACCTGGATGATTATCAAAACGGTCGTTTCCTGTGGCTTTAGCTGGCTGTTCATGATAGATATTTCCTGCGCTATCGGCGAGCGAAAATGAAGGTTCGAACGGCTTACCCCAACAATAATAGAAGTTGTTGTTTGCAGAAAAGTGTAGGTTTTTGTCGTCTTCAGCGCCTAGGTCAACAACACCATTGGGTTTTGCCACCGACAAATATTGTCGCGCCACGTGGTTGGGTACAAAGTCAATGATTACTTTCATACCACATTGATGCACCCTTTTCACCAAAGCTTTGAACTCATCCATCCTGCGTTCAACATTCACGGCCAAGTCGGGTGCCACGTCATAATAGTCGGTTATGGCATAAGGCGACCCTGCTTTTCCTTTCACCACTGCGCTGTGTTGCTTGGGAATGCCATACGCCGAATAGTCTGTTTGAGAGGCATGACGAATAATGCCTGTAAACCAAATGTGGCTTACGCCCAATTTTTGAATGCGTTGTAGTGTTGCTTCGTCAAAATCGTTCATCTTTCCACAACCATTTTCGACAATCGTTCCCCACTTTTTATTGGTGAGATTACGATTGCCGAAAAGCCGTGGAAACAACTGATATATGATAATCTTGCTGTTCACGTTGGTTTATATCTTGCAGAAAGGCAGGTCTTTATGGCCGCCTAATAATAATTATTCTATGCCGTGTGCCGCAACAGTCTTGTCGATGCGTCCTATCATGCCTTGCAGAGCCTTTCCTGGACCACACTCGGTAAAGTCGTTAGCACCATTTTTAATCATGTTTTGCACACTTGAGGTCCATCTCACCGAGCTAGTAAGCTGTGCAATAAGATTTTTCTTAATCTCTTCGGGTGCAGTGTGTGCCAGTCCGTCAACGTTTTGGTAGATTGGGCATTTGGGTTCAGCAAACGAGGTATTCTCAATAGCAGTCTGCAATTCGTCTTTTGCAGGTTGCATCAGTGGCGAATGGAATGCTCCACCCACTTTTAGTGGCAACGCACGCTTAGCACCAGCTTCTTTAAGCATTTCGCAAGCTTGATTAACAGCATCGATATTACCCGAGATAACCAGCTGTCCTGGGCAATTATAGTTAGCTGCAACCACCACATTGTTTTCCGTGCTCACCTGTTGACAAACCTTTTCCACCGTCTCATCGTCCAATCCCACGATGGCAGCCATTGTTCCAGGAGCCACTTCGCAAGCTTTTTGCATTGCCATAGCACGTGCGTAAACCAAACGTAAACCATCTTCAAAACTCAATGCACCAGCTGCAACAAGTGCAGAAAACTCTCCTAAGCTATGTCCTGCAACCATTGCTGGTTTAAATTCGTCGCCTAAGCAGAGTGCAGAGATAACACTATGCAAGAACACTGCAGGCTGGGTTATCTTTGTTTCCTTCAATTGTTCGTCGGTACCGTTGAACATAATGTCGGTAATACTATAACCAAGAATGTCGTTAGCCTTATCAAACAGTTCCTTTGCCAAAGGATTTGAGTCGTATAGGTCTTTACCCATACCTACGAATTGCGCTCCCTGACCAGGGAAAACGTAAGCTTTCATACCAAATTTAATTTTTTGTTATAATTGATTTTTAACTTTTTTTGTCGCGTCTTAGGTGCTATCAACGCAGCTGCCGATGCGATTAGGCGCATGCCGAACAACCATGTTTGTAACGTCGGCGTGTGTTGCGCTCCACCACTTTCAATAAATAGCGCTATATGTGCTATCTAGAACAGGTTAAGCCCGTCAACATACATACAACAAAAGCTGCATGCGACGTTCCTAAGAACCCGCCATTTTGCAAAATTAATATATTTCTTCCAACTCTGCAAATTATCAATACTCGATGCTACGTCATCTAACACAAATGTCACTATTCAAAAGTGCAATTTCATTGATTACTAGCAATATCTCAAGAAACAACAGGCTAAGACTGTAAACATCAAGTAGAAGCCTCCTAACTATACAAACAAAAGAACTATTAGTAATACAACGCAAACAAAGTATTGTTTTAAGACGAAGTAATGCATAATTCTGACACTAATACTGAGTGATATTTTGCAACATATCTTTTCTTATTCCCAATGTTAAATCAGATAATATAATTTTACAAAACACTTACACAAATCCGATCCCTTCTAGCGAAAACACATGTTTTAAAACATTCTTTTAGCCCCCATTTTCATTGTTTTGCTTTTTATTTTACACGCCTTTTAAGCCCAAAACCATCATTTAGTACCTTTTTGTCTTTCTATTTGCGTAGTTGGTCACCATTTTTGCCGTCCCTAAAAGTGGATTTTAGTTGCTAAAAACCCACTTTTTAGGTTGTTTTCACCCTCGAAACACATGAGTATTTTACCATTTTTGGAGAGACAAACAGCTCCATATTCTGCAAAAAGCACCATTTAGCATTGTAATTAGCACCATTTAGCATTGCATTTAGCACGAGTTTGCACTCCATTTACTATGAGTTTGCACTGCATTTACTATGAGTTTGCACGCCGTTTTGGTGCTTATTGCATCATTTCTTGGTGAAAATATCCTATTTCTTGACACAAAACACCGTTTTTACCTCAGAAAACGCTTTTATCAACATTTAGCATCTAAAACCTACTTTCATCAAAACAAACCCTCGCGAGAATTGAATATTTGCGAACGAGTAGAGAATTGTGAGCAAAAAGGGCAGCCACAATGTTAAAATTTACACCGAATATTTTACACCGTACAATCATTATTCAACTGTTACCCCGAATAAAGCAAAAGTGAAAATTGAGGGTTCAAAAATCAAACAACCCAAGAAATAAATAATCCCTATTGGTGGGGATTAACCTTTAATTCGTGAAACTTATGCAGAAATAAAATTCTTCACACCACGAATACACGTTTCAATCCTTATTATAACACAATTGGGGGTAAGCCGAAACATCGACTTACCCCCAATATGCTATATTAACGCGCAAACTAAATACCCATTCGCCCTACTAGAAAGTAAGGCATTTAGGCATCACAGGGATGCGACTAGTAACTACGTGCTATGATCACGCGGTGCTTGGCGGGCTTACCACTCACCATGTCAACACCTTCGGTTTGCTCAAAGCCATAAGGAATACACCTAATAGTGGCTTGAGTATCTTCTTTAATACGAGTCTCGGTCTCTTCTGTTCCATCCCAATGACAGAGGAAGAAACCACCTTCTTTAACACGTTGCTTAAACTCTTCGTAATCATTGCATTCGTAAATGCGAGCATTACGATAGTCGAGCGCCTTCTTAAAGATATTGGCTTGCATATCGTCGAGCACCGAAATAACATGCTCGGCCAAGCCTTCGAAACCGATAGTTTCTTTCTCTAACGTGTCGCGACGCATAATTTCAACAGTGTTGCTTTCAAGGTCGCGTCCGCCCATAACAATGCGAACAGGTACACCTTTCAGCTCGTAATCGGCAAACTTAAAGCCCGGACGCTTGTTGTCGACATCATCGTACTTCACCGTTATGCCAGCCTTACGCAATTGTTCTACAACAGGTTGCAATTTGTCGGCAATGGCTTGCATCTGCTCGCCAGCCTTACCAATGGGGATAATCACCACTTGTATGGGAGCCAATTTGGGCGGAAGCACCAATCCGTTATCATCAGAGTGGGTCATAATCAATGCACCAATAAGGCGGGTACTAACGCCCCAGCTTGTAGCCCACACATATTCGGCCTTATTTTCCTTGTTAAGGAAAGTAACATCAAACGATTTAGCAAAATTTTGTCCTAGGAAATGGCTTGTTCCGCTTTGTAAAGCCTTACCATCTTGCATCATTGCCTCGATGGTATAAGTATCTAGTGCACCAGCAAAGCGTTCTGTTTCGCTTTTAACACCACAAACAACAGGCACAGCCATCCACTCTTCGGCAAATTTAGCATACACCTCAAGCATCTTCTTTGCTTCGGCTTCGGCCTCTTCGCGTGTTGCATGAGCTGTGTGACCTTCTTGCCAAAGGAATTCAGAAGTACGCAAGAAGGGGCGGGTACGCATCTCCCAACGCATCACGTTGCACCATTGGTTGCACATCAAAGGCAGGTCGCGCCATGATTTAATCCAATTTTTATAAGTGTTCCAGATAATTGTTTCTGACGTTGGACGTATGATTAGTTCTTCTTCCAGTCTTGCCGAGGGGTCTACTTCTACACTGTTGCCATCTTCAGAAGCACGAAGTCTGTAGTGTGTAACCACTGCACACTCTTTTGCGAAACCCTTAACGTGTTCGGCTTCGCGCGAGAAGAACGACTTTGGTATCAATAGTGGGAAGTAAGCGTTTTGCGCGCCTGTCTCCTTAAACATGCGGTCGAGCTGCTGTTGCATTTTCTCCCAGATGGCATAACCATAGGGTTTGATAACCATACAGCCTCTAACGGCGGACTGTTCCGCCAAGTCGGCTTTCACAACCAAGTCGTTAAACCACTGACTATAATTGTCGGAACGCTTGGTTAAATCTTTTAGTTCTATTGCCATTTATTTTTTGTGTTATTTTTTCAGCCTACAAAGTTACGTTAAAATGCTTAAAGCGCAAAATATTATACCAAGTTTAGACCTATGCCATAGGTCTGTTATTTTAGAACATCATGCTGGTTTAGTTTTTTCCATGTTTCCAAATACTTATTATCTTGCGCCATAAGATGGTGAAGTTGATGCCTGTTACGAGCAAGAACAAGGCCAAACCAATGCCCAACGTGGATAACACACCCGACGATGGCAGGTTGGGGAAAAGCGTCTCAACAATGTCTATATAATAGCTTCGCATCACAAGCAACAGCAAGAAGCTGGCTATAAGCACGGCCAAATTGAGTGTAAGGGTGAGCAACTGATAGGGCAACACCACTCGAGCCGGACTATATCCAATGAGTAAGAGGTTTTGTAGCTTGGTGGTGTTTTTTTGAACCAGCAAGTATATGCTAAGTAATAGCACATAAAAGCTTAACGCCGAAATAACGATACCCACGCCCATAACCAAGGTTACCATTAAACGAAGGAAGTAAGTGGTTTTCTCAGCATCGAGATTGCTATCCTCCAACTCATAACCTTGCTGGTCTAAATAAGTGGTTAGGCGTTCGTCGGATGGATTAGCAACATCTAGAATGAGTCTTGTAGGAGGCATCTCATTGCCTGGAGAGAAGTGGTTGTTGCTCCACGCCATAAACTCTTGTGGTACAAGTACGGTGTTCAACTTAGACGAAAAGCCTACGACCTTACCTTTAAAATAACCCTGTGCACCTTTACCTTGTACCACAATATGAAGATCTATCATACCCACGAGTCCCTCGCTTATTTTAGGTAACGAATGGTTTTGAGCAAATCCAAAGTTGTACATGGCAATATAGCTTCGCGGAAGGAGGACAGGCACCAAAGTGTCGCCTGCTACATAGTGCCAATTATCTAACGAAACATCTACAAAACGATTGGGCACACTTTCGAAAAAAAGCTCAGAACTGAGTATCTTCATGCCGTTGATGCCCATTGCGGTCTCGGCCTTATAAGCTGTAGCGGTGAATTGTCCCACGCCCTTAATAAACGGTTGAGCCTGTAACTGAGCAATTTCCTCTTTCGAAAAGCCCGATTGATGCTGCGCTCCTAATGCATTTGCCGCCCCTATTCTTTTACTCACCACTAGATAATCGGCCTTTAAAAAACTGTCGTTGGCAGTGAAAACAGGCAAAATATCGCAATAAAGCTGATAGCCAAGCAAAACAATGGTCATGCCAAAGAGATTGGCAAAGAAGAAGCCAACAAATTGTGGCCAACTGATATGCTGTCGTAATAATTTCCAAACCAGTTTCATAGCTTCAGCGTTTTATCGTATAACAAGTGTGGATGCTTACCAATACTTGTAATAATAAGCGTTGCCCCTTGTTGTTTAGCCTCGTCGGCCATAAGTTTTCCAAGTACTTCGGCATTAACATCATCGAGATGACTAATAGGTTCGTCGGCCAAAAGAAAGTCAAAGGGTTGCACTAATGCGCGCAAAGCAGCCACACGCTGCTGTTGTCCGAAAGACATCTGCCCCACCCTCGCGTCTATTTTGTCGGCAATACCCAACTGTTCGAACCATTGACGTATCTGGGTTTCACTCTTAAAATGAGTGAGTTGGTTTTTTAACTGCACATTTTCTAAAGCAGTCAGCTCGGGAAAGAGTCGCAGTTCTTGAAACAGTTGGCTCACGCAACGTTGGCGAATGTTCACCCATTCGGCAGTAGAAAACATGCAAACATCAGTATTATCAAATCTCACTGTGCCTTGATAATCCTGCGATAGCCCAAAACATAACTGCAAAAAGTGCTTTTACCATGTCCGCTTGCAGCTTCAACAAGATAGAACTTGCCTTTATCGAAAGTGAGATTGGGTTGCTGCCACACATCCGAATGCAAGTTACCTCGCTGTAGAAAAACATGTGGCGTAACCTGCTCAAAGCTAATTTTGTTCATTATTCCAGTATATAAACAATTGTGTTCACCCCTCCAAGATAGTTTTGCAGTGTGATAAGAGCCTCACCTTTAATGCTTTTAGAGGTAACCAAAGCGTCGATATTAAACACAAGAGCCAAACGTTTGCCCGGTATCTCGTTAGCCAAAGTTGCCTTAACGTTATCACTTGTCGTTGTTAAAACAGGCTGTTGCGAGGGTGAATAAGGTAAAGCATAAAAAAGACTATCGGTCTTTAACCCGAAATAATATTTAAATCTGCCATTATCATACACATAAGCACGGGGGCCAGCATCATAAATGGTAGAACCTGGAGGACAAGAATGTTTCCAATAGCCAATATCCATCAGCCAATTGGTGGCCTTTACTTGCGCTTTCATCGAGAAGTTAGGTTGTACACTGGAACTTGTATTTGTACACATAACAAAATCCCCATCAACACTGCGGATGATGTTGTCCATATCGATGGCTGTATTTAATGCAGTAAGCATCGTCGATAACACGGGGTTATCTTGCAAAACACCCAATAAGTTTTCACCCTGCATGTTGGCAAAAAGAGTTAATGCAGCAGACGATACAGCCTCATGCACAAACGTTTTACCAATGGTTCGATAGGTATTTGCCACCTTTTTAAGGGCTTTATCAATGGTTTCGTTATACGAAAAAGTTTCGCCTTTCATTAAAAGCGTGTTTCCTTCAAAGCGCAAGCCTGCTTTTAACACCACTTGCGACAGGTTGGTACGCTTGGGCAGCCCCAAAGTAAAAGGCAAAGCAACAGTCTCGGGCAGTGCATCAAGGCGTGCAACAATAGCCACAGAGGCATCGATCGCATCTACCGAAGCTAACAAAGGCGACTGGTTATCGTTTTTCTTTGGGTCGCTGGTGAGCAACTTAGCCATGCGCAATTGTAGGTCGGGTTGTACAGCTAGTGGCTGTGGCCCCATTACCAATAAGGCATCATCATTAAAGCCCACAGCCCACACATTGTTCACCACATAAAAACTGCATCCCTTACGTTCTTTTGCAGCCACGGCATGCCCCTTTTTTACCAGTTCATCGAGAGCATCAGCAAGTTTAGAAGCATTGTCAACCTTAGCGCAAAGGCCGATATTCATATCGGCAGCCTCGAAAAGATAAAGCTTAGCAGAGAGGTCTATTCCACATTCAGCGGGACTATTTGCCTCCCCTATAAATGTTTTCAGAATGTTGTTTAGTCTCAAATCGTTGCCCATTTTAGAGGCATCAATCGCCATAATAGCCATACTGCTTTTGGGTATAGACTGTACGTAGTTGGTTTTCGAACACGAAACCAACAACATAAGCGACAAAACCAACGCTGCTAATATATTCTTCATCTTAATGTTTATTTCCTAAATGCAAGTTGAGCAATCATAGTTGCCGAAAGTGCAGCAGTTTCTGTGCGCAATCGGCTTTTACCAAGCGACACCGAAACATATCCCTGATCCAGGGCCAAGCGCACCTCTTCGAAGGAAAAGTCGCCCTCGGGACCAATTAATATGGTAACATCCTCATCAGCATTTAGTTGTAACAACTCGTTATACAAATCCTTTTTATCAATTTCGTCATAGCAATGGGCAATAAATTTAGCGCCCTTTCTGGGTTGCTTCACAAAACGTTCGAAAGGCAATAAGTCGTTAAGCTGCGGTTTCCACGCCTTTCTGCTTTGTTTAACTGCAGCCACCACAATTTTATCAAGTCTTTCGAGTTTAACATTTCGGCGTTCGGAGAAAGCACAATTGAGCAAGGAAAACTCGTCAAGCCCAATCTCTGTGGCCTTCTCCAGAGTCCATTCCACCCTGTCAATCGATTTTGTTGGCGCCATGCCCACAGCTATTCTGCCACTCCAGGTTTTTTCTTGTGGTAATCGTTCCACAATATTATATAAGCATCTGCTTTTGGTTACGAGAGTGAGTTGTGCTTTAAAGAAGCAGCCTTCACCATCAATCAAAAACACCTCGTCGCCACTTTCCAAGCGCAACACTCTTGAAGCGTGAGAAGCTTCCTCATCGGGCAATTCATTACAATGCGCTGCGTTGGGCACATAGAAATAGCGCGTCTCTTTCATTTTAGCTTGTCTTTCCTTCGTTTTATCTCTTCATTGATTCGCGAAGCCAACTCGTAATTTTCGTGTTTAATGGCTTTAGCGAGTGCCTCTTCAATCAGCTTATCGTCTAAGACATTTATTGGAAGCGATGCTCCCATAGAATTCTTTTTAAAAGGTGTAGCCTGTCGGGCCATCAAAGAAGTCTCAACGTAAATAGGAATATTACCGATTATCGAAAGCAGCACAGCATCACTCGCCCTTAGCTTAGTGGGTTGGAGCGTTAGTGTATTATAAAGCAACACACGATATTGACTATCAACGATATCGTCGATAATGATTTCGAAATTGGCATCTGTGTTGGCGAGTACCATCTGCCACAACACTTCGGGCAAAAGTGTGCTAGTGACAGTGCGAGACTTAAGTCTAAGGGTTAATTGCTCTTTTATTTCCCTCTCACAGGGTATGAGCAATTCCATCGTTTGCTCTTCATCGGTGAGCGACAACAGCCCTAATCGTTCTTCCCCAACAATCTCTGCCACGTTGTTAAATACTAACCTAATTTTGGATTTCATTGTTGGTCTACTCCCTTAGGATGGAAAACAAGAGCAAAAGCCACGCCCACTACAAAGGCATATGCCGCAAAGACATACCAACAGGTTTGCCAATCAGTAACTCCATCCACAGTAAAATGATTTACGATGGCCTGCGCACTCAATGTTCCGACGGTAGAACCAACGCCATTTGTCATCAACATAAAGAGACCCTGAGCACTGGACCGTATGTGAACATCTGTTGACTTATCTACGAACAACGAGCCAGAAATATTGAAGAAGTCGAATGCCACGCCATAAACAATCATCGAAAGTACAAAGAGCCATACCCCACTACCAGGATTACCCAAGCCAAACAGAGCAAAACGCAGCACCCAAGCAAACATGGCAATAAGCATAACGTTCTTTATTCCAAAACGTTTCATAAAGAAAGGAATAAGCAAGATACAACAGGTTTCGCTGAATTGCGACAACGAGATGAGAATATTTGCATGCTGCACACCAAAGGTATTGGCATACTCGGGTATGCTTTCAAAACTTGTGATAAAAGGGTTGGCAAAGCCATTTGTTATTTGAAGACTAACGCCCAACAACATGGAGAAGAAAAAGAAAATAGCCATTTTCTTCTCTTTAAATAAAGAAAAGGCACGTAAGCCCAACTGGTCGGCCACACTTTTACGTTCGGTAGCATCGGATGTGGGACAGGTGGGCAGCGTAAAGCTATATAAGAAAAGAAGAACACTGAAGATTCCAGACACCACAAACTGATTTTGATTGGGCTGGAACCCCATCAAATCTACAAACCACATGGTGCAAATAAAGCCTACGGTGCCAAATACGCGGATAGGAGGGAAATCTTTCACGGTGTCCATTCCTGCCTGGTTAAGCGCGGTATAAGCCACCGAGTTGCTCAGCGCTAAAGTTGGCATGTAGAAAGCCACACTTAAACTATAAAGCGGAAATATCATTGAGCCTGCGAATGTGCCTGCAACAGAACCACCATCAACGGCTTGTCCCATAGCAATAAATCCATAATAAGCCGTGGCAAACATAAAAATAGCCGCCAACAAATGGCACAAACCCATTAACCGTTGGGCAGGCACCCAGCGATCGGCCACTATTCCCATGATATGGCCGGCATGAAAATAGACACAATACCCTGCACTGCATAAAACCAACCAATTTGGTCAGCCATACCAATCTTTACAAGGTAAGTTCCCATCGAAGTAAGATAAGCTCCCCAAACTGCAAATTCGAGGAAGTTCATCAAAGACAAGCGTATTTTCAGATTCATGATTACAAGTATTTAGTTCACAAAGTTATGAATTATTGTTGAGATACAATCAGGTCTTACTTCTTTTTTTATTATGAGATGGTTGATAACGAACAATAAATCTGAATTTACAAACAACAGAAAAATATAATGTAAAAATAAGTGCCAATAAATTGTAAAATGTAAAAATTTATCATTAATTTTGCAGCACTAGTTGAGCGAGTTTCCAAACGAATTGCCATGGAGTTCGCGCCAGACTCTCGCATCAAAATTAATAATCAATATTAACACACCATGGAAAAACCAAAACATTTATGAAAACTACATTTTTAAAAGGCTCAAAATTCATTGTCTTTGCAATGATGTTTATTGCTGCACTTACCACTTTCACAGCGTGTGGTGGCGACGATGAAGACGAATCTAACACCGTTAAAATTAATGGTCAGGAAACAAAGGTTAACCTTATGAACGCTGTTGAGTTTGGCGAACAAGCCACTATCACACTGTTTATTGCCTCTGTAGACAAAAACGATGTGACTATTCACAACTTAGTCTTCACGCTTCCCACTAAAGAATACGGCAGAACCATCACCGCTAGGGGAAATAATGTTATGGGAACACTTATAAACGGTGGTACTAAATTAAACGCTGGCAGTCAGTTCACGATTAACAAATCTAAGGATGGCGTTTACAAGATTTCGTTCCAGCTAGCACAAACCATAGGAAATAAGACTACAACTATTGCTGGAAGCTACGAAGGAAAGTCGATGACAATTGATCCCGACAAGGAATAATTGCTCAAAAAACTAAACAAAATGTACAATGGTCATATTCTACCTTGCTTTTGCAAGATGGAATATGGCCATTTCACGTATTAAAAGTTGCACCCTTTAGTATTTATCTTTGAACACCTTCCCAAACACAAAACTCTTGCCCATACCCACAACTCCAGACTCTACTTCTTAAAACCAGAAAATGTGCCACAAAAGCTATGATCTTCAATACAAACACTATACCTCTCAGCCTCAACCCCAAAAGTAGATAACAAAAAGGAAGACGCCACCCATAACAACCGCGTAACTAGAAAACAAAAACACCCTCGCTAGAGAATATTATACGCCATTATTTTCATTTCCACGTACCAAAAAGACATACAAGACAAACAAGTCCATAATAGCGTAAGCAATAAATTTCTGCAAAGACATACGTTTAAAGTGTTTAAACCCAAATCGCTCATTACACCACAATGTTTCCAGAATTGTTTTTTGTGTTGTTTCCTAACATCTTTTATCTTTTTGTCGGCATCATGTATGTATTTGCAACTTGACGTAGCCCGCTACGTCTGAGTTACAAAAATAGACAATCTGCTCAACAATAAAACAAAATATTGCTGTTCGGTAAAAGTAAACAGAAAGCTCTGTATCTCTTTATCCATCGGTATTGCAGCCGTTTTACTCATCCAAAGGCTTGGTTTTCAGTTTCAAACTGTAAGTATTATAGAATGCATTTATTTTGAAAAGAAAAGACCTATAACAACCGATAATTCTAAGAAATTATAAGGTTAAGTCTTTTTTAACTAACACAGGCATCCCCCAAAAAGTTTTACTGGACAGCAATAAAAACAAAATCTGTTTAGGCTCTAATGACCGATTGGGGTAAAATGATAAAAAGCTATCCTTGCAATGACAAACAAATAAAACCTAAATAAGCCAACAAAAGCCTAGAAACGCAAACTACAAATACGAAAAAGGCGCACCCTAAGGATGCGCCAGTTCTCTCATTTCACTTTACGTAGAAATTACATGTGTGCAGCAGTGTCAGCAGCAGCTGAATCAGCAGCGGCAGCAGCAGTGTCAACAGCAGCAGTGTCAACAGCAGCAGTGTCATTGTTAGCTGCGGGAGCATTCTTTTTGTCGTTGCAAGATGCGAAAGATACGGCTGCAATAGCTACGAAAGCCAAAACTAATTTTTTCATTTTCTTTGCTTTTTAAATCTGTAAAACAATCATTTGTTTATTAAAACATTGCAAAGGTAGGCATTTTTCTAATACCACGAACTATTTTTTATGATTTTTTTTAGCCTTATCTTGTAACTTTTTCATAAACACCTGCAATACAACGAATTACAAAAGTGTTAAAATTGCATTCGCAAAGGTTTCTTTAGACGTCATCCCCCTTTATCATCCATTTCATCGTTACAAAGCGAAGACTTATTCATGCATGTGTGCGTCCACAAAAGAAAGCGGAAGAAGGTCTTTTACCGATGAAATTTCGAAAACACGACTCGTTCCATAGAGAAGAATTCTTACGGGATGCTTATATCTTTCTTCAATCTCTAACATCACCTGTCTGCACGCTCCGCAAGGACTAATTGGATTTGAAAGAAAGCCGTTTTCATTGCGAGCAGCTATGGCTAACGTGTTTACCGACTTTGTGGGATAATGTGATTGGGCAGCAAAGATGGCCGAACGTTCGGCACACAGGCCTGATGGAAATGCTGCATTTTCTTGATTTGAACCAATAACCACGCTTCCATCATCTAACAATGCTGCTGCGCCCACGTAGAAATTGGAATACTTGGCATAGGCATTATCTGTAGCCTGTTTTGCCTGCTCAAGCAATTGGCGGTCGGCATCAGTCATTTCTTCGAAAACAAATTCGCGAATAAGGATGTTAAGGTCTAATGTTCTCATATTATATAATGTGATTGTTTTTTATTCTGCATACTCATAAGCCCCTAAGTCTGGTTTTGCGTCGCGCAACTTACCCAATCTATCAGTGGGTAAAGTCCACAATGCATTGCCAGCATTAATTGCCCCACTACCCTTTTTCAACCTAAAATCATAGTAAAGGTTCTTGTCATCGAACGTCATAAAAGTATTTTTAGGCGAGAATGCGGTATCTGTGGGCTGTTCGTAAACAATGTTGTCGAACGTGGCATTAACATAAGGCAGGTCTATTTTAGGCATTCGGATACGACTATCTCTAAATGTAATCAACACCCCTTTTTCTTTTTCTTCCTTTCCTAGCATCACCACATCGTTGGCATAACCTGTTATAAGACAATTCTGAAGCAAGCAGGTAACCAGCGGGTACTTGTCAAACGTTATCCACAAAGCCGCTCCCCTTTCTGTTGCAAAAGGATAAAACTGCGCCAGGGTGCAGTGTGTTAGTGCGGCTTTACAACCATTTATCCGCACACAATCGTTCTGTGTATTGGATATTTGACAGTTTTGCATCTCCATCAGGCATTGTTCTGCCAATATCCCATAGCCCTGACAATTATGAATTGTTGATGCTTTTAAGGTAAGTTTCGGACGTGAAACGTCTGAAGAGTCTAATCTTAGCCCATCGAAAGCACCATAAAGGTCCATGTTTTCAAATTCATTGCCATACGAATGTTCGTAAATGCGTATACCTGCCCATTGTCCACTCACACGACTGTATGGCAGATAGCTGAACATTTTATCCAATCTATCACCTCTCAGTGTCACATTGGCATTGGCCGTTCCCTTCACCAACAAGCGCCCATACACATCTATACCAGCCTTATCATGAAAAAACAACTTTGTACCAGGGGCAATAGTTAGTGTTGCTGCACTATCTACACGTATGCCACCATAAACAATTATCGGACTTTCGCCTGATATAATGGTGTCTCTACGTATGCGTAAATTGTATACTTGGCGAGCTTTCCAGCTACGTGCACGTAGCAACATACGCTGTTCCATAGCCACCAACTGACTAAAAACCAATTTATCTTCAATCAAAGTCATGCCTTCGGTGGTGGCTTTTGGGGAAGTGAGCTCTACAAAAACCCGCACACTATCGTTCTTCCTCACTTCTAAATCACTTGTTTGAAAGCCCGATTCAGCACTCAGATAAGTACCGCCAACGTTTACCCGAAAGCCATGTTGATTGCCACCCACTAACCTTACGCTAGATAAGCGTACATTATTTTGGGAGCGATTATACACCCAAAAACTACGCGTTGAGCTAGGAACGTTGGCAAAAACAGTGTCCATGTCTACCGTATCGACAGAAAAATAAAGTGGAGAGACCGAAGAAGATGTTGAAAAATCTTCATCGGAGCACGATATAAACAAACTGATGATAGCGACAATAAATAGGGTGTACTTTACTTTCATATACCTTATAACGTCTAACAAGAAAAAATATTGTTGGTAGAGACAAAAGAAATACGCTGCGCCTTGCTGTATTTCCTTTTATCTATGGATGAAGATTGTGTATCAGTCTCTTGATAAAGAAAATCATGAGTAGATAGACACACCGCTTGTCCTTGTGAATAATTGGGTTTTCTAAAGCGCAAAGAAAAGAAATAAGCAAACAAAAGAAAAGCTAGTTCTAAAAAACACCTTGATGTATTTTAGAACTAGGATTACAGATGTAAACTAATTAGGTTGTCAACAATTATCGTTGGGCAGCTTAAGCTCGATAATTCCGGCCTCTTGCCAATTAACAAGCAGTTCGCTGCAGTCTTTAAGAGCCGTCTCAAACTCCACCTCGTATTGCTCGGTAAGCAAGTTTGCCAAAGTGTCAGCCGTAAACTCTTTATCTTCTAAAGCTTCCCAAAGATAAGCAGAGGTTTCGTTCATGCTGATAATCTTGCTAAAGTCGATATTTTCTTTACCTTCAGCCACAATAATATGCTCGCCACAGATGGAGCGCAAATTAAATCCTACTTTTTTTTTCATAATCCATTATACTGTGTTTACGTACGTTTGTACCCTTAGATTGGGCCAAACAGACGTATCCAAATTCGTGAGTAAAAAGCCAACAGATATCTACGCATCGGCAACAAGGTTGTCCATAGGGCCGAATAAATGCGCCATTTAAGACTGTTGGTTTTGTCTATTTTCTCTCTTCCTTTTCTATAAAAGCCCAAAGCGAACCCCTTAACATCAGTCTTTTTGCACCGTTCGATGGCCAAATTGCCATCGCCTCGTAGGGTTATGTCATCCCCTTCAATTTTTACTATACGATGCAACACAAAAACACCAGGAGCAATCTCAGCCAACACCGCATCACCTTTTTGTAGCGTTGTGGGTCTGCTAAGCAAAGCCTTATCTCGCTTATGCTCTAAGAAAGGGCGCATGCTATATCCCTTTAACCCAAGGGTGACAGTATGTCCTTCATCCAAGAAGCGTATTACTTCGGGCAAGAACCGAGCGTTTTCAAACTCAAGTTCTCTTATTTCGCTATGGTTTGTTGACATAACAGCGCTGCGTCTTTATTGGGTAAGCAATGAATGGTGTATACTTTAGAGGTCTCTATTATCTTAGTGATGATTTCAACAGTGTTATTAAACACGGCTTTATCCCATTTCATTGTAGAACACGACGGAAGCAACGAAGCAAAAGCCTCGATAGGCCTCATCTGTTCCACACTGTTTTCTTTGGCTCGGTCGATACGCGAGATTGAACCAAGTTCGGCCTTTATGTTACGATAGCAAGGCGTTTTACCACTCCACGGACTACCATATATATAGGGTTTTCCATCGATGACGCGAACAATGGGATTATCATCGTTCATCAAGTCGCAATCAGGAATATAGCGTAACCACAGACTAACGTGAGTACTTTTTCCTGTTCCACTCTTAGCTGTAAAAGCATAGCCCTTATTTTGATGTCGCACGAGCGAGGCATGGATAAGCAACGTCTGTTGAAACGAACCTGCAAAAGCATACGATAGCATCAATGCATTATTTAAACCAAAGTTACGCATGGTGAAATCACCCTCTAATTTACATCTGCAAATCGAGAAATCTTTGTTCGTATGAAGCAGGCAACATAAATTGCCTTGAACATTTCTGATATGAAATTGGTAACCGCCCGATGGCAATACGTCTACTAAGGTCATGCCGTTGCCTGTGTCGATATCCCTTATCAGCTCTGTATCTTCTGGCGAAATAGGCTGCAAGTCGTTAGTAACAAACAGCTTCAAAAGCAAGTTTTTCGGTTCATCATTCACCCTAAAAGGGTCCATCGACTGTATAAGTGTTCCATCATTGGGAGTTGCATTTTCAAAAATAATGCTCACCCCATGTTCTGCGATTATAAAATTATGACTCATCGTTGCTCTTCTTCTCCGTATAAGTGCGTGCTGTGCCAGCGTTGCAAGGTTAACACCAAGCTTCGCCAAAACCTTAAACACAACATCCCAATTTATTTACCAGCACATCAATTGAGGGAATTTAGACTAGTGGCATTATTTCTCGGGTGCTACGGCTGCGTATTTAAAATCTTTAGCGTTGAGGTAGCGCAAATTAGCGTCGCCTTTAGCAGCATTTTTCTTTAACAGCGTGGCATATTTCTTTTCGGCTTTCTTTCGCGAAAGGGCAAAGCAAGTGATGCAAGTGGGATTTACAAAGCCTTGCGACTGCAAAAAGTCGCGAAGTTGATACGAATAATTCTCCCTACTATAGAGGAAATTTCCCTTATCGTTAATCCAAGCATCAACCTCTTGCACATCGGTAATGTAAGATGTTGAGTCGTTAAACGAAGCAGCCATTCCAAAGATATAAACCTTGGTTTGCACCAGTTTGGCTTGGGCCGTTGTGGCCAATGTCAGCAAGAATGTTGCTGCAAAAAATATTTTTTTAATTGTTTCATCATTATTTATATGGCAGAATCACTGCTTTTATCCTATTGAGAGAGGCCACACTAGCCCCACTCTACCCTATTTATTAGTGCAGCGCACTCGCTTTACTGTCCCAGATAAGACTTTAGCATTTTGTTCTTAGTGTTGTTTCTGAGTTTTCGAAGGGCCTTTTCTTTTATTTGGCGCACTCTTTCGCGCGTTAGTCCGTACTTATCCCCAATTTCTTCGAGCGTCATTTCCATTTGATTGATACCGAAGAAAGCCTCAACAACGTTACGCTCGCGTTCATTTAAGAATTGCAGAGCCTCTGCAATCTCAGCTCGCAACGACTCTTTCACCAATTCGTTGTCAACACTTGGAGTGTCGTGATTGGCCATCATGTCAAGCAAGCTATTGTCTTCCCCGTCCATAAATGGTGCATCCACGGAAACATGCCTGCCAGTTACCTTGATAGCATCCTCAATCTTGTCTTCTGGCAAGTCGGTTTTCTCTGCTATCTCGTTAATGCTGGGCCTGCGTTCGTTTTCTTGTTCGAACTTATTAAGTATCCTATTAATTTTATTTACCGAGCCCACTTGATTTACTGGCAAACGAACAATGCGACTTTGTTCTGCAATCGCTTGCAAAATGCTTTGCCTTATCCACCACACGGCGTAAGAAATAAACTTAAAACCACGCGTTTCGTCAAACTTTTCAGCAGCTTTTATGAGTCCCACATTACCTTCGTTAATGAGGTCTTGTAGGCTAAGTCCCTGGTTTTGATATTGTTTGGCAACAGACACAACAAATCGCAAGTTGGCTTTGGTTAGCTTCTCCAAGGCTTTTCTGTCTCCTTTTTTGATGCGTTGTGCCAATTCAACTTCCTCTTCCACAGAGATTAGTTCTTCATGTCCAATCTCCTGCAGGTACTTGTCCAGCGAGTCACTCTCCCTGTTCGTTATCGATTTCGTGATTTTCAGCTGTCTCATTAAGCGTTACTTTTATATGCTTGTATGCAAATTTAATGACTTTGAAGCACATTCACAAATCTTTTTGCCTTTTTTTGCTTATCTATCTACATCTTCTTTATACACAGCAGAAAAGGCAGACAATTTTATTGCCTGCCTTAAGTGCTTTTTGTGTTGCCTACTTGGTATGCAACAACGATGTTGTCAGTCTTTAAGCAAACTGAGATTGTAAATTGTTACGCCAATAATGGTGAGCATACCTCCGAACAAAACTAAAGGTGTAAAGCCCGAAAGATTCACACCGAGAAGGGCGTCGAAGAACAACACGCCCGCATTTCTAGCCACTTGTATTGCCAATTCCCAACCTCTTGTAAACAATATAAAGGCCAACCCAACCATACAACAGAAGAATGTCCACAGCCTGTTATAGGTTTGGATGGGCGAACGAGGCAGCTTCTTCATCACTTGTGCAGAGAAGCCGTTGTCTGTTAATTCTTGTTTGTGCTCTTCAAAGAAGTGTTTCAACAAGTCGTCATCTCTTTCTGTCATATCCATTTTCTTTTAAGTATCGTGTCATTTTATCTTTACCCCTGAACAAATGCGACTTCACGGTACCTGCAGCCATGCCCATTATCTCGGCGATTTTGTCGATTGGCTGGCCTTCCATCAGCTGCAAAGTTAAACAAGTTCGTTCGTAATTATTCAGCGTATTCAATGCAGCATAGATGTCAAGCGAGACAGTTGTGTCGGAATTTTCTGCGTTTCGCCTGCTCACCTCCGCCGTTTCTAAGTCTTCGGTGTGTTTACTGTTACGTGTGCTATCGTAAAACACATTGTAAGCAATACGATAGAGCCATGTCGAGAAAGACGCATCGCCCCTGAATTTAGTGATATTGAGATAAGCTTTCACGAATGTATCCTGAGCCAGGTCGTCGCTAAGCGCTTCGTTTCCCAACGTTTGATTGAGAAAGAAACGCCTAATGGGCGACTGATACCTCACAACCAGCTCGTTAAAAGCTTTTCGGTTGTGTTGTTCAGCCGCCATGGCAACTAGTATTATCGTTTAGCGCAGTCACGTTTATTTAAAATTCAGGATGATTATCAATATCGTTGTTTTCGCGTTTTTTACGAGAAACGCGTGCCATATACACCTGCCCGAGTCCGTAGCAGAGTACCAATAGACCCACGCCCACCAATGGCTTGGCACGAAACATTATAAACATCAAAGCCAAACCCAGTCCGACAGCCGTATTCTTCACTCCTTTTCTCCACAACACCTCATCGCTTTCTGAAAAGGAGGAAGCATTATGTGTTGGTGGCAACTGCCCCATATCCATTGCTTTCATTGACATTTTCACACGGTCGTTGTGTCGTTTTATCAAATAGTATAAGATAAAAACAAATACAAAGAAAGGTGCAACCAAGAAGAGAAAACTGCAAATGATAATAAAGACACCTAAGATAGTTCCGCTGGGGCCACCTAACCTTGAAAGATATTTTAAGAGGTCAAGAGGATTATCGATGTCATCATCATCATCATACTCTGCAAGCACCTGGATACTATTAGCATCATCCTCATCTATATCGCTAAAAGACGTGGTATCAGAATACACATGAATGGCAGAAGAAGCACTGTCTTCCATAACCTTAACAGTGGCTGCGCCGTGGCGATGTCGGTGCTTAGGGGTGGCATCCATAACCGAGACTCCGACTAGAAACAGCATGGAAAACGCCAAAAGATATTTCTTCATTGTGTTGTTGTTTTATCGTTTTTACGTATATAAGACGCAAACAAACACGATTTAGTTGCAGAGGATGAAAAAAAAACATATATTTGTACTCGCTAAAGACGAATTTACATGGTGCTACCACAAGATTTCATCACTTACACACGGGCTTTGATGGGCAGCGAACGCTATGATAAAATGGCTTCCGCGTTACTCGAAGAACCTCCCGTGAGCCTAAGATTAAACCCGTTTAAAACCTTAAGCGGGATCACCGAGGTATGCAATGCTGATGGTCAAGTGCCCTGGGCCAGCAATGGCTTTTATCTGTCTGGGCGCCCCAACTTCACTTTCGACCCTCTATTTCATGCAGGCACATATTATGTGCAAGAGGCATCGTCGATGTTTGTGGCATGGATAGTTAGCCAATTGATACATATCCCCATTACAATGCTCGACCTATGTGCTGCCCCTGGCGGTAAGTCTACAGCTTTAAGGAGCGTTCTGCCGAAAGGAAGCTTGCTCTTCTGCAACGAGCCAATGCCACAAAGATCAAACATATTGGCTGAAAACGTCCAGAAGTTTGGACACCCCGACATGGTGGTTACAAACAATTTTGCTGCAGACTACCGCAAAAGTGGCTTGCAATTCGATGTCATCTTAGCCGATGTGCCTTGCTCGGGCGAGGGTATGTTCAGAAAAGATGCTGGTGCTATTGCCGAATGGAGCGAAGCAAATGTGGAACATTGCTGGCGATTGCAACGGGAAATTATTTCCGACATTTGGCCCTGCCTTAAGCCTGGCGGATTACTGATTTACTCTACTTGCACTTTTAACGACAAAGAGAACGAACGCAACGTGGAGTGGATTGAACAAGAGTTTGGTGCCGATTTCGACCTCCCGCCCATTCCTTACGAATGGAACATCACTGGTAGCATTGGCTCAGACATTCCTGCTTGTAGGTTTATCCCAGGCTCATCCAAGGGAGAAGGCCTTTTCTTATGCGTGCTTAGAAAAAGGCACGAACACCACTTGTCTCGCGAAGAGCGAATAAAACGCCTAAGCAAAAACATACCGACAAAGCCTAAAATGCCCGATATTCCACAATGGCTTAAAGCAGATTATGATTGCTCGATACGCCTAATAAACAGCAATATCTATGCCATTCCCAACCAATGGGTTAGCGTATTCGATAAAGCTTGTGAGGCTTTACGCATCGTCCACGCGGGAGTGGGATTGGCCACCTCTAAGGGTAAAGACCTTATTCCGCACCCTGCCCTAGCCCTCTCCATTGCTTTAGCTGATGGTGCTTTTACCCAATGCGAGCTAGATTACTCCTCAGCCATCGCTTTTTTAAGGCGCGAGGCCATCGCTCTTCCCAACGAAACGCCACGTGGATACGTACTGGTAACCCATAAAGACATGCCTTTGGGCTTTGTAAAAAACATAGGCAACCGCGCCAACAACCTCTATCCACAAGAGTGGCGCATAAAAAGCACGCACATACCGCAACCTCAACAGATTATAAAATTAAAATGAAACAATATCTAGACTTGCTTCAACGCATCGTAACCGAGGGCTCGCGCAAGGAAGATCGCACTAGAACGGGAACCTTAAGTGTTTTCGGACACCAAATGCGTTTTAACCTCGCAGAGGGCTTTCCGTTGCTCACTACGAAGAAGTTGCACCTCAAATCCATTATTCACGAATTGCTTTGGTTTCTCAATGGAGACACAAACGTGAAATATCTTCAAGAAAATGGTGTGAGAATTTGGAACGAATGGGCCGACGAAAACGGCGAACTGGGCCCTGTTTATGGGCATCAATGGCGTTCTTGGCCTGATTATAATGGTGGACACATCGACCAAATTCAAGGCATTGTGAATGCTTTGAAGAATAATCCCGACTCGCGACGCATGATAGTGAGCGCATGGAATGTGGCAGAAGTTGACCAAATGGCTCTCCCCCCCTGCCATTGCTTATTCCAATTCTATGTTGCCGACGGCAAATTAAGCTTGCAATTGTATCAGCGTTCGGCCGATACGTTCCTCGGTGTGCCATTTAACATCGCCTCGTATGCACTCTTAACCATGATGATGGCCCAGGTTTGCGGTCTGCAACCTGGTGACTTTATCCACACAACAGGCGACACGCATCTTTACCTAAACCATCTAGAACAAGCTAAAGAGCAGCTTCAGCGCGTCCCTCGAGCATTGCCCAAGATGGTAATTAACCCTAATGTAACAAGTATTTTCGACTTTAAATACGACGATTTCACCCTCGAAGGTTACAACCCTCTTCCTCATATCAAGGCCGAAGTATCGGTGTAAGCTTCTTAATACATCAAGTTATGCAGATAAACGTTATTGCTGCTGTGGCGCAAAACAATGCCATTGGCTATCAAAACAAACTGATATACTGGTTGCCCAACGATTTAAAGCGCTTCAAGGCCCTTACCACTGGCCACACTATTATCATGGGTCGAAACACCTTTCTTTCGCTACCCAAAGGGGCATTGCCTAATAGAAGGAATGTGGTGTTGAGCACCACTCAAACCGTTTTCCCTGGCTGCGACTGTTTTTCTTCCTTACACGATGCATTACAAAGTTGCGATGCTAACGAAGACGTATATATAATAGGTGGCGCTAAGCTTTATAACGAAGCTATAGACATTGCTAATAGACTTCTTTTAACCGAAGTAGTCGATACGCCTAAGGAAGCAGATGCGTTCTTTCCATGTTACGATGGCTGGGTGCAAACTGCTTGCGAATGTCATAAGAAAGACGAGAAGCATCAGTTTGACTATTGTTTTGCCGACTACGAACGACCGACAACGCTCGCTATCGACTAATCTCAAACACACTAAATACATTTACACGCAAACGTATGATAATCAAGATTAGTGGCATGCATCATGCCGACGACATCAAAGAGGCTTCGCTTTTGGGCGTCGACCTTCTTGGATTCGACTTCATTCCCCAAAGCAAACGATACGTAAGGATGATCTCATCACAAGCAGGTATCATCCCCGACTTCAGCGAAGAGCGTCTTCGCACGCTTAGTAAGCATAATAACAACCTACAACCACATTCACGTAGGATTAGTCGTGTGGGCGCTTTTGCCGATGATATGCCTCAAAACATTGTAACACGCGTATATAACTACGACCTTAATTATGTGCAACTTAACGGAGACGAACCTGCTGTGACGCTCGAAAACCTACGACGCACTATCGACCCCGACATACAAAAGAGCATCAGACTTATTAAAAAGATTAACATCACCTCGATAGCCGACCTGGCCAAAACCACCGAATACGAGGGTAATGCCGACCTGCTACTTTTTCATATCACTGCTGAAGAAGCCGAATATCAAGCCACTGGCGACAAAAATTCGCCACTCAACCAACTGCTTTCTGTATACTCTGGCATCACACCTTTTTTAATAAGCAAACCCAATGCCCCCTTCGACACCTTATTAATTAAGGACATTGCTCACCCCTTGTTTGCAGGTATCGATCTTGATACGCAGTTCGAATTAGAAAATGGGCGTAAAGACATGGTCGCATTGAAAAGTTATGTAGAAGCCATTAGAGCCTTTAGATGATAACATACACAACAAAAGGCGTAACACAAAAGAAAACCATGAATATAGTTATCATCGACAACTACGACTCATTCACATACAATCTTGTACATCTCATTGCAAGTTTGGGGGCAAATGTAACGGTATTGAAGAACGATAATTTGGATCTGGTCCAGCTAGAAAACTTTGATAAAATTGTGCTTAGCCCAGGTCCTGGCCTTCCTGAAGAAGCAGGCAAGACTATGGACGTGATAAAAACCTATGCCTCCATCAAACCATACTGGGAGTTTGTCTTGGTCATCAAGCCATAGCCTTGGCTTATGGCGCCAGTCTTACCAATCTCCCTACAGTCTGTCATGGTCTTTCAACCATTGGGTTAAACCTTGGTAACGACCCCATTTTCAAAGGATTACCCGCCAAAGTGGCCATGGGTAGATATCATAGTTGGGTCGTAACACGCGAAAGCGTCTGTCCTCCATTAGAGATAACAGCCCTAAGTGACGACGGATTGGTGATGGGCATCCGCCACAAGCACTTAAAATTGCACGGCATACAGTTTCATCCCGAAAGCATTTTAACGCCCGAGGGCAAAACCATCGTCAACAACTGGTTATATAATGACTAATTACTTTTCATCAAAAAACAACTCAGACAAGAATATAACTAGCTATTAATAAAAAGATTATCGACAATCATATAAGCAAAAATAAAGCAATTAATTACCAACATCAATTTAATATTTTATTCAAAAAAGCATATTTCGTCTTTAAAACGAGGTTATTTATAAAATAAATCATACCTTTGTATTAAAATAAAGGACTTTATGAATACCACGAGCCCCACTATCATGACATCCAAACACTAAAACAACCATTTAATGGAGCAACTGGTATAAAAACCTTAAGCTTGCCTGAACTTATGACGAGAAAACAACAACACTACAAATGGCGCCTAGTTGGAAATGTAATTCTAACCTTGGTAATGTTTACCGCAATCTCGGTAATCCTTAAACCTGTGTTCATGTTCTACAATCACAGTTCTTTCAGTGATTGTACTTTGAGCGATTATATGGCCGTTATTTGGCACGGCCTGCCCATGGACTTATCAGTAGCTGGTTATTTCACCATCATCCCTGCCCTACTGGCACTAATTTCCATTTGGTTGAACCCCACTTTAATTCGCGGCCTGCACAGAACCTATTTATTTTTTGCAGCGCTCGTGTTGAGTGTAATCTATTGCACAGATGCCATTCTCTACGATTATTGGCACTTCCGAATAGACTCCACGCCCTTTTTCTACTTCTTCAGTTCTCCAAAAGACGCGCTAGCGTCTGTTTCAACGTGGTGGATTGTGTTCGGCGTCGCGATGCTACTCATCCTCATATCCGCACTATTCTTCATTTTGGTGAAAGCTTTAGGAAGGCTTCCCGAGAGCAAAGGCATTGCCAAAGACAGGCTCATTGCATCCGCCATTATGATTGTTATGTTGGGATTGTTGTTCATTCCCATTCGTGGAAGCTTAGGAACTTCAACCATGAACCTAGGTAGAGTGTACTTCAGCGAAAACCAAAAACTAAACCACGCGGCCATTAATCCCTGCTTTAGTTTACTCACTTCGCTAATTAACGACGAAAACACTCAAGACCAATATCGTTTTTTCACCGAAACAGAGGCCAATAAGCTATTCGCAAAAATCAGGGACAACAGTGCTAAAGGAGGAACTGATGCGGTGTTTAAAATGCTAAATACCAACAAGCCCAATATCATTTTGGTGGTATTAGAAAGCTTTTCAGCGCATATCATGAAATCTATGGGCGGTACACCTAACGTGGCTGTAAACATGGATAAGTGGACAAACGAAGGCGTATTGTTCACCAATTTCTACGCCAACAGCTTCAGAACCGACCGCGGATTGGCTTCCATACTAGCTGGCTATCCTGCCCAACCCACCATGAGCATCATGAAATTCCCTAACAAAACGGGGAGTTTACCGATGTTCCCACAAAAACTAAAAAAAGCAGGATATCAACTTAAATACTATTATGGCGGAGATGCAGACTTCACAAATATGCGTTCTTTCGTCACAACAGCCGGTTTCGAAGATCTAATCTCTGATGCTGACTTTCCGCTTAAATTAAGATTAAGCAAATGGGGTGTGCCCGATGAGTATGTGTTTGAGCGGGCTTTGGTCGACATTAAACAACAAGACGCCAACGCTGCGCATCTCACCGTGATACAAACAAGCAGCAGCCACGAGCCTTACGACGTGCCATATAATAAGCTGAACAATAAGATACTGAACGCATTTGCCTATACCGACAACTGTCTAGGTAAGTTTGTCAATGCTCTAAAACAACTACCAATGTGGAAAAACACCCTCGTTGTATTAGTTCCCGACCATCAGGGATGTTATCCAGAGAACCTGGACAACTACACACCTGAACGTTACCATATCCCCCTACTCCTTATTGGCGGTGCACTGAAGGCCAAAGGGCATATAGCCACATATGGTTCGCAAGCTGATATAGCAGCAACACTCTTGTCGCAGCTTGGAATTTCGTACAACGAGTTCACCTTTAGCAAAGACATGCTCAACCCCAACGTGCCACATTTCGCGTTCTCAACAGTGCCCAATGCGTTCATGATGAAGACAAACGACAACACAGTGTTCTTTAACTGTGAAACAAATAAAACTATTCTGGATAACGGAAAGACGCCAGGAGCCAACCTGCCCTATGCCAAAGCATACCTGCAGAAGCTCTACGACGACATTTCCAAGCGATAACAACATAAATGATAACAACCCTCAACAACTTAGACGCGGCCATTTTACTATGGCTTAACAGCTTTCATTCAACATTCTTCGACCATTTCATGAGCCTTGTAACGGGCAAATGGATTTGGGTTCCGATGTACGCTTGCATCTTGGTGGTGCTCACTCTTCGTGTTAGCTTCAAGCCTAAACTCCTCATCATCCTTGCAACTATCGGATTGGGGTTGTTTTTCTCAGATTTCTTTGTTTCCGAATACATTCGCCCGTTATTCAATAGGCCACGCCCCTCGCAGCCTGGTAGTGGCATTAGCCATCTTGTTCACCTTGTAGACAACTACAGGGGTGGCAGCTATGGATTCCCTTCTTGTCATGCTTCAAACTCGTTTATGTTAGCCACCATCATCTATTTGATATTCCGCAACAAAGCGCTTGCATGCTTTCTCTACGCTTGGGCCATAATTATGTGCTACAGCCGGGCTTATTTAGGTGTTCATTATCCAGGTGATTTACTCGTAGGTGCAATATGGGGAAGTGGCGTTTCGTATATGCTTTACAGCTTGGCAAATCGCTTTTTCAACCTTTCTGATTTAAAAGACGCCAAACAAACAGCATACATCAACATGGCAGTAACTGCAAGTTTCGCTTTAATCTTAATTATTTCAGCGGTGCAAGTGTGCGAAAGCTAAATTGTAGAACGATGTTTGGCTAAGCGTAATTTGAGAAATTGTTACGCCACATTAGTAAGATACATAACACATTAGCCACAAAATATAATAAAGAAAGACTAAACAGAAGCACTCATGCTTGGCGTTTCAATCTTTTTCAGTACATTTGCATAACAAATAACATAACAGGTAAACAATGAAACCAACACTATTATTACTCGCCGCCGGTATGGGAAGTCGTTATGGTGGCCTCAAACAACTTGATGGACTAGGCCCTAACGGCGAAACCATCATGGACTATTCTATCTACGATGCCATCAAGGCAGGGTTTGGAAAAATTGTCTTTGTAATACGCAAAGACTTCGAAAAGGAGTTCAAAGAGAAAGTTCTCTCTAAATACGAGGGACATATACCTGCCGAACTGGTATTCCAAAGCTTAGATGCTTTACCCGAAGGCTACGCTGTTCCTGAAGGAAGAGAAAAGCCTTGGGGAACAAACCACGCTGTAATGATGGCTAAAGATGTTATAAAAGAGCCTTTCTGCGTTATCAACTGCGACGATTTCTACAATCGCGACTCATTCATGGTAATAGGCAAGTTTCTCTCCGAACTTCCCGAGAACAGCAAGAACGCCTATGCAATGGTAGGTTTCCGCGTTGGAAACACGCTTAGCGAAAACGGTACTGTGGCTCGTGGAGTTTGCTCTACAGACGAAAACGGTTTGCTCACCACTGTGGTTGAACGCACCGAGATTATGCGTGTTGAGGGTAAAGTGAGCTATAAAGACGAAGAAGGACAATGGGTGGCCATTGAAGACAACACGCCCGTGTCGATGAACATGTGGGGTTTCAGTCCCGACTACTTCGACTATAGCGAAAAATACTTCAAAGATTTCTTGGCCGATGAGAAAAATCGCACCAACTTAAAAGCTGAATTCTTTATCCCGCTGATGGTTAATAAACTGGTAAACGATAAAACTGCAACAGTGAAAGTGCTCGACACCACAAGCAAATGGTTTGGCGTTACCTATTCAGCCGACCGCGAAGGTACTGTTGAACGCATTCAATCGCTGGTTAACGAAGGCGTTTATCCCTCAAAATTGTTCTAAGAATACTTGATTAACTGCCAATAAGGCGGTAACCAATGGTAACGTTTGGGCTTGGAATTAAATTCGGTATTACTGCTTTTCTCGCCCACTTACCACTTTATAACATAAGCTATCTTTGGCCGTTTGCCTCTATATGGTATACCCAAAGATAGCTTTTAACTTTTTATGTCGTCACAATACCATTTGTATTGTTGTGCAAAACAAACATTCTGAAGAACTTAAACGTCTGTTCTATTTGTGTACAAACGTCACGAATTCAACCCTTAGAACAAACCCTACTCCTAGACAAGACTATAAAAAACGGGCTTTGCCCAACCGCAAAAGCGAGAGAACAAAACCCGTTATTGTTAATTTGGTCTCTTATCTAGTTGATAAGTCTCGCAAATATTAGTCTAGCCATTTAACGTAAGCAAAGTCTTGACGATGTGGTAGAAGGTCGTTTTTGGGGTACATTCTCACACAAGTTCTATATGTACCTGCGTTAGAAGGCTCAATTTCTGCTTCGAATGTGAAGAGATTTCCCTCACGTTTAACCATCTTAAACTGATGAGTGCTGTACACTTCACGGTCGGAATCGCTATGTTCGCTCTTCAACGACACCAGTTCAAGGCCAACAGCATCGTCCAATCCTTGTTCGTCAATCACGTAGCGAATTGTATATTTCATACCTGTTTCGCCACCATTTTCCAAGAACGATGTTTCTTTTGAAACCACATGTATACCATCCCATCGTTCAGCAACAGCCTCTTTCCAGGTAGCAATCTTCTTAGCCAGCTCGTTATTGTTGGCCAATAGTTGGGCTGAACGTTTAGCCTGACGATTGTAGAACTTATCAAAATAATCGTCAAGTTGACGCTTCATCGTATAGTGAGGTGCAATTGTGGCGATAGAGTTTTTAATAACCTGAATCCACTTTTCACTATATCCCTTCTTGTTCTTTTTATAGTACATCGGAATAATCTCGTTTTCGAGCAGACCGTAGATGGTGGCAGCATCTAGTTTGTCTTGATATTCCTGGTTCTGATAGGTACGTTTCTCGTCCAAAGCCCATCCTGCGCCTTCGCGATAACCTTCAACCCACCATCCGTCAAGCACAGAGAGATTAACAACACCGTTTAGTTCGGCCTTCTCTCCCGAAGTACCCGAAGCCTCTAAGGGGCGAGTTGGGGTATTCATCCAGATATCTACACCTGATACCAAGCGACGAGCCAGCTGCATATCATAGTCTTCCAAGAAAATAATCTTACCTAAGAACTCAGGGCGTTGGCTAATTTCAAAGATGCGTCTGATAAGTCCTTGTCCTGCACCGTCTGCGGGGTGAGCCTTTCCAGAGAAGAAGAACAACACGGGATGTTCAGGGTCGTTAACTATCTTAGACAAGCGCTCGAGGTCGGTAAAGAGCAAGTGCGCACGTTTGTAGGTAGCAAAACGACGGCAGAAGCCAATCATCAGCGCGTTGGGGTTGATGCGTTCGAGCAGCGAAACAACGCGTGAAGGGTCACCTTGGTTTTTGAGCCAAGTCTCTGTAAACATCTCACGGATAAAGCGAACAAGCTTCTTTTTCAACGCCATGCGCGTGTTCCAAATCTCCTCGTCGTCTACATTATAGATGGCATGCCAAATCTTTTCGTTGCTTTGGTCACCCATAAACGATGGGTCGAAGTGTTTATCGTAGAGCTTACGCCATTCGGTTGCGGTCCAAGTAGGCAAGTGTACACCATTGGTTACATAACCCACATGGTTTTCTTCTGGATAATAACCCTTCCAAATTGGAGAGAACATTTTTTGGCTAACCCAACCATGCAAGCGGCTAACGCCGTTAACTTCTTGGCAAGTGTTGCATGCGAACACCGACATACAGAAACGTTCGTCGTGGTTTTCAGGATTTTCGCGCCCCATACCGATAAATTCGTCCCACGAAATACCCAATCTTGAAGGATATCCACCCATGTATTTGCCAAACAAATTCTCGTCAAAATAATCGTGTCCGGCAGGTACTGGCGTGTGAACGGTGTAGAGCGAAGAGGCACGAACAAGTTCCATAGCCTCATTAAAAGGCATACCGCCATCAACATAATCACACAAACGTTGCAAGTTACAGAGCGCAGCATGACCCTCATTGCAGTGATAAATCTGCTTTTTGATACCCAGTTTCTTCAACGTTAAGATACCACCCATACCCAAGAGGATTTCTTGTTTCAAGCGGTTCTCGTTATCGCCACCATAAAGAGCATGCGTAATGGGACGATCGTATTCAGAATTCAGCTCGTTATCCGTGTCAAGCAAGTAGAGGCTAATGCGTCCAACGTTCATTCTCCACACGTAAGCGTGAACCATATAGTTCATATAAGGAACCTCAACAACCACAGGATTGCCTTCTGCATCAAGCTGTCTTTCAAGAGGAAGTGAGTTAAAGTTCTGTGCGTCGTAGTTGGCAATCTGCTGTCCGTCCATGCTTAACGACTGCTTGAAGTAGCCATATCTGTACAAGAAACCAACGGCGCACATGTCTACGTTGCTGTCTGAGGCCTCTTTAAGGTAGTCGCCGGCGAGCATACCCAAGCCACCCGAATAGATTTTAACCACTTGGTTGATGCCGTATTCCATGCTGAAATAAGCCACCGAGGGGCGTTTGCTGTCGGGTTTAACATCCATATACTTGCGGAACATGGCGTACACGTCCTTCACTTTCTTCATCAGGGCCTTGTCCTTCACGATTTCTTCCTTACGGTCGTAGCTCAATCGTTCGAGCAACATCACGGGGTTGTGTCCCACTTTCTCGTAAAGCGTTTCGTCGAGGCTCTTCCACATGTTGCGTGCCTCATAGTTCCAAGCCCACCACATGTTGTGTGCAAGCTCGTCCAGACATTTCAGTTCTTCCGGCAGTCGCGACTTAATGGAAAGCTCTTTCCACACCGGAGCATTTGAATAATCGGCTTTAATCTTCATAATTTCAGTTCAATTATTGAATAATGTTATTTCTTTTCTTGTTTCTTTCGTTCTTCTGCCTTTCTCAACGCCATGTCGTAAGCGTCTTCGTAATAGGCGATAAACTTTTTCCAAAGGGCTTTCTTCGAAAGGCTTTTTGCCTTTTCTCTTGCTTTCGTTACCTCAGTCTTGGCTAATAAGGCATAGTTTGTCACCGCATTCTTTATCTCGTCGGCCACTTCGTGGTAGTTATAATCGGTGCGATGCACAATCTTTACGCCGTTTTCAAGGCTGTTTTCTGCCTTTTCGCCGGCCAAAACGTGTTGCGCCCAAATGCCAAATCCAGCCAAATCGGTAGTAATACAGGGTATGGAGAAAGCCACAGCTTCGAGAGGCGTGTAACCCCAAGGCTCGTAATACGAGGGGTAAACGCAGAGATCATTACCAAGGATGAGGTCGTAATAAGGCATATTGAAGATGCCGTCGTTGCCGTTGAGGTAGCAAGGAACGAAAATTATCTTTACCTTATCTTGCTTGTTGTTCGCAAAATCAAGCGAACGCATCATCGACAAGGCCTTGTCTTGGTCCATGTTATGTAGCCAATGGGTGAGCATGGGCCAATGTAGGGGTGTGTCGAAAGTGGTATTGGCTTTTGCTTTCAGACGTTCGGCGAGGTCTTCGCGCGCGTTTCCCACCCAAGCGGGCACATCTATAAAGGCCACAACCTTCTTGTTTAGCCGTTTGTCGAAACGCAAACGGTTCATGGCATCAATAAAAACGTCGATGCCTTTGTTTCTAAATTCGTATCGCCCACTAGTAGAAACGATGAGCGTATCGTCGTCGAAGGTATCGCCCGTAAGACAATTAGCCACGCGTAACAATTCAGCACGTGCACGTTTTCGTTTGGAAGTGAAGGCGTTACCTTTCGGAACAAAGTCGTCTTCAAATCCATTTGGCAGCACCACATCGACCTCTTTGTCCAGCAACTCGCGGCATTCGTTGGCCGTTATGTCGCTAACAGTGGTGAAACAATCAACATTCCATGCCGTTTGTTTCTCTATCGAATGTTTGCTTTGCATGTTTAATTCGTCGGCCATTTGGTCTCCGTTGTAGGCAAACAGATACTCGTAGAGGGGTTTGTTGTTGCCGGCAATACTGCGCCCGATGCTTGTTGCATGGGTTGTAAAGATGGTTGCAACCTCTGGAAGGTGCTTTCTTACGTACAACAAACCTAATCCGGCCATCCATTCGTTACCATGATACACCACTTTTGCATTCTTTTCTACCTGGTAACGGCAGAAACTCTCTACCACTTTAGCCGCTGCATACGAGAACATCGATGCCTCGTCGTAATCTCCATAGCCGTGCAAACTGTCCACTTGGAAGTCTTCCCACAGCTCCGTATATATTTTATCTTTCTCCGAAAAGAAGGGTTGAAAGTCTACCAGCACGGCAACAGGCGAGCCAGGTACATCCCAACGGCCCACCTTAACGTTCAAACCATCCGCCTGAGCTTGCTTTACCCAATCGGCATAAAGGCTATTCACTTCCTGAAAACCTGTGTTCTCTCCATTCAAGAGCGGGCCTACAAAGATTATTTTATCGGGCATCGCCGCTTGTAATGTCTGCGCCCGTGTAGATAGAACCGTGTAAATCCCGCCAACCTTGTTACATACTTCCCAACTTGACTCTAGAATATAGTCGGGGAATAGCTTATTTCTATTCATTTATATATATAAAATAATGTTGCAAAGATAGCATAAATTTTAGACAACACCCAAGTTATAGTACATTAATTTGCCAAAAGGTGGCATATACTTGATTTAGATTTGGTGGGCAAATGCACATTAGGGCATGTGTTAAAGAGGCCACAACTAGGATATATTCGGCCCTCCCTTATGTTCAAAACGCGCATATAACAAGATGTTCGAACCTGCCGACACAAGCCACACTCCTTACAACTGATTGCACAAGTCGGCGAAACTGGCCTGTAAATAGTTGGGGATAATCACCTTAGTATATTGATTTATCACCTCAACGGAGTTTGAAGTGGCCAGTCCCACAAGCGGCATACCAGCCGACATCACAGATTTAAAGCCATTAATACTATCTTCGAAAGCCACGCACTCGGTGGGTTTCACCCCGAAATAGCTTGCTCCAAGCAGATAGCAATAGGGGTCGGGCTTGCTTTTGGCAAAGTCTTCGGCCGTAAAAACGTGGTCGAAAAGGGCCTTGAAATTTGGGTGTTGACCATAAACCTGCTGCATCTTGGGTTTGTTGCTGCTGGTAACAACGGCCGTTTTAACGTTAAGCTGATGCAATTGGGCAATGAAATCCTCAAAACCAAGTACATACTCAAACTGCATATTGTGCTCGAATGTGTTAAGTTCTGCGGTTATTTCGTTCTGCAAATCGGGTTTGTCAGCAAAGTAACGCTCATAAATCCATGTCAAAGTTTGTCCTTTAATGCTGGTGGCCAATTGAGGTTCGTTGGGATAATAACGTGCGAACACGGTACGCCAGAAGGCTGTATACAATGGTTCTGTGTCGAAAACAACCCCATCCAAGTCAAATAGTGCCACTTTCTTAAAACTCATATTCTCTTTCATTGATTGATAAACTAGTTGTATAGTGCTTTGCATGACCATGTGCAATGCGGGTGCAAACAAGGCATAACGCCTGCCCTACCCTTGCATTATTTACGAACATACATGCCAGCATTTAGGTTTGCGATAAATTTTTCGCCCTCTTCAAACCCTTCTTCGTAAAGTTTTTCCAGCTTGTTCGTGTCTTTTTCAATTCTGCCCACATCCATAGGGCGTTGCGGACGAATACAAACTATTCGCCCCTCGCGTTCCAAATCTTCGGCCAATTGCAGTTGCGCGTTGTACACTTCAAGCCTTCGGCTTAGTGCAACCCTCAGTCGCGGATACTTCTTATATATGAAGTTGGGTATCTTGTGGTCTTTTCCCGTAGCCCTAAACCCATAGTTGCGTGTCATCACCACCACGTTAAAGTCGTGTCCTGTGTCGATAGCTCGCTGCACGGGAATGCTATCCACGATGCCGCCATCAAGCATGGGTATACCGTCTACCTCTACAATCTTGCTAACAAAAGGCAAACTGCTCGACGCCCTCACCACATCAAGCGCGCGTTGCTTGTTTTTTTTCTCCGTCAGATACATTGCACCGCCAGTCAAGCAGTTGGTAGTAACCATTTCGAATGTTGTTCGATTGCTGAAATAAGCATCATAGTCGAAAGGCAGTAGCTCGTTGGGAAACTTGTCGTACAGCAAGTCTTGGTCGAAGATGCAACCTTGCGTAACCAAGTGGCGCAATCCCAAATAATCGTAACGGGCTAGAAAGTCGATATTCGAAAGTCTTGCCTTCTAGGTTGCCAACTCATATACGACATGCCGTTACAAGCTCCTGCGGAGACTGCAACAACATAATTAAATCGCAAGCCATGTTTCATAAAAGCGTCTAACACACCGCTGGTAAACACCCCGCGCATGCCCCCGCCTTCAAGAACTAAGCCTGTATTTGCCCCTATTTGCATAAAACACTTTAAAATTTAGGGGCAAAGTTAATAAAACATGCCCATTTTTTCATATCTTTGCGTACAAATGTTTTTAAAACTAATTATCATGTTCAGCAAGGAAACTTACATCCGTAGGCGTACCGAACTTAAAAAGTTGGTACAAAGTGGTGTGATTGTCATTTTTGGCAACAACGAATCACCATGCAATTTTCCCAACAATGGATACTATCCATTCCGTCAAGACTCGTCGTTCCTTTACTATTTCGGCGTACAGCGCGATGGACTTGTTGGAGTAATCGACATCGACAACAACGTAGACACGCTTGTTGGCGACGACATCGACATTGAAGACATCGTATGGTATGGGTCGGTTGACAGCGTAAAAGACTTGGCAGCGCAGGTGGGCATAGAGCATTCGGCCCCTATGAAACACCTCAAAACCGTTTGTCACGATGCCATTAAGCAAAAACGGAAGATACATTTCTTGCCCCCCTATCGCCATGACATCAAGTTACAGATATTCGATCTCCTTGGCATTCACCCCAACCAACAAAAGGATGCAGCCTCTATGCAGCTTATCAATGCCGTGGTGAAAATGCGCTCGGTAAAAGAAGACCAAGAGATTGAAGAAATAGAAAAGGCATGCGAGATTGGTTACCTGATGCACACCACCGCGATGAAACTGATTAGACCAGGCGTTACCGAGAAATATATCGCTGGACAAGTGAGCGGCATTGCTGGTTCTTATGGTGCAATGGTTAGTTTCCCAACCATCTTTTCTCAACATGGAGAGATTATGCACGGCAATCCCTCGATGGCTATTTTGGAAGAAGGCCGACTGGCTTTGTGCGACTGTGGTGCTGAAACCATTAATAACTATTGCTCGGACAATACACGCACCATGCCTGTTAGTGGTAAGTTCACCCAAAGACAATTGGAAATTTACACCATCGTAGAAGCTTGTCACGACCATGCGCTTGAACTTTCTAAACCTGGAGTGAAATATTACGATGTGCACATGGGTGTTTGCCGAATGATGACCGACCGCCTAAAAGAACTTGGATTGATGAAGGGTAATACCGATGATGCTCTTGCTGCTGGCGCTCACGCTCTATTCTTGCCTCACGGACTGGGACACATGATGGGTATGGATGTGCACGACATGGAGGCACTAGACCAAAAATATGTTGGTTACGACAACGAGATTCAACCCTCTAAGCAGTTTGGTACAGCTGCATTGCGCATGGCACGTCGCTTGGAGAAGGGTTTTGTGGTTACAGACGAGCCAGGTATATATTTCATCCCCGACCTCATCGACGACTGGAAGGCCAAGGGACACTGCAAAGACTTCCTTAACTTCGACCTCATCGAAACGTATAAAGATTTTGGTGGCATAAGACTGGAAGACGATGTGCTAATAACCAATAACGGTTGCCGCATTTTGGGCAAGGACATCATTCCCTACCACCCCAAAGACGTGGAAGAGTATATGGCCAAACATCGCGCCTAATCATAACCCATCCACTTAAGGCTAGAGAGCCAACACTCAACCATAAGGATGCCTGCGCACAGCCTTTGGCCTGCGCACGGCATCTCTTCATAAGCAGAAATTAGTATCTTAATGGGGGATAAATAAACAAAGAGAGATAATCGTAAAGATTTTTCCTAATTAACATTTTAAGCATAAAAACAAACAAAACAATGAAAAAAGTATTCTTAGCAGCACTTGTTGCGCTCACTGCGACAGGTTTAAACGCAAAGACTCCTAAAGCAAAGCCACAAACGGCTAGGAGCAAACCCGTGTTTACGATGATTAAAGAAAACAAAATCACCAGCATCAAAGACCAAAACCGCAGTGGCACATGCTGGGACTATGCCACGATGAGCTTCCTTGAGAGCGAAATCTTGCGTAAGTCGGGCAAAACCTACAACCTAAGCGAAATGTTTATCGCCAACAAAAACTACATGGACCGCGCCGTTAAGGCAGTTAGAATGCATGGCGACGTATCGTTTGCACAAGGCGGAAGCTTCGACGACCCACTCCACGTTATCAAGCAGCACGGCATTGTGCCCGAAGACGCTATGGCATTACCTGGTTCTATGACGGGCGACTCGCTGGCTAATTTTGGCGAATTTTTCGATTCCATGCTGCCTTATGTAGAGGCTGTGGCTAAGAGCAAGGCTAAAAAACTGTCGCCTGCATGGAAAAACGGATTGCAAGGCATCCTCGACTCTTACCTAGGTAAATGCCCCGAAAACTTTACTCACGAAGGAAAGAGCTACACTCCGAAATCGTTTGCTGAGAGCCTAGGACTTGACTGGGACGAATATATAACATTCACCAGCTACACGCATCATCCTTTCTACACAAAGTTTGCTGTTGAGGTACAAGACAACTGGCGTTGGGCTCAAAGCTACAACGTGCCTATCGAAGACCTTACTCGTATTATCGACAACGCCATCATGAATGGTTACACTGTTGGATGGGGTGGAGACGTTACCGAAGATGGATTCACACGTAAGGGCCTTGGTATCCTTGTTGACGCTAAGAAGGTGCGTTCAATGGCTGGTACCGACGCTGACCGCTGGTTTAAACTTTCGGCCAACGAGAAAAAACAACGTTACGACTCGCTCGGAATTAACGCTCCCGAGGTTGTTCCCACTCAAGCTCTGCGCCAAGAAGCCTACGACACCTGGGAAACTACCGACGACCATGGTATGCATATCTTCGGTATTGCTAAAGACCAAAATGGTAAAGAATATTATATGGTGAAGAACTCATGGGGTCAATATGGCGACTACAAGGGTATTTGGTACATGACCAAGGCTTATGTGGCTATGAAAACAATGGACTTCATGGTTAACAAGAACGCTGTTCCTGCCGACATCTTGCAAAAGATTGGTTTGTCTAAATAAGACTGAGGAATTAGATTACTTTTAGGCAGGTTCAGATAAGCGCATTAAAAGCCACCATTGCCCATCAGGACAATGTGATACAATGTTTTATGAATCGCCACTTAATCTTCAACAATCGTCTAGGTTGGGTTAGAAGCATTGCTTCTTCTCGTCCTAGACGATTATATTTTCGCCCTTTCCCAACAAACTAGCTCTCTCCCAATCACGCCTTGCTAACTTTCGTCTTAAACAGAACATAATAAAGAACCGTATTCAAAACCTGTAGAACCCCATTTACCCCTTCATTCCATACCAACAAACACTAGGATAAGACTTTCGGCCTGGAGTTATACATAATCTAACGTAAGGTCGACGAATTCAGTACAAAGTAAGTTGTCTTTCAAAGTTCTTTTGTACATTGATACACGGTTTCTTTGAAAACAGACAATAGACAACAATGGCACCTAGTAAGTTGACGATGAAATTGCCAAAGCTTTAATGGCTTTGGGGGCTATACTTGGGCAATGTAATTAGGTTCATCAGTTACCGTTTCTATATATGTACTCTCTGTTTCTTACAGACACACAGTGGGATGCTGTCAACGAATCTTATATCAGTGCATTTGCGCAACAGGGCCTTCTTGATAAACAAGGTTAAGGCTATGACTACATCCCTTTCTAAATTTACTATACGGCTATAAGAAACAACTTTTGGAAAAAGATAGCATAGCTGTTTGCATACTTTTTCAAAATAGAAATGTTTAAAGCAGCGATAACCCGAATCGTGAAAAACATTCATTATAAGCATGACTTCTGCCTTTGACTTTGTATAATTTCGATAACATTTTCTTTTTGGGGTGATTTTAGCGTATATTTTGCTTGCATTGCATCAAAAAACTTTCAGAAATTATCTACCATACATTATTTTTTATAACTTTGTTCCGGGTAAGCATAGTTATTTTTGTTTGTGATTTCTGAAATTAAACACCTTAAAGTTGCAATAAATTTCACCAAATACCAAATTCACAAACACTTATAATTTATCGAACTCACGTTATTTAATTAAGACTTACATCATGATTAAGCAGAAAGATTACATATGAGAAGTATCATTATTTTCTTTATTTGTTTTTCATTTACATTACATGCGCAAGAAAAACAAGGACGTGTAATGCGTCCTAACAGTAGAGGTTTAGGAAAATGTTCAGTGATTGGGCAGGCCCCAATTAAAGTTATATATGCTCTAAATGCTAAGGATATTAGCGATGAACATACTTATTTAGATTCTCAAGTACTTCTAATAGGAAAAGGTTTGAGTAAGCTTTATAGCCGTTTCTTAGAACTAAACGATTCTTTACATGATGATTTTATTAAGCGAAACCCAAATGCAACTAGCATACCAAGAATAATGTTTTCAGGAGGAAGGAACAATCAATATTGGAGTGAGTATCAATTTACAGATATTTACTCGACTAACAACACATATACTTGCTATGCTAAGATGCCATGGGCCATGGAGCGCTATAACGCTTTCTATACTGAGTCGATGTATCAACAACATTGGACGCTTTCTGATGAGCAGCTATCAATACTGGGGTATGATTGTCAAAAAGCAACTTGCCATTGGAGAGGCCGAACTTTTGAGGCATGGTTTACTTCTAAAATTCCTACGCGATTAGGCCCATGGATATTTGGAGGATTGCCTGGACTAATTTTAAAACTATACGACAAAGAACATCTCTATACATGGGAAGCTGTAGAGATAAAATCTGGTAATTTTCCAATTATTAAAAGTGAATATAAAGGATTTATTAAGGATACACGTGAACATATTTATAAATTACAAGTAGCCGCAAATCGAGATCACCTTAAAACAGCTGGAGCCCGTGATTATCAAACGGGGCAATTAAAATCAAAGCCACACCCTTACGAGCCATTAGAGAAAGAATAGATGAAAACCACAACCATATTCAGCCTGCTGATTATTTTTTGCTTGAAGATACAAGCTCAAACTGTCATTGAAGGTAGTGTGCTAGATGCACAGGGCAAGTTTGGAGATGCCATTGTAACAGTAACGGCAAAAGGGACTAGTATCGTACTGGCATTTGCAGAGACAGATACTAAGGGTGACTATCGTTTGGAGGTTAATTCACAATCCGATAGTTTAACAATTACCGCAGCAGGTATGTCTATAGGGCAGCAAGTTAAAGTTGTTGCTAACCGTTCACAACGGTTAAACTTTCGAGTCAAAGAAAAGGTATTACAACTTAAGGAAGTTAAAGTTCATGCCAAGAAAATACGACAAAACGGTGATACTCTTAACTATTCTGTTGGTGCATATCAGCAGCAAGACGATCGCACTATAGGCGATGTTTTAAAGCGTATGCCTGGGATAGAAGTGTCAGATAATGGTTGTATAAAATTCAATGGAAAAAGTATCTCAAAGTTTTATGTTGAAGACATGGATTTGTTGCAAGGTCGCTATGGTCTTGCAACAGGAAATATCAATGCAAAAGATGTTGGTTTGGTTCAGGTGCTTGAGAATCATCAACCAGTGAAAGCCCTACAGGGACGAACACCAACCGATGATGTCGCTATAAATCTGAAATTAAGAAATGCTGCTAAAGGTACAGTAGCAGTAAACACAATGCTCGGTGGTGGTGGTCAACAATCTGGTGGATGGGGCTTCGGAATGCGTTCCCTATCTGATGGACAAAATCCTATTGGCAGAAACCCATTATGGACGGCAGAGGTTGTAGGTATGTACTTTGCAAAACGTAGGCAGAATATAACACTCTATAAAGGAAACAATATAGGTGATGATGTTTCCCAAGAATTAACTTCACATTATTCAGGTATCAATGCTGTAGAGCTTGTTGCGTTTGCCCCATTGGGTGTTGTTACGCCCTCTGGTAGTGGATTACCACAGAAACGAACTTTTGACAATCAGTCACACATAGTATCAATGAACCACTTGGAGAAAATAGGCAAACAATCTGAACTAACTTTGAATATGTCATATCTCCATGCATCTATACGACAAGAAGGTGTCTCAGAAGCCGACCGATTTTATAGTTCTAATCAACGACTATTGAGCAGCGAGTCGCTTATATTTGTAACGCACATGAATAATCTTAGTACAAATTTAAGATACAATCGCAATGGTGAAAATGGTTTTATAGCCAATGTACTGAAGTTAGATGGAGAATGGAATAATGATAACGTACAGAGCCAACTTACCTCTGACCTAACAGGAGTTGCCCCCATCAACTATGGAGACAATCGGGTTTATCAATATTTCCATCGCCCTTCGCTAACAGTAAGTAATACAATGAATCTCATTCAGAATTATGGTAAACGTACACTTGACTTGCATTTCTCTGTTGGTTATGCCCAGCGCCCTAACACATTGATGGTTGGTGTGGATTCGCTTTTGCCACAAACATCAGTCCATTATAATCAAGAATTGAAGTCACGCAACATAGCTGGTGACTTCCACACTAACTTTACCTTTCACTTAGGATTGTTCTCTATAGACTATGGGGTTTTCGCTAATGCCAATTTGCATGGCATAAAGACAGATTTAAGTGGTTTTACTAATTTGATGGCAAATGGTACTCAAAATCACACATCACAGTCGGTATTGAATGATTTATGGTATAACACTTATGAATTATCGCTAAATCAACAATACAAATTCGAGCAGGCAGGTTGCGTCTCTCCCTTACCTGCCCTCTAAACTTATACACACAAACTCTTGATGACCGCATCACTAAAAACAAGAATAAATATACCCGTTTGCTTGTAACACCATCGTTTACTGTAAACTATGAGTGGCGTGATTGGAGTGGTAACATTAATGCAACATACTATAAGAATGTCGGAGATCCTGGAAGTATCTATAGTGGCTATATAATGAACAACTACCGAACATTTCAACGATCGTATGTTGAACATTTGTCAGAAACAAGTTGCTTCACAACGAGTGCATCAGTTGGGTATCGTAGTGCTCTTACAGCAACCTTTTTTCGTATAAATGGTAACTATGGACACACTCGTGACAACCAAATTTATAGTTATGAATATCGAGGTGCAACCAGTGTTGTACATGCTATTGATAAAAAAACATATACAGATAATTATGCTTTCGGCTTTGATGGCAGCAAAGGTTTTGATTGGTTACAATCAACCATTCGTGCTTTTGGAGGCTATAACTATAGTAAAAGTGAACTTCTCATTGCTCAGAATCTTTACCCTTTCCATTCTCGAACAATCAGTATTGGAGGAGGTGGTACTATCACTCCTCTTGAATGGCTTAATATTGTTATTACCAGCGGATATGCATGGAATGTCTCCTCCATTGATGTTGTTAATAATTATTCTTCACAGACTATTCGAACAGCTACTCAGCGTATCAAATTTAATATCTTTGTCACTAAGCAATTTACATTTACTACTATAATAGAAGGTAATTACAACAATTTTACCGAAAAGAACAGGCACACATGGTTTGGAGACATGTTGTTTAAATACAAATTGAAGCATATAGAATTAGACTTGCAAGCCAATAATCTTTTCAATCAGCAGCAGTACACAAGGGTTCATTATAGTGGTCTTGATATATATTCGTCTACTTCGCAATTGAGACCTCTTAACATAGTTGGGACTATACGATTTAAAATATTATAGAATAGAAAAAGCATAAAAAAATGACTTTGTTAATCGATTGGGAGGGGGGGGGTAAACAATATCAATATTTAAGGAAAACTTTTCGTCGAAAAAAATCTCCGCGAGAATCGGTTATTTGCGAGCGAATGGACAGTTGGTGAAAAATATAGCACTCACAATGTTAAATTTTATACTAAATATTTTACACTAAACCAACCTATGCACCCTTAACCCTTAAACCCAAATCAATGGTTAGAGCCGTTTAGGTTTTGTGTAGGGTTGAGCCCCCCACCCGACTTATTCTGTTGACAGGGCGCTACGCAAGAAAAAGATAGGCAAAAGATGCCGACTAGCATACGAAAAATTAACTGGAAGCCATGAAAATAATCTAAAAACATGTGATAAGCGGTATAACGACTGATAGGAATAAATGAAACGAGCAGAGAAATTAAGCAATCACAATCATACAACACGAAAACACTCTTCGTCAATTGGCGATTAAGCATTAATTCGGGAAACTTGCGTTGTATGCTAAAGCTTTGGGCGCTCGTTTACTCTTAAAATAAGACAGTTCAAAGAGGATATTGATAAGAAGTTTATTACTGCATTAACCAGTTAAAACCAATTGAGCACTCGTTTACTTCTTAGTAAACATCCCCAAACGATGGCCAACACCCTTGCTATTAAGCGCTCTAAGCACATAAACACCATTGACAAGGCTTCGCACATCAAGCCTATCGCTTTGAGAAGAAAGCGTGGCAACATGTTGCCCTTGCAGACTTTCTACCACCCACACGCGCCCCCAAAGGGCATCAGCGCCAACAGGTAGCAACACCCTTCCATCGCTATAAAGCAACATCTTGAGTTGGCTTTTACCTCCGCCTGCAGCCTTGAGCGCTTGCAAAGGTTGGCTTTCGTTGCCATATCGGTCGATAGCGGTAATGGCAAAATACATTTTGGCGTTACGTGGGCTCACCGTAATGCTGTTTTTGGCATAGCGCACAGCAATGAGATTGCGTGCATCGCTAACATCAACAGGTAGCATTGTGCTAGCATATACATTATAGAATAGGTTTGGCGAATTGTTTGTGACACGTGCTGCATCCCAACTAACCACAACTCTGCCTTGCTCTTCGGTCGTGGTGAGATTGGTAGGGGGCAAGGGTTGTTTGCTATTTTCCCAGGTCAAGGCTGGCGCAAGGGCTGGCGTTGGTGTAAAAATGCGCTGTGCATAGGTGTAAATCCCCTTGAGGTTATCGGTAAAAAACTTGCTTCTGAAATATGCATGGCCCATGCCATATTGCCTAGTAAACTGAAGTTCGCGAGTAATAACATCGAGCGCCCAATTCTTTTCGCTAGGCGACATAAAGTAAATGCCCAATCCAGGCACCACCATTCTGCCGTGACTTTGCTCTGCCCAGTCTATTGCGAAGGGATAAAAGTTGTTGCCTTGAAAATACATCATGGGATAAAGCGCATCCATCAATCCATCACGAAGCCAGGCTTGCGCATCTTGACACACCTTAGCATAAGCATTCCAGCCATTACTGCCAAACCTACTTAGGTCGCTATACTTCCCAATGGGCGAGCAACTATATTTCACCCAAGGCTTTGCAGCTTTCACCTTGTTACCAATAGCACGCACAATGCCAGTGATGTTTTGCCTAGCAGCATCGTGCGATATATTTATTTTCCAGGTTTCGGGATAGCGAATATAGTCAAGATGTAATCCATCGATGTCGTATCGTTCGGTTATCTCCTTGCACATGTTAGCCAGATAAGTAGCCGTGGCTGTGTTTTCGGGGTCCATAAATCCCTCTTCGCCCACCTTCTTAATAAGGTTGGGATGTTTACTGCGAAGCGTTTTACAACCTAAGCCATTCCATTTTCCCACAGGAATGGTTACCACCCAGGCATGAAGTTCCATTCCACGCTTATGACATTCGTCGATGGCAAAGGCTAAAGGGTCGTAGCCAGGCGACCTACCAGGCACGCCCGATAAGCATCCGTCCCAAGGTTCGAGCTGCGAAGGGTAAACCACAGTTCCACGAACACGCGTCTGAAACAACACAGTATTAATACCCGAACGTTGCAACTTATCCAAAATATCGCACAGTTCTTGCTTCTGCCTACCAGCAACCAAGCTGTTTTGGGCATACGAATGCGGCCAATCCAGTCCGCCAATGGTGGTGAGCCACACCGCCCTCACCTCACGTTTAGGCAATTTCCAACCCTGCAAAGCATTGGGTTTGAAAAACGAAAATGATTGGGCACACAGTGAAGTGGCGACAGTAAGTGCAAAAAATAACAGCAAGTATTTATTTGAAAACGACAGTTGCTTTATCATTCGTAAGTCTCTCTATCTGTTGTTGTTGCCTAGTTCAAATCCCAGGCACGATTAAATGTTTACTAAGATATCTAAATATATAACGAATGCAAAGATAAGTATATTTCTCGCATTTGTCGAATAATTTATTTACTTTTGCAGTTAATGTGGTTAAACGTTGGTAAAAGGCGGTTAAGCTTGTAACATAACGCACCGCAATCATAGGCGTTTGAGCTGCAAAATAGAGAATAATCAATATCGAATTTAAAGTATTAATCCTTTAGAAATGAAAAAGAAGTTAGGTTTGCTTATCGTGTCGTTGATGCTAACACTCACGGCAAGCGCGCAGTTTGAAGAAGAAAAAGTTTACGTGGCCGGTTCGTTAACAGGACTAGACCTCAATTACAATGGCAACAATGGGTTTAGTTTTGGCGTGCAAGCAAAGCTGGTTATTTCTTTGACGATGCTTGGATGATGCTAGGACAAGTGGCATATAACCACTCGGGCAATGAAACCGTACCCGACTATATCGCAGTTGGTGCGGGCCTAAGATATTATATCGAGCAAAACGGGCTCTATGTGGGTGTTAATGCGACACTTGTTCACACTTACCGCAACTACAATGACCTGATGCCTGGAATAGAATTGGGCTATGCTTTCTTTGTTAGTCGCACCGTAACTATCGAGCCATCTGTTTATTACAACCAATCGTTTAAGAGCCATACCAAATACTCAACCGCAGGGTTTAAAATTGGTATCGGTATCTACATCTAACAGAAAGCAAACAAAAAATACAAACAAGGCATAGGCATTGCAGGCACAAAAAACGCCTCTGCTACCACCAATAAGGTAAAAACAGCGCAAACAAATGCGCTAAAGGTAAATCGCCTACCCTTGTTTCTACAACCCTACGTGGCTCGCATGTGGCTTATCTGCCAAAGCATGCGAGCCTAAGTAATATTATTGTGCACCATTTTTTAGTTAAATATTGCATATTAACGATGCATCCCTCTGATTATTCGTATATTTGTAAGTTCAATGCATAGCCTAAAGCAACAAATAGCCATGTACACAGCCCAAGGGCAATTGTATTCATCAGCTATTCAACGGCACAAAAACTCATCACGATGAAAAGAAAACTATTTTTAGCGCTACTCTTCGCTCCTGTTTTCGCATTCGCACAAAACGAATGGGAACGTCCACAGGATAAAACGCAAAACAAATCTACGCAGACAACAAGTAAAATAGAGAAACAAAACCCCAATATAGATGCTCGATACCTAGAAGGCGCAGTGCCCGAGGTTGAAGGAAAGGTGGTGTTCGACTATGAAATAGACGTTCCTGGGAGAACCGCACAAGAGATTTATGATGCCACCTATACAGCAATAGAAGAACTTACAAAGGGGCAAAACCAATTCCCAGAAAGTGCTATTGCGCTGGTGAACAAGAAAGAGCATATCATAGCCGCTAGATTTAAGGAGTGGTTGGTGTTTCAAAACTCGTTTCTGTCGCTCGACCGCACTGTGTTTAATTACACGATAATTGCTAAATGCTACGACGGAAAGCTTAATCTAAGCTTATCGCGTATAAACTATGCCTACGAAATGAATCGCGGAGCTGGCAACGGACTGGAAACAACAGCTGAGAAATGGATAACCGACAAATATGGATTGAACAAAGCTAAAACGAAACTCAGTAAGATGTCGGGCAAATTCAGACGTAAAACTATCGACCGCAAAGACGAGGTGTTTGAAACCATTAAACAACGCCTGCAACAATAAACCCACCTTTGGGTAAGAAACAGGCTAAACGCACTCTAATCAAATAACATTAGCAACACTAAAAGCAAGTACATGGACACGCAATATCCACACAAAAGACACAGACGAGATGATAAAGAACAAGACCAGTTCTTGTTTATTAGAAACATTCTAAACATTATTTTCATTCTTGGGGCAGCCGTTGGCTTAGCCGTATATTTCTTTTCAAGCACCACTGTGGGCACATTTATCATATTGGGCTCAATGGTTTTTAAAATAGCTGAAACAATACTTCGCTTTATCCGCTAGATGAACAGGTTACTAATGCTAGTTGTTGGGCTATCGATGGCTCTTTTGCCCGCGATTGCACAAGACGATTTTACACGCATTGATGAGAACGGAAACTTCTCGTCGAACACGAATGAGAATAAAAAAGACTCGCTGGGTTCTGATAAAGAAATACCCAAGGGATTAAAGGTTTGGACCGTAGACACGCGTTTTGGCGATAGGATTGCAGCGCAACCCGACACCCTTTCACACATGTTTATGAACAAACTCTACACCTACGGACTGCGAGGTGAATATAACCTGCTGGGTAACTTGGCGTCGCCCAGACTAAATCGTGTGTTTGTAGATAGACCCACCGATGCTCAATTTATCTTCACTCAGCCCTACAGTTACTTTATTGTGCCTGTAGATAGGTTCTTATTCACCAACACGCTGTCGCCCATAACAAACCTTAGCTACTTTAGCTGTGGCGACAAGAACGATGGCGAAGACCATTTCACAGCTATCTTTGGTGTAAATGCAGGCAAACGTGTGGGCGTTGGATTTAAGTTTGATTACGACTATGGTCGCGGTTTCTACCAAAATCAAAGCACGGCCATGTTTAATTACACCATGTATGGGTCGTATCTGGGTGACAGATACCAGGCCCACTTGCTCTTTACCACCAATCATCAAAAGACAAGTGAAAACGGAGGTATCACAAACGACAACTATATCACTCACCCCGAAACATTTAACGAATCGTACTCAACAAACGAAATCCCAACTGTTCTAAGCAAAAACTGGAACAGAAACGATAATATAAACGTGTTTTTCACACACCGGTACAACATCGGATTTAACCGAAAAGTACCCATGACCAAAGAGGAAATCGAGGCAAAAAAGTTTGCCTTGGAGGCTAAGAAAGACCAAAACCTGCGCGAAAAAAATAAAAAAGGGCACTCGGGCGATAACAACAGCAAAGACAATGACAATAAAACCTATACAGGTAGACCCGATAATGCCACCATTGCTGGCGCTGAACCCGAAGACTCGGTACGTAACAACGCTAGAATTAAAGTTGGTAGCAAGGCGCAAGCAGACAGCTTAATGGCCATTAACAAACAAACAAAGAAAGATACTGCATGGCTTAAAAACGAGTATGTACCCGTTACAAGCTTTGTACATACAGTGAATTTCGAAAACTATAAACGCATTTACGAGGCACACGAAACGCCAACAGCTATTATGCCAACACTTATTATAATGCAGGTCGATTAACTGGCGACTCCATTTTTGATGAAACGCGCCACCGCCGACTGCGCAACACCTTGGCTCTAGCACTACTAGAAGGCTTTAACAAATGGGCTAAAGCCGGCATTAAGGCCTTTATTAGTAGCGATATACGCCATTATGAATTGCCCAACACACTAGGAAATCTAGAATCTTTTAATGAACAAACCATGAGCTTTGGCGGTCAGCTGGCAAAGACTCAAGGTAAGACGTTACACTACAGCGTTACAGCCGAAACGTGGTTTTTAGGAAAAGACGCAGGTCAACTCAAGGTAGACGCCACAGCCGACCTCAATTTTGCACTCTTCGGAGACACGGTAACGATGGCTGCAAGTGCATTCTTCCATCGCACAAGCCCTGGTTTCTACTTCCGTCATTACCAATCGAGACACCTATGGTGGGAAAACGACAATCTTTCTAAAACCATTCACTCGCGCCTACAAGCCACATTGAACTACCAAAAGACGCGAACAAAATTGCGTTTCGCCGTAGACGAGCTGAAAGATTACACCTATTTTGCACAAAACTACACGATAAACAACGACTTCACACGTTCGGCTAACACCGTAACAGTTAAACAAAGTGGCTCGGCAATCAATCTGCTAACAGCCGAATTGATGCAAGATGTGAAATTTGGACCCCTTAACTGGGAGAGCGTTGTGACATGGCAACGAACCAGTCATCCTGATGTTCTGCCCCTCCCTTCGCTCAATATCTACACCAATCTGTATCTTCGTTTTAAAATAGCACGTGTACTAAACTGCGACTTCGGTGCTGATATGCGATACTTCACAGCATACAACGCCCCCGATTATAGTGCCGCATTAGGACAGTTTGCTGTTCAAGCCCAAACAGATAAGGTGAAGATAGGAAATTATCCGCTCATTAACGTGTATGCCAATTTTAAACTTAAGCAGGCGCGATTCTTCATTTTGATGAACCACATCAATGCAGGCAGCGGAAACAAAAACTATTTCTTCGCACCGCATTACCCCTTAAACGAACGCATGTTGTGCTTTGGTCTTAGCTGGAGTTTCTTTAATTAAAACGCTTTTCTAAGCCCATAACAGTAAAAGAAACACCTCTCAAGGTAAAACAACAAAAAAGATACACAACAATAGGTATAAACTAAGAAATAAAACCGCAACGACGCTTATCTCTATAAAAGATAACGTGTTGCGTTTTTTTCGTAAATAAACTTCTTAAATGATAACATGTGGCAATACCATTGCAGTGAACACGGCATACGTTTAAAATTACTTTAAAGTGAAAGATACAGCCAAAATCAATTGTTTTATTGAACATTAATTTGTAACTTTGTTTCCATATTCAGGTGGGAACACATCATCCCGAAAACAAAGCACATTGAAATGAACATGTTTAACTAAAAACTACAATAAATGAACGATAAGAAATTGATGGATTTGGCTGCGGACAACATACGCATTCTTGCAGCGTCAATGGTTGAAAAAGCTAAGTCCGGACACCCTGGCGGAGCTATGGGCGGTGCCGACTTCATTAATGTTCTCTTCTCAGAGTTCCTCATTTACGACCCCAAAGACCCATCGTGGACCGGTCGCGACCGCTTTTTCCTCGACCCTGGACACATGTCGCCTATGCTTTATTCGGCCTTGGCTTTGCAAGGAAAGTTTACTATTGACGAGCTTCAACAATTTCGCCAGTGGGGTTCGCCCACTCCTGGTCATCCCGAAAGGGACGTAATGCGTGGAATTGAAAACACTTCTGGTCCCTTAGGACAAGGACACGCATACGGAGCAGGTGCAGCTGTAGCCCAAAAGTTCCTCGAAACGAAACTCTCTCACACAATGATGCAACACACCATATATATATATATATCTGATGGTGGTGTGCAAGAAGAAATTTCTCAAGGCGTTGGACGCCTAGCTGGAGCACTTGGACTTGACAACATTGTGATGTTTTACGATTCAAACGACATTCAACTCTCTACCGAATGTGGTGCTGTTACCTGCGAAAACACGGCAGCTAAATACGAATCGTGGGGATGGAAAGTGATAACTATCAACGGAAATGATGCTAACGAAATTCGTAAAGCACTTAAAGAAGCAAAAGCAGAGAACCAAAAACCCACGCTTATCATTGGTAATACAGTGATGGGCAAAGGCGCTTTGCGAGCAGACGGTTCTAGCTTCGAACATCATATTGGTACGCATGGCGCTCCTCTTGGTGGCGATGCTTACCGAAAAACAATCATTAACCTTGGCGGAAACCCTGATAATCCTTTCGTGGTATACCCCGAAGTGGAAGAACTTTACGCCAAACGCAATGAAGAACTGAAAGGCATTGTAGCCAAAAGGCGCGAAGAAGAGGCTCAATGGGCAAACAACAACCCAGAACTAGCAGCTCAAATGAAAGAATGGTTCAGCGGAAAAGCACCTAAAGTGGATTGGAGTACACTTACCCAAAAAACCGATGCTGCAACTCGTGTGGCTTCAGCTGCATGCCTAGGTTTGCTTGCAGAGCAAGTTCCAAACATGGTTTGCTCTTCGGCCGACCTCTCTAATAGCGACCGTACAGATGGCTTCCTAAATAAGACGCACGAAATGAAGCACGGCGACCTTTCGGGTGCGTTCTTCCAAGCAGGCGTAAGCGAACTTACAATGGCCTGCATGTGCATCGGTATGTACCTGCATGGTGGTGTTATTCCTGCCTGCGGAACATTCTTTGTATTCTCAGACTATATGAAACCCGCTGTGCGCATGGCCGCATTGATGCGCGTTCCCATCAAATTTATCTGGACGCACGATGCTTTCCGCGTGGGAGAAGATGGTCCGACACACGAACCAGTTGAACAAGAGGCGCAAATAAGACTGATGGAGAAACTGAAAAACCACCATGGTGAAGACTCGGTTCGCGTATTCCGCCCCGCTGATGTTAACGAAACCACGGTATGTTGGCAGATGGCAGTAGAGAATATGAACACCCCCACAGCCCTTATTCTTTCGCGTCAGAACGTAAAGAACCTACATCCCGACAACAAGTACGAACTTGCTCGACGCGGTGCTTACGTAGTTGCTGGAAGCGATAGCCAATTCGACGTGATATTATTAGCCTCAGGTTCGGAGGTTTCTACACTTGAAGCAGGTGCCGAACTGCTAAGAAAAGAAGGTGTAAAGGTTCGCATTGTGAGCGTTCCCTCTGAGGGATTGTTCCGCATGCAAAGCAAAGAGTACCAAGAAGAGGTACTACCCAAGGGTTCGAAGATATTCGGTTTGACAGCAGGTTTACCCGTTACACTCGAAGGTCTTGTTGGTGCTAACGGCACTGTTTTTGGCCTAAATAGCTTTGGTTATTCCGCTCCATTCAAAGTGCTAGACGATAAATTGGGCTTCACAGCAGAGAATGTATATTATCAAGTTAAATCTTTAATAAGAGAGTAAGTATGGAAATAAAAACTATTGGTATCGCTTGCGACCACGCAGGCTTCCCGCTCAAGCAATACGTTCTTCAATATTTGGAAGAACATGGTTATCCGTACAAAGACTATGGCACATATAGTGACCAGAGTAGTGACTATCCCGACTTTGCTCATGCCTTAGCAGAAGGCATTGAAAGTGGCGAGGTTTATCCAGGCATTGGTATCTGCGGAAGTGGCGAAGGCATTGCCATGACCCTCAACAAACACCAAGGTGTGAGGGCTGGGTTGGCTTGGATGCCCGAGATTGCTCAACTTATTCGCCAACATAACGATGCCAACGTGCTGGTTATGCCTGGCAGATTTGTCGACAATAACACAGCAAAGAAAATCTTAGACGGATTTTTCTCGGCTACATTCGAAGGTGGACGTCATCTCAATAGAGTGAACAAAATTCCTATCGCCAAATAAAGCACATGCTTTCTTGTTTTAGGCATCTACAAACAAGGCGAAACAGAAAAAAGGCAAACAGCTATTTAAATCATAGTTGTTTGCCTTTAATCGTTTTAGGCAAGTTGTATAAATTGCTTTTATGTCTATCTACCATCCAAAGAGGGCTCTCATATCGACTACACTTGGGCATAGAGAAAAAGAAATAAGTGCTTTAACTTGGCATTCACCCGCACCTTATTCTTGCGTTATTGCCCCAACACACATCATGTGTTATCTACGAATTGTGAATTACATATCTTACACAATTCTTTAAAGTCGTGCAATACTAGTATTTAGTAAACCATCAGCGAGTGTATGCAAGCGAAGATGGTACGTACCCTTGGAATAATCAATATTCATTAACTGCTGTGGCTCGGTTTCCAACGGCGACAATGCCAAAGCCACATGCCCCATTGTACGCCTAAGATTAAGTTCAACACAAGGATGAACCTTCAATTTAGACTCGCCCTCCACATTTACAAGCATCATATCCACACCCAACGGCCCCACATAGTTGTTGGCAAGAAGGCGCGATAACATCTCTGCAATGATGTAGGCAGTGGTTTTAAGCACATCAGCATCTACATATTGCAACAGATATTGAGTTTTTGTGGCTTCGGTGGCTAACAAACTACCAGTGTATGTACGCTTCGAAGTCTTGAAAATAGATAATCCAAGATATCTTACATGTCCATTGGCATCCACGTTAAACTCCATTCCAAAGTCACGCACCTTATTATAATAAGGCTCGACCGTTATGCAACCTTGCTTCTCCATCATGTTGGCGCACCAACCTGCTGTTGATGGATCAGGACTATTTTCAATGTAACGAATACCTCTACCGCTACTACTCCAAGGCGCCTTAACCACCACTTGCGTATGACTCTGTAACAATTTGCCCAACTGTTCCATAGATTTCACCACAAAAGATGCACCCAAAAAATTAGCAGGATGAATGTTATTCAATTGCGACACCAACGCAGGCAAGAGATTATCCGACACCCATTCACGCGAGCTTATGCATCTAACGCCCTCTAGCCATTCTGTTGTGGGTAGTGCATCGGCCTTTACACCCAAACCTTCGAGCAGCTCGCTAACATTCTTATCCCACCCCCAGGGTTCTATTTTTAGCGTGCTACAATTGATGGAACCATCGGCAAGCATTCGTTTTAGTGTGTCTCGGTCGATTAATTGTACCCCTTTTCCCCTACCCTTTATATGTCGAAGCCGTTCGTTAGCCGACTCCATTTCGGCTACAAGCACAAAATCGCCCTCGTTGGCCCATAAAGCCGGCAAGAAACCTAAGTCGGCATACAGGGTTCGCGCTGCTTTTGGCGCAGTGAAATGTTCGTTACCTGCAGCCAAAACCAAATCGTGGTCGGGATTAAAAATATGTAGTGTCATTGATATCCTATGTTTTATACTGCAAAGGTACGATAAAAACGGGGAAACCGAACATGCATAGCACGAGAAGTTGGCCAACAACTAGCATCACACAACAACAAAAAGGAGTGCAACCTCTTGGCGCACTCCTTTTATTATTAATGGCACAACCTCAAAACTCTTTGGATTTAGAGTTGGCCTTATAGGCAATAGTTTTTTAGCAAACCTTTTCCAAACGCTTAATGATGGAGAAGATGAACAATGCCGAAATCAAACAGCAAGTGATAAGCACACTCCATACCATCCATAACTGCATATCGCCCCACAAGTAACCGATAACAGCAACCAGATAGTTACCAATTGCAGTAGCCACAAACCATCCACCCATCATCATTCCCTTATACTTGGGAGGTGCAACTTTCGATACAAACGAAATACCCATGGGCGAAAGCAGCAACTCGGCAAAGGTCAATACAAGGTAAGTAGAGATAAGCCAATCAGGTGAAACTAGTTGACTATCGCTGATACCCGAGTTCTTCACCTCGTTGGGAGTGGGCAAACCAAAAGAGGCTATAGCCAAAACAAGGAAGCCACAAGCCGCTATAAGCATACCATAACCAATCTTACGAGGTGCCGAAGGCTCTTTACCTTTACGAGCAAGATAGCCAAACACTGCCAAAGAAACTGGTGTTAACGCTACAACGAAGAAAGGATTGAACTGTTGGAATATTTGAGGAAGAATTTTAATCTCTGCATCCAAAGACGAATAGTTGGCAACAATACCGCCGATAGCAGCCAATAACACAAGGCCAGCGATAGTTTTACCCTTACTGGTTTTCGACTGGAAGAGCGAGAATGCACTATAAACAGAAACCACAATGAGCACCAAGTTAAGGATATCAAAGCCCAAACGGTTAAATCCTACTACTGATTTAGCTGTATAGTCGCGTGCAAAGAATGTCATGGTAAGACCATTCTGGTGGAATGCCATCCAGAAGAAAATAACCACAGCAAACACCAACAACAGCGCAACAATACGCTGACGAGTTTCCTCTGGCGACAATTCTTGTTCAGCTGCTGCACCATCTGCTGCTTGAGAAGCTTTCTGTTTGTTGTTCACATCAGCATGTTTGAAGGTTGAACGGAACACCAAATAGATAATCATCGAGATAATGAGTGATACACAAGCCACAGCAAAACCATAGTTGTATGCGCGAGAAAGCTCAGCAATATAGGTGGTACAGAAGCTAGTCATGTCGCCTGCATAACCTTGTGCGGCCTTCAATTGTTCTAGCAACACACTACCATCTGGCTTAATTGTGCCATCAAGGAACTGGTGAGCCAACGAAGGAATCTGTGGCTCGTAGGTGAAGTTAACACCCGACAACACGTAATTGGTGATTTTTGTAGCTGCAGTAGGAGCGAAAAGCGCACCAATATTAATGGCCATGTAGAAAAGACTGAAAGCAGTGTCGCGCTTTGCGCTAAGCTGGGGATTGTCGTACAGATTACCCACAAGCACTTGCAAGTTGCCTTTGAACAAGCCTGTGCCACAAGATATCAGTGCCAAAGCACCAAACATCATGGCTTTGCCCGACATATCTGCAGCAGTGGGGATGGCCAATAGCACATAACCAAAAAACATAATGGTGATACCAGAGGTTACCATCTTGCCATAACCAAACTTATCGGCTAAAATTCCACCGATGAGTGGCATGAAATAGACAAACCCTAGGAACCCAGCAAAGATGGTAGACGTCTCCGTTGCGGTGTAACCAAACTTCGCTTGTAAGAAGAGTGTAAAGATGGCAAGCATCGTGTAATAACCAAAGCGCTCGCCCGTATTGGCTAATGCCAATGCATAAAGTCCTTTCGGTTGACCTTCAAACATAATCGTTAATTTTTAGTTTTTAATAAATGATATTTTTAGTAATTGTATTTTTCTGTGGAAAGTGTGGGTGTTTAGCCATGGCTTGAGCGATGTCCACCCTACTTTACTTGGCCGTGCGCGTCAAATCGAACAAATAAGCCATCTTCACAACAATGTTTCCAAAGTTGGAACGCCCGAAATAGTCGCGCTTACTTTCACCAAAGATACTACCTAAACCATAATAATAGCGACCTTCAAGAAGAAAATGACCAACTCGTGGCACACTATATTCAACCCCCAAGCCTGCTGCGATACCGTAATCAAACTTATGTTCAACGGCCATCGACTCTTGTTCTATCACCTTATTGGCTCTATCTGAAAGGTTTCTTGTGGCTGGGTCGTAATTGCTTTGCGTGCTTTCGCTAAGATAAAACCCCATTTGCGGACCCAATTGGAAGAAGAACTGAGCACCGCGGGTTTCTCGTCCCCAAGCCAAATGTGCAAAAATAGGTACTTGCACATAGTTTATCGTGCGACTATATTCCTCTGCCAGTCCTGTACTGCTATTCACTACTGCATTGCCTAGCAAGTCTTTTATATCTTGTTTCCAGCCAAGGGCGGCATAATTCACCTCGGCATAGATGCTACAGATAGTATTGAAGTATTTTTCGGACACATAACGAAAAGACAAACCACCTGTTATGCCGCTGTGGTAACCTTGGTCTACGCGCGGACTGAAGCCCACATTACTAAGCACGTATCCACCGTTGAAGCCGATAGAGAAGTTGTTGCGGTATGCTCCTATCTGAGCCTTGCATATTAAAGAGGTGGCCAAACAGATGGCAACGATGGCCAATGTTCTTATTCTCATTCGTCAATAATTGATTAGTTCTATTCTCTTACCATTGGTATAGTGCACCAACATGAAAGCTTTGTTTTGCATTCCACCTGTGCCCACACGTCTAAAATCGAGCGGTGTTTGCACGGGAGTATATGTATTTTGTGCCTTTGTGCCATTAAAAGCCTTGCCATATTTATACACACCACGTATAAAGAATTGCGCATGGTCGTAACCCATTAACGCAAACTTTGGCAGGGCATACAGCGTTTCCAATCCAAACCAACGACGATAACCATTCTCTATATTTTGCGTTCTTGCCGAAACTGGGTTGTAATAGAAAGTGGATGGAATGTGGGTATTGAAAGTAAAAAAGTTGTCAAGATTGTTTCGTGTATACATTAGCCACTCGGTGTAACCGAAAAGCGACACAACTATACCTGGATTACTAGCCACTAGTCCCTTAAGTTTAGCCATGGCCACCGACAATTCTGGCGAACGGCCTGTGTTGAGCACAACAATATTGGGCTGAGTACGACTAAACGCCTTGGCAAATAGCTCCTCGCTCGACTTCAAATTGGTAATGCTATACGATACACCGCGATTATTTAGGCGATTGCGTAAGCCGAAAGTAAAAATACCTTTCTTACTCGTCGAGTCGTTACAGTCGATAAATACAGGGTGTTGATTACCAAAACGCTCTAAAAAGGCATCTATCGAGGCATTATTTATCTCGTCTGCCGATTGGTAAATTTGAAATATCTCTGTGTTACGGCTCACTTCGTCGCCCCATATAGAGAAGGGGATAACCAATTTAATGCCAGCACTCTTACAAAAATCTGATAGCGGCTTCACCTGCTTGGTGTACAATGGACCAAAAATAATATCGCAATTGCGTAAGCCTGATTCTTGAAGTGTGGCGCGAATATCTCCATCAATGGGCACGTTCCAAGCACGAATATCAATAGAATAACCCATTTGTTTTAAACTATCGCATCCCATCAAGAAACCACGATAATATTCGGTAGCACGTTTACCGTCGCCATCCACATCATGTAATGGCAACACTACGCCCACCCTAATAGTTTTACCCACTGGGTTTTGCACTGCTTTTGGTGCTGTTTGCGTCTGTACAGCAGTTGAAGGTTGTGCCGTTGCTGTCTTTGGAGCAGTGTTCGAAGGGTAAGGAATGAAGATATAATCGCCTTTTTTCAGTTCGTACCCCGCCACTTTCATCTCTGGATTGGCATTGATAAGTTCTTCAACAGTAAGTCCAAAGTTTTTAGCGATACCAAAGATGGTGTCTTTTTTCTTCACCTGATACATGTCGCGCCACTTCAAATTTTGCGCCATTACAGTGGTGCAAACAAATACTGCGAACAGCATTAACAGGTATCTAAGAATTGCTTTTGTCATTGTTCTTCCAATAATTGGTTACTGCAAAGATAGCGATTTTGTAAGAATGAACAATGAATTTTAAAATTAATTGCAGACTATTCTACATTTCTGACACGCATATTGCCTATAGAGCCTTTAAGAAATGGCAATTATCCATCAATATATAACCTTTATTTTTGCTTTCACCTGTCTTTTTTCTATTACCAAAAGCTTCTAACAGCTAACTTTTTCACTCATTAATTTAAATCATTACGAATCATCAAAATGTTAAATAATTAGATATATTTTACAAAACACACTCTCCGAACCAAGTCATTCTAGCAAAAACAAATGCCCAAAAGCATGCATTCTGCCACAATTAAGCCCTTGGAGCATTAATTTTTCAAGCCATTTTTCAACCTAAAACCTGCAATTTGCACCATTTTGCCTCTCTAGTTGTGCTTTAGCTCTCTGTTTTTCACTGCCTAAAAAACCGCTTTTTCATGCTAAATAGCAGAAAAATAAGAGCGTTTTACCTTCAAAGTGTATAAGTTTATGCTACTCGAAATGAAGCAAAACACATTATCAATGTCCTAAATATAGCATCTAACTCGCGTTTTGCTGCATTTAGCATTGCGTTTTGTAGGAGATAGCATTGCGTTTAGCACGAGTTAGCACTGCGTTTAGTAAGAGTTAGCACTGCGTTTTGCTGCATTTAGCAAGCCTTTTTGCTACAAATAGCCCCAAAACATATAAAAAAGACTGTTGTTTTCAACAAAAAATCCACTTATCACCTTAAGCCTTCTAACCCCGTTTTTACCGAAACAAACCTCCGCGAGAATTGATTATTTGCAAGCGAGCGAGCAATTGATGAAGAAAAAGAGACTCACAATGTTAAAATTTCTACTTAATATTTTACAATCTCTCAATATCAAGTATTCCTAATAATAAGTCTGAAATCAAATTCGTCGATTTTCTCGAAACAATCAGAATAAAAGCGCAAGCCATTAAAAAAGATAACCAACCAAATGTTTCCACCTTCGATACACATAACCCAAGAGCCGCATAATCTAACTATTCAATTAATACGGAGTTAAAACCCAATCTATTCATCATAACACCTTGGCAATAGTTTAAATCCGTGCTATATTTTCTGTACAACTTACGTTTGCTTAACTACATTTTTACTATAAATAGCAAGTTAACAAATAGTTCACCATCACTCCAAGAATAAAATACAGCATTACAAACAATCAAACAAAATCTGTCCCTTCCCTAAACCTTTTAGTTGGGTGAAGTGCATATTTCCATGAAAATCAGCAATAATGTGCAAACGCTAACCACAAAACAAACCTATTACCAAACGTTTGACGAAAGATAACCAAACCACCGAAACCCATCATCACATATTTGGAGCGATATAAGAGCCAATAAAGAAACCGAAACTATACCAAGACAGCATATCTAAAAATTCAAATGCTCTACATCGCTACACCTTATTATATATAAGGACTACCAATAACCACCATATTATCCATCTGTATAACCTCAACAATGAATAAAAAAACACCCCGTAAGTCATCAACACACACAATCAATTTATCAAAAAAGAAGCATAAATATTTTATGTTATTTTTTACATTGCAGCAAAAACTCACCTAAATCCATGGTCAAAATTGCGTATTTTCTAGATTTTTACAGAACTCTTTCATAAATCAACAAGATTTTTTTAATTTTTTTCGCCTTTTTATTTGACGGTTCAAATATTATGTTTAATTTTGCGATGTGTTTTAGAACCACAACCTTCTAACACAAGATATTTCAAAACGTTATCAATTAACATTCAATAATTATAAATTATATGAATATAACAACGCTAGAATACAAAATAAAAATTAAATACGAAAATTCGTGTTAATAAAGAGCAACCCCTAACTTAGAAATGGAATTTTCAAAGAAATTCACTGCTCAAAGTAAAGGATAAAACAGATAACTCTTTTAAACAATATTTAATATATCATACAAAAGACAAGAATATTTCCAAATAATATACATATATATCGAAACCATGAAAACAAAGGCAATGTTTCCCAACCTATGTGTTTGGCCTATTCAATATCAAAATACCATTACACATCCTTGAAGCGCTATGCGCAGAAGCAACCTTAATAAGCCATGAACATGCACAAAGTTAGTTCACATCACAATGATGGGTAAAACAAAAACGCCTGAAGCCTCGAGATGGGTTATTCAAAACGCCACGTTCAATAACGATGCGCTTTGAACCCCATCCGGCCGAGGTACAAAGAATCATTAACAATAAATACATCACCATGCAATTTATCATTAATAACTATAATAAGATATTCTACCATGTGAGATGTAAACACAAAATGAATCTCCAAGATGTTCATTAACAACTCTCAACTTTATTTGCTAATGCAAATATGCCAAAACAATAACCAGCAGCAACAAAGCAGCAAAACCATGGATACACCCCAACATATTGCTACGAGATTGAACCAAATCGAATAAATAATGAAGGAAGAATCACCACAAGAAAAAGGAAAATGCCAACACAAACTGGTATATATCTCCCCACATATTTTTACAGAAGAATTGGCGATTCAAAGGAATCTACTCCAAACTTCAGCAAAAGGAGGAAATAAGCCTCTACCAAATGGAGGGAACGTAAATAATAACACGGGTAGTTCAGGTGGAGATGCTGGCTCAGCTGAAGATGATGGTTCACCTATCAACAACAGTAAAGCTGGTGGTTTCTACGAATGGGATTAACCTATATTTATTACATTATGATAAAACGTAGGAAAACAAGAATCATGAAAATAAGAACACGATATAAAGGATTACTTTTAAAGTCGTCTTTCACTCTTTGTCTGTTTTTCTCCATTTTTAGTTGTGCAAATGATCTTACTAATAAAGAGCAAACAGAGGGAAGGGATATAAAAAAAGAGTTTAATTCTAAGTCTTTCACTGGGATTTCATCGTCTCAAAAAGAATATACGCCCCATAAAACAAAAACAGCAGGGAGGTACAAGCTCTTAAAAAACAGTAATAATGGAATTAGATTCTACTGGGACGTAAATGACTATAACAACCTATGGGTAAATATAGGTGGAACCTACAAATGGCAGCGATTTAATAAACAAGACACCCTTGTAAAAGACAGTGATAAAATAACAAGTGCAAGGTTTTATTTATATAAAGGCATTCAACTCACAGAGGAAAGATACCCCATTTGGTATAGTCACTACGGAATTAATAACGAAACCCGTCAGACTTATATTCCTACTAATCTTGCGCAAGAGAAAGCTGGTGATTTTACAGACCTAGCATCAAAAGGTGATTGTGGCTTTGCTACAGCAGAAGATAATGGTATATGGTATAGCTTTACTCTACAGCATGCCATCTCGTATCTCACCTTTATGCCCTACGCAGGTGAGGGAAAGAGTAAAGAAGCATTGAAGAAATGTAAATTAACGAAAATTACTTTTACTAGCGATGAATATAGCCATGGTCACTTCTATTTTGACGACAATGGTATTCTAGACGAAAGTAAAAGACCTGTAGGTCAACGACAAACAAGATACTTAACCTGCGGAGACGGACATCAAGACAATGGCTTCAAGATGGCCAGTAATCAGGAAGAAGCAAAGAGTCTCGGGGCATTGATGGTTATGGCACCAGGTACATATCACAACATAGAAGTAACTTATACGCTGTACGATCCCATAGTTGGAACAACAGGTGTATTTAAGAAGAAAATAGCAGAAATCACTTTAAGACCTGGAAAAAATAAGGTCATGTATTCCCAATTGGTAGCAGACGACGTTTCTCATTTATTTGGAAAATACCACATGTGGGGAGCTAGTCAGTTTTACTGGCAGGGACACGAAAGCAACGCACACCATAAATGGAGGAAAGGAGGAGTGGCAGGTTTAGCAGGTTTTCCAACCTCTGGAGATCCTCGCTATTACAGCAACTATTATTCTCCTGGTGCCAGTAATACAGCACCAGTGGGTTCTATTACTAGTACAGTTCCTTCAGCAAACTTTCTTAGTTGGTATGTAAAACTTGGAGATCCACGCTGGGACGATTCCCCCTTCACTTACGACGGACACCTATTCACTGGTAGAATGTGGTTTCGTAGACGCCAGTATTTTGGACTCACAGATGCGCAAATGAACGAAAGAAACGCACAAGGAGACGATTGTAGAATACGTCAAGATGCATCAGTGGGTAATAATGCCACATCATGGGAGGATGTTCCCGAAAGTAATCGTTCAAAATACTTCTGCATCATGGCACTTGGTATTATGATTCAGGGGGACAACTTCATATGGGAGACGCTTATGAGGGAAGATACTGGACCAGCACATGTGTAACCAATCGTCCTGGTGAAGGCCCTTATTGGGCATATTACCTCCTAATTAGAAGGAATTTTGTAGGAGTGTATGGCGGTTTGAGAAATACCGAAGCGGTAAAACTCTATGGATATCAACTTTGGCCCGGTGAAAATTAAAGAACACAATAACAAATTAGTAACCATGTCTAAATTATCATATAGAACATTAAGCCTTTTCCTCCTCACATGCGTATTGGTTTTAACACCAACGGCATGCGTAGAAAAAGACGACCAGGGTCAACAACAAGACACTAATCAAGACCTAGGGTCTGTAGTAAGTTTTTCAGGAACTTTTGAAAACGCCAAGACACGAACAAGTGGAAAGTATGGTATAATTAAACCTAACGACTTAGGCATTACCTTCTACTGGACACCAAACGACTATCAACACCTTTTTATAAACAAAGGCACAGACGCTGAGCCTGTTTGGGAAAAATCCACAGGACAACATTGGAACGACAAAGAGGCAACAACTCACGCTGAATCCGCTAATTTTAGGTTTAGGGGAATATACCCAAATAGACACTACACCTTACTCTATGTAGGAGGGGATCAATCTAGCGCAGCTAAGGACAAATTATATGTTACATTCGCGCCTACGCAAAAGCAAATTTCACTAGAGGACTCGGAAATGGCAAATAGTGGCGATTGTGGGGTTGCAGTTACAGAATGCGAATATTATAACAAGAAAGGTGTTGGTTATGGATATCATGGTGATAGACATAAGTTTGTGCTTGAACATAAAGCTGCATACATTACTTTCATGCCCTACAATCCTCGCGGTGACATTAGGAATACTCGTTTAATTTCAGTGCAACTAATTGCGGACCAAAGTGTTTGGGGTAAATTCCCGTTTACCGCAAAAGGCGTAGATATTAGTAAACGTCCTTTAAACAAAACAAAAGTAACCTTAAAACTTGACCAACCTGGTAAAAGTAATGGCCTACCCATTACATCAAACAAGGAGTCCGCTAGAGATAGCGTCGGTATACTGATAATACCTCCTGGCAAATACACAAACGTTAGAGTAAAATATATCATAAAAGACCATAGTACAAATAATCGTCACACCGTAACAAAACGATATCCTGTGTTGGACTTACCCGCTGGAACAAATCAGCCAGTATTTTGGAGGCTTAACGTTGAAGACTTTACACCTTCTTTTGTTAACTACAGCATGTGGGGAGCGGAAGAATTGTATTATACCCTAGACATGAAAGCACCTCGCAATTGGAATAAAAATGCCTCGGGTATACCTGCACCAGAAAATGAAATATGGCCTCAAGGAGACGACGACCAACGTTGGTACAGTGAAGAAAGTGAAGCGCCTGCAGGTGTACCAACTGACATAGACTTTACTCCGAACGATGCGGCTTATTTTTTTACTAAAGAATGTTTTTGGGACAAAGAGTTCTTATGGTCTTTTGACGGACACCTTTACCAAGGCGTATTATGGGTACCAACCATACGAAGTGGGCACTCTATCGCCTATGATGGTAAAAATTGGAAGAATGAAGCCGTATCTGTAAGTAAAACTAAAATAGACGAGAATGAAGACATAAAACACCCATATGTTGGATACTATCCACTACCACTGTTAGGCAGATATATCAATGGTGCACTAGTTGAAGTTGGTAAAGCTGGATATTACTGGATTAATGGCGCTGACCCAAATAACCCAGAAAGTAAAGCATACTATATAAAAGTAACTAAAGATGGAGTGAGCTTACACAACGATGGTGACAAAAAGTGGGGCTGCATACCATTTACAGGCGATATCCGCCCGTAACATCAACGCATAATATATGCATATAAGTTGAACTCGTTTTTATCAATCAATAATACTTCATAGCTTAATTAAAAGGCAGGCTGATGCGATATCAGCCTGCCTTTGTTTTACGCATAGTTAACCGCATAGTTTTAAGAGATTTATTAGATTTCGGCGCATAGCGCGTAATATATGATAAAAAATACGTAATTTTGCACTGCATGAACTTTTTAGAATCATTGAAACAACTAAAGGCATTTGCCCGCCAAGACGGTGCCATTTTGGCATTGGTATGGATTGTATCGTTCCTCTTCACCATGCTGCTACCTCAGTCGGCGATGGGGAATATCCTTACATTCTCCACACCATTCGTTGTAACTTGGCGCTTGCGAGCCTTTCGCGACTACGCTCTCGATGGACATATATCCTATCGTCGAGCTTTGGCTTACTCATGGTACACATTTGTCTATGCCTCACTTATCTTTGCTTTAGCGCAATATCTCTACATTCGCTTCTACGACTCGATGTCGCTCGTCACAATGATGAGCAACTCGATAAAAGCCTTTGGTGCTACATATGAGCAAATGGGCATCAACGAAACCCAGATGCAAGAGTCGGCAAAACTTCTCACCTCGCTCACTCCTATGGAGCTTACGTTTCTATTTTTCACCCAAAACGTCTTTATAGGCTGTATCCTGAGCCTCATAACTGCTGCATTTGGAATGAAACGAGTACGATAAACAAGCAAAGTTTTAACACCGCTTTGAACAAAACGCCCAACAGCTTCTATGCATGGCGCGGTATTACGAAAGAGTACAAAAAACCACAAGGCAGGTAGCAAGACTGTAAAAGCTTCAAACAGAGACAACAAAAAAGCAAGCTATCGTAAGAAAAGCCATTAGCCCAATTAAGAGAATAACAAAGATTAATCAACATAACTAATAAGACAACACAAACAAAAATGGACATTTCTGTAGTTATACCCCTATACAACGAAGACGAATCACTACCCGAACTCTATGCATGGATTGAGCGAGTGATGAACGATAACCACTTTTCATTCGAAGTGATTTTCGTCAACGATGGTTCTACCGATCGCTCTTGGGAAGTGATTGAAGAACTAAGCAAGCAGTCTGAACACGTTCGGGGAATAAAGTTCAGACGCAACTATGGTAAAAGTCCCGCTCTCTACTGTGGGTTCAAAGAGGCCAAAGGCAACGTGGTAATAACCATGGATGCCGACTTACAGGACTCGCCCGACGAAATACCCGAACTCTACCGCATGATAATGGAAGAGAAATATGACCTTGTCTCGGGCTATAAACAAAAACGATACGACCCACTTTCAAAAACCATTCCCACCAAATTATTCAATGCCACGGCAAGAAAAATTAGCGGAATAAAAAACCTTCACGACTTTAATTGCGGACTAAAAGCCTATCGCAAGGCGGTGGTGAAGAACATCGAGGTATATGGCGAAATGCATCGCTACATCCCCTATCTTGCAAAAAACGCAGGGTTTGGTAGAATTGGAGAAAAGGTGGTGCAACATCAGGCTCGTAAATATGGCAGTTCTAAATTTGGACTCAATCGTTTTTTCAATGGTTATCTAGACCTTATCACACTTTGGTTTCTCAGTAATTTCGGAAAAAAACCCATGCATGTATTTGGGCTTTTGGGCTCGCTGATGTTTCTGTTGGGCTTTATCGCCACCTGTTTGTTGGGTGTCGACAAGTTATATTGCCTCGCACAAGGCATTCCACAACGACTCATAACCGACTCGCCCTATTTTTATCTCTCGTTAACAACAATGATGATAGGCACACAACTATTTCTTGCTGGATTTTTGGGCGACCTCATCAGTCGCAATTCGCCAGGAAGAAACGACTATCAAATAGAGGAGGAAATAAGATGCGGAGAATAATTCCACTACTCGTAATAACCATTGCGCTACTGGCTGCTTGCTCGTCTATTGACTGTCCGTTCAACAATACGGTTTATTCGCAATACACTTTAGCTAAAGGCAATAGCCTTAATCCCGACACACTAAACGACACGCTCACCATTTTCACAAAGCGCAGCAACGGACAAGACACCATTATATATAACAAAGGTGTAAAGACAACACAACTAAACCTTCCAATGAGCTATACGCGCAATGAAGATGTGCTGGTGTTTCAGCTAAAAGACACCCTGGGCAACATTGTGCACGACACCATCAAAGTGAGCAAAACAAACACGCCACACTTCGAGTCAGTAGATTGTGACATGACTTATTTTCACACAATAACGGCAGTTAGCACATCTAAACATGCCATCGACTCTGTTGTTCTCATCAACCCAAACGTTACATATGACACTTCTTCGCCACATTTCCGCATCCACTTTAAGAGCGGCCACTAGTGTTTTGCTAGCCTTTGGTGCTTTGACAACCAGTGCACAGATACTTAAGTCCGAAACTCAAAGCCCCGACACCACCCGCTTTTTCCGTGGCCTTCAGGTCATGGCAGATGTGGTTGGGCCAATACAATTGGCCGTCAGCGACTACGGACAATATGAGGCTGCGCTGCGAATAAACTTCAAAGACAGATATTTTCCTGTATTTGAGGTGGGTTATGGCAGTGCCAACCACGAAGACGATCCGGTAACTCACGTGATGTACAAAACAGCTGCACCATATGGCAAGGTGGGTTTTGACTACAACATCATGAAAAATAAACATGATGTCTATCGCGTATACGTAGGAGCAAGATATGCTTTCACCTCATTCAAATACGATGTAGCAGCTCTGTACTAAACGATCCCGTTTGGCAAGACCACGCTGCCATACAGATTAACAATGCTTCAGCCACTGCCATTGGGCAGAATTGGTGTTCGCAGTCGACGCAAAGATTTGGGGGCCGGTGCATTTAGGATGGTCGGCCCGATATAGACGCCGCCTGACACACAACGATGGCGATGCAGGAAACGTGTGGTACGTGCCAGGATTTGGGAAAACAGGCACATCCCGACTGGGTGCCACATTCAACATCATCATCACCTTATAACAATTTCGATGCACGCACACGGCCACACGCCATTCTTTTACGTCCACCGACAACGTGCATACCAATATTATATAGGCTGCATAAAAAGAGTATGCCAGCAAAACTCAAGATAACAAGACTCTAAACAAACAAATGAACACTCCAAATAGAAAACGCCGCCTGCTTTGGCAGATTCCATTTCTGTTGCTGCTTATAATAGGCACTATCTACATCATCAAGCAACAACAAGATACACCCTATCAACACGATAGCGGAACAGTGTTTGGCACCACATACAGCATTATTTATCAAAGCAATGATAATTTGAATAAAGAAATTATGGCCGCACTTAACGAGGTAGACCAATCCATGTCTACTTTCAACAAAGGTTCGGTTATCTCTAAAATTAATCGTAACGAACAGGTGCAACCCGACAAGATGTTCGCAGACGTATTTCAATTGGCCGAAAAAATATCCAACGAAACCAATGGAGCGTTTGATGTAACCGTGGCTCCACTTGTCAACGCTTGGGGATTTGGCTTTAAAAGCGGTGTTCGTCCCACCCCACATGCCATCGACAGCATAAAGCAATTTATTGGTTATAAAAAAGTGTCTTACGTGGATGGGCGCATCAAAAAGAAAGACCCACGCCTGATGCTCGACTTCAGCGCAATCGCCAAAGGCTATGGTAGCGATGTTGTTGCAAGTTTGCTAAAACGCAAAGGAATAGAAAACTTTATGGTAGAAATTGGTGGAGAAATCGTTACACGTGGCATTAGCGAAAAACGACTGCCTTGGAAAGTGGGCGTAACCAAACCCTCTGACGATTCGTTAAACGTAAACCAAGAGATACAAACCATCTTAAACGTTACCAATAAGGCCATGGCCACAAGTGGCAATTACCGAAAGTTCTATTATAAAAACGGTAAAAAATATGCTCACACCATCGACCCTATGACGGGATATCCTGTACAACATAATATCCTTTCATCTACCGTACTGGCTAGTAACTGCGCTGAAGCCGATGCATACGCCACTGCCTTTATGGTGCTAGGACTGGAAAAGGCGCAAAAAGTGTTAGACCAACATCCCGAACTAATGGCCTATTTCATTTATTCGGATAAGGATGGCAAAAATGCAGTGTGGTTCTCTTCATCGCTAAAAGATAAGATACAAAAATAAGTGTAGCCTTTGTAGCTGCTACAGTAGGCATTACATAAACCGAAAACACCGTATAAGCACAGATGCAACACATGCCTCTTTATGCCAAGCTGATAGAGTTGCCCATGTTTCAAGGCATGAGCACAGACGACCTTGTTGCTGTACTGGGGCAAACAAGGTTTGACTTTGCACAAAAAAAAGCCGAAGAAACAATTGCAAAAGCAGGAAACGAATGTACACACCTTTGTTTTTTACTTAACGGAAAAATGCAAGTTGCATCGCAAGCCGATGACAATAGCTACACATTTATCGAAGAAATTGATGCTCCATATATTCTTCAGCCCGAAAATCTCTTTGGTATATCGCCCCGTTACACCCGCACCTTCATCGCTCAGTCAACATGTAGCCTACTGCTTCTAAGCAAAAGCGAGGTGTTAAGGCTAACCGACGACTTTATAATTTTTAAGTTTAACCTGCTTAACACCATCTCAACACAAGCCCAAAAAGCAGCTAGACAGCTTGGAGACACTGCCGTTCGCCTCTACTACATCGCATTGCACGCTTCTTCATAGTTCATTGTCTGCACCCAGCAGGCAAAAAGCTAGTGCATATCAAGATGGAAAAACTTGCAAACGAGATGAACGACAGCCGCCTTAATGTATCAAGGGCACTCAACCATATGCAGAGTCAAGGTCTTATAGAATTAAAACGAGGACGAATTGCCATTCCCATGCTTGAGAAATTAGTAACCGAATGGGGATAACCCCCACTCAGCAACATCATTCGCATGCCAATTAACTTCAATAAATGCAACTCTTGCTGCAACTTTACATCCTATTTTGGCGTAAATATGCAGCAAATCGCGCACAAATCGAATAAATTATCTTAACTTTGTAGCTTCAAAGAAATTACATCAACATCAGAATGACAAGAACAAACAATTTGGTAGATACCATTATTAAAGGAATACAAGAGAAAAAAGGCAGCAAAATCGTTGTAGCCGACTTAAAAGGAATTGAGGGAGCAATAACCAATTATTTCGTTATATGCCAAGGAAACTCGCCCACACAGGTTGAAGCTATTGCCGAATCTATTGGCGATACAGTGCGCAAAGAACTTAAAGACAAGCCTACCAGCGCAGTAGGGCTAGGTCTAAACCAATGGGTGGCCATTGATTTTGTAGACGTTATTGTGCATGTTTTCTTGCCCGAGACACGTGCATTCTACGATATTGAACATCTTTGGGCCGACGCAAAACTCACCCACCTCACTGACATAGATTAAAATTGGCACAACGTTTGATAGAATGTTCGTGTCACCAACAATTGAATTATGAGTAATAAACAACCGCACAACAATAAACAGCCCAAGATGCCCCGCTTTAATATGAACTGGATTTATGGGCTGATAATCATTGCGCTGGGGCTTCTCTTCTTCACAGGAGGAGGCAACATGATGGCAGGAAGCGTAAAACAAGAGGCCACATACACCAAGTTTCAGGAGTATGTGAATAAAGGTTACGCCAATAATGTGGTGGTAAACACCGAACAAAAAACGCTTAAAATGTTTGTCAAACCCGAAAACACACGCGATGTTTTTGGTAAAGACCCGAAACAATTGGGCGAAAAACCATATGTTAGCGTGCAAATTGGCTCGATAGACGAACTTGAGAAATACCTCACCGATGCCCAAAAAGCAGCTAAGATAAAAGACTTTGCCTTCGATAACGATAAGGGCGGACACTTCACCGACATCCTTATTCAAATCGTTCCATTCGTTTTGCTCATCGCCATTTGGATTTTCATCATGAGAAGAATGGGCAGTGGCGGAGCTGGTGGTGGTTCGGGCGTTTTCAATGTTGGCAAAAGCAAAGCCAAAATGTACGAAAAGGGAAACGAAATTGGCATCACATTTAAAGACGTTGCAGGACAAGAAGGAGCTAAACAAGAGGTGCAAGAGATTGTGGAATTTCTTAAAAGTCCACAAAAATATACCGACCTAGGTGGTAAAATTCCCAAGGGAGCGCTGCTTGTTGGCCCTCCGGGAACTGGTAAAACTCTTTTGGCCAAAGCCGTTGCTGGCGAAGCTGGCGTTCCTTTCTTCTCTATGAGTGGCTCAGACTTTGTTGAAATGTTCGTAGGTGTGGGTGCTAGCCGCGTTCGCGACCTCTTCCATCAAGCCAAAGAAAAGTCGCCATGCATCATCTTCATCGATGAAATTGATGCCGTGGGACGTGCGAGAAGCAAAAATCCCTCGATGGGCGGAAACGATGAACGAGAGAACACCCTTAACGCGCTACTCACTGAAATGGACGGATTTGGCACAAACAGTGGTGTTATCATCCTAGCTGCCACCAACCGAGCCGACATGCTAGACAGCGCACTACTAAGAGCAGGGCGTTTTGACAGACAAATAAACGTAGACCTGCCCGACCTGCCCGAACGTAAAGAGATTTTCCAAGTTCACCTTCGCCCTGTTAAGGTGGACGAGACCGTAGACATCGACTTCCTGTCTCGCCAAACTCCAGGCTTCTCGGGCGCTGATATAGCCAACGTTTGTAACGAGGCTGCACTGATAGCTGCACGACACAATAGCAGTGCTGTAGGAAAACAAGACTTCCTTGACGCAGTTGACCGTATCATCGGTGGTTTAGAGAAGAAAACAAAGATAATGACTGCTGCCGAGAAGCGAACCATCGCCCTACACGAGGCTGGACATGCCACCGTGTCTTGGTTCTGTGAGCATGCCGACCCATTGGTTAAAGTGTCTATTGTGCCTCGCGGACGTGCTTTAGGTGCAGCATGGTATCTACCCGAAGAGCGACAAATCACCACTAAAGAGCAAATGCTCGATGAAATGTGTGCACTGATGGGCGGACGAGCTGCAGAAGAACTCTTCACCGGACATATCTCAACAGGAGCAATGAACGACTTGGAGCGAGCCACAAAAAGTGCCTATGGCATGGTGGCCTACGCTGGTATGAGCGACAAAATACCCAACATCAGCTTCTACAACAACCAAGAATACCAGTTCCAAAAACCTTATTCGGAAACTACAGCGAAGATTATCGACGACGAAGTGATGAAGATGGTTAACGAACAATACAACCGCGCTAAACAGATATTACAAGAAAATAGCGAAGGACATAAAAAACTGGCCGACCTACTAATATCGCGCGAGGTGATATTCGCCGAAGATGTGGAAGAAATTTTCGGCAAACGTCCTTGGGTTAGTCGTTCCGAAGAAATTATGGAAGACAACACACCTAAGTTGGAAGACATGCCCGACGAGGTGAAAGCGGCCGAAGAAGAACACCGCAGGTCGCAAGGACTTTAACAAATAATTTGCTTGTCGCCATTCGTTTGCCCTTTTAACAGGGCTAGCGAATGGCGGTGCGCTGTTATCATCGCCCACTTTGCCACACACACGCAATATTTTGCCCATATGGCATAACTGGTGAACATACCTAGCGCAGCAGCAAGCCCACCATTACATAACTGCGAAAAAAGAAAAGACAATGACTCCCAAGATTAAGAATTTAATAACGCGCACTATCACAGGCGTTCTTTTCGTAGCCATCATGGTTACTTGCTTCTTACGTCCCTTAGCTATGGTGTTTGTTTTCGCACTCATCACGTCGCTAACCCTTTGGGAATATGCAGGTCTAGTTAACGAAAACAAAGGCACCAGCGTTAATCGCTTTATTTCGACCGTGGCTGGAACCTACTTTTTCTTGGCTGTAGCTGGAGTAAATAGTGGTTTTATTGGCACCAATGCCGTTTTTGTGCCTTACCTTCTCACCATTGTTTATCTCTTTATCAGTGAACTTTACACCAAAGCAAACGACCCAATAAATAACTGGGCCTACACGATGTTTGGGCAGATGTACATTGCTTTGCCCCTATCTATGATAAATGTACTGGCCTTTAGGCAAGCAGGCAACGAGACCTATTTTTATTACCTGCTCCCTCTTAGTGTGTTTATCTTCCTTTGGACCAACGACACAGGCGCCTATTGTTCGGGGTCGCTCTTTGGCAAACATAAACTTTTCCCACGTATTTCGCCCGCAAAAAGCTGGGAAGGAAGTATCGGCGGGGGTATCCTTGTGCTGCTTGTTGCAGCCTTAATCGGTTATCTTGAAACCCAATCAGATGCACCAATCAACCTTTCTATCCCACAATGGTTGGGTTTAGGACTTGTTGTAGTGGTGTTTGGCACATGGGGCGACCTGGTTGAGTCGCTCTTCAAGCGCACAATAGGAATTAAAGACAGCGGCAACATCCTGCCTGGCCATGGCGGAATGCTCGACCGTTTCGATTCTTCACTCATGGCCATACCCGCTTCTGTGGTATATCTTTATTCATTAACACTAGTTCAATAATATTGTAGAGAAAGCTCTTCGGGGAGCATTCTCTCACTTATATAATATGATAGACAGTTCTGCTTTTCAAGGAAAAACGGCTGCTTACTACACCTTAGGTTGCAAATTAAACTTCTCGGAGACCTCTACCTTTGGTCAAATGCTCCAAGACATGGGCGTTAGAACGGCCAATGAGGGTGAGCCCGCGACATTTGTCTGATTAATACATGCTCGGTTACAGAAGTGGCCGACCACAAATGCCGGCAAATTATTCACCGCATGGTGCGCCAAAATCCTGGTGCCTTTGTGGTTGTAACAGGATGCTACGCCCAACTTGAGTCTGAAAAGGTTAGCGCTATTGAAGGTGTTGACCTCGTTTTAGGTAGCAACGAAAAAGCCAACCTTATTCAATATCTCAATGATGCATGGGCCGACGGTCAACGCGGAGATACTTTGCACCGCCATTTCTCGGTAAAAACCAAAGATATTAAGACCTTTGCACCAAGCTGTAGTCGCGGTAATAGAACCCGCTATTTCCTTAAAGTGCAAGATGGTTGCGACTACTTCTGCACCTATTGCACCATCCCCTTTGCCCGTGGTTTTTCGCGTAATCCCTCTATTGCGTCGCTAATTAAGCAGGCACAAGATGCTGCCAACGAGGGTGGAAAAGAGATTGTGCTCACTGGTGTGAATGTGGGAGAGTTTAAAGGCGAGGGCGATGAGCGATTTATTCATCTGGTTAAAGCACTCGATGAAGTTGAAGGCATACAACGTTTTCGCATCAGCAGCATTGAACCCAACCTTCTTACCGACGAGCTTATCGACTATTGTGCGTCTAGCAGAGCTTTCATGCCCCACTTCCACATACCCTTGCAGAGTGGAAGCGATGAGGTTTTAAAACTAATGCATCGCCGATACGACACCGCATTGTTTGCCCATAAGGTGCAACGCATCAAGGAACGCATACCCAATGCCTTTATCGGTGTAGACGTAATGGTGGGATCGCGCGGCGAAGAAGAGGCCTATTTCGACGAATGTTATAACTTCTTGAAATCATTAGATATTAGTCAACTTCATGTCTTTCCTTACAGCGAACGCCCTGGAACGGCTGCCCTTCGCATTCCCCATGTGGTTAGCGATGCCGAGAAACGTCGTCGAAGCAAGCTACTTTTGGAGCTATCTGACGAAAAGTTGGAAGCTTTCTACGCCTCCCAGATAGGCACACAAAGCGAAGTTCTCTTCGAAAAATCGGCCAAAGGTAGAGCTATGCATGGCTTCACCCCCAACTATGTGCGTGTAGAATTGCCCGCATCACTAGCCAAAGAAGAGTTTGACAATCAGGTGTTGCCCGTTAAACTTACCCAATTTAACCACAACAAGACGGCCGTTAAGGTAGAATTAATATAATACATTCAACATAAGAAGAGACTCATGGACAAGATTGCAATCGTTATTCTCAACTGGAACGGGCAAAAAATGTTAGCTCAATATCTGCCATCCGTTATGCGACACTCGAATAATGATGCCGTGGTTTACGTTGCCGACAATGCCTCGACAGATAATTCGCTTGACTATCTTGCCCAACATTTCCCACATTGCCGCACCATTGTGCTAGAAAAGAACTGGGGTTTTGCCGAGGGGTACAACAAAGCTTTGGCCCAAGTTGAAGCCGAATATTATGTGTTGCTCAATTCAGACGTTGAAGTAACTCATCAATGGTTAACCCCATTGATAGAAGAAATGGATGCTCACCCCTCAACAGCAGCCTGTCAACCCAAACTTTTAGCCATGCACGATAAGGAATCCTTTGAATATGCAGGTGCCTCGGGCGGCTTTATCGACTGCTTGGGATACCCCTATTGTCGAGGAAGAATATTCGACCACGTGGAGAAAGACAACGGACAATATAATTACCGACAAGAGATACACTGGGCAACAGGTGCTTGCCTAGTGGTAAGAGCCAAAGACTACTGGGCCGCAGGAGGTCTTGACGCAAGATTTTTTGCTCATAACGAGGAGATAGACCTTTGTTGGCGTCTTAGGCTTATGGGCAAAAAAATATACTGCATACCCGAAAGTGCAGTGTTTCATGTGGGTGGTGGCACGTTGCCAAAGGTAAATCCCATGAAAACTTATCTTAATTTTCGCAACAATCTCACCATGCTTTATAAGAACCTTGCCTCTTCACAGATGCGTAAGGTTATGACATGGCGTTTGGTTCTTGATTATGTGGCCGCCTTGCAAACGCTTATTCTAAACAGGAACTGGGGAGACTTCAAAGCCATTCTTAAGGCGCGCCACGACTTTAATGCTTGGAAACACAGCTTTGACGCAACTCGTGGAGAGATTCAAAACACAAAAACGATTAACACCGATAATCCCAATAGCCACTTTTCGATATTATGGCAATACTATGTCAAGGGTAAACGCACCTTCGATATGCTACCGCAGAATTAGTCTATGGGTGTTATGCACAATCAATAAAACACACCTTTCAGTGAAACATACGCATAAACAGCCTCACCTACTCAATGCTCTCCACATTGTTCATAGCCATATAATAAGCAAGAAGAAAATAAACACCTTGCTTAATATTATTCTTCACAAAGCAACAATCAAAGAAAAATCGCCACTTTGTTAAATCTAGCCATTTAACAAGTTAATAACATCAGAAACACAAGCCTTTGTTATACAACAGAAGCCATAAAACTAGCGCATAAATTCATGATTTAAAAGCAGCAACACACACATTCTCACCTCATAATGCAGGCATTCGGTGGTTTTGTTGTAACTTTGTAGGCTAATAATATAAATTATAATAAAGAACTATGCCCAACAAAGTAACAGTTAGCGACGCCACTTTAAGACAAGCAGCAGAAGAAGGAATGGACGCCTTTGTAGACACCTTTGTGAATGCCATCAATGCCTCGGTGGGCGGAAAACTTACTGCCGAAACGATGGCGCAGCTTAATGCTAGCAAATAACACTTTTGGCCTATCGCATTTTGCGCGATGAGGTGATGGATGGAGGCTTCATACAGCTGATACATAACGGCTATGGTGGGTTTATTTTTCTCAACCCCTTTGCTAAAATGGTTAAACAATGGGGTATCATAGAATTGGGAAGGCTCATCAGTAAGGTGCATCCCAACTTTAAAAAATATCGCGAAGAGATTGAGAAAGATTGCACCGACGAGGAGTTTATGTCGCTTTTCGAGCGCTTCCCAGTGTTTGACGACTTCGACGATAGTTTCGTTGAACACGAAGAAGAATGGACTGCAGCCATCGCCGAATACATAGACGGGCATATAGAAGAGTTTGCTGAGATTGGGTAAAGACTGCCATGAGAGGCTACTCTCGTTGCACTTGATGGCACAACCTTTGCAAAAAGCTTAAAACAAACGGCTAATGCGTGGGCTATAACCCAATAAACAAGCCACATGATGAAAGAAAGGACAAACAATGGCCAAAGAAACAGATTCGATAAGAAAGAAAAGTGCCGTGCAAATAAGAAACAAGAAGGCTTCGTTTGAATACTTCTTTGTTGAAACTTTTATGGCTGGCATCGTTCTAACAGGAACAGAAATAAAGTCTATCCGCCTGGGAAAAGCCTCGCTGGTAGACAGTTTTTGCTATATCAACAATGGCGAACTGTGGGTTAAGGGAATGAATATTTCACCCTATTTCTACGGGTCGTTCTCAAACCACGAAGCTAAACGCGATCGCAAATTGCTTCTCACAAAACGTGAGATACGCAAACTTCAAGAGGCTACCAAGCAGGTGGGATTCACCATTGTACCCACATTGGTATTCATCGACCCACACGGACGTGCAAAAGTTGATATCGCTTTGGTTCGAGGTAAGAAAGAATACGACAAGCGACAAACACTGAAAGAAAAGGAAGATCTCCGACAAATGGACAGGGCGATAAAGAGATATTAGACAGATAAGGTCTGAACACAGCACTTTGTCGCACAAGATAAAATAATAACGGCTGTTTGGTACAGCCAACACAGAATGAGTGAAACACGCCAACTGGCGCAAATGGTTAGGAAAGGTCAGCACAATGAAAATTCAGGATATAATAAAACAGCGTATCATGATTCTAGATGGTGCGCTGGGTACAATGATTCAAGACTACAATCTGGAGGAAAAAGATTTCAGAAATGTTGAATTGGCAGCACACGAGGGTCAATTAAAAGGCAACAACGACTTGCTGAATATCACCCGTCCCGACCTTATTCTCGACATTCATCGCAAGTATCTAGCTGCTGGTGCCGACTTTATTGAGACCAACACCTTTTCTTCTCAATATATATCGCAAGCCGATTACCAACTTGAACACCTATCGCGACCCATGGCTTTACAAGGTGCAAAACTGGCCAGACAAGCTGCCGACGAGTTTAGCACCGACGAATGGCCACGCTTTGTGTGCGGTTCTGTTGGACCTACTAACAAAACCTGCTCGATGAGTCCCGACGTGAGCGATGCCGCTGCACGTGATATAACCTACGACCAACTGTTTGATGCGTACAGCGAACAGGTGGGAGCACTCATCGAAGGGGGCGTTGACGCCATCTTGATAGAAACAATCTTCGACACGCTTAACGCCAAAGCAGCCATTGATGCCTCTGTGAGCGAAATGCAAAAACAAGGTCTGGACCTGCCAATCATGCTCAGTATGACTGTGAGCGACCTAGCTGGACGAACGCTTAGCGGACAAACAATTGAGGGCTTTTTGGCTAGTATTAGCTCTTACCCCATCTTCTCGGTGGGCCTTAACTGTTCGTTTGGTGCCGACCAGATGAAACCATTCCTCAAAGAACTGGCTAATAAAGCCCCCTATTACATATCGGCCTACCCCAATGCAGGACTTCCCAATACGATGGGACAATACGATGAGACGGCAGAAAGCATGTCGCCACAAATAGCCGAATTTATAGACGAGGGCTTAGTGAACATCATTGGCGGATGTTGTGGCACCGACGATAAGTTTATTGCTAACTATGCGGCCCTAGCCAAAGGCAAAAAACCACATGTTGTTATAAACAAACCCACCACACTCTGGCTCTCTGGATTGGAAATGCTAAACGTCACACCCGAGGTTAACTTTGTTAATGTAGGCGAACGATGCAATGTGGCTGGTAGTAAAAAGTTTCTTCGACTTATCAAGGAAGGGCAATACGATGAAGCCATAAGCATTGCGCGCAAGCAAGTTACCGATGGTGCGCTGGTGTTAGACATCAATATGGACGATGGGCTGCTTGATGCAGAAAAGGAAATGACAACCTTTCTCAACATGATTGCAGCCGAACCCGAAATAGCACGCGTGCCCATCATGATCGACTCTTCTAAATGGGAGGTAATCATGGCAGGACTTAAATGTGTGCAAGGCAAATGTATCGTTAACTCTATCTCGCTGAAAGAGGGTGAAGAGCAGTTTATAGAACATGCAAGGGCTTTGAAACGTTTTGGCGCTGCATGCGTTGTGATGTGTTTTGACGAAAAAGGACAGGCCACTACCTTTGAAAGAAGAATTGAAATTGCCGAACGTGCTTACCACATCCTTACGCAAAAGGTGGGCATGAATCCCCTTGACATCATTTTCGACCCTAACATCCTGGCCATCGCTACAGGCATTGAGGAACACGACAACTATGCCCAGGAATTTATTCGTTCGATTGCATGGATACGCAACAACCTTCCCGGCACTCATATCAGTGGCGGAGTGAGCAATCTTTCGTTCTCGTTTAGAGGCAACAACTATATTCGAGAGGCCATGCATGCCGTGTTCTTATACCATGCCATCAAAGAAGGCATGGACTTTGGTATTGTTAATCCTGCGTCGAAAATTACTTATAGCGACATACCTGTCGATGAATTGGAAATTATCGAAGACGTTATTCTCAATCTGAAACCTAATGCAGCCGAAGCTTTAATTGACTTGGCTAATAAGAAAAAGGAAGAGGAAGAACAAAGAAAGGCTGGACTAGCTGGCGGAGATACGAGCACGCTGAAAAAAGAAGAGGAAGAATGGAGAAACCTAGAACTAACAGAAAGACTGAAATATGCCTTACGTAAGGGCATTGGCGACCATCTAGACGAAGACTTGCACTTGGCTTTAGAGGTTTATCCCCATGCTGTAGACATCATCGAAGGACCGCTAATGGCTGGCATGAACGAGGTGGGCGAACTATTTGGAGCTGGTAAGATGTTTCTTCCTCAGGTGGTAAAAACGGCTCGAACAATGAAACAAGCCGTGGCCATATTGCAACCTTACATCGAGAAAGAGAAAAAAGTGGGAGCAACAAAAGCTGGTAAGGTTATCCTTGCCACTGTGAAAGGCGATGTACACGATATTGGTAAGAACATCGTGGCCGTGGTTATGGCCTGCAACAACTACGAGGTAATAGATTTAGGCGTGATGGTTCCAGCCGATCAAATTATCAAAAAAGCCATTGAAGAAAAGGCAGACATCATCGGACTAAGTGGGCTTATCACACCTTCGCTCGAAGAAATGATTAACGTGGCACAAGAGATGGAGAAGGCAGGATTGAACATTCCTATCATGATTGGTGGTGCAACCACTAGTCAACTACACGTAGCCTTAAAGATAGCACCCGTTTATGGTGGTCCGGTTGTTTGGATGAAAGACGCAAGTCAAAACTCATTAGCTGCAGCAAGACTATTAAACAAAAACGAAGAACAGACTTACGTAAACGAGTTGAACGATAAATACGAAAGTCTTAGATCTGGTTATCAAGACAAACAACACAAACTGCTGTCAATTGAGGAAGCTCGTAAGAACCGACTGAATTTGTTCGACGATTAAGTTTGCAAAACATTACATCCCATTATAGGGCTATGAGCTTTACCATGACTTTTTTAAATGAACAGTAAAGAATTGAAACAGCTCTCAATAGTACATTAGAGCCTGAACAAAAGTTGTTTAATAGTCTTAAAATTGTCTGCCTTATTCTTGTAGGAGTGGTGCACTACCCTAAAAGAATAAGACAGAAAAGATGTTAGTATGCTAACATATCATACATCTACAATCTATCGCTAACTGCACTCAATGCAGCAAATAGAAAGGCAGCTGAAGTAAAAAAGCAATGCCCCACCCTATTTGCCGTAAGTGTAATAAAACCAATAAGTGTTGCCATAAACACTACGAAGAACATTAAAACGTTCGGTAAAGTTTTTGTATTTACCTTCCAAATCCTGAAAATCTTGATAATCTGTCTCCATCAAATTATCTGAATAATATGCTACAGGATTAGAACGTTGGTGCATATAGAGCGTTAATGCCTCGCGATAATGCCTAGGAAGTTCATTGTTATTGGGATAATAGAGAAACACTCTTGCTGCAAATTTATCTAACTGTCTGTCTAACAAGTAACCACACAGCATATAATCGTAAGCCGGTTTGGTGAGTTTATGTTCCTCGGCCCACTTCTCTAGCGCCCCCTGTGTGATATATTCGTCGTGTGGAGTGACTATAACAAATAGCGAATCGAGTGTTTTTTCATTGAGCGAAAGCCATTTCACGGTCTTATCGTTGGGCATCATTGCCTGTGAAGTACCCACCAATGAATAGTCAAAAAGATGTTCGCCCAGTACTCCCTCGCTGGCTAAGGCCAGTGCACGCAATGAAGTGAGTGCAGAATCGGTTTCCAAATCACGTTTCCCCACCTCCAAAGCCTTCTCATATTGTCTGTTTTTAATTAGCGTTTCCATCACAAGGCGTCGATGAAGTATACCTTTCACAGCTCCACCATAAGCAGTGACAAACATCAACAAGACCATAAACCACATAGACAAGTAAGGGTAAACAGACATGTTCTCTTCTTCGTGAGTGGTTTGTTGGCGCTTAATGCAGAACAACAATAGGCAAAGAGCCATCACCACAAGTGCTACCGACACACACAGTCCGGGTAAAAATGCTGAGAAGGGAGCAACGCCAGTAAAGGCAGATAGCAACATAAGCAAAAGGAACGAGGGACATAAGAGGCCACAAGCAACCTTTTCGACCTTCCCAAAAGCACAAACACGCCTAATTGAAGCAGTACAAGCGAACCAGTAATGAGCAAACCAACCACCCAACGATTAAGGTAGAGTGGCACTCCCCCAGTGAGACGATGCACCATCAACGCCAATTCTTGCGCCTGATAAAAGCAAGTATAAGCGATGCTGTAGAGAAAAAAGAGAATGGAGCACAATGCCCTAAAGAGCAGCGCCCCATTCTTTTGTAGTGAAATATCCATTTAGTTTTTTCTTAATACGACTGCCGAACGAGCCGGTATGTATAGCTTGAGCCACTCTTTGCGGTCGGCCACATACAGCGGATCGTAATTGGTAAGGTGTGTTACCTCATCATCGGCCAGATTATTACCACCAAACTCGCTGGCATCTGTATTCAACACCACATTATATGCTCCCGTTGGAACAAGGAAACCATAGTCTGTGTACGAGGTTGTAGGACTGAAATTAAACACAAAAATCAAGTCGCCACGCATAAAAGCCAGAACCTGGTCGCCATCATTATGCCAAATTTCTTGCACAGGTGTTTTGATAAAGTCTTTTTGACTCTTAATTACCTTGAGCATTTGCTTATCAAAATCGCCTAAATAGTGGTAGTCTAGTTCCTTATTGTCTACCAAGTTCCATTGTCGACGCGCATATTTATAACTCCACCGTTGCCTTCGCGAGGAAAATCTATCCACTCTGGATGCCCAAACTCATTACCCATGAAGTTGAGATACCCACCATTGATTGCCGCAGCAGTAACAAGTCTTATCATCTTATGCAATGCAATGCCACGATGAGCCACATCGTTCTCGTCTCCTTTTTTGAAATGCCAATACATATCAGCATCTATTAAACGAAACACAATGGTTTTATCGCCCACTAAAGCCTGGTCGTGACTTTCGCAATACGAGATTGTACGTTCATCAGAACGGCGATTTTTTACTTCCCAAAAGATAGAACTAGGCTTCCAATTCTCGTCAGATAATTCTTTAATGGTCTTAATCCAGAAATCAGGAATATTCATTGCCATACGGTAATCAAATCCATAACCGCCGTCGTCGATGCGTGCAGCCAATCCAGGCATACCGCTAACTTCCTCGGCAATGGTGATAGCCTTGGGATTTACTTCGTGAATTAGCTTGTTGGCCAACGTGAGATAACAAATGGCGTTATCGTCTTGATGTCCGTTAAAATAGTCGCCGTAGTTGGTAAATGCTTCACCTAAGCCATGGCTATAATAAAGCATCGAAGTGACACCATCAAAACGGAATCCATCAAAATGGAACTCTTCTAACCAATATTTGCAGTTAGAAAGGAGAAAATGTATCACTTCGTCTTTGCCATAATCAAAGCAAAGCGAATCCCAAGCAGGGTGTTCGTGACGCTCTCCTGGGTAGAAGAATTGATTGGGGTCGCCAGCTAGATTACCCAACCCTTCCACTTCATTTTTCACGGCATGCGAATGAACGATGTCCATGATAACAGCCACACCATGCTTATGTGCCTCGTCAATAAGCGATTTCAAATCTTCGGGCGTACCAAAGCGCGACGAAGCAGCGAAAAAAGAACTTACATGATAGCCAAAACTTCCATAATAAGGATGTTCTTGTATAGCCATTATCTGTATGCAATTATATCCATCTTCGATGATACGCGGCAAAACAAGTTCTTTAAATTCGGTGTAAGTACCCACTTTTTCGGCATCCTGCCCCATACCAATATGGCATTCGTAAATGAGCAATGGCGAAGTATTAGGTTTAAACTTTTTCTTCGACCACGCATAAGTTTTTTCGGGTTGCCACACTTGAGCCGAAAAGATATGGGTTTGTTCGTCTTGCACCACACGGCGAGCCCATGCAGGGATACGTTCACCGCTTCCACCATTCCAATGCACATGCATTTTATAGAGTTGGCCATGGGCTATAGCCTTTTCAGAAAGGCGTAATTCCCAGTTACCAGTACCTTCAATACGTTTTGCACGATAGCGTTCGGTCTCTTGCCAATCATTAAAATCGCCAACAAGATAGATGTCTGTGGCATTGGGAGCCCATTCTCTAAACACCCAACCTTTTGACAATTTATGCAAACCATAATACTCGTGCCCATTGGCAAAGTCGGAAAGCGACTTGCGCCCATTACTTGTTAGTTGTTTCATTTTCCACAAGTAATGGTTATGTCTACCTCTTATAGCATCCTCGTATGGTTCGAGGTAGACATCGTTTTTAACCAGCCCCATGCGTGCAGGAGCACTTTGTGGAGGCATTGCCGTTTTTTTAGAAGGCTTTTTCGCTTTCTTTGTGGGGTTAGCGTCTTTTGCTGACATAGTTAATACAATTAATATTTACGATTGCCGAGGTGGAAACAGGCTGTTGTTTAGGGGTTATCCGATGAACGCTCGGTTGCCAGTACGGCCTAATGTTGATGGTTAAACCTTTGTTCCTTTTATATTAGCTTGGCTCTTATCTCCCTTCTAGGTTATCTACAGCTATATTGTTCATCGCTATGCATCGACAAAATCGCACTAAAATGTTTTAGTGCAATGTTGCAAAGAGGTGAGAAAGAAGGCCTTTACATGTTACGTACTTTGAATATTGCCTTTTTAAATGTTGTGTATTGTGATATGCAAGGTGCGTGAGCATCTTGAGGAAAGAATATCAAAAAACCGCCTACGGGGCATGTTATGTAATGTTGCACTTGACCATTATGGTAGAACGATAAGTCTTTTTCTACAAAATAGTCTGCCGAAGGTAGTGATGCGAGTGATGCCAAGCCAAACGTTTCAGGTTGCTGAAGCGGTATTTGGATATCAATCATCTGCTGATGGCTTTCTAATACAGCCTCAGTTTTACTTTTTCCGTTTGCCATTTCAATTTTCAGCAACACGTCTTCACCTTTTATATTATAGCTACCAGGTGCAAGTTGTTCGAGTTTATTATCCCGAATAAACGCCTCCACCAAAGGGAAAAACGGGTTCAGTGCCACGTATTTTCCAAAATTCTCTAACAAGTCTAATACCATATCCTTTTCTCCTTATTTATAATTGCAGCTTATTTATTCAGGGAACAATCGTTTGGTTTTAGTCGTTAAAGCGCTTACCATTTTCGTAATGACCTTTGGCTTTCACTTGTCCGTTTCTATCTTTTTCAACAAAACGTCCATCGCGAATGCCATTGACATAGGTTCCTTCAAATCTATTTCCTGCTTTATCTTCCTCAATGGCTTTACCATGTCGTTTCCCGTCTTTGTACGAGCCTTTAAAACGCGCACCGTCGGCATAATGTATAATCACCTCTCCTTCAACCCGTCCGTTAGCAAAATTGCCTTCAAACACATCGCCGTTTTTCTTTGTTAGCTTTCCATGTCCATTCTGTCGGTCCTTCTTCCAGTCGCCAACATAAGCGTCACCGTTATTCCATACAAACGTACCCTTACCGTCTTTGTCTCCTTCTTGGAAGTGCCCAGTATAACGATCGCCATTTGCGTATTTAAAAATGCCTTGTCCAGTGCGGTCGCCTTGTACGTAATCGCCCTCGTAAACATCACCATTTTGGAATTTATAGATACCCTTCCCGTTTTGGATATCATCGGTCCAGTTACCCACATATACATCTCCATCGGCATAACGGTTAGTACCTTTGCCCGAGCGTTGATTGTCTACCCACATACCATTGTAGTTAGAGCCGTCGCCCCAATCAAAAAATCCCTGTCCCGACTTTTTGTCATCGTTCCAGTTACCATCATAATAAGCCCCTGTAGAGAACGTGTATCTACCTTTTCCCTGACGTTTATCATACGCCAATTGCCTTGATACTTATCACCGTTATAATAATTCATCGTTCCCTGTCCATGTTGATGGCCTCGAAACCACAGACCAACGTATTTGTTGTTATTGGCATAATAGCAGGTTCCGTTACCATGTTGCTGATCTTGAAACCACTGCCCTTCATACCTTTTACCATCTGTAAAGGTTCGAACACCATACCCTTGGCGTTTACCTTTTACATATTCGCCTTCGTAAGTTTCACCATTGCTATACAGCGTGTTGCCCTTTCCATGTGGTTTTCCGCCAGCCATTTCGCCCTTATAAAGCCCTCCGTCTGCTGTCTCACACGAGCCAACGGTAATTTTCTGAGCAGAAACGCTCAGCGGAAAGAGGAATATTATCAGTTTAAGTATGTTATTTTTCACTGTTCTCATTTTATTGATTGTTGGAAATTCAAAATTAAGTATTTTAATTCGAACAGCAAAACGGTTTAGTAAAAATTAAGAGTAAAAATACACTCAACAATAAAGAAAATGCATGAAAAACAAGATTAGTGGACTATTGAAAAGTATAACCATCATCTTTGACCACATAATATTCGCAACAAAAACATCAAGAAAAAGATTACTTTCATTTTTTATTATTATCTTTGCAACATATATTAATAGGTGTGGAGTATAAAAAAGTGTACTCCTCTATGGCAGAAGCAGAGCAAAAGGATTATTCTTTAATGCGTGTTATCACCGTTTAGGCCATGTTCATCAATATCTAACAAGTTGCAGATGGCCGTCCGCAATACGTTGATCCCACACATTCAATTAGGCATAGGAAGTTATTATCGTCCCAAAAACGTTAAACAATTTAAGCATATGAAAGGAATTGTACTTGCAGGAGGTTCAGGTACCAGACTCTACCCCATCACAAAGGGGGTGAGTAAACAATTGATACCCATATTTGACAAACCCATGATTTACTATCCAATATCTGTTTTGATGCTTGCTGGTATCAAGGAGATATTGATTATCTCAACGCCACACGACCTTCCAGGCTTCGAACGCCTATTGGGAGATGGAAAGGACTTGGGCGTAAGGTTTGAATATGCCGAGCAACCCAGTCCCGACGGATTGGCGCAAGCGTTTATCATTGGCGAAAAATTTATCGGCAACGACACTGTTTGCCTTGTTCTGGGCGACAACATCTTTTATGGGGCTGGTTTCACGGGCATGCTTAGAGAGAGCGTTGAAGCAGCAAACAAAGGCAAAGCAACTGTGTTCGGTTATTATGTTAACGACCCCGAACGCTATGGTGTGGCCGAATTTGATGATAAAGGCAACTGCCTTAGTATTGAAGAAAAACCACAAAAACCAAAGAGCAACTATGCTGTTGTTGGATTATATTTCTATCCCAACAATGTTGTTGAGGTGGCCAAGAACATCAAACCCAGTGCAAGGGGCGAATTAGAGATAACAACTGTAAACCAAGAGTTTCTTTCAAGACAGTCGCTTAAGGTGCAAACGTTGCAAAGAGGATTTGCTTGGCTCGACACAGGCACACACGACAGCCTAAGCGAAGCAAGTACCTTTATCGAAGTGATTGAAAAAAGACAGGGACAAAAGATTGCTTGCCTAGAAGAGATTGCATTGGATAACAAATGGATTAACAAGGAACAAGTAATTGCCTTGGCACAACCTATGATAAAAAACGAATACGGACAATACCTTTTGAGAATTGCCGAGACTTCGAAATAAGGGTTTTTACCACATCAGAAAAATATAAAAATAACATAACCATAAGAGAGATAGGTATAAGAAAAATCAGATTGTATGGAAGAGAATATCAAAAACAACCAATTGGAAAGCGAACAAGAGCCTGCGGGAAGATCGCTTCTCAATTTTCAAACCATTTACATGACGCTCATCCTGAATTGGAGATGGTTTGCCTTGTCGCTAATTATTTGCCTTGGGTTGGCTAGCATCTACTTGCGATATACCACCCCTATATATCAGGCATACGCAAAACTGCTTATTAAGGAAGAGAACAACACCAGGGGAAGAAACAGTTTGCAATACAACTCTAACTTGGGCGTAGTGTCTAACTCTACGGGTATCGACAACGAAATGGAAATTTTGAAGTCGAGCTCTATCGCTATTCAGGCTGTTAAAGACCTTAAGCTCTACACCACTTATATGAGTGTTGGAAAGGTTACCGACAGACTTATGTACAAAACTCAACCCATTTCGGTTGACATCGACCCCGTTCACCTCGACATGCTTAACAATTCTATCTCGCTTACCATCACTCGCGAGGGCAAGAATTACCATGTGGAGGGTACATATTACTCAACCAATGCCGAGGCTCCTGGTAAGCTTATGCCATAGACAAAACATTTACAGCCCTGCCTGCTGCACTTGGTACACAAACGGGTGTTCTTACATTTATGCCCAACTCTTCAACTCCTATGAAGGATGGCGAAAAAATGTCGGTGCGCATTAGTCCACCTAAGAACGTTGCTACCGGCTATGCTGCCGGACTTAGCATCGCGCAATCGTCTAAAAGCACGTCTATTGCTGTGCTCACCATCAACGACCAAAGCCCAGAACGTGCCATTGACTACCTTAAACAATTGGCTATCTGCTATAACAGACAAGCTAACGAAGATAAAAACGAGGTTGCTGTAAGAACTGAAGAGTTTATTAATGGCAGATTGGAAAAAATTAACACCGAACTGGGAAGCACTGAAAGCCAATTGGAAAGCTATAAAAAGGCCAACAAGATGGTGGAACTGCAAATGAGTGCTAACCAAGCGCTCTCTAATAGCGACCAGTACGACCAAAAACTCGCTGAAGCTAACACGCAGATTGCTCTGCTTAACAGCATCAACGACTATATGAACCAGCCTGCTAACAAATACGAGACGCTGCCCTCTAACATTGGAATCACCGACCAATCGGCCGTATCGCTCATCAATAAGTACAACGAAATTGTACTTGAACGTAACCGCTTGTTGAGAAGTGCATCGGAAAACAGCCCCACTGTTACGCCACTTACATCGCAACTCGACGACCTATCTAGCAGCATTCGCCGAGCTATGGCTCAGGCTATGCGTAGCATGGACATCCAAAGAAATGCTGTGGCTTCGCAATATGGTAAATACAACACCATGATACAACAAACTCCCGAGCAAGAAAAAACGATGAAACAAATCGGACGTCAGCTCGAAGTAAAAGCTGGTTTGTATTTGATGTTACTACAAAAGCGCGAAGAAAACTCTATCTCCTTGGCTGCTACTGCCGACAAGGGTAAGCTTATCGACGACCCTGCTGTGGTTGGAAAGGTTGCTCCTCGCACAGCTAACATCTATACAGCCGCAACAGCCATCGCTTTGGCAATACCCAGCCTTGTGCTATTCCTCATTGCTTTCTTCAGATATAAAATTGAAGGACACGAAGATGTGGCTCGCCTCACCCGTCTGCCCATTATCGCCGACGTGGCTGTTGCAAGCGAAACGGCTAAGACAAAAGCCGACATCGTGGTTCACGAGAACAAGAACAACCAGATGGAAGAAATATTCCGCTCGATGCGTACCAACGTTCAGTTTATGCTGAAAGAAGGTGAGAAGGTGGTTTCGTTCACCTCTACCATCTCGGGTGAAGGTAAAACGTTCATCGCTGCCAACCTTGCAGTATCGTTCGCTTTGCTTGGCAAGAAGGTTATCTTGGTTGGTTTGGACATTCGTAAGCCTCGCCTGGCCGAGCTGTTCGAGATAGACGACCATCGTCATGGTATCACTAACCTGCTCACCAAGTCGACAATTACTGCTGCCGACATACAAGCGCAAACGCTTCCTTCGGGTGTTAACAACAATCTTGAATTGCTCATGGCTGGTCCGATACCCCCCAACCCAGCCGAGTTGCTTACAAGAAGTTCTTTAGACGACATCATCGAACAGTTGAAACTCACTTACGACTACATCATTATCGACACTGCACCTGTGGGTCTTGTTACCGATACGCTGCAAGTGGGTAGAGTTTCTAACCTCACGATATATGTATGCCGTGCCGACTACACGCCAAAAGACAGCTTCGAATTGATTAACACCTTGAACGCAGAAAAGAAATTGCCTAACATCTGTGTTGTTGTTAACGGCATCGACTTGTCGAAGAAGAAGTATGGCTACTATTATGGCTACGGAAAGTATGGCAAATACGCTAAATATGGATACTATGGACGTTATAGTAAATATGGTCGCTACAACAATTACGGCAACTATGGCAACTATAGCAACAGCCATTACAGCAACGAAAACGACACATCAGTTAAACATTAAACAAAAAATCAACGCGGGTTTCATCGGCATCAGTCTGGTGAAACCCGCTAAATATCTAACACATGACAATAGCAGTAGATTTCGACGGCACCATTGTAGAACATCGTTATCCAGAAATTGGCGAGGAAGTTCCCTTCGCAACCGAAACGCTCAAGATGCTTATTAAAGACAGACACAAACTTATCTTGTGGAGCGTAAGAGAAGGCGAATTGCTTGATGAAGCCGTAGAATGGTGCAAACAACGTGGAGTGGAGTTCTATGCCGTAAATCGTGATTATCCCGAAGAAGAAAAGGAAAACAATAACCACTTCTCAAGAAAACTTAAAGCAGACCTCTTTATTGACGACAGAAATGTTGGTGGACTGCCCGACTGGGGTGAAATCTATCGCATGGTAACAGACAACGTTACATATAAGCAGATAGTAAGAAACGCTATTAAAGCCCAAAGCAACCCCGAAAGCTATAAAAAGAAAAAACCTTGGTGGCAATTCTAAGTGGTGAAAGCCATTCGCTGCCCCAAGCTGTAGATTATTTCTAATCAACAAACAAAGCAACAATACAACGTAAGCCATGCCTTTTCGATCAACGAAATTGGCATGGCTTTATTGTTTTAAGTCGTTTTGTGATAGGTATTTTCTCAACCCATACCTATTTACAGCCTAATCGCTCATTAGTCTAAATTCAAATCATTCGCTAGAGCAGTTTGGATTTTGTGTATTGATGAATAAATTGCTTATCTTATCCTCGAAAGCATGGTGAACTAGACCAAGAAGAAAAAAACAAACATGAGGCCGACTAGCAAACTAAAGAAGAACAGGAAGCCATAAAACAATATAAAACGTGCGATAAGCAATATAACAACCGCAAACAGTAAGCTATAGAATTGATAGTGTCAACATGTTATCCCTCTTTTTCTCTTTGTTAACAAAGGTAATAATACTTTACAAAACCCACTCTTCATTCCCACCTATTCTAGCGAAAACAAGTGCTATAAAGCATATATTTTTCCCTTATTTTCCACTGTTTGCGCTTTATTCTACACTGCTTTTGCGCGTATTACATGCATTTTGCACCATTTAGCCCTTCTATTTGCTCGTTAACCCACAATTTTTCACCGTCACAAAAACCATTTTTTGTTAGTAAAAAGCCCCTTTTTAAGCATTTTTTGGCCCTAAAACTTCGCATTTTTCAACATTTTCGGGGTGATAAGCTTCTCCATTATCTGCAATAAGCAGCATTTAGACTTACGTTTTGTAGGAGTTAGCACTGCATTTTGCATGAGTTAGCACTGCGTTTTGTAGGAGATAGCACTGCGTTTTGCATGAGTTAGCAAGGTGTTTTGCTGCATTTAGCGCGCATTTTGCAGCTTATAGCCCAATATTTTGCCTAAAACACGGTATATTTCATCGAAAACACAGTTTTATTACTTTCATCAAGCCAACTAGATTTATATCGATTCAAACCTCAGCGAGAATCGTTTATTTGCGAACGAGTGAGGAGTTGGTCAGAAAAAAGCCACTCATAATGTTAAAATTTATGCTAAATATTTTACATTTTACATATAACCAACCTCTTCCACGAGAATTAAAACAAAAGTTCATCGGGCGAACTGATAAACGTGCTTGCACCCGAACGTAATAAAAACTCTTTATCACGAAATCCCCAAAGCACACTTATACATGGCATGTGGCAATTTTTGGCCGTTGCAATATCTACGTCGCTATCGCCTATATACACAGCCCCTTCATTGGTTACACCAAGCTGTGCAAGAGCTTCTAATACGGTATCGGGTGCAGGTTTCTTATTAATACCCTCTCGTTCGCCTATGGCCACCTCCACATATTCACCGAAAAAGTGCTGACATAACTCTTGCGTGGCCTTATAAAACTTATTGCTCACCACTGCAATGTTTTTTTTTCTTCGCTTCAATTCGGCCAACATTGGCATCACTCCCGCATAAGGTGCAGTGTGATCTAGACCGTGTTCAAGGTAGTGTTGCCTAAAACACTGGTAAACATCTTCAAACTGGGGGTTGTCTAAACCATTGGGTATGGCTCGTTCCATCAGTTTTTTTACTCCATTACCCACAAACATACACACCTCGTCAATAGTGCGTTGGGGCATACCATACTGTTGCAAAGCGTAATTACAGCTCGCTGCTAGGTCGGTTAAGGTGTCTAACAGCGTTCCGTCTAAGTCAAATATATAGGTAGAATATTCCTTCATCATATCTTTATCTCTTAATATTATTATCCTAAAAAGCATAGCCCTTAAGGTGCATGAATAGATAGCTAACCGTTGCTATTACGCAACAAACATGTGTAATAAGGCAGTGCAAAGATATAAAAATATGCTTAGCTCGCCACAGATGTTGTTTAAAATCATTACCTTTGCAGTGAAAATAAATACGAACAACAATGAAACACAACTGTGCAAAGAGATATCTCATCCCTGCGGGCATCTGTTTGCTCGTTATTATGGGCATATTCTATTATTATTTTTTCTCGGCCATGCTGCCATCTGGTAGCAGCACGCAATACGTATACATTGATAACGACGACAATATCGACTCGGTATATGCTAAATTACAACCTCTGAGCGAGGCGCAAGCCTTTAATGGCTTTCGCACACTTACCCGTCACAGTTCGTATGACGAACACATTAAATCTGGGCGCTATGCCATAAAACCCGGACAAGGAGCATTCACGGTGTTTAGACACATGAAGAACGGCATGCAAGAACCTGTAAACCTCACCATTCCCAGCGTAAGAACGCTGGATAGACTATCTGTAGAGGTGAGCAAACGTTTACTAATGGACAGCACTCAACTGCTACAGGCCCTACGCGACCCTAAAGTTTGTGCCCGATATGGATACGACACTGCTACCATCCAATGCTTGTTCATCCCCAACACCTATGATGTATATTGGAATATATCAGTGGACAAACTGCTTGACCGCATGCAGAAAGAAAGCAAAAACTTTTGGAATGTGGACCGCACCGTTAGAGCCAACGAACTAAAATTATCGCCAGTGCAAGTGATTACGCTTGCTAGCATCGTTGACGAAGAAACGGCTAACAACGCCGAAAAACCCATGGTGGCAGGCATGTACTACAACAGATTGATGTTGAGAAATGCCGAATATCCTAAAGGTATGCCACTTCAAGCCGACCCTACCATTAAATATGCGTGGCAACAATTTGCACTCAAGCGCATATACAACAAACTGTTGAACATTGACAGCCCATACAACACGTACCGCAACACTGGCTTACCTCCTGGTCCGATACGCATCCCTTCGGTTGAAGGCATAGAAGCTGTGCTTAATCTCAAAAAGCACGATTATCTATATATGTGTGCCAAAGAAGACTTTAGTGGCACACACAACTTCGCCAGAACTTACGCAGAACACTTAGCCAATGCTGCTAAGTACACCAAAGCACTGAACGAAAGAGGTATTAAATAAACACATAGGGGGCATTGGTAACTACACCAATGCCCCCTATCGTAATTGCCTTTACAAAGCTGATATAATGCAACAAGAAAGATGCATTACAGACGCATAAATCAACCTACATGAACACCTATATAATATGGTGAGAAAACGCATAACGCCTATTTTTAAAACACCCAAATGGCGCCATAAACCCACCCGTTAATACGCCCCAAACCTCAGAAACAAAGATGTAAAGCTACGCGAAATAAGAAATTATTCGATATTATTTACTCATGCAATACCAATTAAAATGCGTTAATAGAGTAAAATGAACGTTGCTTTCATACCGTTCTTTTTCAGATAAACCATAAAAACAAACAAGAGAAATAACACTTAGCTCTGTAAGTAACTATAAAACAAATGCGCCACACTTCACAGTGCAGCGCATCTAATCTCAATAGGTATTAGCTTTTTTAAGGCAAAAAGATTGTATTCAGGATAACGAGTGCAAAGTTACACGATGAATTTCATTCGCGCAAACTTTTTATTATGTTAGAAAACATATTTTGACACATAGTGTTAAAAATGCAACAATAAAGCTAACATGAATTTTGATATTATGCTGCTTTATAGTATCTTTGCACTATAATATAATAATGTAGACAATGGCAGAAAGAATAGAAAACTCAAATGAGGAGAAAAAAAACCTGAGTTTTGTAGAACAAATCATTGAACAAGACCTGGCCGAAGGTAAGAATGGTGGGCGCATACAAACGCGTTTTCCCCCAGAACCTAACGGATACCTGCATATCGGCCATGCCAAAGCTATCTGCATGGACTTCGGAGCTGCTGAGAAATTCAACGGAACATGCAACCTTCGCTTCGATGACACCAACCCGAGTAAGGAGAAAGACGAATATGTGGAAAACATATTAAGCGACATTTCTTGGTTGGGTTTTAAATGGGAAAACATTTATTACGCTTCTGAATATTTCCAAAAGTTGTGGGATTTCGCCGTATGGATGATTAAAAACGGCCATGCCTACATCGACGAACAAACAAGTGAGCAAATTGCAGAACAAAAAGGAACACCCACTAAGCTGGTACGGCATCACCATATAGGGATAGACCCATGGAAGAAAGTCTTTCCTTGTTTGAGAAAATGAACCTACCCGAAACGCCAGAGGGTTCGATGGTTCTGCGAGCAAAGCTTGATATGGCTAACCCCAACATGCATTTCCGCGACCCCATCATGTATCGCATCATCCATACTCCTCACCATCGCACAGGAACACAATGGAATGCGTATCCAATGTACGACTTTGCACACGGACAAAGCGACTACTTTGAAGGTGTAACCCACTCTATCTGTACGCTTGAATTTGTGCCCCATCGTCCATTGTACGATAAATTTATCGATTTCTTAAAAGAGATGAACGGCGAGGAAGACAAAAAGAACGACTTCCGCCCACGACAAATAGAGTTCAACCGACTAAACCTCACCAACACCGTAATGAGCAAACGTAAGTTGCACACGCTGGTAGACGAGGGTTTAGTGGCTGGTTGGGACGACCCACGCATGCCCACACTATGCGGTATGCGCCGTAGAGGATATTCGCCCGAGAGCATTCGCATGTTCATCGACTCAATTGGTTACACCAAGTTTGATGCCCTTAACGACATGGCTTTGCTTGAAGCAGCTGTACGCGACGACCTCAACAAACGCGCTTGTCGTGTAACTGCTGTAGTTAATCCCGTGAAACTAGTGATTACAAACTATCCCGAAGGCCAAACAGAAGAGATGGAAACGGTGAACAATCCCGAAAACCCTGCCGACGGAAATCACAACATCACCTTCTCGAAGTACCTCTGGATGGAACGCGAAGACTTTATGGAAGATGCGCCAAAGAAGTTCTTCAGAATGACACCTGGACAGGAAGTGCGACTCAAAAGCGCATATATCGTGAAGTGTACTGGTTGCACCAAAGATGCTGAAGGCAACATTGTGGAAATTCAAGCCGAATACGACCCACAAAGTAAAAGTGGTATGGAAGGCGCCAACCGCAAGGTGAAAGGCACACTTCACTGGCTATCGGCCGACCATTGCACAAAAGCCGAAGTGCGCGTTTACGACCGTCTGTTTGACGTAGAGAACCCATCGGCCGATGAAAGAGACTTTAGGGAACTGCTTAACAAAGAGTCGAAAAAGGTGTTCACCAATTGCTTTGTGGAAAATTATGCCGCAAACAAAAAGCCTGGCGAATACTTGCAATTCCAACGTATTGGCTACTTCATGGCCGATAACGACTCGTCTGTCCAACATCCTGTGTTTAATAAGACCGTTGGTTTGAAAGACACGTGGGCTAAGCAAAACAAGTAAGTTAGGGCAGACACTACAATCGCACTCCTTAATGCATCGCACACACGGGCAAGGGCTATCGGCAGACTTGTGCTGAATGCCCCTGCCTCGCACCTTAACATGAGGGACGAACCCCGTTCGCCCCTCTTGATTGTTTTTAATCAAAATGACAAACGACAGTTATTTTAGTAATGAGGAGTTTCAAGAGATACTCCAACGCTATGAAGAAGCCCAACAGAAGGGGTTAGCTACCTACTTCGACTCGGACGCACTCGCAGACATTGCCGAATACTACTATGAAGAGGGGCGTGCAAACGATGCCGTTGATGCCGCCCTTAAAGGCGTAGAGATGTTCCCAGGGGCAATGGCTCCTTTAGTGTTTATGGGCAGATACCAACTGTTGAAACAAAACAATCCCGAGAAAGCTAAATGGTATCTGAATCAAGTGGACAACCAAGAGGAACCTGAATGCATTTACCTGCAAGCTGAAATAATGCTCGTTGAAAACAAACAAGACGAAGCCGACAGTTTTTTGCGCCAACAACTGGAATGGCAAGAAGATGACGAACGAGACAACTTTATATTAGATGTGACCGACCTTTACCTTGACTACGACCTTATTGACAGCGCACAGCAATGGCTGTCGATGGCCGAAAACAAGCAAACAACCGACTATCAAGAGGTGAAAGGACGAATAGCTATGGGCAAGGGCGAATATCAACAGGGTGAAGAGATATTTAAAAAACTGGTATATGAAAACCCCTTTGCCTCGCCTTACTGGAATCAACTGGCCTCATCTCAGTTTCTAAGCAATCGCATTCGCGATTCTATCGAGAGCAGTGAATACTCAATCGCCATCAACCCCGATGACGAAGAAGCGCTGCTTAACAAGGCTAATGGTATGTTCAGCTTAGGCGAATATGAGGAAGCACTCACCTATTATCACCGATTTAATAACTTGCATCGCGATGATGAAACTGGAGATGTGCTCATAGGTATCACCCTTATCAACCTGGATCGCCCCGAAGAGGCACTCGTGCACCTTAAGAAAGCCGAAGAGAAGGCCGTAGAGGGGTCGGTGAACTTAGCAGAAATTTACCAAGAAATGGCCTTTGCACTCTCAAGATTAGGCAGAGTGAAAGAGGCCCTAACCCATGTAGATAAGGCTATTGCCACCGAAATGGGCAACAAAGACGAACTAACAGTGCTTAAAGGGCATATTGAACTGGAAAACGGTAACCCTTTTGCAGCACAAGAATTCTTCTTGGAGGCTGTCCGAGATTCTAATTCGCCGTCTAATGTATATTTCAGAATTGCAGTATCTGTTTACGACAACGGATATATGCAGCTAGCTTATAAGATGTTCCACACACTTTTCCAATCGGCACCAACCGACTGGAAAGATGGATATTCGCACATGGCGCTGTGCTGCAAGCTGATAAATAAAAAAGACGAATACTTACACTACCTGAAAAAGGCCTGTAAGCTAAACCCTATAGAAGCCAAAAACGTACTAGGTGAGTATTTTCCCAAAGGCCTCGAACCCGAGAATTATTATAATTACATTATAAAAAATAAAAGTTAAGATAAAGAAATGAGTTGGTTATTACCCCTGCTAAACAACCTCAATTATTGGACGGTGCTGTTATTGATGTTTATCGAAGGCTCCGTTATCCCTGCACCTTCAGAACTTATTGTGCCACCTGCTGCCTACCGCGCAGCAGCTGGCGACCTGAATATTGTACTTGTTGTACTTGTTGCAACCATAGGCGCAGTGCTCGGTTCTACGGCTAATTATTTCGCAGCCTATTACCTTGGTCGCCCCGTTATATACCGCTTTGCCAATAGCAAACTGGGACATCTATGCTTGCTAAACCAAGAAAAGATTGAGAAAGCAGAAAAATATTTCTACGACCACGGTGTTATCGCCACACTCACAGGCCGACTCCTACCTGGCATACGACAGATTATTTCCATCCCTGCTGGTCTTTCAAAGATGAAATTCTGGAAATTCATCCTATATACCACCATCGGTGCAGGTGCTTGGAACACTGTTTTGGCTGCCTTGGGATGGTATCTACACTCGTTCGTACCCAAAGATGAGCTCTACACCAAGATTGAAGAGTATAACAGTCAAATACAAATGGTTGTTATTGGTGTCCTGGGTGTGGCTGCAATTGTTGGTATAATTTGGTGGCAGATGCGCAAAAGAAAGAAGCGCAAAGCTAACCCACATTCTGCCACAGAAGGCAAAACAGCTAACGAAGACAAACAATAAAGAATAACAAACGAAAAGATTTCCAACTGTGAGAATAGATATTATCACCGTGTTGCCCGAGATGATAGAGGGCTTCGTAAACGAATCTATCTTGGCGAGAGCGCAAAAAAAGAATCTCGCAGAAATACATTTGCATAATCTTCGCGACTATTCTACCGACAAATGGAGGCGCGTAGACGACTATCCCTATGGGGGATTTGCTGGCATGGTGATGCAATGCGAACCCATTGACCGATGTATTTCGGCACTAAAAGCACAACGACACTACGACGAAGTGATATTCACATCGCCCGACGGACAACAGTTCGACCAACACGTAGCCAACGAATTGTCGCTCAAAGGCAACATTATCATCCTTTGCGGACACTATAAAGGGGTTGACCAACGTGTTCGCGATCACCTTATCACACGCGAAATATCTGTAGGCGACTATGTACTCACTGGGGGAGAGTTGGCTGCTGCGTGATGGCAGATGCCATTGTTAGGCTCATCCCTGGCGTTATTAGTGACGAACAAAGTGCTTTTTCGGATTGTTTCCAAGACGATCTTCTTTCAGCTCCTATCTACACGCGCCCCGCAAACTACAAAGGCTGGGAAGTTCCTCCCATATTGCTTAGTGGTAACGAAGCCAAAATAAAGGCTTGGGAGATGGAAAAAGCCTTGGAAAGAACCAAACAGCTTCGCCCCGACCTATTAGAAGGAAAAGGTGAATAAAGGCATTGACCAATGCAAGACTTGCCACTAAAGCTGCTCGCAACAAACAAGAACTAAACAAATAACAACAAAAAAAGATGTAAAACAAAATGCAAAACGTAGAAAAATAACTACCTTTGCACATAAAATAGTTGTAATGAGACACGTATTAACTATCCTTGTATTATCAACTCTTGGTGTTGTTACGCTGCATGCGCAACAAGCACACAACGCTGCACGTAACGAAAAAGCCAGCAACAGCTATGCTGTGCTAAGAAATTATGAAGACTCACTCAGCCTTCTATATAATAAGGTGTACCAGCAAAACGATGTTAGCGCCCTGTCTACCGATTTTGTAGAGACCGTTCTACCCTATCAAAGTTTTAGGCTTTTCTCGCCACTAACGTTCTACGGAGGCATCGCCAAAGGCATATTCGACCTGCCTAGCAATGCCCCCGATAACCAATTGCAAACGCAAGGAACTAATTATCTTGGCCCTAAGTTTACAGATACGGCACTTTTGGGTGTTTATCTAAAAAGACCCGAACTGGTTTTGAACCGGGAAACAGAACTGCAGACCATCGCACCTGAAGCAAAAACCACACCAGTGGTTATCAAGTCGAATGCTGGTTTGGCCGAAAAAGCTACACAAGTACCAGTTGATCCCGAAAGTGGACCTATCAAAGTGGTGATTACAAAGCCCAATTTTTGGACCTTTAAAGGCGACTACTACCTGCAATTTCTGCAAAACTACGTTTCAGGAAACTGGTATAAGGGTGGTGAAAGCAACTATTCAATGGTGGGAGCTGTAACCATTCAGCTGAACTATAACAACAAACAAAAGGTGAAATTTGACAATAAGCTAGAACTAAAACTTGGCTTCATCACTACACCCAGCGACTCATTACACAGTCTTAAATCGTCTGAAGACCTTATCAGATACACCAGTAAGTTAGGTCTTCAAGCCTCAAAGCGATGGTACTACACCTTGCAGTTGGTGGCTTACACACAATTCTTGCGCGGTTATAAAAACAATAGCAGCATGGTATCGTCTGATTTCATGTCGCCTTTCAACTCAAACCTCTCGCTCGGTATGGACTATAACGTAGATTGGTTTAAAGGAAAACTCAAGGGTTCGATACACCTCGCACCAATTGCCTATAACTTCCGCTACGTTAACAGGCTCGCTTTATCGCCTCGTTATGGCTTGGATGCAAACAAACATACCCTTCACGACCTAGGTTCTGAATTTACTGTAGACCTAATGTGGAAGATAGCCGAGCCCATTAGTTGGCAAACACGCCTCTATGGATACACCACTTACCGCAGGGCTGAAGTGGAATGGGAAAATACTTTCACCTTCCAGTTCAACAAGTTTATCAGTTCTAAACTGTTTATCTACCCACGCTTCGACGATGGCTCGGCCCGAGACAGCAAGCACGGTTATCTGCAATTGCGCGAATTTATTTCTGTAGCTTCTCCTATACAATGTAAAACAGACGTGACATGACACGTCCCAATGGCGTCATCCAACTCTATCCGCTGGTGCGCATCGCTTTGATGCTCATCTTAGGGATAATGTTGGCCGACGCCATTCCTTTTTTATCCAATCCCAATAACAGCGTTACATTGCTCTTAGGCACAACTGCCGTGGCCGTCATTGCCATTCGCCATGCGAATTTCTCTAGCATTTCCATCCTCACTGCCACAACATTTTTAGGCGCATGGCTCATGGCAATACAAAAAACAGACAGCCAATTGTGCCCCACCAACCAAAACATCACTTACAAAGCTATCGTTACCGACACCCCCGTGCAACATGGAAAGGTGCTGAAATGTAACCTCCTAGTAATAGATATTGCCGAAACAAACAATACACAAGCACCTTTTCTGGTGCGCGCCTCAATACTTAAAGACTCGATAACTCAACGCTGGAAGACACTAACAATAGGTTCGGCAATCGAGGTTCAATCGGTTCTAAATAACGACTTTGAGCTTTTCTCTTCTTCAAAATTCAACTTCGCGCGTTGGATGCAGGCACATCAAATCCAAGCAACAACCTTTATTTACTATACCGACTGGCAAGACTCGCAATTATCTAACACCGAAATAAACCGCATACCCACGATAACAAAATTGCGTTTGCAACTTTTACAAGCCCGAAAAAACCTGCTAAATCAAGCTTGGCAACAAAAACTTACCACCGACAACCAGGCTTTAGTGGCCTCTATTGCACTAGGCGATAAATCGAACCTTACCTACACCCAACGCGAGGCGTACAGCAAAGCAGGCGTTTCGCACGTTTTGGCCCTATCGGGATTGCACCTCGGCATCATCTACAGCGTGCTTTCTTTCGTCTTTTCCACTCTTTTATATCGCTTTGTGCGCCGAGATTGGGCAGAGTTCATCGCCCAAACCGTTATAGTAGCCACCCTTTGGGCCTATGTTTTCCTTGTTGCCCTTCCCCCAGGTGCTGTCCGCTCAGCTCTAATGCTCACACTCTATGCCTTTGTTTCGCTGCTACATCGCGACCGTCTTTCGGCCAATACACTTGCGTTTGCTTGCATAGTAATGCTGATAGCCAACCCTTCATCACTGTGGGATGTAAGTTTCCAACTGTCGTTTCTAGCTGTCTTATCCATCATTGTGCTATATCCACCCTTGTGTTCACTCTACAAAGGCAGCTCACGTTGGGCCTATTTCCTACGTCCTATTTGGAATCTTACCTGCGTTTCAGTGGCAGCACAGGTGGGTACAATGCCACTCATAGCCTATTATTTTGGACGCTTTTCGTGCTATTTCCTATTATCCAATCTGCTTATTCTTCCGCTAATAACACTTTTACTATATGCCACGCTAGCCTCGTTCTTTGTTCAAGGCGCCCCTTTTATTTGCAACTTGCTAACCTACGCTATGCAATGGCTGGCAACAACAGTGCAAAAGTTGGTGGAATACATATCATCACTACCCCATTCCGCAATCGACGGCCCGCAAATCAATCTCATTCAAACCTATTTGGCTTATGTGCTTATCGCATTTCTCTATATCTTAGGCTTATATATACGCAAGTGGCTAAGAATTAGGCAGCAAATTAGACAGCTATAACCACTTTTTTTGTACCTTTGTATGGATGAAACAAAGATACTTCATATATTTTTCGTACGATGGAACTGCCTATCACGGCTGGCAAATACAACCTAACGCCACCTCTGTTCAGGCCGAAATGCAGCGTGCCATGTCGCTCTTGCTACGCCATCCTATAGAACTTGTTGGGGCTGGTCGCACAGATACTGGTGTTCATGCACGCACGATGGTTGCGCATTTCGACGACGAACAACTTATTGACACCATCCAACTGGCCTACAAACTCAATCGGGTGTTGCCATTCGACATCACTGTTGCAAGGATAGAACCTGTAGATGCCGACATGCATGCACGCTTCAGTGCCACCAAACGCACTTATCATTATTACATACATCTTGATCGCGACCCCTTTTGCAGAGCCTATTCGTATGCCCTACACCAAGCACCCGACTTCCATTTAATGAACGAGGCAGCCCAATTATTGCTATCGCACAAAGACTTTGGAGCCTTTTGCAAAAGTCACTCGGATGCAAAAACCACCTTTTGTGACGTGTACGAAGCCAACTGGATTAAACTATCCGACACTAAATGGTATTTCCGTATCTCGGCCAATAGATTTCTTCGCAACATGGTTCGTGCCATTGTTGGCACACTGTTAGACGTGGGATGGCATAAAATTAGTATATCCCAGTTTGTTGAAATTCTTCATTCTAAGTCGCGTCAACAAGCAGGCGAATCAGTTCCTGGCCATGCTCTGTTTCTCGAAGACGTACAATATAAATTGTAGCTCGTGAGTTCGTTAACATTGCTGTCTATGAGTTATTGTATTTACGAACTTGCTTACTCGTGAATTGGAAAGCTAGTAAAAGCTTAAACTTATTTGCTAAATAACCTCAAGACTTAAAAAGCAATATACTCAAAAAACGCAGCAATTTCCTCATAACACAACAATTCCACATGCTTTGGTTAGTCTTAGCTTTTCTCTCAGCCACACTTCTAGCTTCTACGATGTTTTTAAAAAGCTCTCGCTAAAAGAAAACGCCGTACTCCCCGTATTGTTTCTCAACACCTTTATATCGACTCTCATTTTCGCTCCCTTCATTCTTAGCAGCTATTTGGGCTGGCTTTCTCCCACCAGTATATTCTATGTTCCCCCCACCACACTGTCAACCCAGGGGTATATTTTACTCAAAAGTATGCTTGTGCTATCCTCTTGGATATTTGGATATATAGGAATGAAGCATCTCCCGTTAACAATCGTTGGCCCCATAAACGCCACACGCCCCGTATTGGTACTTATTGGCGCCATGCTTGTTTATGGCGAACAGCTCAACGTCTTACAGTGGTTGGGCGTAGCATTAGCCATCTGCTCGTTTTTCCTTTTAAGTAGAAGCGGAAAGAAAGAAGGTATCGACTTTAAACACAACAAATGGATATATGCCATAGCACTGGCTGCACTGCTAGGGGCATGCAGCGGACTATACGACAAGTATCTTATGGCACCTGTTGAACAAGGCGGATTAGGACAAGACAAGATGGCTGTGCAAAGTTGGTACAACTTATACCAGTGCTTATTGATGGCCATAGTTACGATCGTGTTATGGTTTCCAAAGCGCAATACCACCCAACCCTTTCAATGGCGATGGACTATCGTGATGATAAGCGTGTTTCTATGTGCAGCCGACTTTGCTTACTTCTATGCCCTAAGCAAACCCGAAGCCATGATTTCCATTGTCTCTATGGTGCGACGAGGTAGCGTGCTAGTGTCATTTTTGTTTGGCGCATTCATCTTTCAAGAAAAAAATCTCAAACACAAAGCACTTGATTTGGCCCTTGTGCTCTTAGGTATGATTTGCCTATATTTCGGCACCAAAGGGTAGATTAATGCGCGCTTTCCAGCCATCCTTTCGCAAAATTCAAGTAGTAAACTGCCTGTGTGCCCAATAAAAATTGGGCAAAAACGAAAAAAAACGAACCTAACATTTGGTATATCCAAATTAATGTTATACCTTTGCAAACGATTTCAGAAAAGAAGTCACAAATGGTGGCTATAGTTCAGTTGGTTAGAGCGTCAGATTGTGGTTCTGGATGTCGTCGGTTCGAACCCGACTAGCCACCCCACCAACACAACCGTTCCTTCTCATAATGAGAAGGAACGGTTTTATTTATACACTATCAGCCCTTCTATTGCATACCTTTTCAAGCCTCACTCCCTCTTTCAAAATGAAAGAACAAAAACCTATAATACTTACAATTATTATAACCGTCTGAAGAGCAGCACTGGATTATGTCACAATAACGACGAAAAAACTAACACTTTAGAAACACAAAACAAAAACAAAAAAGAAACATAACAATATTTTTGTCTTTTTCTTTGCATGATAAATATTTTTACATATCTTTGCAACACCTAATATAGCTAAAGGTAAACACCCCATGGAATACGCAAAGCACAGACCCTGCAAACCATGAACACCATTTAGGGGTATAAAACCTTGATAATAACTTTTTTGTACCAAGCAACATGAAAAATATTAACATTCGTAAGGCGTATTGCCTCTTTACGTTTTTGGCCCTGACAGCTACCACAAAAGCCACTCAGGTGAGCCAACAGGATGCGTTCGACGTTGCAAGAAAGTATTTTGCAAAGCCCGAACTAATAAACAGGAGCACCTTAAAACCAGAGGGAGACCCAACATTTTACATCTTCACCAATACTGGGCATAAGGGCTTTGTAATCGTTTCAGGAGAAAGCGACTTGCCTGCTATAATTGGATATGGTAGCAAGTTCACCCCCAACGAAACACGTCTGCCCGACTACTTCTATTCGCTGCTTCGACACTACGAACTAATGGTGAAGGCATATCGTTGCAATAGACTGGGCTTTCCTAAAGCTACGTTGAGTGTAAAGAAAGAAATTAGTCCGCTATTATCCTGCACATGGAACCAAGAAATGCCTTTCAAAACGCATACCCCTAAAGTGAAAAACACAAATATGCCCACTGGATGCGTGGCAACAGCGCTCTCGCAAATGATGTATCACAACAAATGGCCAGTTAAAAGACCAGCCGAATTTGTTAGCACCACTGGAACAAAGGCCCAAAAGAGCAACGAATATCTATGGGGTAAGATTAAAGACAACAGCACACAAATGGACGATGACGGCAAAGATGCTGTTGGTGTGCTGCTAAGCGATGTGGGAAAAGCTGTAAACATGAACTATTCTAGCATTGGAAGCATGTCGAACATGCAATGGGCTCTTGACGCATTGCGAAAGAAATTTGATTATTCGGTTAAGCACATCTACAAAGAATACATGCCCAAAGGTATGTTCTACGACATGGTAGTAGACGAATTGGAAAATGGCTACCCCGTACTGATTGGCGAAAGCAGCCATTCATTCTTGCTTGATGGTATTGACAAACAGGGATACATCCATGTTAACTGGGGATGGGCAGGCGAAAACGATGGATGGTTCGACCTCTTTACCATCTATACACCACTCGATGACGACGTGTTTGGAACAGACTATTTCGCCCTAGAAATGGAAGCTGTGCTGGCTCACCCCAAGACTGGCAACCATCAACAGTTTAAGATTATAAGGGAACTAGAGGCCGAGACCGTTGAACCTTTTAAATTTTTGCAAAACGAAGTGCCCAAAAACGCTCCCATCCAAGCTTGTCTCTCAAACATCGGTACATACAATGAGAGCAATGGCGAACTAGGACTCTTCACTGGAAAAGTGGGACTTGCCGTATACAACAAGAAAGGAAAATTGATGAAAGTGATTGAATTTAAAGACCCTGCTTTGCAGTGGACCAGTATGTTTGTCACCAAAGACCTAAGATTTAACAACATCATCCTCTCAGAACTTCCGAACGGAACATACACCATAATGCCTGTTTCTAATGAATTGGTGGCCAAACCCGACAAATTTTCTGGCTGGCAACCCATCGCCTATAGCAATACACAAACATTGGTTATATCCAAAAACAAAGTAAGCGTTGAACGTACCGACTGGAACGATAACAACACGGTTTATTATTTGAACGCTAGCAACAACGTAAACACAAAAAGAAAATAGCTAACACTTACAAAGCATTACGTCTTCAAGCTGATAAGAGGGTTATGCAAACACACCTACAACAAACTGTTTGCATACCCTCATCAGCAAGTTTCAATGTTTCTATGCTAAATCTTTTTACACTAAAGCAGGGAAACGCCATGCTTTGGTAGAATTGTTAATGCTTGTACCTAACTAAAATGCTAGATAACATTGACAATAACCCCTTCCCTTATCGCATCCTTTATCTCTCAACAATTTGCGCTTGACCGCTTGTTTACCGCAACTCCATTCCTCCTCATGTTGTCAATCCCCAAGTGTTTAGCTAGTCTACACACTTGTTATTTTACCTTTTCGTTATCTTCATTCTGTTAATTTAGTAAATATTATTTACAAAACACACTCTTCTCAACCCCTTCTACTAGACAAAAACACGCCCAAAAACCGAGAAAAAAGTATCAAAGAGCATGTTTCTAAAGGCGTTTCTAAAAATAAACTGCACCATTTTTTGCAATCTCATATAACATTGCAATTCTATTTCTAGAAAAACAACTCTCCATTTGCACCCTCAACAGCATAAAAAAGACGAAAAAATCAACCCCGCATACGCAACATATGCAGAAAATTTCTGCCTAATTTGTATCAAAACACCTTGCGTTTTGCACCTAAACACACTGCGTTTTGCAGCAAAACGCACTGCTATTTGCAGCAAAACGCACTTCAATATGCTGCAAATTACACAATTTTACCTATAATTTATGTTCCAAATCCTATATATAATGGCTCAAATAAGCAATTTAACGGCAAATAGCATAAAAGAAATATAAAACAGCCAGATGAGTATTTGACTAACGTATAAACCGTATAAATATCCTAGTAACAACCCTTTAAAGTATGTATTCCAGCCAAAAACACCATAATCTGCAAGAAATCAAGCTGTTACAAACTTAAAAAATACGGGCATAAATTCACCCTATGGCCAGATTTTTTACGGAGACGGCACTCACAATGTTAAAATTCAGTAGAAATCTTTTACATTTAAAGAAGAAACGTTCTGGTAGAGAAGAAGCAAATTAAATGTACAAATCACTTTGTACCCCAAATCGGACAATAGAGCCTAAACAGATTTTGTGTTATTGTCGAGTAGATTGCCTGTCTTGTAACGCACGCGTAGCGGGCTACGTCAAGGTTCAAAGACAGACAAGATGCCGGCAAGAATATAAAAGATGTTAGGAAACAACACAAAAACAAGTATTCTGGAAACTTTGTGAACTAATGACCGATTGCGGGTTAATCAGTTCATCTTATATAAGGGCAACAATACACATACAACAAAAGCATGCAATTATTGCGCCTTAGCCATACATATTGTTCATAAACAATCACATTTCAGCAGCATTTTTTCATGACGTTTGTAAAAAATCATAGCCAATGAGCACAAGCATTAACCCCAACTAACACAAGAATTTAATGCACACACATTAAAAAACACTAAAAACATGATGCCTTTCAATGTAAAATCAATAACTTTGCATGAAAACGTGCCTAAGCATTGCTAACACTGAGCAACACTGCCACTGTGGAACGCCAGTGTAATCACAACTTAGCCTTGCCCTAAGGCATTTTAAACATAACCTATTATATCATTGCTATATGAAAGATTTTTTTAAAAACGTATTGGCAACCGTTCTCGGAATGTTTTTATTCAGTGCCATTTGTTTCGGCTTTATGATGATGAGCATCATTGGAATGATTGCAGCGTCTGATACGGAGACCAAATTGAAAGACAATTCTGTATTAACCATCAACCTATCTGGCGTCATTAACGAGAAAGCGAGCACCGATTACCTAGGTTTCTTGTCTGGCGATGCCGTTGAGAACAGTGGACTTAACGACATATTGATGGCCATAAAGAAAGCTAAAAATAATGATGAGATAAAAGGTATTTACATCGAAGCCGGTCCGTTGGGTGCTGGTTTCTCTACACTCCAAGAAATTCGCAACGCCTTAGCCGACTTTAAAAAGAGCGGAAAATGGATTGTAGCCTATGGTGACACCTACTCGCAAGGTAGTTATTACGTGGCATCAGTAGCCAACCACATCTATCTTAACCCTGAAGGACAAGTAGATTGGCATGGACTTGCATCCCAACCCTATTATATTAAAGACCTTGCAGCCAAATTTGGTGTAAAATATCAGGTGGCAAAAGTGGGCACTTTCAAAAGTGCAACAGAAACATATACCGAAACAAAAATGAGCGATGCCAACCGATTGCAAGTGTCGTTGTATCTCAACGGACTATGGGCAAACGTTTGTAAAGCCGTTTCGGAAAGCAGAAAGATTAGCATCCCCACACTTAACACCTATGCCGATGAATACCAATTGTTTGCCACGCCACAGAGTCTTATCAAGAAACGCTTGATAGACAAGCTACTCTATGCCGACCAAGTGAAAGGCGAGGTTAAAAAACTTCTGGGCATCGATGCCGATGAGAGCATCAACCAAGTGGGTATTTCGGCCATGTGTAATGTTGTGGAAGATGTTAATAGTGATGATGGAATTATTGCTATTTACTACGCTGAAGGCGAAATCGTACAGATGGCACCAGGCGGTATGCTTAACAATAGCACTAACATCGTATCCAAAAACATTTGCAGAAATCTGGAAGACCTTAAGAACGACGATGACATTAAGGCCGTGGTTCTGCGTATAAACTCGCCAGGAGGCGATGCCTATGCATCCGACCAAATTTGGCATCAAGTGACAGAACTACGTAAAAAGAAACCTGTTGTTGTGTCGATGGGTGATTATGCAGCTTCGGGTGGCTATTATATGAGCTGTGGTGCTAACTGGATTGTGGCCCAACCCAACACCCTTACTGGCAGCATTGGCATCTTTGGTGTATTCCCCGACCTTAGCGGACTGGTAACCGAGAAGCTTGGCGTGAAGTTCGACGAAGTAAAAACCAATGCTAACAGTGCCTTTGGCAACATCGCAGCGCGTCCCTTTAACGCCGCAGAAATGGCCATGCTACAGGGTTATGTTAATCGTGGCTATGCCACTTTCCTTAATCGCGTATCGCAAGGCCGAAAAATGTCGGTTGAAAACATCGACAAAATAGCTCAAGGACGTGTATGGCTAGGCACAGATGCGCTAAAGATAAAATTGATAGACCAACTTGGTGGTATTAAAGAAGCTGTAGAAAAAGCTGCACAACTAGCTAAAGTAAAAAACTATGCAGTAGAAGAATATCCAACTACAGAAAAATGGCAAGACCAAATATTCAATAATATCGTACCCCGTGGCACGCTCGACGACCAACTCCGTCTTGCCCTTGGTGCTGCCTACGAACCATTTATGCTCATTCGAAACATCAATCAGCGCGAAGCAATACAAGCTCGCCTGCCAATGGATCTAAACATCAGATAATAAAAAACATGAGGACAGAAGGCGATTTTATTAAAATCCACGAATGGCTCACACCGCTTAGCTGGCTCTATGGGCTCGGCGTAGGATTTCGTAACCTGCTGTTCAAGCTTGGCATACTTAAATCTAGGGCATTCGACATACCCGTTATTTCGGTGGGAAACATCACTGTTGGGGGCTCAGGAAAGACACCGCATGTGGAATATCTCGTGTCGTTGCTCAAAGACAAAATGAAGGTTGCCGTGCTGTCAAGAGGTTATAAGCGCAAAAGCAAAGGCTATGTGCTGGCCAACGACGACACGACCATGCGGGAAATAGGCGATGAACCATATCAAATGAAACAAAAGTTCCCTGAACTTTACGTGGCTGTAGACAAAAAAAGAACAGAGGGGATAGACAGGTTAACGCACGACGAGCAAACAAAAGACGTAGATGTAATTCTATTAGACGATGCTTACCAACACAGATATGTAAAGCCTGGGGTGAACATTCTTCTTGTAGACTATCACCGACTTATCATCTACGACAAACTTTTGCCTGCTGGATGCCTGCGCGAACCCAAAGAAGGCAAGTCGAGAGCAGATATAGTGATTATTACTAAGTGTCCAAAAGACTTGCGCCCAATGGAATACAGGGTATTGATGAAGCACTCGACCTCTATCCCTACCAGTCGCTTTACTTCACAACACTTATCTACGACAACCTGAAGCAGGTGTACGGCACCGAGTCGATGCCGATAAATAGCTTACCCGACAGATGCAACGTCTTATTGCTCACAGGCATTGCATCGCCTAAACAAATGCAAAACGATTTGTCGGTGTACAATTATACCCTGTCGTATCTTAGCTTTTCCGACCATCATAACTTTTCAAAAAAAGACATTCGCACCATCAACAGAAAGTTTGCCGAACTGCCTTCGCCTAAGGTAATCATCACAACAGAGAAGGACGTGGCCCGAATAAAATTCGTTGAAGGCCTTAACGACGAGGTGAAAGAAAGTATGTACGCCCTTCCCGTTCGCATCCAATTTATGCTGGGACAGGAAGAAGATTTTAATAATAAAATAATAAACTATGTACGAAAAAATTCAAGAAACAGCATCCTGGTTAAAACAAAGGATGACAACAAGTCCCAAAACAGCAATAATACTAGGAACGGGGCTGGGTCAATTAGCTTCAGAAATAACTGACAAGTACGAATTCCCGTACAACGAGATACCCAACTTCCCTGTGTCTACCGTTGAAGGCCATGCAGGAAAACTAATTTTTGGCAAGCTTGGCGGTAAAGATATCATGGCCATGGAAGGTCGTTTTCATTACTATGAAGGCTATGACATGAAGGAAGTAACCTTCCCCGAGCGAGTGATGTACGAGCTTGGCATTGAAACACTCTTCGTATCTAACGCCTCGGGAGGTATGAATCCCAGCTTTGTTATTGGCGATTTAATGATTATCGACGACCACATTAACTTCTTCCCCGAACATCCTTTGCGTGGAAAGAACTTCCCCACAGGTCCGCGTTTCCCCGACATGCACGAGGCATACGACAAACAATTGCGCGACCTAGCCGACCAAATTGCTAAGGAAAAAGGCATTAGAGTGGTTCATGGTGTTTATGTAGCGTATCTGGCCCTACCTTCGAAACACCTGCCGAATATAAAATGTATCACCGCCTCGGTGGCGACGCCGTTGGTATGAGCACCGTGCCAGAGGTTATAGTGGCACGCCACTGTGGCATTAAGGTATTTGGTATGAGTATCATTACCGACCTAGGACTGGAAGACCAACCAGTAGAAGTGAGTCATGAAGAGGTGCAAGTGGCTGCCAACAAAGCACAACCGCTTATGACAGAGATAATGAGAGAAATTATCAAGCGTAGCTAATACACACTCTTTTGACATCATATCATTGATTAACAGGGCGACAAAGTCTATTTAATACAAGTTTCTGTAAAAAGACTCGTCGCCCCACCACTCGTTCAGGAAACATATTTACAACGTGTTTGCCATACAAATAAGCTACATTGCAACGCAGACACTTTGTATAAACAGATAAAGGCCAGGCCTTGACCACACGAAATAAGTAACAGACGATGACAGAAATATCCTCGCTTGGCGAATTTGGACTGATAAAGCGCCTAACACAAAACATCAAAACCACCAACAGCGCAACCCTTTATGGCGTGGGCGATGATTGCGCCGTGCTGCATTACCCCGACACCGAGGTGCTTGTAACCACCGATATGCTGATGGAAGGCGTGCATTTCGACCTCACATACATCGACCTCTACCACCTTGGTTTTAAGTCGGCACAGGTAAATATAAGCGACATTTTTGCCATGAACGGAACTCCACGGCAGCTCGTTGTAAGCTTGGCGCTAAGCAAACGCTTTAAGGTGGAAGACCTCGAAGAATTTTATGCCGGTCTGCAAGCTGCTTGCAAGCAATGGAATGTTGATATTGTGGGTGGTGACACCACCTCCTCTTACACTGGATTAGCTGTAAGCATAACATGCATTGGCGAAGCGCCAAGAAACGAAATCGTATATCGCAACGGAGCAAAAGACACCGATTTGATTTGTGTCTCGGGTGATTTGGGTGCTGCTTACATGGGATTGCAACTACTCGAAAGGGAGAAAACCGTGTATTATCAACAAGTGGATGAAGCTAGAAAGAAAAACGACCAACTAGCATTGCAACACCTTAAAGCTTTTCAACCCGACTTCGCAGGCAAAGAATATCTCTTGCAAAGACAATTAAGGCCCGAGGCCCGAGGCGACATCATTAAGCGTTTACGCGATGCAAACATCAAACCTACGGCTATGATGGACATCTCTGATGGACTAAGTAGTGAGCTGTTACACATCTGCGAACAAAGCAACTGTGGCTGTAGAGTGTTCGAAAAGAATATTCCCATTGATTATCAAACAGCTGTGATGGCAGAAGAGATGAACATGAACGTAACAACATGTGCTATGAATGGTGGTGAAGACTATGAGTTGCTGTTCACTGTCCCCATTGGCGACCACTCTAAAATTGAAAAAATGGAAGGCGTGAAGCTCATTGGGCACGTAACGAAACCCGAGTTTGGCAAACAACTCGTTGCTCGTGATGGGACAGAATTTGAGATTACTGCCCAAGGTTGGAATCCTCTACAAAGCAAATAACCGTCTGGCCTCTACACGCCAGATACAAAAGCCTCAAATTGTAGTTAACAACTAACTCTTAAAGAATGGAATAAACAAGTCGTCGTACAGTTACAGAAACCAAGAAAATGTAGACCGCGACACCATCATCATCATATTTCTATCCCTTCTTTTGGCATTAATTTCCTAATTAAAGACTCCCGAACCAATCATTTTTTCGGGAGTCTTTTCCTTTATTTCAATCTATCGTAAGCCAGAAAAGAAAGTAAAACCTAACAGAAAATAACAAAAAGACACATCCAATCCGATAATTAC